>DATDBU010000145.1:0-43836 GCA_036524675.1 Chthoniobacterales bacterium | reverse complement strand
TCTAGTCGTTGCTTTCTCCAGAGGTCGTGTGGAGAGCTTCGGAGATTTTCTCCGCCAGGTCGGTCTGGATCGTCGAAATTTCTTTCATATCCCAGTCGTATGTCGTGGCAACCAGGATGCGATCGGTGGCGACATCGATGAGGCGGACGCTGATGTGCGCGGAGTCGCCATGGCGGGAGACGCTGCCTTCCAGGATAGTGCCAACTCCCAATTCGCGGCCGATTTCGGGCGGGCGCTTGGTTGTGCCAGCGTAACTCTGGGCGGAACTGCGGGACACGACTTTCAGGGAGGGGATCTGTGCGAGGCGAGTCGTGATTTCCTCGGTCAATGCGTTGGAAAACCACGCGTTCTTGGGATCGTTGTCCAAGTTCTCGAAAGGGAGCACGACGAGGGATGGTCCGGATGACTTGGGAAGCGGCTGGCGCAGGGCGAAGAACCAGACGGTGCCAACAATCGCTGCCAATAAGAGCGCCACGAAGATCGGCAGGGACCAATGAATGCGCCGCCGTGGCCCAGGCTCGGTTGCCCACGACGCAGTGGGATCACGGGGGATCGCGTCCTGACATTCCTTGATTTCGATGAGGAGCTGCGCCGGACTTTGTGGGCGACCGTTCGGATCGAGGTCAAGCATCTTGCGCACGAGGCGCTGAATGGGACGTGGGACGGATGCGAGTTGGTCGAAAGGGAGCTGTAGAGTGGGAGGAGCCGCGGGTTTGGAGGCCGAACGAGATACCGAAACCGGGGGATTGCCGGTAAGCATGTGCCAGAGGGTAAGGCCAACGGCATAGATATCGGACCGAATGTCTACGGGTTTGCCCGCAAATTGCTCAGGGCTGGCGAATCGTGGCGTGCCAACAAATGGCTCCTGGGTGAGGTCGAGCTGGGCATCACGGAACTTTGCGAGGCCGAAGTCGATTACTTTTACGAGCAAACCGCCATCCTCCTCGGTTTTGATCATGATATTTGAGGGCTTGATATCACGATGGATTAGATGCTGCTTGTCGGCGGCGCCGAGCGCGCGCGCTATCTGTGAGGCGATGGAAAGTGCGGCTTGAGGGGCGAGACGGCCTTTGCGGCGGATAACGCCGTCGAGGTTTTCGCCATCGACATATTCCATCACGTAAAATGCTGTCGAGCCGTCGGTCTCCAGATGGAATACCGAGGCTACGTTGGGATGCTGAAGTTTCGCAGCGGACCTCGCTTCGAGGACAAAACGCTCGCGGACGCCCGGATGATCCAGGAGTGGGGCATGAATGACCTTGATCGCGACGTGGCTGTGAAGGCTTTTGTCGAGTGCCTTATATGTAATGCCCATGGAGCCCCGGCCGAGCTCGCAGTAACTGCCATCGTCCCGGGTAAGGATATTGTAATTTTTGAATGCCGCTGGTGTGGCCGGAACGGGCTGCTCCGATTCGACTGTGATCGCAGTGGAGAGGAGGCAGGCTGGACAGACGGTAACGCGGGATCCGTCTTCGATCTTTATCCCGCAAATCCGGCAGGTCATGGGCTGGGCAATCTTACTCGCGATCGGTTGCGGTCTGCGCCCAAAAACAGAGTAAGATTGCGAATGGGAGTCAGCGTTATTTCGTTCACGTCGTCAACGCCAGGCAGAGATGCCTGAGTTCGGCGTTGATGGCTTGAGGATCACTCACCGTGCGGCCTACTTCAGCCCGGAGGATTTCCCGGTATTCCTTGCGGAGCCGGTGGATGAGTGCGGTAACAGCTGGGATTGAAACGCCGAGTTTCTCCGCTGCGTTGGCGTAGTCGTCGGTTTCGTCGGTGCCGGCGAGGTAACATTCCAGCGCTTGGAAGGTTTCCAGTTTGCCTCGTTCCTCCCAGCGGTGGCGGATTTCGCTAATGGCCCGGTCGAGCAAGGTGATAGCCCAGCTTTTGTCGAAATGGGCATCGCCGACCGCCCGGTTCGCCGGTTCGAAAGACGGAACATGGGTGGCATCGAGTGAAACGAGCAGCTGACCGCCGCCTCGCCGCGCGGCGTTGCGCTTGTCCCATTCGTCGTGGAGAAAGTTTTTCAGCGAGCTGAGAAGAAAGTTGCGGAATCGACCTTTGAGCGGGTCTGCCCGAATAAGGGACTTGTTGTTGATGAAATTGACCAGAAACACCTGTGTTAAATCCTGCGCATCGGTTTCGGAAGCGCCTTGCGCCTGAATGAACCGGCAAAGAGGCTGCCAATAGGCGCGGCACAGATCATCCAGCGCCCGCAAAGCCCCAGGGGAATTGCTTTGCGCGGCCAATGCGAGAACGCTCCATTGGGTGGCCTGGAATCCAGGGCCGCCTTCCTGTAAGCGTTTTCCGCGTTCGCTGTGTCCATGTTCATCCAGTTGTGCCGGACTGGGTTCCATGTGATATCGGCCGTGATTTTGAAGTTTCTTTGGTAAAGACGCAAGAAAGCGTTGGGGAAATCGTTTTTTGATGCTAAATCGTCGGCAGGATTTAAAGGGACGCTGCTACGAAGGGCTGCAGCTGGAACTTTAATGTTTGGTGTCTTCGGGGCGCGAAGGAGGGCTCTGCCAAGAGCAAAGCTCAAAGTTTCCGCTAATTCCCGGTTGACACATCCCAGCAACCTCAATACTTTCCCGCCCCTCACGAAAGACGGATTTTATGACAACTTTTTCTGCCAAGGCCAACGAAGTGACCCGTAACTGGTGGGTCATCGACGCGAAGGACCAGGTGCTCGGACGCGTGGCCGAACGCGCTGCGACGCTGCTTCGCGGCAAACACAAAGCCATTTTCACTCCGCACGTTGATACGGGCGACTTTGTCGTCGTCATCAACGCCAGCCAGGTTAAGGTCCTCGGCAAGAAAGAAGTCGCCAAAGAGTACATGAGTTTCTCCGGCTTTGTCGGTGGCCATAAATCCGAGACTTTCAAGGCCCGTCGTGAGCGTCGCCCGGAACTTCTTGTGGAACGCGCCGTTCGCGGCATGATTCCTCACAATCGCCTGGGGCGCTCGGTTTATACGAAGCTCAAAGTTTACGCTGGCGGCGAGCATCCGCACGTTGCACAGAACCCGGCTCCCATTGCCGTTTCCTGAATTTAACTGACCTCAATACAAAAACTTTATGTCGCAGGAATTCATCGCCACCGGACGCCGCAAAACCGCGGTTGCCCGCATCCGCCTCACGCCGGGCACCGGCAAAATCGAAGTCAACGGCAAGAGCTTCGAAGATTATTTTCCCACCCTCAATCTGCAGAACACGATTCTGCATCCTTTCCACACGGCAAAGACGATCAATCAGTTTGACGTTCGTGTGAACACTTCCGGCGGTGGTGTCAACGGACAGGCGGGTGCTGTAAAGCTCGCTGTTTCCCGGGCGCTCATCCAATTCGATGCGACGCTCCGCGGCACGTTGAAAGAAGACGGTCTTCTCACCCGTGACCCGCGTATGAAGGAACGCAAGAAGTCCGGTCAGCCGGGCGCTCGCAAGCGCTTCCAGTTCTCGAAGCGTTAATCGCCAATTTCAGTTTTTTCAGAAAGCCGCCGCTCGATCATCGGGTTGCGGCTTTTTGCTTTGGTAAACAGTACTGAACACGGCGGTTTCGAGCGGAGAACCCAAGGAAAGGCGGTTTCCAACCGCCTGAAAACGGGCGCTTGGAAAGCGCCCCTCCTTGTAAAAAACGCCGCGACGACGATTTGCCAAAGTAAAATTTATTTTGTTTAGAGAATGGGGTCTACTTTTCGGCCTTTCCCCAGCCGCCGCCGCCCGGTGTCTCGACGATCAAGCGATCGCCAGTTTCGAGATCGATGGATGCCATTGACCCAAGAGTGATCTGTTCCCCTGTGGTGACTTTCAGAACGTACTGGCGTCCCCGTTTTCCTGCTTTGCCGCCGTCTATTCCAAATGGCTCCTCGACGCGATGTTGCGTCAAAAGCGACAACGTTACAGGCTCCAGAAAGGTCATCTCACGAATCAACCCGTCACCACCCCGAAACTTTCCGGCGCCGCCCGAGCCTTTGCGAATTGCAAACCGTTCCAGTCGCACCGGAAAGCGGAACTCCAAAACCTCCGGATCCGTGATCGCGGTGTTTGTCATGTGGCTGTGCACTCCGCTCGCTCCTTCGAAGCCCGGTCCCGCACCGCACCCGCCGCCGATCGTTTCGTAATAGCTCACGCGGTTGTTGCCGAAGAGGAGATTATTCATTGTGCCTTGACCGCCTGCCAAAACGCCAAGGGCGCGAAGAAATGTGTCCACCAGGCGTTGACTCGTCTCCACGTTCCCTGCCGCGACAGCGACATCCGTGGCAGGATTCAAAAAGCAAACGGGCAGGTGAATTGAAACCGGCTCCAGTAGTCCTTCATTTAACGGCAACGGATGCTGAACCCAGAGCCGCAGCACATAAATTAACGCGCTTCGAACGATCGCGGCCGTAGCGTTGAGGTTTCCGGGATGCGCGACGGATGTTCCTGAAAAATCGACTTCCAGATGGGCTGAGGTAACTCGGAGTTCCAGAGCGATTTGCGTTCCGTCATCGAGTTTTTCCGTCGCTGAGTAGTTGCCTGGCAGAAAGTTCCGCAGCCGCGTTCGCATTGCATCGGCAGCCTGACGTTTGATCTCCGACATGAAAAATCGCACACGGTCCGCCCCGAAACGTGTTGCAAGCGACTCCAGCGCTGCAATGCCGTTCCGGTTCGCCGCGGCCTGCGCCTTTAGATCTGCGAGATTGATTTCTACGGCGCGTGTCGGAAATGGCGCGTTCAGCAGCGCTGTCCGTACGTCGTCGAAACAGGCGCGTCCCGCCCGAAACAAGTACATCGGAGGTAAGATGGCGCCTTCCTCCTCCAGAATCCGCGCCGCGGGAGACATCGAGCCCGGCGAGATTCCGCCTATTTCCGCATGATGCCCTCGATTGGCAACATAGCCAAGTCGCGACCCGTTGCTGTCGAACACGGCACTGATTACCGTCACATCCGGTAAATGTGAGCCGCCCGCGGCGGGATGATTGGTTACGACCATGTCACCGGGACCGAGTTCCAGGCGCGACGCAACTGTGCGCACGCATAGTCCAAGCGCTCCCAAATGGACGGGGATATGCGGCGCGTTCACGATCAATTGGCCATCGGCGTCTAGAAGAGCGCAGGAAAAATCGAGGCGCTCTTTGATGTTTGTGGAGAAAGCAGTCCGTTGCAGCAATACACCCATTTCGGCGACGATGGTTTCGAAGCGATGAGTGAAAAGTTCGAGGTCAATTCCCAGGGACGAGCGCTTGCTTAATCGTCCAGGCGGCTGGAACTCAAATGTCTCCAGCAGTAGCGAGTCGCGGTTTCCGCGCACTGCCTTCCATCCGGTATCCACCAAAACGGTGGCAAACCGGTCCTGCAAAAGTGCGGGCCCGACGATTTTTTCGCCTGAGTCGAAGTTCTCCCGATCCGAAGCTGTAATCCCAGTCGAAGCCACGACGCGTAACCCGGCGACTTCGATCTCTCGTCCTTCGGGAAAGTAGCCGTAAATGGTCCGGTACTTGGTTTGGAATTCGGTGACAATGTCGTTGGCACTGGAAAACTCCATGTCCAACGGTGTCTCCTGACCACTCAGGCGAAGCTGCGCAATCTTGCGGATTTCAATATTTTGGGGCGACGAAGCGGTCAATTTTTCCCTCGCTGCCGAGATCAACGGGCCGAATTCCGTTTCCAGATCGACTTGGGCCATCGGACGCAGGATCTGCTTTTCAGCAAAACGTTCGACCGCTGCATCAAGCAGCCCCGATGCGCTCAGCAGGCCGGCTTCGCTTGGGCACAACACCTGGGTCATCCCGAGCTGGTCGGCGATTGCGCACGCGTGCTGACCGCCCGCGCCGCCGAACGCCACCAGGATCGACTCCCCAGGGTCATAGCCTTCCCGAACGGAAATCCGGGAAATCGCGGCAGCCATGCGCTCGTTGGCGATTTCCAAAAAACCGAGAAGCAAAGTCTGCAAATCCAGATCGGCGACTTCACGGACTCTTTCCGCTGCTGCACGTGCGGCAGCGACGTCCACAGGTAGTCCGAACCGTGCCGGGTCGAGCCGTCCGATAAGCAGATTGACATCGGTGAGGGTGAGCGGGCCGCCACAGCCGTAGCACGCCGGCCCCGGATTCGCTCCGGCACTTTCAGGACCGACGAAAAGCCGCCCAGTTTCAGGATCCACACCACAGATTGAACCTCCGCCTGCGGCGACGGTCTCGATTTTCAGGGCCGGAGCCATCAGCTTTGCCCGGCCGGCTTCATGCTGGAAACGGTATTCGAGTTTTCCTGCCCAACGGCAGACATCCGTGCTTGTGCCGCCCATGTCGAGACCGATCGCGCTCGAAAATCCGGCACTTTTGGCAGCTGCTGCAACGCCGATGACGCCGCCCGCCGGACCGCTGAGCAGGCTGTCTTTGGGACGAAAATCAGCCGAAGGAATGAGTCCGCCTGCGCTCGTCATCACAAGCAGAGACGATCCCGAGGCGTTCAGCGCGGATTGGATGCCTGACAAATAACGGTCCATCACGGGTCCGAGATAGGCATCTGCAACCGCCGTTTGCGCCCGCGGAAGGATTTTGATGGCGGGTGCCAGCTCGCTGGACAGCGAAACAAATTGGAAACCTGTTTCACGAAGTCGCGCGGCCAGTTTTTCTTCGTGAATCGGGTTTCGATAACTGTGCAGGAACGCGACCGCTGCGGTATCGCAGTCGGTTTTAAGTGACTCGACATCAGGTATCTCCAGCGGAACCAGGATGTTGCCCTCGGAGTCGAGACGTTCGTTGACTTCGATGACACGATGGGTGAGGGGGCGCGGCGTCTCGACTTTCAATGCAAACAAATCCGGCCGCTGTTGTGTGCCGATCTTTAGCAGGTCTCCGAAGCCTTTCGTGATGAAAAGCGCAACGCGTGCGCCGCGTTCCTCCAGCAGTGCGTTTGTCCCGCGCGTGGTGGCAACACGCAGTTCGACCGGCGGCAATGGTTGGTCGGGAACCGTTTGCGTGATCAGTCGCGCCGCCAGGACCGGTGCTTCCTCGGGTGAAATCACCTCGAAAGGCGTTCCCGGTGGGACTGTTACAGGAGATTCCAACTCGAGGATACCGTCGGAACTGGAAAATCCTTCGACGCGTGGACCGGAGCTTTCTCCCAGAATCCGAAATTCGAAGTCCCTCACGAAATTGTCGGGTGCGCCCCAATCCTGTTTCACGCGCAGCGTGCGGCCGCCGGTCTGAATTTCTTGAATTATTCCGCGTAACGCGCTGCGGGAAAGAACTTTAACGCGATGACGCTTTCCAGAAGGATCGACGGCCAGGCAGTCTGTGAACGTTCCGCCGGTATCGGCTGCGATTTTCCAACATTGTTTCGGTGCGTCCATCCTGACCTCAGTCTTAGGCCTGAAGTTTGTAAGTCTTAAGACTCACCGGAACCATGCGAAAATCGCCATTCGAAGGGTCGTCCTTAAAACTTACAAGCTTAAGACTTGGACTTGAATGGTGCTCGGGGGGGGACTTGAACCCCCACGCCTTTCGGCATACGCCCCTCAAACGTACGTGTCTGCCATTTCACCACCCGAGCATTGTTTGGAGTGAAGCGGGGAAAATTAGTAGCATGATCCGTGGGGCGCGCAAGTAACTTTGTAGCGTCGGTCTGTGCCGACGCACAGATGATGGCGTCCTATGTGGTTTCCCATCGCTCATGGAGCGACGCTACAGCCCGCGATAATCCGCTTTATTTTCAATTTCTGGCGACTAGACTTTTGCCATTTCGAATCCGTTAGCCCCCTCCCATGAAAACTTCTCTCCGTGGCTTCACGCTGGTCGAACTGCTGGTCGTTATCACCATAATCGGCATCCTGGCAAGCATCGCATTGCCCGTTTTCCAAAAGGCGCAGGAAAAATCAAGGGCGATTAGTGAC
Source organism: Chthoniobacterales bacterium (assembly GCA_036524675.1). Classification (GTDB taxonomy): domain Bacteria; phylum Verrucomicrobiota; class Verrucomicrobiia; order Chthoniobacterales; family DASVRZ01; genus DATDAW01. The sequence continues at coordinate 35,962 of DATDBU010000145.1, read as the reverse complement.
GCGAGCAATCTGCGGCAGATTGGCTTGGGCGTGCAAACTTACAAGGGAGATAACAATGGGGATTTCCCTTCCGGCGGCAGCACGGTGTGGCCACAACAATTGAATCCGACCTACGTGCCCGCTTGGAAAGTGTTCAAATCGCCGTTTGACACGAGGGTTGCTTCGGAAGTCGCAGCCACCGCGCCGGTAAGTTACGGAATCAATGGGACAATCGGCAATAGCGGATCCAACCTTTTGGGATTGGACAGCACCAAAATCAACTATCCGAGCAGCCTGATTTTGCTCGCCCCGACGATTGTCGATAATAGCGCCCTTTTATACAATGGCTTGGGAAATGCCGACGTTTTGGTTACTTCAAGTTCAGCCGGAACTGGCGACCGCGGCTCGCATAGCTCCCGTAAACGGATAAACGTATTATTTGCGGACGGGCACACCGAGGACATTACTGTAGTCAAGTTTCAAGATAGCAGCTCAGCGGCCTCAGCAGGAGGTGGTAAGAAGCGATGGGTTTACGACGATAATGGTCTGTAAAAATGTGCATTCAGTCCCAGTTCTCCTCGCTGATCGGTCTTACGAAGTCCGCATCGGCCGCGGGTTGCTGGGCTTGTTGGGAGAACTCGCGAAACCGCTCCGTTTGGGAAGAAAATGTGCGGTAATCACGGACAGTATCGTGGGTGGTCTCTATGGAGGACAGACGGCCACGAGTCTCCGGGATGCCGGTTTCGATCCGCTGTTGCTGACGGTGGCGTCCGGAGAAAAAAGCAAATCGTTCGTGGTCGCAGAGGATTTGTGCCAACGGATGGCGGTTGCGGGGTTGGACCGAAAAGCGTGGGTTGTGGCTTTGGGTGGTGGGGTCGTGGGAGATCTGGCGGGATTTGTAGCGGCGATTTATTTTCGGGGGATCCCATTTGTCCAAATCCCCACAACGGTTCTGGCGCAGGTAGACAGCTCCGTGGGAGGAAAAACGGGAATCAATCTTGCAGCCGGGAAGAATCTGGTGGGCGCGTTTCATCAGCCGCGTCTTGTAGTGGCGGATACTGCGACGCTCGACACGTTGCCGGATCGCGAGTTCAACGAAGGTTTTGCCGAGATCATCAAACACGCCGTCATCCGGGATGCCGATTTGTTTGAACGGCTCAAGTCGTTTGACCGCAGAGATTTGGACGCCGTTGTTCGCCGCAATGTAGAGATCAAGGCCGCGGTCGTTGCGGCGGACGAACGCGAGGAAACGGGCATCCGGGCACTGCTCAATTTCGGGCACACCATCGGGCACGGAATTGAGAATGCCGCGGGTTATGGCGTCCTTTTGCACGGAGAGGCGATCAGCCTTGGGATGGTCGCCGCGTCGAGATTGTCGGCGAAAAAGGCGGGGCTTTCCGAAAGAGAAGCATCGGAGATCGTTGAGCTTCTCCAGAAATTCAGCCTCCCGACCCGCCTTCCGGACGGCATTGCGACGGCCGACATTGTCGGTGCGCTGCAAAAAGACAAAAAATTCGAGGAAGGCGCGATTCGTTTCGTTTTGGCGCCGAGAATCGGCGAAGCGTTCGTTTCAACAGATGTTACACCTGCCGACATTGAGCAGGAGATCGAGGCGCTGCGTAAATAATCTTTGCTCGTGATCGTAATTTACTACTCCAACTCTGCAGTCACTCTCGAAGCCGAGGTCGAGGGAAGAGTTAAGAGGAAGATTGAAGGCCTTGTGGTAAACCGATAGTTTTCCGCCGTGACTCATACGGAGGCCTGTATTGCGCTCAACATGATCGCCAAGATCGGCCCTGTCCGAATCCGGCGATTGCGCGAAGTCTTTGGGTCGCCTGAACGAATTCTGGCGGCGAAACGTCATGAACTTCAATCAATAGACGGCATCGGACCCGAGACAGCCGTAGAAATCTCGGATTGGGAAAACCGGATCGATCTTTCCGCAGAGCTTGCCCGTGTCCGGGACTTTGGCGCGACGGTTTTGACACAAGAAGATGCGGTGTATCCGAAGTTGCTGCGCGAAATTCACGATCCGCCAACGGTTCTCTACGTTTGGGGACGGCTTTCTGAAAAGGATCATCACGCCATTGGCGTCGTCGGTTCACGAAAGACGACTCATTACGGTCTCGAGTCCGCCCGGAAACTCTCCTATCAAATCGCGTACGCAGGCCTCACGGTTGTCAGCGGTTTGGCGCGCGGCATTGATACCGCGGCACACCTTGGGGCATTGGCCGCGAAAGGGCGCACTGTCGCGGTGGTGGGAGGCGGATTTCATTACCTTTACCCGCCGGAAAACCGGGAGCTCGCCGAGAAAATCTCCGCCAACGGCGCTGTTGTATCGGAGTTTTCCATGACCGTTCAGCCTGACCGGCAGACATTTCCCATGCGCAACCGGATCATCAGCGGTTGGAGTTTCGGCACGCTCGTTGTTGAAGCTGGCCTTAACAGTGGCGCGTTGATCAGCGCGAATATGGCTATCGACCAGGGACGGACCGTTTACGCCGTTCCTGGGCCCATCGACCGTCCGAACTCACTCGGTTCGAACCGACTCATCCAGCAGGGCGCCAAACTCGTCATGGATGCTTCTGATATTCTCGACGACATGGGCACATTGTTTCGTGAGGAGCCGCGACTCGAGCGTAGCGCGCCCGCCGGGTTAAGCGACGATCAACAGGCCGTTTACGACGCTATCAGCGGCGACGAAACGCCGGCCGATGCAATCATCGCCACGTGTGGATTGGCACCTGCCAGAGTGATGTCCACGCTCCTTGCCTTGGAAATGAAACACTTTGTCAAACAGCTGCCCGGTCAGCGTTTCGTGAAGTTGCTCTGAGTCAAGGAGCGGCGGTTTCTAACCGCTGAAAAGGGGCGATTAAAAATCGCCCCTCCTTGCACTCCGACCAGCGCCAAGGAGTGGCGGTTTCTAACCGCCCAGGGACGATTGGGAAATCGCCCTTCCTTGGTCCAAGGCGTTCCCTTTGCATTGCTCTCTCACGGTCAACCACCAGAAACGCGTAATAGCGAACACCGATGCGGCGGCCAGACCCGCGGCGAGCGACCACCAAATGCCTTCTCCGCCTGCGCCCATTTTGAACGCCAGCACATATGCCGAAGGCAGCGCGATGATCCAATACGCAACAAACGCGGCAGCCGTTGGAATGCGCACATCGCCCAGGCCGTTCAACGCACCGCCTCCGACCACTTGCAGCCCGTCGAAAATCTGGAAAACGGCAGCCACGAACAGGAGCGAAGCCGCCAACGCGACTACGTCCGGGTCTTTTACGAAAAGGCCTACGAGTTCATTGCCGAACAGGAGAAAAACCGTGGCGAATGTTCCCATCATGACTGCAGCCAGGGCCAGCGAACTGAAGCCGATCCACGGCAACCGTTCCCGTTCGCCAGCGCCTCGGGCGTGACCCACACGGATCCGCGTTGCCATCGAAATCCCGAGCGGAAACATGAACGTGAACGCCGCGCAGCTGATCGCAATTTGATGCGCTGCCAGAGTCTGGGCGCTGATCCAGCCCATCATGAGCGCCGCCGTCCCAAATGCGGCGACTTCCATCAAAAGTGACAAGGAAATAGGCACGCCCAGGGTCAGCATCCGGCCGATACGCTGCCAGTCGATGGGGATAAGCCAGCGTGCAGGCAGGTATTCGCGGAAGAATCCCGATCCTAGAACGATCGTTGCCAGCGTCGTTGCCGCTGTCGTCCGCGCGATGAGCGTTGCGATCCCTGCACCGGTGAGGCCGAGAGCGGGCGCGCCCAGGTTTCCGAAAATGAGTACCCAGTTCAGAAAAATATTGAGCAATACTTCGCCGAAAACGATGGTCATAGGTAGCGAGGGACGGCCCATCGCATCGCAAAATTGCTTCATGACCACCTCGATCATCGTCGGCAGCAACGACCACGCGACGATTCGTAAAAACGGTGCCGCCTCCCGCACAACCTCCGGGTCCTGCCCGAAATGGCTGAGGAAAAACGACAGCGTCGTCAGTGAAAGAGCGATCCCGAGCCCGGTGCATATGCCGATCGCCAGTCCGTGGCGAAGGGTTTCACCGGCAGTCCGCGGATCACCCGCGCCCCGCGCTTGTGACGCGAGAATCGATATCGGGATTTGCAATCCCAGTCCGGTCACGAAACAAAACCCGATTAAGTTCTGTGCGAACGCCGCCGCTGCGAGCGGATACACTCCCACACGGGCGACCATCGTTGTATCGGTAATGCCGATTAACATCTGGCCCGCCTGACCTGCCATCATGGGGATGGCCAGCAGGAACGTAGTCCTGCCTTCGTTGAGAAATCGTGCGAGGCGCATGGCTTTGAACGGGTTTTTCCATGTCGAGTGGGGTGTCGAAAATCGCCGATGTAGACGGGAAGTCAAATGAGGGGAGGACAGACCAATGGTCCGTAATGCCGATAGTCTGGATCTTCCACGAAAGCTTGGCTGCAGACTGAAACGATTCCCAGTCGGCGAGCCGCCGAAGGTACAGGCCAGCGGCCTGTCCTCCCCTGCGGCTCCACCGATGACGGGTTCTTTCAGGCTGGGGACTTACACCGCGTAACGGCGTGCCAGCTGAGCCTGAGTCGGAAAACTGTTGTAGATTTCGCCCCGAGGGCCCTGCCATGAACTTGGGCCAATCTGACGGATGAGAACCGGAACATAGCTTCCATCGCTGTTGCGCACATTCACGTTGATGGTGTGGGCCTGCCCTCTCAAGTCGTTGATCTCATCTTTTTGTGCACCCATCCGGTTGCCAACCAGGCCGCCTATAAGCGCACCGGCGACGGCGCCTTCCCCGCTGCCCAGACCATGAACATTGTTGCCAAGGATCGCGCCAAGACCCGCACCCGCCAGCGCTCCCAGCGCCGTTCCGCTGCGTTCGCCAGGGCCAGCAGTTTCACAGCCGGTCAATGTCACAGCGGCGCACAACAACACACTAGGAAAAAATTTGAATCGCATCATCTTCGTTAGTTCTTTTCGTTGGCAGGGATTTCTTTCACGGTAAGCACGCCGTCATCGTTTGGGTCCACGGTAAGGAAGATCTTTCCCAGGACCTCGCGTTTGCCAGGGTTCAGGACAAATTCCGTCACTTCGACGGCTCCGTCCTTGTCGATATCCAGCGCTGCAAAATCCGCTTTTGCACTGGAGCCTTTCTCCACCAAAGCCCATTCCGATGGGGTGATTTTTCCATCCTTGTCGGCATCAAGTCGGGTGAAGGAAACTTTTAGGATGTGATCGACGAATTCCGCAGCTGTGACCTTACCGTCGTGGTTGAGGTCTGTTTCAGCATAGACTTTATCGGCCAAAGGATCGGCCCAAGCGGAGCAGGAGCAGACAAGAAGCGCCGAGCTCACCATTTTTCGAATTATACTTTTTGGTATCATAAAATTCAGGGTAGCCCCACCCATTCCAACGGCGGGTTTACTAAAATGCATTTTTTGGAGAATCTTTGTAAACCATCGGTCTCTCGCGTTGCGCAATAAAATAACGTCCGTGGTAGGCAAGCGCCCGAGACTGGATGGAATTTTGATTGCGGGGTTCCAGGGGAAGATTTATGGAAGTCTTTGTGGGAAGAGCGGATACGGGCGACTTATGAAAGCACCAAGGGTGATCAATTATTCTGCGGATGTGGCGTTGTGGGCCGATGAGGTGGGGGCACGATTACGAATGCTGCAGGCCAGTTTTGCCGATGATGCGCCCGAGGTCCGCCGCGAATATCTGGTGGAAGAAGTCCGACAGGCATTGAAGGAAGTGGACGCGAGCCGGAAAGAGGAATTTCTGGCGGTGTTGGAAAGCCGGTTTCCAGTGGAAGCTCTCGAAGGGAAAGAAGAACAACCATTGCCGGCCATTGTCGAAGTGACTCCGGAGGAGACGCTGGATCGCCTGATAGCTCAAGCGGGGCAGCTTACTGCCGAGGAAAGGGCTGTCTTTGCTCAAAAATTGCAAGCCGCCGGTATCTTTCCACTGCCAGTGGAGGGTGGCTTGCAACTTGCACCAGAAACTTTGCAGCGTCTTGCGCTGGCTTCGAGCGAAGATATTTCGACGGGACGCGCCGGAAAGCTTCTCGGCGCGATGGTCGAGATGATCGCGGTGCTGGACAATCTGATTTGGAATCTCTGGAAAAACGCTGCGCCACGTTCGCTTTACCGTCGCGATCGTCCGGGCGACTTTCGCAAGACGATCGGCATCTACCTCAGCGGGGACCCCGAGCTGTCGACCGCAGAGGTTACGCAATTGCTTGAAAAGACACGCCAGTTGATCGCGGGCGTCATTTCCGCCATCGGTCCGGCAGGCGAGACATATGCCAGGCGACATTTGGAAACGTATGCGCCGGAAAAAATCCGCGCGGCGTGCGGAGGGGCTGGCGGTTTCATGGGCGTCAGCGAACAGCGACTTTGGCGCAAATACATTGAACTGGTGGATCAACTCAACGGTCCGGCCGTGGAAAAGCAGATCGTCGATGCGATCGTGAGTTACACGGAGGATCTGGTTCTCGGCGCGGGCCGCGGACGTTAGCGTTTCTATTTTTCACCCTTTTTTGGCGACGGCTTTCTATGCAAATACATTGGCACGAAGGGTTGTTCCTCCTCCCTCATCACCTCCAACGGCTTCAACGCAGTGCTCTCGAAATGGCAGGCGCCGAACGGCGGCTGGGATGGGCGTATCCCTATGGAATTATTGAATCACGGCTGTCCCGGGATGAACTGGAAAATATGCGTATCCGATTCGATCGGTTGCGGGCGATCATGCCGGGCGGGCTGGAGGTCGATTTTCCGAGGAGTGCGGAATTGCCGGCTCTGGATATCAAACAGGCGTTCGACTCGATGGGGCGTTTCACGGTTTATCTCGGCGTGCCTCTTTGGTTCAACGCCCGCGCAAATGCAGTTACGCCGGAGCAGCATGTCGATGCGCGGGCAAAAATTTTGTATCGGGTCGTTGAGAGCGAATGGGCGGATGAAAATACGGGTGACAACCCCAAGCCTATGCTGGAGCGACGCGTTAACGCCCGGCTTTTACTCGAACATGAAGACCGATCGGATCTGGAGGTTCTGCCGCTCCTGCGTGTGACGCGCGCGGCGGGCGAGGACGTTGGCTTGCCGCGTCAGGATCCCGAGTTCGTAGGGCCATGCCTGATCTTGAACGGCTCGGCGACGCTCCGGGAATTGGTGCGCGATTTGTCGGGTCAAATACAGGCAAGCCGGTCGGAGCTGGTCGTGCAGGTAACTCGCGGTGGATTCAGCCTCGACCAACTCCGCGGGCTCCAATTCGAGCAGATTCTTCGGCTTCAGGCACTCAACAAGGCTGCTGCGCGTTTCGATTCGCTTCTGGATGTGCCAAGCGTGCCGCCGTTTGTGTTTTACCAGGAAATGCGCGCGCTCCTCGGTGAGCTGGCAGCATTGCATCCCGATCGCGATCTGTATGACACGCTGCCGTACGATCACGACAATCCGTATCCTTGTTTTAATGAGCTGGCAGGAAAAATCCGGTTGCTTCTGCGCGGCACTGTGGCGCCGAGCTTTCTCAAGGTGGAATTCAATCCCTCGGATGTCGGGTTGCGGGCTGCACTCACGGACGAACACTTTTCGCGGCCGACCGATTATTTTCTCGGCATCCGCACTAAGGAAGATCCGCGGTCGCTGGCGCATCTGGTCGAGGACGCGGACCGTTTCAAGCTCATGCCGGAAAGCATGGCTGCGCGCGCGATTCGTGGCGTAATGCTCAAGGAGGAGCGTTTTCCGCCTCTCGAACTGCCGGCCCAGACCGGGCTGTATTATTTCCGGCTGTTGCGCGGAGAAAGTGGCCGTGCCTGGCAGCAGATTCAGACCGAAAAATCCGCTATCGTTCGTTGGAGCGGCAACGACGCTGCGGATTACGGCATCACGCTCTACATGACTCTCCCCAACGGACACGCGGGCTGAGGATGTTTTGGGTTTTCGATTCTCGATTTTCGACGGTTGCCGCCAGCGAATCCAGAACTCAAAAATCCAGAATCCAAACTTAAGAATCGAAAATCGAGAATCGAAAATGGCATGACCCTCCTCGAACTCTGTGAACCACTCTTCCAGCGCGTTTGTTTGCTCAACCGCATGGCACGCACTGGCGTGTCGACTGCTGCGGGGATGGATTACCAGACACTGCGGACGGAAATGCTAGGCCTGTTCGATAGCATTCGTAAACAAGCCGCATCCGACGGCGGCCTGGCGAAGCAGTGGGATCAATTGGAATTGCCCTTCATTTTTTTTGTGGATTCCATAATTGCCGAGAGCGGGCTTCCTGTGGCTTCCCTGTGGAATCGCAACCGCCTTGCTTATGAACGCAAGGAGCTCGCCGGAGACGAAAAGTTCTTCGATTTGCTCGATGAGACGCTTGCGGATCCGAGCGACGAGGCATCTGGTCGGTTGGCCATTTTCTACCTGTGCATGGGGCTGGGTTTTAGCGGTTGGTATGCGGGGCAGCCGGAGTATCTCCGGAAAAAAATGCTGGAGATCGCTCATCGCATCGGCAAATCGATGGAGACTGACTCGGCAGTCCGCCTCTGCCCTGAGGCCTACGAGGGAGTGGATACCCGCAATCTCGTACAGCCGCCTGCTACGCGTGTCGCTGGGATTGCGGTGATTTTTGTGGGCCTTTGCCTCATCTTTTTTGCGGTGGATATTTTTCTGTATCGCCAGGCGTCGGTGGCGTTGACGGACTCGCTTTCGGCCATCATTGCGCAGGAAAATCCGGGGGGCAGGAAATGAAGGGACAGGCGGGACGCCCATTCTACTCATGAAAGAACTCGCCTACATTCTCAGCGCGTTTGCGAACCTGGCGGGATGGGTCAAAGGCGTGATGTTCACTCTGCTGGCCACGACACTCATCGGAGCCGCGGCATTTTTTGGACAGAAGATCGCCATCATCGTCGCAGTCGGCCTCCTGATAACAGCCCTGCTGTTTTTCCTCTACATGCTGCTCGTGGCTTGGGTGCGCAACCGAAAGGCCGCCGAGCTCCGGGGCGGGATCGGCTCCAGCGCGGCCAATCGAGGTATTACCGATCCCGCCGCGCGCGCACGACTCGATGACATGCGCCGCAGTTTTACCAAGGGACTCGATAAGTTCGAAGCTTCGGGCAAGGATTTCTATGGTCTCCCGTGGTATGTCATCTGCGGCGAGCCAGGTTCTGGCAAAACCGAGGCGATCCGCCATTCGCAGGTCGGTTTTCCACCGGGGATGCAAGACGATTTCCAAGGCGTCGGAGGGACGATCAACATGAATTGGTGGTTCACCAATTACGCCGTCATCCTCGATACGGCTGGGCGCCTTATTTTTGAAGAGGTCGAACCCGGTGTCACCAGCGAATGGAAGGAGTTTCTGGGACTGCTCAACAAGCACCGGCGTAATTGTCCGATCAACGGTCTGCTCCTCGCCATTCCGGTAGACAGTCTCATCCGTAATACACAGGAGGAAATGGAGCGCAAAGCCGGCAAAATCGCGCGCCAGCTCGACTTGATACAGCGCGAACTCGGTGTGCGTTTTCCGGTGTTTGTCCTCGTTACGAAATGCGATCTCATCAACGGTTTCCGATCCTTCTTCGATAACCTGGATGATCCGAAGGCGCAGCAGCAGATGCTCGGCTGGTCGAATCCGGCGCCACTCGACGCACCTTTCCGACCAGAACTGGTCGAGGATCATCTGCGGACTGTTGCCCAACGTATTCGCAGGCGCCGCCTTGGCCTTCTTATCGATCCGGCACCGGCGACTACCGGGGGACGCCGCTTGGATGAAGTGGACAGTCTTTTCGATCTCCCTCAAAGCCTCCATGCTCTTGCGCCGCGGTTGCGGCGGTATCTGGAGACAATTTTTGTCGCGGGCGAATGGTCTTCGCGCCCGCTTTTCCTGCGCGGCATCTATTTTACTTCATCGATGCGTGAAGGCAGCGAACTTGACGAAGCCCTCGCTCAGGCTCTTGGCCGCCCGGTTGCCGATCTTCCGGGCGGAAAAGCTTGGGAGCGTGAACGGTCTTTTTTCCTGCGGGATTTGTTCCTGGACAAAGTTTTTCGCGAAGACGGCTTGGTCACCCGGGCGAAGAATGCGGGCCGCGTGTTGCTGGTTCGCAAATTGATTCTTTTCGGTACGGGCGTAGCGGCATTGCTTGGCCTGCTCGCAGCGGGTCTTCTTGGTTACAACGCCCTGCTCGAGAGTGGCTCCCGGCAGGAAGGCATCTGGGCGCGCGGCTCTGAAAATCTCCCGCCGATTCTCGAAGCCGGACCGGTCCCGGGTACGTTTCAATACACGGGTGACCAGCCAGTTGGCCCCGGTCTCAGCGAATATACGCAGACCGTCTTCACGCGTCCCGAGCTGAGCAGGGCGAAGTTTCAGGTCGGGTTGCAGGAATCCGCGGCAGAGAAACTGAATATTCCCTGGATTTTTCGACCCTTCCGGGCGCTCGGGACTGATCCGGACAAGGATCGCCACCATGCTCAGCGCGTGTTGTTTGAGTCCAGAGTCCTTAAACCGGTCCTGGACTCCGCGCGAGTCAGGATGACCGCCGAGCTCTCTCCGCTGGATCAAAACGACCGCGCACGCGCGATCGAAGCCCGGGCGCTCGCAGCGCTTGTCCATCTTGAAGTCGAGATCGTGGGGCGCACCCTCAACAAGACCAGCCCCAAGCCCGGTCAGCTGATCGCGCCACTGCTGGAATACACGACCGGAACGCCCGGCGAATCGCGCCTCGCCGACGTAATGACCTGGACATACACGGAGAATCCCAACGGCAGGCCTCTTTGGGCGCCCGACTGGGCCAGCGGTGGAAATTCGCTGGCAGCCAACCACGCAATACGCGCAGGCCTGGAGCGCCTCATCGCTGACGCACAGGCCAGTATGTCCGGACGCGCGGAAAATTTCAAAAAACTGACGGCTCTCGCCGACACCGTCCGCAAGTATCTGGCTGTCGAAACCGACCTCGGGACCAAGGCGGCCATTAAGGACGATCCTGCCACCAGTGAGCGTGCCGTTTCCAATGCTTTCGACCAATTGCAAGAAACCAAGGCGCGGCTTGATCAGAATCTCGCTCAAATCCGTCAGGCGGGTCTATTCGAGGCCGGTCCTGAGACGTTGACCGCCGCGCTCAACAACGTCACCGCGCAGAACGACTCCCGGTTCGGGCAGATCAAAGTCATGCTAGCAGACATCGACCGTGTCCTGCCGCCTCCGCCCGAGCCCGGCAAGGAGAGTGTCCTGGGAAATGATCCTACGAAAGACCCGAAATTTACGCTGCTGCGCGAGATCAGACAACGGCTTGCCGATATTTCCGGACAGATTGCCGCCCAGCTGAAAGGTGTCATCGACGATAAGACGGTCGCCGATTTCAAGGCTCTCGACGAAAACAGCCTCGCTTCTTCCGCAGGGAGCGAACCGGATTATTTGAAACGTTGGAATGCCTATCGTGAATGCGCCGCGTCCGTTCCCGATCTCCATTACAAAGGTGGCCAGATCCTCATCGGCGGCGGTTGGAAACCGCTCGAGAGCCTTCGCAATGCCCTCGATGATCTCAGTGCACGCATCGACAAATATCCGGGCAAAATGAAGGACCAGTTTTCGGCCACCTGTAATTATTTCCTGACTCACGGTCAGAGTGCCCAACAGGCGGAGTTTCTCGACAATTACATACGTCAGGCCCGGGCTGCATTGCGAAACGCGATCCGTTTTCCCCTCGTCTGGCCACCGGGCCCCGAAAATCAGGCGCTCGACTCGGGTCGTTTGCGCAATGCGAAAGGGCTCCTTGCGGCGATCCGGAAAGATTTGCAAACCGACACATTTGCCAAAATGAAGCCGGAATCGCGGCAGACAGTCAGCGATTTTGCCCGAGGTCTCGCGCCGCTTTACACGCTTGCCGATATCTTGATGAAACCCGATGGAACGACCGCCAGGGTCAGCGTTACACTGCTGAACGGCCAGGCGCAGAGGCAATTGTCCGGTCCGGATTTGGCGCCGATGCCCACCCCGCCGCCACCGTTGCCGCCCAAGAAACGGGGTTTCTGGGGCCGACTTTTCGGCGGTGAAGAGCCCACGCCCGTTCCGCAGGCTATCCCGACGTTTAATCCCCGTAACTGGAATGCCGTCGAACTGCTGGCTGCGGGCCAGAGCACGGGAGTGATCCGTCTGGATTCGGATTCGGACACTCCGCTTGGCAAATTTCCCATGCAGCAGCCGTTGAATTTCCGCCTCTATCACACGCCCAGCGGTGAAGGCGCGCCCGAAACCGTCTCCGGTGGTGCGAACTGGTCTGCCCTTCGTCTGCTCGCCCGCCTCGGTGGGAAACCCGTCGGCGCGGGCGATGTCTGGCGTGTCTCTCTTAAACCCGGTGAGCCAACGGCAGTCTGGCTGCAATTCCAGTTCGAAAATCCGCTGCCCCCATTCGAATCCTGGCCGACCATCGATTCTGTGGGGCTGCGTGATGTGGCGCTGCCGTGAAACGCTTCCTCCAGGACAGTCTTGGCAACGGTGCCTGCCTCGCCGCTTTCGGCAAGCATCCCGGCTGGGACGATCACGCCGATGATCTTGGCCTGGTAACACCCAGTCTCATCGAGGCCCGGCGGATCCTCTATCTGGAGGGAATCTCCAGCCAGCTGGCTTCGGGGGCCTGGGATCGCCTCGAAGAAAATGGTGAGGCGATCGAGTTCGATCACTATTGGCTCTGGACCCGCGGGGCCCGCGGAAATCAATCGATCGCCGGTTCATTATGGGCGTCGCGAGACGGCAAGGGCAGGGGACGGTTTCCCATGATTGTCTGCGCGCAAGGAGCTCAAAATATCGAGTTTGCTCTCTTTCAGCAAATCGATGAATTCGAGCGCCGCAGCAAAAATGCTATGACCTCTGACGAAGTAGTTGAAGCCTGGCGCGCCGTTTCGGGTCAGTTAAAGAACATCGCTTCCGACACGACCGGGGGAATCCTGCTCACGGTTCCCGCTGCCGAAATTGCCGGGTTGATTCCCCGCGCCCGAAACAACAAAAGCCGATCGATTCGCCTGCCCTCGGTTGCCCACTCGCCGCTTGCCAATCTCAAATTTTGGCGTCGTTTCGCTGCGTTTGTTTACGGACCCTCTTCGCTTTTGCTCTTATTCCAACCCCGCCAACATCTATGGACGGATCTCATTGTTGGCGAGCCGGCGCCCGCCGATTTGTTCTCATTGCGGGCCTCTGCCATGCGTTTGCCCGCCTGGCATTTTCAATTTTCCAGCGAAGACATCGAGACGATCGAACGTCTCCGCGACGGTACGCTAGAGGCTCAAAATAGCTCCTGGTTTTCCCGTCTTTTCCACCGGTAGGAAAATCCACGAAGGACTTAACCTTCGCTTCCTTTGCTGCCTTCTGTTCAAAATTTTCTTCGTTCCCTACGCCACCATCAAACCCACGCGGCAAAAGTACGCGGCCGCCGCGTCAATATTTTCACCCGTAATCGTTGTGTCATTCTCCAACGCCCCGCCCAATGCTGCCGCCAGTTCCTCGCGGGTCCGTGTGCCGTCCATTAACCGGACCAACTCCCGCGTTGGCGCTTCGTCGAGACGAATCCTGCTGTGTCGCAATGTTGTCGCTGTGTTGCTCCATCCGATTTGCCATCGGGCAAAGGCGCTCACCTGTGGCCTCTCTCCGGCAACAGCGACAAACTTCGGTTCCACCGTGCGGAACTCAACGATTCCGCCCTTGGCTGCCCGGATCAAAAAATCTCCAAACACGGCCTCGTCGAAGTCGCTCTCCTCGCGTACGATTTCCGCCAAATCTTCATAGCTGACTCCGTGGGGCCAGGCTTCGGCCAGATATCCTAGCGCCCGTTTCAGCGAGGGACGGCTTGCGGTGAGGGCCGAGCCCTTTGGACCATCGAAACGCAGCGATTCCTCCGGACCGTCCGGGATGCCCGGTTTGATTTCCGCATCCACGCGCAATCCCCGGATATCGTCGATGCTGATTTCGCGATCCAACACGACCTCAGCACGGCACAGGAGCGTTTGCCGGAACCGGCGACCTTTCAGAAAGTCCATATACTGCTCACGCTCGAGGAAATTCTTTTCTCCCATTTGATCAAGAAGCTCCATCACAGCTGGTGCATACCCATCCGGATACATGTCCCGAACCTGCGCTTCCGCTAGGAACTGCAGACCGTATTTTTCAGCCATTGCCATGAATTCATGAAAATAATACGGGGTGTTAAGCTCGCTAAGATCATCGTGGTAAAATGCCGCCTGATCGTATTCGACCGAGTGTTCCAGCTCCTCTTCAAGCATCAGCCGATAAGCGTCCTTTTCTTTCTCGACCCGTTTATCGGGCGCGTTTACGAGCAAATACAGCAGGGAACGTCCCTGGGCGATGCGATCCATCGGCGATTCAAACCGTTGCACGTGATAGCGCATCATCCGTCGGCTCATTTCGCGAATGTGACAACCGGGATACGCGTTGTAGCTGACGTACGCCACGCCGTTTTCTGTTAGCACATCCCGCGTGAGTGCCAGCATCTGCTCGCGCACAGGCTCCGGTACCCAGGAAAACACTCCGTGGGCGATGACATAATCGAATTTCCCCAGCTCTGCCGGGTTAACTGTGCCGATATCGGCGCATCGCAGCGAAATGTTGGTTAGCCCCAGTTCTTCAATCCACGTTTTCCCCCGCGAAATGGCCGTCTCGCTCAGATCGATTCCGCAAAATTCGCTTCCCGGCAACGCATAGGCGAGGGCCGCGATATTCAACCCGTCCCCCGTGCCAATCTCCAGCACGCGACAGCATTCCACCGGCGACGCTTTCAACCCCATCAAAGCCGCCATCGCCGCCAACCGCGCAGGATGTGTTTGTAGGTAGGTGCGGCTCGGATAAGGAACTGCATCATAGGAGAAAACATTCGAAGACATGGCGGGGGGAAATTTCGAAATGCTGTCAGCCATTCCATAGGCCTGAGTTCAACCTCGGCCATTCAATGATGAACTATGAGGATGAGTTGAAACGCAAGGAAAGATCCTGGATTTCATTTTTCATCCTTTACCGAAAGGGATTGATGGCACGGACGCCGCCGTAATCCTGGCCGTGATTGAGGTCTTCGGTGAGAAGATCGCGGGCCCCGCTGGTTTGGGCGGCGGCCACGATCATGGCATCCCAGAGCGAGAGCTGCCAGCGAGCCTGGACGGAAAGACCAAGGCGGAAGAGAGCGAGAGAATTATCAATGACCGGCCACAGGGAGAAATCACCGACCAATGCCGTGGCCTCAGCAGGGGAATGGCCTCTGCGGAGAAAGTTGACGTAAAACTCCTGAAGCACCTGCACACTGATGGCGATGCGCCCCGGTTGGAGCCACGCCTGTTCAATAAGGGACTGGGCGATAGGCCGTTTGGTCGGGGCGTCCAAGTCATAGCCGTAGAGAAGAATATTGGTGTCGAGAAAGCGTTCAGCGGGCATGGACTTGATCGCGGGTCAAGGGCTGGCCCCCGAGGTGGTATCCGCGGCGGAGGCGGGCCAATGCATCGGAGGGAGGCGCAGCGGGCGTTTCGTCCTGGAGAACTACCTCCAGCCCTTCGATGACGAGGTTTTTGATGGTGGTGCGACGGCGAGCGGCGGCGATTTTAGTCCGCTCCAGAAGAGCATCTGGGAGATCAATAGTCGTCTTCATATACGGCCATAAATACAGGGATATGTATCACTTGTCGAAATCAGAATGGATGTAAAAAGCCATGATTGAAACAGCAGGATCGCTTGAGGTGGGTTATTATATCGTGATAATACACGATATAATATGTCGATGGCCATTTCTGAACTGCGACGGTTGATGGGGGAAAAATTTCCTTCGACGGAACTCAGGCCGGGCGGCTTTTTGCCGACGGGATTTGCACCGGTCGATGTCGTGGAAGGCGGGCTGCGGCGGGCTGCGGTGACGGAGTTTTACGGTTCAACCGGCTCGGGAACGCTGTTTTTGGAAACGATGTTGCGGATGTGCGTGCGAGAAAAATGTTTTGCGGCGCTGGTGGATGCGGGGCGTTCCTTCGAGCCTGCAGGGAACCCGTCTCCGGTGCTGAAGCGATTGCTGGTGGTGTTTTGCGAAGAGGCGCTGAAGGCGATCAAAGCGACGGATTTGCTATTGAGGGATGGCAATTTGTCGCTGGTAATTCTCGATCTTCAAATGGTTGCGCCTGTGGTGCTTCGTAAAATCCAGGCGAGTACATGGCATCGATTCCAACGGCTGCTGGAGCAGACGACAACGGCGTTGGTGATCTTGACTCCGCAACCCATGGTCGAAGGCGCCCATGTACGGATTTCCGCGGATGCGAACTGGACACTCGCGGCGCAACGGCGCTGGCGGAGCGAGTTGATACAGGAAATGCCGATACGAGTTTTTCCCCGGAGGACGATGCTGCGGATCGTTGCATAAGAGAAGGAGGGAACACTCATGTTTGCGGTCATTTTACTTCCCAATTTTCGCCTGCAAACGGTGCTGCGTTTCCGTGAGGAATTGCGTGGCGAATGCGTGGGATTGATCGACTGCGAAATATCCTACGGCAGTGGGACGGATTGCGGAAAGAAAACGGGGTTGCTGGAGATCAATGAGGCCGCTGCGCGCAGGGGGGTGATACCCGGGCAAACGCCTCCCCAGGCGCTTGCGCGGTGTCCGGAACTGAAAATTCTTTCGCGTTCCCTCGTGCAGGAGCGGCCAGCGCAGGCGGCTTTACTGGAAATAGCCGGCTCGCTTTCGCCGGCGATCGAGTCCACTGCGGAAGGCGTTTGCACGGCAGATTTGCGAGCATCCCGGGACCGGGATTGGCAGAAAATCGGAGGGCGCGTCGTGGACGATTTGGGAAAGTTGAATCTTTGTGCGCGATTTGGCGCGGGCCCAAATCCGGATCTTGCCTTTCTCGCAGTACGTCACGCCCGGCCGGTGCTCGTGGTGCAGACACCGGTGGCGTTCCTGGCGAATTTGGCAATTCACGAACTCGATCCCTCACCGGAATTAGTTTCTGTATTGCGGGACTGGGGCATCCACAATCTGGCTCAGCTTACGAGTCTGCCGCGTGGCGAATTGATGGATCGGCTCGGGCCGGAAGCTTCGTGGCTCTGGGAGCGCGCTGCCGGTCAGTCTACGCGTCCGTTGCGGCTGGTGCGGCCAGCAGAGGAATTTGTTGAGGCGTTCGAGTTCGAATACGAGGTGGATACGGCAGAGCCGGCGTTGTTTTTGCTTCGGCGATTTTTGGATCAACTGGCATTACGTCTCGGCAATGCGCATCGCGTCGCAGGGCGAATGACGCTGACACTGTTGCTCACGAACGGCGGAGCGCACGAACGCGATTTTACGGTGCCGTCGCCGACAGCGGATGTGGACGTGCTTTTCCGGATTTTGCAGACGCATTTTGACGGGCTACAGCTGGATCACGGCCTTGTGGGCGTGCGATTACGCATCGCGCCGGCACTTGCGGAGAGTCAGCAATTCCAGCTTTTTGAAAGCCCGTTGCGCGATCCTAATCGCTTCGGCGAAACGCTCGGCAGGCTGGCTGCGCTGGTAGGCGGAGAAAATGTGGGGGTAGCCGAGGTGCTCGACACGTATCAGCCTGACAGTTTCCGGCTGGTTGCGCCGCGGTTTCAGGAGGTTGGAGAGGAGACCGTGGAAGACCTGGCCGTGGGGCTGCCGTTGCGCCGGTATCGTCCTGCGTTGTTCGCGCAGGTGCGCGTAGTCCGTCATCGCCCGGTCTTCGTTGTTTCGGAGAAAGCGCATGGAGCGATTCGCAATGCGCTGGGCCCCTATCGTATCTCGGGAGAATGGTGGGAAACCAATCGCTGGGCCACGGAAGAATGGGACGTGGAAATGGAGGATGGCAGTCTTTACCGGCTCGCGCGCAACGGCACAAACTGGCGTGTGGAAGGGAGTCTCTCAGATTAATTTTACTTTGGTAAACAGAACTGAACGCGACGGTTTCGAGCGGAGAACCAAGGAGAGGCGGTTTCCAACCGCCTGAAAACGGGCGCTAGGAAAGCGCCCCTCCTTGTAAAAAACGCCACAGACGACGATTTACCCAAGTAAAATTAAATTCACAGCAACTTCCAGCGGCGCCGGAGAACAAGCTCCGTCGCAAAAATACCGAGACATGGCGCGAGGATCCACCATGTGTTCCAAAGCAGTTCGTGACGCTCGGAAACAACCTGGCCGTCAATAGCGTGGCCAGATGATTTCCATGCGGCTGGCGCTTCATTTTTCAAAATCTCTCCGCCGGTTGCCATGGCGAGGTGTTGCATCAGGGCAATGTCGGGGGGAAGATTCATTTTTTCGCGCGCAACTTCCTGGGGCGGAGTTACTTGCGTGTAGATCGCTGTCTCATCGAATTGGTCTCGGGCAGTGATCTTCCATTCTCCCGGCGTTTGAGGTGTCCATGTCGACGACCAGCGCTCCCCTTCGGGGTGAGCGTTGAGTGTTATTTGCGATCCATCCGGGCTGGCCGCGATTACATTCACGAAATTTCCGCTTGCACCTGCGATAATGACTTGGATCGGCTGTTTGACCGCGGTCTGCGGAGGATTTTCGGTAAAATGCAAACCATTGATCTGTGCGCCGGCCAGCCAGTGAAGCAATTGCTGCCAAAAGACTTCCGTGTCGTGTGCATCACTTGGCAGCGACAATTTCCAGCGCCAAAGAGGGTCGGTTGTGAGCACGGAGCTGCGACCTTTTCCGTAGGATTGCGTTGCGAGCAAAATCCGCGGCTGGCCCGTCGTCGGGTCTTTATCCGTGGGATGAACTGCCAGAATATGGGCTCCCGGTTTGGCCCGTGAGACGGCGGCATAACTGGCAAATAGCGGCTGAATCCTCTGCAATTTGCCGCCGGGTCCGACGAGTTGGAAGAGGGCGGCCAGTTCGGAATCTGGCGGGAAAGAAAAGGGCTGAAGTTTGATCCGCGGGTTTCGTTGTTCGGCGTCATCGGCGTAAAACGTTTCCTGTTCGCCATTTGCGCCGTTGTATCGCGTCATCATCATCTCCTGAAACTGTTCAGCCATCCGGTCGCGTGCCGATTTTTCAGTGCCGTCCCCAAATGTGACTGGCAGCATTTCCTCGATTTTTGATCCCGCGAATGCCGCTGCCGCCTTGTTATCCGGCACAAGAAACAGTACGCCGCCGCCTTTTTTTACGTAATCGGCAAGGGCCGTTTGCTGTGCGGTGGAAAGTTGGTCTGCAAACGCATTTGCAAGAACGACAATCCGATAGGGGGTCAATTCTGCTGCTGTGGCGGGAAAATCACGGACGCTGGAATTCGTTGCTGATGTCGTGAGTTGAAGCTGTGTCGCCGGATTGAAAAGCGCGGTGAGTCGAAAGCTGGGGTCACGATGGAGCACATTTGCGACGAACCGATAACCCCAATCGAGTGCGCCTTGGAAATAGAGAACGTCGAGATCCGTCTTTCCTGCGACGCGAACTTCGCTCCGGGCAGTTTGACGTATTTTGTCATCTATCAGCCCCACCAGCCGGAGCTCGAGTGGTAGGACGCCGGGGTCACCCGCTTCGAGGGATTTTTTCCAGGAAACAAGGTTGACGCCAGGGAGAAACGAGAGTGTTTCGGCGGCAAGCTGGCGGTCGTTGCTCCAGAGTTCGATGGAAACCTGACGCGCGGTTTCGGAATAACCTTCGATGATGGCTTCGTAATCGAATTTCGTGAGCCGTAGCACACGGGCGGGGGAGTGAATCTCACGAATGCGCCATCCTTCGATGGGGCGCAGCCGGTTTTCGCCGGGAGCGAAATAAAGGGTCGTCCGGGAGGCAATGGCCTTGGCAGCAACATCGTCGGGGCTGCCAGACGAAGTGTCGAGGGCGTCGGTGAGAGTCAGAATCGCCTCGTAACCGCCAGGCGGAGCGGTGTCGAGCAGGGTTTGGAGGGAGGTGAACAGGAACGATTCATCGCTTTGAACGGCGGCTTTTGTAGCAGACGAAAAGTCGTTCGTGTTGAGCAGGTTGCGTCCGAATGCAGCGAAATGAAAACCGCCAAACTGTTTTTCTGCGTCTGCCTGAAGTTTCGGCCAGATTTTTGCGGCATCGTCAAGGCGGGAACGATGACGGTTATCCGGCGAAGTCATGCTATCCGAGCGGTCCACGAGAATCGCCAGGGGGCGCTTGGTTGCTTCGTCGAGGGTAGTGCGTTCGATGCGCACTGGATTGGCCAGGCAAAGAAACAGGGCGACAGCGAGCGCGCCGCGCAGATTGAAAAGAATCCAGCGTTGATGCGGAGCCAGCGGACGCAACGTCTTATGATAGCTCCACAGCACCGTTCCAAGCGCTATAAGCAATACAACAGCAAGCACATACGGCGCCGCTGCGTTTTCCTTAAGCCAGCCACCGAAAAGCCATTCGAAAGAGAACGTCGATTTCATGGCTGGGGAGGACAGGCCGCTGGTCTGTATTTTCCGGCGGCTCGCCGGTTTTTATGGAGCGACGGCAGACTCGGGAGCTGGATCATCGGCGAACCGCCGAAGGCGACAGGCCAGCGGCCTGTCCTCCTCGGATTTCTGCTCGCCGTCACTTTGCCTCCTCTGGCTTTGGCTTTTCGTAATCCTTCGACAGGAGCTCGAAATATTCCGCCACACTTTCCCGATATCCGCTCGGAGCTTCTTCTGGGCGCGAGAGGTTGACGATTTCATCTCGCTCTGATGTGGCGACCTCCTTGGTTAGGAGCTGAATCCATTCCTCCAACAACGGAGGCAACGGCGACAAATCGACGGTCACTTGGGTGGACCGATTGTTTCGGATCGTTCGCAATTCGCCAATAATCCGCTTTCCGATGCCGTTATTCCCGGGGCTCAAGACCTCGGCTTTTTGTGTCGCAGCCTGGATTTCTGATAAGACTTCTTCGATCGCCTGAGCATCGCCTGACGCTTTTCCGGCGAGGCGACCGGCGTTCGCCTGAGCGCGACGCAAGGCATCGATCGCATCGGTCAATGCTTCTTTTCCGGGTAGAAGCTTCGTCTGCTGTGCGGCAGCGGCTTTAGCCAGGGCTTCCAATTTTTCGCCGAGCTTGTCCACTGCCGGGCCCTGGGAACCTTGGGCCCGTTGAGCCAATTCCTGGCCAGCCCTGCTGTCTTGCAATTTTTTAACAATTTCCCCGAGCGCCGCCGCCGCCGCCGCGGAACCGTATTCCTGCTGGCGCTCCGCTTCAGCCATCATACCAGCGCCTGCTTCCGCGGCTTTTTCTCCAGCTTTTTCGGCCTTTTTAGGGGAGTCGCTCCCTGATCCGTGCATTTGGTTCGCTGCGTCGTTCAGCTTCTTTTGCGCTTCGGCAAGTGTCTCGGCGGCAGACTGTTTTCCGGATTTATTGATCTGATCGAGAGCCGCTTGCAGATGCTGCAATGTGCGTGCCGCTGGTTCTTTTGCTGCTTCGGGATCAGCGGCATCCAGCTGGCCAGCCGCCTCCTGCGCGGCAGAGCGCGCTTCGGAGAGTTCTTGGGTCGTTTTTTCGTCAAACTGTCCGGAATTTGCAGCCTCGCCAAGTGCGCGGCTGATTTGTTTTTGGCGTTCGGCGGCGTCCGTAGGCGATTTTCCAGACTCGGCGGCGTTAATTTCGGAGTTCAACTTCGCCTGGTCTTTCGCCAGTTTTTCAAGATTCCCGGCGGCGGTCTGTTCGCGCGGTTTAAGCTTGAATTGTTGTTTGTCGGCGAACGGATCTTTTGGCTTTTCGGCGTCGGCCGGTTTGCTTTTCCCCCAAACGAATGCCTTCATGAAAAGCTTTTCGCATTCGATAATCAGCGCCAGCGATTTGCCCTGCTCGGGTGTGGCCGCCGCGTTATCTGCGGCAGCTATCAGCTCTGCTGCGCTGGCCATGTGCGGTCTGGCTTGCATGAGCAGATTGACGATTTCCGCGGGCATACCTCCTTCAATCATCACGGGAATCGCTTCATCGACTTTGCTGGTGAGTAGCGCCTGATCGTCCGCGACACGTTTGTTTTCCGCTTTCCAAAGCTCGTCCGTCTTGGGCAATTCGGCTCCGGCGAGGATGAAATTTTGTTTCATCGCGCGGAGTTGAGCGATTTTGAGTTTGGTCAGGATAGCCAAGCATTTGGAAGGTGTCCCATCGCCTTTGAGCTCGACGGCATCTTCGCGAAACGGCCGGATCTGAATGAATTGCATCTCCGAAGTTGTTGCAGGCAACTTTTCGGTAAAAATCCGCTCGCCTCGAAGGTGATAGCTAACCAGGTCGAACGGTTCGACTTCGAGTTCGTCGAGGTAAATCGACGTCTTAAGCGGGTGCGTTCCTTTTTGATCGAACGGCGCAACGGGGAGGGGAAGGGATTTTTTCGGAACGCCATTTACTGCGATTTCCAGCGTGATGTTTTGTAATCCGGAAGTCGATTCCGCTTCGGCAACCAACGGGATATCCTCGATTTTCGTGGCTTTGATTTCCGGTTTTGGCGATTTCCAGTGGAGTTCGGCATGAGGCAGCTTCGAAAGCGGAACCGGTTTTATCTCTGGCTTCGGAATTGCGCGGCTGTGAACCGTCCAGACTCCTGCGAGGAACAGATGCAAAAGAATCAAAACAGCAAGTAGACCGGCCCCGATGGCAATTTCGACGCTACGGCCAGCGGGCAGCATTTGTCCTGCAAGCCATGCGGAAGTCTCTCCCTGTTGGGCACTTGCGAGCGGATGGTTCGTTCCGGAGAGCTGAGCGAACGCCTCGAGCCGGTTATGGGACACCAATGAAATATCGGATGCGCGGGCCGTGTCCGCGAGAGAGCGGCGTCTGGCGAAAAAGGCGGCGATCGCGGCAAGAAGAGTGGCGATGATTCCGCCCGACCATATGATCCATGTCGTGGGCGATGGCACTGTAAAGAACGGCTGGCGCTGAATGGCGTGGATGACGGCAAAAACCAAAACCAATCCGGCTACGGCCAGCCACAGCGGAAACCGCCAGGCACACCGCCGATGATGGCGTTTGAGAAAGTTGAACGGCGTCATGCGATTATTTGGTTTCACGTGGTTTCCATTACGGAATGGTCCGGTTGGAGAGGCCGGTTTCGACGATGAGGAAAAGCATGGCAGCAGCCAGAAGCCACCACCAAAGGCTGGTGCGTTGTTCGGCTTCGAGACCGGTCAGCGTAACGGATGCTGTCGCAGATGGAGCCGTTTTTGGCGGTTCGAGCGACTGAAGCTTTGCGAGATCGTCAAGCTTCGGCCACAAGGTGGGATCGGATTCGTCTTCGGAAATGTTTACCGCAAAAAGTTTTATGCCCGAGGCCGATGAAAACTCGTAGATGCCCGGGACTGTCGGGGTAAAGCTGTTGCCAGCTTGTACCGATGGTTTTCCGTTTATCGAAAGTTTTCCAGTTTCGGCCGGTAACGGGATGGCTTGACCAACGTGGAAATCATCAGCTTCACGGGTGGGGGCCAGCCAGGTCAGTGCCTGATGCACCAACGGGACGAACGCCGTTTTCAGCGGAAACGACCCGCTTGCGCGTGACGTGTCGAAACCCGTGATCAGCAGCCGGGAATGGCCGGTCTCCAAAATGCCCACGGCAATCGATCCATCGCGCCACTTCGCCAGGGGTTCGACGCCTGAAATTGCCCAGCCTTTGTCAAAACTTAGTTCCAGTAGGGATTGGAGCGCATGGCTCTCCGTGAACGCAGCCAAAATGGGATGGGTAATGTCCCAATTTTGAAGATGCCCCGGTTCACTGAGAGGCGTGATCGTGATGCCCTGTCTCTTCAGCCAGTCCTTTTGCAGCAGGCTGCCATCGACCATGACCCAGGCATTGCCGCCGTTCTTCGCAAATTCCTCCAATGCAGCCAGATAGGGCGGGCGAAAGACGGTGTCGCCTCGCAAGATAGCGACGAATCTTGTTGGCCATTTGTTCTGCGGGATGGGTTCCGCCCTGAGTGGATACGACAGCGATTGTGTCGCTTTCACGGCGTGAGCAACAAAATCCGGTTCATTCGCCGGGGCGAGGAAGACCGTCTGCCCGCGGGTCGAATCGCCGATTCCATAAGCTGTGTCATCCGCAGCCAGATCGTCGGGGTCGAGTGCCGCTTGGATGGTAAAAGGGCCCTCCTGGCTGATTTGAATCGGGAAAATGCGGTTTCCGGAAGCGTTGCCAGGAAGCGACACCGGAAACTCACCGTTTTTTTGGCCGTTCACGAAAAGCGACAGCAATCGGTGATCTTCAGTATCCGAAAAGTTCCGCAGTTTCAGCTCGACGCTACTGCGTCGAATGCGGGCGATGGAGACGGAGCTTTGACGATTCACTGGGGGCAGTTCTGGTGGCAGCGTGAGCATCACGCCCGGCGGCAGGGTTTGAGAAAAATCGACGCCGTTCCATCCGATCCGTTGTTCGTCCGCCATCCACACGAGTTCACGCTTGGCGACGGGAAGCGATTTGAGGATTTCGCCTGTCGCGAGCAGGGCAGGCCGATATCGGGTTGTCTCGTAACCGGGCTGAAGTTTTTCCAAAGCGGCGCGAACGGCAGCCAGGTCAGGCGTCATTTTCACCAACCAGTGCGGCGATGGGTGCATGAGCAAAAGCCCTGCCTGGTCTCCGTCGCGTAGAACGGAAAGGCGGTCTATGGCCCAGTTTTTAAGGTCAGCCCATCGGTTGCCAGCCTGCATGGAAAACGAATTGTCAATGGCCACAATCACGCCGCTTGCGTGCGGATTGATCTTTTGGCCGAAAAATGGACGCGCAAAACCTGCCGCGAGCGCCGCGATGGCCAAGCACCTCAAAATCAGCACGATCCATCGGAGAATACGGTGTTTTTTTGTCTCGCGCAGGGTGCTGGGCCCCAGGAAACGCAGGCTGGGAAACGGAATGTGTTTTTGCGGTTTTCGCCGGAGCAGATGCAGCAAAATCGGGAGTCCGATAAGAGCGCCCGCGCCGAGGAAAGCTGGGAGGAGCCAGGTCATTCAAAGAAGATGTTCGCGTCGAGCCAAATAGGTAGAAATGGCAGCCAGCGGATTTGAATCGGTCCGCAGCGTGGCCAGGTCGAAATTCATGCCAGCGAAGAGGTCTCGGAGGGCAGCCTGATGGGCACGGAAATTTTCCAGATAAGAGCGTCGGACTTCGGCGGCGCTCAGGATGAGGGATCGACCGTCTTCGAGATCAAGAAACGTTCCCGCCGCTTCGTCATCGCCAAACTCAACTTCCATGGGGTCAAGAACCTGCAGCGCGAGCACTTCGTGTCCGTCGTAACGAAGCCGCTGCAAGGCAGATTCGAGCGCCGGGATTTCTTCGTACAAATCGCTCGTCACCACCAGCAGCGAACGACGGGGCAGCAATTCGGCCACTGTCTCGAGGCAGCTTGAAACGCGGGTTACGCCGCCGACATCCGGCGTGTCAAGGGTTGCCAGAATACTTCGCCAGTGTGCGAGTGACGATCCTGGTTTTTGGAAACCGCTGAGTTCGCGTCCGAGGAGGGCGATCCCAATGGCGTCCCGCTGGCGTTGCGCCAGCATGCCCACGGCAGCAAGCAACGTGCGGGCGTAATCGAGTTTCGTGAGTAATTCAGGGCGGCTTTTGTACGACATCGAGCCGCTGGTGTCGGCCAATAGGAACACGCGAAGCCGCGTTTCCTCTTCGAATTGTTTCACGTGTAAGCGATCGGCCCGTCCGTAAAGACGCCAATCCACATGCCGCAGTTCGTCGCCTGGTTGATAACCCCGATATTCGACAAACTCGACGCTGTGCCCCTTGAGCGGGCTTCGGTGCTTGCCCGATAAGTAACCTTCGACGAGGTACTTGGCCCGGAGCGGCAGCGAGGGTAGGGAGGCAAGCAGCGCAAGGTCGATGGGCAGGATGGGCAGCGGTGGATTCTCAGCCCGCGTCCCTTCCCGGTCGTTCGACCCTGCCGTTCCCTGACTCCAAGGCGCGCTCATCCGTTTTGCCCAGGTAACAATCCGGCAATGATTTTCTCCACAGTCATCTTATCCGCTTCAGCATGATAATTCGTCAGAACGCGATGTCGCAAAACGAGCGGTGCGGCGGCGACGATATCCTCGTTGGCCACGTTGAAGCGCCCGTCGATAGATGCCAGAACTTTTCCCGCAAGGGCCAGGCATTGTGAGGCGCGCGGGCCGGCGCCCCATTGCACATAACGCTTCACGAATGGCGGCGCGGCGGCTGACCCTGGACGCGTCGATTGCACAAGCCCGACCGCAAAATCCGCAACGGAATTCGGGATCGGGATTTGGCAGACAGCCTGTTGAAGCGCCAGGATTTGATCGCCCGTAAGCACTTTTTGCAGCGTCACTTCCTCACCGCTGGTTGTTCTTTGGAGAATCTCGCGTTCTTCGTCGTGCGACGGATAATCGATCTTCAGGTTGAACATGAATCGGTCGAGTTGCGCCTCGGGCAGGGGATAAGTGCCTTCCTGTTCGATGGGGTTTTGTGTGGCGAGGACAAAGAACGGCGATTGGAGGGTATATGTCCGGCCTGCAACGGTGACCCGTTTTTCCTGCATGGCTTCCAGCAGCGCAGATTGTGTCTTTGGTGGCGTGCGGTTGATTTCGTCCGCAAGCAGAAACTGGGTAAAGAGGGGGCCTGGGATGAAGCGGAAAGCGCGTTTCCCGTCGTCTGTTTCTTCCAGAATCTCCGATCCGGCGATGTCGCCAGGCATGAGATCCGGTGTAAACTGAATACGCCGGAAATCGAGATCCAGGATCTCGGCCAAACTCTTCACCAGCAAGGTCTTAGCGAGTCCCGGCACGCCAATCATCAGGCAATGTCCGCGAGCCAATAGAGCGATGAACAGGTCGCGGATGACGTCCTGCTGTCCGACAATGCGTTTCTGCAATTCGGCAAGGACTTGCTGGTAAGTCGCTGGGATCTCGCGGATGAGATCCGCTGGGTTGGATTCGGTCGTGATCATTTTGGGGAGGGCGGTTCAGAGAGAAGGTGGGTAAAAGTGCGGATGCGGTTGCGGAAGATGGCGTAATCGTCACTGGAAATACGGGGTTGATTGATCTCCAGCTCAGCGATTCGCGTAACGGTAATTGGAGTTTTCCAGTCGGTTTTCAGTGAAAATTTGTTAGCCTCGACGCCGGTCGGTTGCACCCATTTCGGAGACGCGTTGGAAACCTGTTTTCGGGCGGCGGGAACGGACCGATAGGTTAGGGTGAGTTTCTGACGGAAATGCCATGGCTGGCCGTCATTAATTACCAACGGGCGATCCCGCTCGCGTGGCGCTAGCGCATCCTCGAAAGGGAAGGGGGCCTTAGGCACGGCGTTAATCGCCAGAACATCACATTCCACCACAACTGGTATCGAGAGATCTTCGGCATTCCTGACTTCCATTTTCGAAAACTCGGTTTCAGAGGACGCTTCTGTGAGCATTTTGGAGAGGAAATAATCCCGTTGTTTCGGAGACCACATGCGCAATTGCTGCCGGATCATGTAGTCGGCCAGCCCCGTGAACGTGCGCCGAAGTTTTCCGGTCCAGGAACCGTCAGCTTCTTCGTGGAGCGTCCATTCGTCTACGATCCCTGTCACCTGTCCGCCTGGTAGGGTCACCTCGCGGAACTCAGCTTTTTCTCCATCGAAAACCAACGCCTGGCGTCCGATGTCGCCTGGTGGGACAAAGCCGAATGGCGTCGTTACATCCGTCGAGTCGAGCCACCAATCCTCTTCTTGTCCGGCTCGTTTGTCCGCAGGAACGAATGCGATGGCGTGATTAAATTGCCACCCCGGAAAATCGCGATCCGTCGAGGAACCGCGATTTACGAGTGCAAATTTCGCGGGAATATCCATCGCCCGAAGCAAAGCGGAAACGAGATTTGCCTTGTCTTTGCAATCGCCATACCGGTTGTGCAGCGTCTGTTCCGGCGTGCGTGGACGGAAGCCCTGGATCCCCAGTTCGATAGCGATATAGCGAAGAGCCGAAACAAATTCGTAAACGGCCTGGATTCGCTTCCGACGTTCCGGGAATTTGGCTGCGATTTCCTTCGCTTTCGCTGCGACCGGCGGCGTGATGATGTCTGCTCCGGCGGAGAGACGGTAATACCATTTTGCAAACGCATCCCATGATTCCACGGAACTAACCCCCAACCACACGGCCATCTCTCTCGAGGGTGGATCCCAGGGAAGCGACTCGAGTGCGGCCAGCTTGGGAAGCTGCCATGTCAACACGCGTGAGAGTTCGGTCTCGCTCGTGGCGGGATCCGTAGAAAAATTGGCAAGCCTGTAGTGAAATGTCTGCTTTTTCGGCAGTTTCAGTGTCACGCTCGAGGAAATTACGGGAACGGATTGCTGAAGTTGCATTTCCTCGTAGAACTCCGGCATATCGGACGCGCCGACCGTGTCCGTAGTCCAGGCGATTTCGATGAGTGAACCGGCGACAGCCTGGGGAAAATAAATGGTCGCAACAGGCGACACATCGTCTTCGTTGTCCGCGCGCGTCGATGGGGATTTTTCCGGATTGAGCAGCCAGGATGAGCCGTCGGGCAAAATAATCCGGGCGCCCTCCAGCTTCGATGTTACGGCTGGAGGCGACTGCGGCAGAATGTAATTTGCCCAAGAGTCGAGCGATTGATCCGTCGCGAGAAAAACTCGCAGCCGTTTTGTTTCGAGCGTGGTGTGGTCGCTGTTGATCGTGTAGCCGATTTCCTGACGTAAAACCAAAGCTTCGTAACCGTCCCTATTTTCGGTCTGGTTTGCTACGAGTGCCTCGGCGATACGACGTTTGGTTTCCTCCGTCGCAGGCTCGAACTGAAATCGCTCGCTCGTTTTTGGTTTCGGAATATCAATCGCTTCGGGGCCGAGGAGCGGAGAGTTTGCAGCATCCGGCAGAGAGCTTGTCCCTGCCGCGAGATGATCGATTCCATAAGGAGCGGAAAGAATCCTGCCGGTTTCGCCTTCTAGCAGCCGGCCGCTTTCGCTGATTGCAAGACTGAGATTTTCGTATTCGGCTTCAACCGACTGTGTGGCTCGGGCTGCGATTTCCGCGAAAGGTGCCTTCGGATTCTGTCGGAAAGCCGCCGCCCATTTTTCGGGCAGGCGTGGTGCGTTGATCTCTCCGTTTTCAGCCGTTGCGGTAAGGACGGTGACTCCCGGTAATTTCAAATACGGCAGGTAAGCGCCGCTGGCTTCCGTGCCGATAAAGATCCATTTTTTGGTGTCGCCGCCACCAAACTTCGCGAGAGAATCTTTCAGATCCAGCGCCGTCAACCGCGGGCCCCGGACCTGGAACGCTGGCATATCATCGCTGTTGCCAGCGTTGGTTGTTCTGGAGTGTCCGAACAAAACAAGCCAGAAATCGTCGCCCGATTTTACCTTTGCCGACGCCTGAGCAAGTTCAGAAAGAATAGCGTCGCGTTTGGCGCCCGTGAGAACGCGGATATCGCGATCGGCGATGCCGCGTTCGATCAACGCCAATCGCGTGTCCGAGGCGAATTTAGAAAATGACGTGTCATCTGTTTCATTTCCGCTGATCCCCGTAATAATAATTGCAACAGGTTCAGAGAAAGCAGGTTGGAAAAAAGAGAATACGAAAACAAAAGGCCACAGCCGATCAATAAAAACCCGGCTCAAACAAAACCTACGATCATCCTTGGGAGAGAACACTGCGGGGCGAAGTTATGCCTTTTTCGCAGGGAACCGTCAAGAATGTAATCAGGCGTGTTTCTCGACGGGACCTGCGGAAATCGGCGTTGCGTCAGCGGTTTCCGCGCATGGAGCACGTCAAAAGCATGCAAAATTTTAAGGCATCCGCCTTCCGGGGTGAATCCGATCCCGGAGTAATTGGACGCCCCGTATTTCGCGTCCAATTGCACCCTAACCAAACCCACATGATTAAACCAAGCAAAGCACTCCTATTATCAATCGTTGGCGTCTTCCTGGGCGCAGGTGCGTCCGCATATGCGGGCGAGACCTACACGCCCAAGGAAGCGCCACCACCCGTCGTTGCGCCTCCACCTTCAGTGTATCGTGACAACGAGTGGCAGGTTGATATCTTCGGTGTCTATGCGTTCTCAGAGTCGACCAATGAGCGGATCTTTGGGGATCACGCTTTCGGAGGCGGCCTTGGCGTCAACTACTTCTTCGCTCGGTACTTCGGTGTCGGCCTGGAAGGACAATACCTGGATACCCGGGAAGATGGCCTTGGCACCGCGGCGTTAAATGTGTTCTACCGGTATCCGGTCGGAAACTGGGCGCCCTACGTTTACATCGGTGGCGGCGTTATCTTCAACGCGAACGACATCAGCAAAGACGAGTTTGCCGATGAGTTTGATGAAGATGATCGCGACATCTTGGTCGAAGGCCACGCCGGACTCGGCATCGAATATCGTTTCGCTCCGAACATTGGCATTTTCTCCGATGGCCGGTGGACAATCGTTGAGGACGCAAAGAATAACTTCCCGGAAGTTCGGGCCGGCATTCGCCTCGCGTTCTAATCCATAACAATCATCAGATCTCCAGGAACCGGATGATCTGCTTATCCGGACTGGCGGTATTCCCAAAGTGCCGCCGGTTCGGTATCTGGCCGATGGTGTGGTTTAGGGGACAACTAATGTCCCGCCATCACAACAAATCAACCTTATGGGCTGTCCGTTCCCGGCGCCCACGGATAGTGTTCCGCAAGTCCCATTCCGGTCAATGCCGCATGAACGCCCCGCAACTTGCGCGCACGACCAGACTCGGTTTCGACAGAACGGCGGCAGGCGGCAACGTAGGGTCCGCCAGGCGGTCCAACATCACACGGATGGCATTTGCCGCGATTTCCCGCAAGGGCTGCGAAATGGTCGTCAACGAAACCGCCAACAACTCAGCGTATTTCATATTGTCGAAGCCAACCAGCCGGATGTCCTCGGGGACGCGTATTTTCGCCTTGGCCAGAGACTTCATCAGATGTCCCGCGGTGAAATCATTCGCGCAAATAATTCCGTCGACCGTCCGTCCGGCAGTTAATTCACGCACGAATGCGGCGTCTTCCGGTTCGCCGCAATAGACAAACTTTCCCGGAAGTTCTATCCCGGCGGCAAGAAGTGCCTCACGCGCCCCGGCAATCCGGGCCGTAGTCGATGGCGCGGATCGAGGGCGAACAACAAACGCGATACGGCGGACTCCCAGCTTGATCAAATGCTCCGCAGCCAGATAACCGGCCATCACGTTGTCGATCCCGACAAGGTCCCAGTCGCTGCGAAGAGGAAACGGTTCAAGATCCCGGTCCAGCAGGACGACCGCAATTCCGGCTCGCTTTAACTGTTCCGCAGTCCGTTTGCTAACTTTTTCCTTGTCCGGGGCAAACTCGAAAGGCGCGAAGAATACGCCTCTAACCTGTCTATCGATGAAATGCTGGCAGATTTCTTCCGCATCTTTGACGGTTAAATCCGCTCGCGGCCGGCTGTGTGCGCTGGTGCCCCACAGCAGACTGTAATCGTTGGCCCGGGCGAGACTGGCAAGTTCCCCGGTTAAGATTTCGAAAATTTCCGATATGAAAACCCCCGGCAGGAGCAGTCCCAGATGACGCGATTTTTCCGTGATCGCCGGCCGCGAACCTTTTACGAGAAACGAACCCGCCCCGACCCGGCGCTCGACGATGCCTTCCGCCTCCAGGTCCCGCAGCGCTCTTGCAGCCGTCGGCCGCGAGACTCCGAACCGTCGGACAAGCTGTGCTTCGCTCGGGAGGCGTTGGGTCGCGTCATAGGCCCCATTGGCGACTTCCGCGATCAGAGTTCGGTAAATTTCGCGATGTTTGTAGCTGACTTCCATGGAGGTCGAACAATCCCCCCAGGATGGAAGCGTCGGTTGAAGTTGTCAATACAGCCATTTTTGAATTGGCAAAGTTGTCAGGCAATGAAAAGGCCGTCCCTCGTGGGACTTCTGACCGAAGCTTTACAAGAATGGTAATTACATTGGACAACTTATTGTGACAACTTTTGTTGCGATTGTCATACTCTTGAGTTGAGGCTTTCTCGCCGGCCGGTTTTCTTTGCACTGCACCCCCCGTTCCCGAACCTCTCTCCCCAACCATTCAGAACATCAGTCCCCACCATGAAACCACTCAGACACCTACTATCCACGTCCCTCGCCCTCCTCATCGCAATCGGCCTCGCTCCGCAGTCTATTGCCGCGGAAAAACCCCTCAAAGCCATCGGCGTTACGGTCGGTGACCTCGGCAACCCGTTCTTCGTCCAAATCGTCAACGGGGCAAGCTCCGAGGCAAAAAAGATCAATCCTAACGTTAAAGTTACCGCGCTTTCGAGTAATTACGATGTTAACACACAGACCGATCAGGTCGACAATCTCGTAGCTTCCGGTACCGATCTTATCATTCTTAACGCCGCAGACAGCAAAGGCATCGCTCCTGCAGTAAAACGTGCCAAGCAGGCTGGGGTCGTCGTTATCGCGGTCGATGTGGGCGCGGAAGGCGGCGTGGATGCCACGGTCACCTCGAACAACAAACAAGCGGGCGAGCAGGCTGCACAGTACATCGTCGATAAGCTCAAAGGAAAAGGGGACATTATCATTGTTAACGGCCCGCCCGTAACCGCGGTTATCGATCGCGTCGAAGGCGCTCTGGAAGTTTTCAACAAAACCCCCGGCATCAAAATCCTTTCGAAGGATCAAAATGCCGGCGGCAGCCGCGATGGCGGACTCGCCAAGACCACGGATTTGTTAACCGCTTTCCCAAAAGTTGATGCGATTTTCGCAATCAACGATCCGACTGGAATTGGTGCCGATCTTGCCGCACGTCAGGCGCAACGCGACGAGTTTTTCATCGTTGGCGTGGACGGTTCGCCGGATGCTGTCGCTACTCTCAAAGGCAAAAAGACCCTTTTCGAAGCCACTCCTGCCCAGGACCCATACTCGATGGCCCAAAAAGCCGTCCAAATTGGTTATGACGCGATGAACGGCAAAAAGCCTGAACAACCATTGACGCTAATCCCTGTGAAGCTCATCACCCGCGACAACGTTGGCTCCTATGTCGGCTGGACCCGCTAAACAACCTATTCTCAAAGTCCGCCAGGTAACCAAAAGTTTTCCTGGCGTGAAAGCCCTGCGTGGCGTGGATCTCGACATCTATGCTGGCGAAATCCACGCCCTCGTGGGCGAAAACGGCGCGGGCAAAAGCACCCTCATGAAAATTCTCGCCGGTGTTCAAACTCCGGACGGCGGCGAGATCCTTCTTGATGAAAAGCCCGTTCATTTTCACTCGCCTCACCAGGCTCGAGCGCACGGAATCGGAATCATTTACCAGGAACTTTCGGTCGCGCCGAATTTGACGGTTGCGGAGAATGTTTTCCTGGGCACCGAAGTGCGGCGTCTCGGTTTTCTAACCGACCGTCGCACGATGGTCCGACGAACGCAGGAAGTGCTCGACCGCCTCGGCGCGCGTTTCCGGGCGAATCAAATTGCATCTCATCTATCCATTGCCGAGCAGCAGCAGGTGGAAATCGCGCGTGCGCTTTTCCACAAAAGCCGGATCCTGGTAATGGATGAGCCGACTACAGCGCTCTCCGATCGTGAGACCGACCGGCTGTTTGAAGTGGTTAGACAACTTCGAGCGGACGGAATCTCCATAATCTACATCAGCCATCGTATGGCCGAAAATTACGATCTGTCGGATCGGCTCACGGTTTTCCGCGACGGCGGTTATGTCGGAGAAATTACTCGGGATGAGTTTGATTCCGATCGGGTCATTGAGATGATGGTCGGGCGAAAGCTCGACGATTTCTACAAGGGCGCTGAGACAAACCCAGGGGATGTGGCTCTCGAGGTGCGAAACGTCGGCGATGGCGACCGCATCAAGGGCGCCAGCTTCCAGGTCAGGAAAGGAGAAGTATTGGGTCTCGCCGGCCTCGTTGGTGCCGGACGTACCGAATTGGCCCGGCTGATCTTTGGAGCTGACAAAAAGAAGACTGGTGAAGTATGGCTCTACGGGAATCAGCTGAAAATTAACAATCCGAGCGACGCGATCCAGGCGGGCATCGCTTATGTACCTGAAGATCGCAAATTGCAGGGATTGTTCCTTCAAATGTCATGCCGGGATAACATCTCCATGAATGTCGTCGGCGAAAAATCGATGGGAGGTGTCGTTAACTTTTCGGATATTAACGATCGTTCCCGTTCGCGGGTCCAGGCGTTGCGTGTACGCACCAGTTCGTTGCGTGCGCGGGCGAATGGCCTTTCAGGCGGCAATCAGCAGAAACTCCTGCTTGCGAGATGGCTCGAGATCAGCCCAAAAGTCCTGATTCTTGATGAACCAACGCGCGGCGTAGATATCGGCTCAAAAGTCGAAATCTACGGCCTGATCCAACAAATGGCTCAGAAAGGGCTGGCTGTTATTTTTATTTCTAGCGAATTGCCTGAGATCATCGGCATTTGCAAACGGATTCTCGTGATGCATGAAGGCGAAATTACCGGAGAAGTCGGTGGCGATTCCGGCATTGAGATCACGCAAACGAACATAATGAAACTCGCGACCGGAAATGTGGTCGTTTAAACTATTTTAATATTATCTTATGGCTGAAGTTATTTCTTCCCAGGCGCCGTTGGCAGGTATTCAACGCAAGGAGCTCCTGCGAAGCATTTCGCAGGTTGCCGGTATGCTTCCGGTCTTGATTGTTATATGCATCCTTTTTGCATTTCTTTCAGATAAGTTCTTAACCACCAATAACCTGGTCAATGTCGTGCGACAGGCATCGATCAACATTGTCCTGGCGACCGGTATGACGTTTGTGATTTTGACAGGTGGAATTGATCTTGCCGTAGGTTCGCTGTTGGCTGTTACGGCTGTCCTTTCGCTTGTATTCTCCCTTAGCCCGATATGGGGCTGGGCTGCCATACCCATGGCACTATTGGGGGGGCTTAGCGTTGGATTCCTGACAGGGGCCATCATTTACTATATCGGCCTTCCGCCATTCATCGTTACCCTTGGCACGTACACGGCCTTGCGAGGCGCAGCCTTCCTGTTTGCCGGCGGCACCACGGTCATTAACAACGACCTTCCTTTTCAATGGATTGGTAACAGTTACCTGGGTCCAGTTCCCTGGCTCGTTGTGATCGCGCTGGCGGTCGTTGCGATCAGTGCGTTCGTTCTGCACGGAACCGTTTTCGGCGTTCACGTCTATGCGGTCGGCGGGAATCCGCTTGCCGCGCGGCTTACGGGCATCAAGGTTGGCCTGGTGCTGATGGTTGTATATTCCATCAGCGGCTTTCTTTCGGGTTTGGCGGGCGTCATGACTGCCGCCCGCTTGGTTAGCGCCCAGGGACGCCTCGGTGAGGGCTATGAACTGGACGCCATTGCTGCCGTGATTTTGGGCGGCACGAGCTTCTCCGGCGGCATAGGTACTGTATTCGGAACCTTAATTGGTGCGCTGATTGTCGCGGTCCTCAACAATGGGCTGACTTTGATGGGGGTCTCGTTTTATTGGCAGTTGGTTGTCAAAGGGGGCGTGATCATCCTCGCTGTCATGCTGGACCGTCTCCGTACACGCGGCCGGACGACCTAAGATTGCGTTTGATAAAGGCGGTCGAGGCTCATACTCGAGCGCAACGTTTCGCGGGCTCTGTCACGTAGCAACGTGCGGGGCCCGTGTCTGTTCTCAACGGTGCTGCTCGGAATCGCGGCCGGGATACAAAAGAGAGGGGCGGCGTATTCCTGCTCTTGAACTTTATCTTTCACTTACCCTGTCCGATGACGCTTGCAGCGTATTTCGCAGAGCAAGTTAAAGTTAAAGAGTAGGCTCAATGAAAGCGTGACGCCGCTGGGAATCTCCAAGCTATTTTTCTCGTTGGCGCTTGCGGCTTGGCGGGATTCCAACTGGATGGCCACGTCTAAGAAAACGCTGATTCAATGAACCACCAAGGCACCAAGACACCAAGGAAGAGGAAAACAACGCATCGAAGGATGTAATTTCCGCGGGAAAAGCTGATTTTTTGACCTGAAATATCCTTAAAGCCTTGGTGTTCTTGGTGTCTTGGTGGTGACTATTCTTTTAAATCAGCGATTCCCTAAGCCAGAGCTCTCCGCTCTCCTTTTGTCAGCGCGTCGATAAGGAGTGTGATCTCTCCTTT
>DATDBU010000144.1:0-4074 GCA_036524675.1 Chthoniobacterales bacterium | reverse complement strand
CGGTTTCCAACCGCCTGAAAACGGGCACTAGGAAAGCGCCTCTCCTCGTAAAAAACGCCACGGACGACGATTTACCAAAGTAAAATTAAGATGATTGAAAATGGGGTGCTATAAGCGGGGGAAACGTTTGCAAATTTCTCTTTT
Organism: Chthoniobacterales bacterium; assembly: GCA_036524675.1. Taxonomy (GTDB): domain Bacteria; phylum Verrucomicrobiota; class Verrucomicrobiia; order Chthoniobacterales; family DASVRZ01; genus DATDAW01. The sequence continues at coordinate 3,930 of DATDBU010000144.1, read as the reverse complement.
TATCTTGGTGGCCTTTGTGTCTTGGTGGTGATTTCAAGAACCCGTTTTACCAAGACCAATCAGGAAATCGCTCCAGCCAGCAGACTGGCTTCGACTTGCTTCGAGCGCTCCAGCAGCGGTTGGAACTGACTCTTTTGCGCGTTACAGAAATCCTCGAGAGGCGCAAATGTCGCGCCGAGGTCCTGGTAAAATAATTCGATCGCGTGTTTAAGCTGCCCTTCCAGGGCGGCGGTCAATTCATTACGCCGAACGATCATTTGCGCGGCGTAATCCTGCAAAATCTGACGCCGCTTGAAGATCGCCACGGCGGTTCCGACGACGGCGCCGCTTGCCGCAACGATACCGGTAACATCCAGAACCGCGACATGCGTCAGGGCGGCTACGACCGTCGCGAGTCCTCCGACTGCCGCCACGGCTCCCGGCACGCGCAGCCAGGCGGCTGTTTCGCTAAACCAATGCTTCAATTGAGTCTCGATCTGCCGATCGGACATTTGCTCGAGCAACGTGAGATCGAGCTTGCGGACAATTTCTGCCCGTTGATCCAGAAAAACCTGTGTCGCTGCGATCCGGCTCCTGCTGTCGCCTGCAAAACTACGTTGCATCATGTCGTACAACGATTGCCAGAGGCTCTTCAAATCGCCTTCCAAAAGCTCGAGACCCTTTTCCAGCTCGCGCTGGACGGCTTCGTGAAGATCCGCCTCGATGCGTTTTTGAAAATCCTGCTGCCATTCGCCACGGTGGACCATTAATTTGAGAGTTCCCATCAGGGTGAGCCGTTCGCGCAGAATTTCTTCGCCGCGCATCCGGCACTTGTCGCATGCCTGCTCGACAGCCCTCAGAAAACCGCCTACCTGCCTCAAGGACTGTTCCTTGCGCTGCGCCAGGACCGCTTTCAGTTCGGTCAATTTTGCGAAGTCCTGCTCGATGATCCCGAGCGAGTTGCGCACCCGTTCGGCCTGCTGTTTCAGCACCACGAGCGCGGTGGTCTGAATCGATCGCAGTTGCTCTCGCCTGCCATCATTCGTGATGACTGATTCGTTGATGTGCCGTTCCAAATCCGGAAAATGACTCGATTGCCATTTGTCCGGGTCCGCAGTTCCGCGGACTGATTCCAGGGCGAGCTTGGCGGAAACGGCGAAAACGGGACATTCGATGCCGATTTTTTGAAGCGACGTCTGTCGCAAATGATTTACGATGCGATCGACTTCTTCCTGCGACCGCAAATCAGATTGCTGCACGATGAAAGCCACTTTCTTGAGCCATTTCTTTTGGATCAAGGCCAGAAAGTCCCACGCCGATGCGGCCCACGGATTCGTGACGCTGAAGACGAAAAGAACGAGATCGGCAAGAGGCACGAATCGTTCCGTGATGTGTTGATGATCGAGGATGATGCTATTCGTGCCAGGGGTATCGACGATGTTGAAGTTGCGCAGGAAACCGATGGGTCGGTGCAGCTCAACGAGGTGCGGTGAAAGCGTCAAATCGCGCGCCGTGTCGCCGTATTTGAAAAGATAAATCCGGTCTGTGGCCGGAAGAACGTCCACGCGACAAAATTCCTGACCGAAAAGCGCGTTGAGAAACGACGACTTGCCTGCTTTGACTTCGCCGACGACGACAAACAAAAACGGCTCGTCCAGCCGAGCGGTGAGTCCGTGGACTGTGTGGATCGTGTCATCATCTGCTTTGCTCGTGTGCGCGAACGAGAGCAACTCCTGCAGCCCGCGCTGGAGAATCGCGCGCTGTTCGAACCATGTTTCACCCAGATTCATGCGGAAATCAGCCAGTGACGGCGCATCAAGGCCGGGGCAAGGACTGTGGAGCGGAAGATGTTTGAATGGAAGGAGTTGAATCGCCAACCGGCGTCGTGCCGGGCTGCGTTTCAAGCTGATCCGCCGCGCTTGAAAGGGGGATAGGTGTCGGCAATGCTTTCGGATCAGTGGTTCCTGCATTTGCCGCTGGTTGCAGTTGCGGGACTTCGCCGGCGGCAGGGCGCTGCGTGGGCGTTTTGGGCTGTTCCATGGCCAGCAACTCGGAAACCGTCACGAATTTGTATCCCTTTGCCAGCAGTTGATCGAACGTTTCCGGCATCGCCCGCACGGTGCTGCCGTGGATGTCGTGCGCCAGAATGATCGCACCGGAATGCGCCCCATTGACGATGCGTGACCGGACGACAGCTTCGCCCGGCTTTTTCCAATCATACGGATCGACCGACCAAAGGATGATCTGGAGGCCGAATTGTTCATGGATCCACGGTTTTTGGCGCTTGGTGATCGAACCATACGGCGGGCGCAGCAACGTCGGCCTTACACCACACGCGGCATAAATGGCGTCCTGCGTTCTTTGAATCTGCGACGCCACCGCAGTATCGGACATTTTAGCAAAAGCCGGATGGGACCAGGAATGATTTGCGACTTCGTGACCTTCCCCGACGATGCGACTCACAATCTGCGGAAACTCCTGGGCATTTTGGCCGATGAGGAAAAAAGTAGCTTTGATGTTCCGCTTCTTCAGCTCGTCCAGGAGCGCCGGTGTGTATTCCGCGCTCGGGCCGTCATCGAACGTCATCGCGATGTAGGGTCCTTTGACAAAAACATTCGTGTAAGTCGTTGCGGCGCCGGGAGAAAAGGGAACGGCGGGTGGCGCGATGGTCGTTGTCGCTTTGACGGGAACCGCTTTTCGAACTTCGACTTGTTCCTGTCCGAATACGATCAAGGGTGCCAGAAAAGCGAGCAAAGCGAAACACCGGGAACGAAAGCCAAAATCGCCGTTACTGCGCGGCAAGGATGCGAGAATTGCCATGGTCCGCCAACGGAAGCAGATGAATGGCAAAAAGGAAAGTTGGAGTTCAGGCTTTCGAGGAAAAGGCTGATTAAAGGAGTATGGGAGTTACTCCAGGCGTACCGCGATGTTGTGTGCTCTGAGAAAGGCTTTCACATCGTTCACGGTGTATTCGCCAAAGTGGAAGATACTCGCGGCTAGCACGGCATCCGCTTTTCCTTCCGTGAGAACGCTAACGAGGTGTTCGAGTTTTCCCGCTCCGCCACTGGCGATGACTGGAATGCCGACGCGTTCGCTGACTGCCGCGGTCAATTCCAAATCGTAGCCGTCTTTGGTTCCATCGGCATCCATGCTCGTGAGCAGGATTTCGCCGGCGCCGCGCTTTTCGCATTCGACGGCCCACTCGACGGCATCGAGCTGAGTCGCCCGTCGCCCGCCATGCGTGTGGACGGTCCAACCGCCGTACGTGTTGCGCCGGGCATCGATCGCCACCACGACGCATTGCGCACCAAGTCCTTCTGCGGAATCGCTGATGAGACGCGGGTTTTCGATCGCCGCCGTGTTCATGCTTACTTTGTCCGCCCCAGCCAGCAACATGTCGCGTACGTCGACGACCGAACGAATGCCTCCGCCGACCGTTAGCGGCATAAAACATTGTGCAGCAGTCCTTTCCACCACATCGATCATCGTTCGCCGATTGTCCGAGGACGCCGTGATATCGAGAAAAACCAGCTCGTCGGCACCCTGATCATTGTAAGCGATCGCACATTCCACAGGGTCGCCAGCGTCCCGCAGCTCGAGAAAACGCGTGCCCTTGACCACTCGTCCGTTGGTCACATCGAGGCAGGGAATGACGCGTTTGGTGAACATGCAATCGAGAAGGGTGGTTTGGTTCGTCACAGAACCGTCACACTCATGACGTTTTGTGCCCGTGCGACAAGTAAAAAATCGGCAAACCATCGGCGAGCGGCACTTTCATCCGTCCTGAAAGTGCGTCATTGCCGAACTCACTTTTATAGGAATACGACAGGTTTGTCAGCAGGAGAACTGGCCGGCTCCAGGACGACATTTTGACATGTAAACAGACGGATACGCGTCAGGTGACGTCCAAAACCATCCGAGGTCCTCCCTCCAAACCAGAAATCGTTCACA
>DATDBU010000143.1:0-11000 GCA_036524675.1 Chthoniobacterales bacterium | reverse complement strand
CCCGGCAATACCTATCTTCGCGCTGCCGACGCCCTCCATCTCGCTTGCGCCAGGGAAAATCGTTTCGATGAAGTTTATTCCAATGATCGCCATTTTCTCGCTGCTGCCCCGCTTTTCGGATTGCGCGGCATCAACGTGATTCCTTGAGTTCTGACTTTTCTGGGACGGCGGATTCTCGTTCGCGGGACTCCGGTTCGGATCAAAGTGATGTTTTCTCAATTGCCCTTATGCAACGAGGGCTGTTAATAAACGACATTCTCAAAATCCAGCAGCTTTGTGCCCTCTTGAACATTACCGACTATCACGCAAAATATTTCGCCCACGAGCTGACCAAACGGTGTCCATCCGACAGCTTGGAGAAGCTGGCCGGGGCGGTTGCGGGCGCTCAAGTCGATCTGAATCCCCACCAAGTTGACGCAGCCCTCTTCGCGTTCAACTCGCCGCTCTCCAAAGGCGCGTTGCTTGCGGATGAAGTCGGCCTCGGAAAGACTATTGAAGCTGGTCTGGTACTCTCGCAGAAGTGGGCGGAGCGGAAGCGGAGGATTCTGGTTGTCGTGCCGTCGAATCTCCGCAAGCAATGGCATCAGGAACTGACCGAGAAGTTCTTTCTGCCTTGCCGCATTCTCGAAACGAAATCCTACAACGCAGCTGTCAAACAGGGGCGGTTTCGCCCGTTTGAAGGCGAGGAGATCGTCATCTGCTCTTACCAATTCGCTCGGAGCAAAGCCACTGACGTAGCGAATACGTCTTGGGATCTCGTCGTGCTCGACGAGGCCCACCGCCTCCGGAATGTTTACAAACCTTCGAACGTCATCGCCAATACGCTCAAGCGGGCGCTGGCCGACAAACACAAGCTCCTTCTTACGGCCACACCGCTCCAGAATTCCCTTCTGGAACTCTTTGGCCTTGTCAGCTTCATCGATGAGCACACTTTCGGCGACCTCAAGAGCTTCCGTGAACAATTTGCCAATTTGAGCCAGCAGCAGGTCTTCGAAACGCTCAAGTCGCGTCTGAAACCGCTGTGCCACCGGACGCTCCGGCGGCAGGTGACTTCCTACATTCCTTATACCAGGCGGTTGCCGCTGGTGGAAGAGTTCACACCCGAAGAAGGTGAAGACAGGCTTTACGAACTCGTTTCCGAGTATCTTCGGCGCCCCAGTCTGCAAGCGCTTCCGTCCGGCCAGCGCTCCCTGATGACGCTTGTGCTCCGCAAGCTGCTCGCCTCTTCGACATTCGCCATTGCCGGCGCGCTGGAATCCATCTCCAACCGGCTCCAGGGAAAGCTTCAAAAGAAAGGACCTGCGGAATCTCTCGAAGAAACGCTGGATCAGGACTACGAGGCTCTTAATGAAACCGCCGAGGAATGGCCTGAGGATGCACCTCCTGAACCTCTCTCAGACTCGGACCGCGCCGCCATTGAGGCCGAAGTTGCCGACCTCGACGAATTCTCGAAACTGGCGACCAGCATCACTCACAATGCCAAAGGCAAGGCACTTTTGAAGGCGTTGGGCGTCGCTTTTGACAAAGCTCGTGAGCTCGGCGCAGCAGAAAAAGCCATCATTTTTACCGAATCCCGCAAGACGCAAAGCTACCTGCTTCGCCTCCTGGCGGATAGTCGATACGCCGAGGGGATTGTCCTTTTCAATGGCACCAACACTGACGAGCGCTCGAAGGCTATTTATTCAGCCTGGCTGGAGAAACACCAGGGCACTGATCGCGTCACCGGCTCCAGGACCGCCGACATGCGCTCGGCCCTGGTCGATTATTTCCGCGATGAAGGGCGTATCATGATCGCCACGGAGGCGGGTGCGGAAGGCATCAACCTTCAGTTCTGCTCGCTCGTGGTGAACTATGATCTGCCGTGGAATCCGCAACGGATCGAGCAACGCATTGGCCGTTGCCATCGCTACGGACAAAAACACGACGTGGTGGTTGTCAATTTTCTGAACCGTAAAAACGCCGCTGATCAGCGCGTATACGACCTTCTTTCGGAGAAGTTCCAGCTTTTCGAGGGCGTTTTTGGAGCAAGCGATGAAGTCCTCGGCGCCATCGAGAGCGGTGTGGACTTCGAGAAACGCATCAACAACATCTACCAACGCTGCCGCAAGCCGGATGAGATCAAAAGCGCGTTCGATGAACTTCAGTTGGAATTGAGCCTCGAGATCAACGAGTCCATGACCGCCACGCGCCGGAAGTTGCTGGAGAATTTCGACGATGAGGTCCGGGAAAAACTCAAGGTAAGCGACGAAGCCTCAAAATCTTATCTGAATCGCTACGAGCGTCTGCTCATCCAACTCTCCCGCCACGAACTCAACGGCCATGCTGAGTTTGGTGATGATTCATCGTTCCGTCTGAATACGTGTCCTTGTGACGGTGACATTCCTCTCGGCCTCTATGAACTTCCGCGCCGTTCGGGGGAGGCTCATCTTTACCGTCTCAATCATCCTCTTGCCGAAGCCGTGATCGCCCACGCAAAAGCGCGCCATCTGCCAGCGCAGGAAGTGTGCTTCAGTTACGAGGATCACGACGGTAAGGTGAGCATCCTCGAGCCATTTGTTGGCAGATCCGGCTGGCTGACTCTTTCCAGCTTCACTGTTGAGTCGCTGGACCAAACGGAGGATCACCTGATTTTCAGTGCGTTTACAGACGAGGGAACCACACTCGAGGAAGAATGTGCTGTCCGCCTGTTTACACTGCCAGGCAAGGTGGCGGAGCCTTGTTTAAGCGTGATCCCGGCTTCGTTGGAAACCGCCACTCAGCAACGTCAGGCATCCATCCAGCGCTCAATTTCCCAACGCAACGCCCGTTTCTTCGAAGCTGAGGCCGAAAAACTGGATGGCTGGGCAGACGACTTGAAGCTGGGTCTCGAACGCGAGATCAAGGAAATCGATCGCCAGATCAAGGAAGCCCGCCGTGCTGCTACGACCGCGCTTACACTGGAAGAGAAACTCGCCGGTCAAAAACAGATTAAGGCTCTCGAATCGCAGCGCAATGAGAAGCGCCGGTCACTCTTCGACGCGCAGGACACGGTTGACGTGCAGCGGTCGGAACTCATCGCGACGATCGAAGGAAAATTGACGCAGAATCAAAGTCTGGAAACCCTCTTCAGCATCCGGTGGAGCATCCAATGAAGTACGAGACGCCTATCGAAATCATCCATCTTCCAGCGGGCTTGCGACAGGAGTTTAGTGGCAGGATACCAGAGGCGACGTCCGGGAGTACTGCAGACCGCGAAAGCAACTTCTTATCGCGTGCGCTGGCTGCCTATGCCATCCACAAATTGGCAGCGTGCTCACTGGATGAGGCTGCCGAATCCATTGTGGATGGTGGTGGAGATGGAGGTATCGATGCCGTTTATTACTCTCCCGCTGCCCACGTTTTGTGGATTGTGCAGTCCAAGTTCATTTCCGCCGGCCGCGGAGAACCGGACCTGGGTGGAATGACGAAATTCAAGACCGGGATCGAAAACCTCCTTCAGGGCAATTTCGAAGCATTTGAGGAAAATCAGGCCTGGAAAAAACGCATTCCGCAAATCAAAACCATTTTCAGTGATGGATCGCTTCGGGTTCGTGCAGTGGTGGTTTATTCGGGAGTCAACCTTGTATCCGAAGACCGGCGGCGACTCTTCGAGGATTTGAGGCGCCGTTTCTCCCCTGATGACGATTACTTGCAGGTTCAACTTTGCAACCTGACGACCATTCACGACTGGCTGACAGGGGCTGATCAAGGTCCGGGTGTTCTGGAGTTGGAGATAACGCTGCTAAAACCCGGCTGGGTGAAGGATCCGTATGAAACGGTATACGGCCTGCTACCGTTGTCGGACTTGGCTGAGTTTTATGCCGCCCATGGGCGGCGCTTGATCGCCGCCAACATCCGCGCTTACAAAGGCGAGACTGAGGTGAATGAACAAATTCTCGCCACTATTCGCGAAGAGCCAAACCACTTTTTCTATCTCAACAATGGACTGACGGCTTACTGTGAGTTGCACGGTTCTTTGAAAATCCCCCTGCTTCGGCCCCTGAAGGATACGTTTTTGCCAAGATTATCTCGCTCGAGCGATGCGGAGACGACAGGGCCTTTGCAAAGCGGATCACTCATAGCACGAATTTCCAGAATCAGATCGGTTCCCGAGACTTTGTGGCTCTTGACGAACAACAGGAGCGGATTGCCAATCAACTCACTCTTTCCGGCATCACCTATCACTACAAGGAGGACGCAGATTCACCAACTCCCGACGCCGCGAATTTTACTCTTGAAGAAGCGACGACTGCTTCCGCATGCCTCGCCCAACTAGGTGATTGCGATTTTTGCGCCCGCATTCTTGGCAACCGGCGTTCCCTCTGGTCGCTAGAAGAGATTTATCCACCCGACGAACTCAATCGTTCCATTTATTCGCGGGTCTTTAAACCGGACCGCTCAGCCCGAACAGTGTGGCGAGCCGTTCAGACACAGCGGCTTGTGATTGAATCCATGCAAAACAACGCCCGGGCGAGCACTGGCGTGCGCAAGGCGTTCTTTGAAAATTGCCGATGGTTGGTTCTCAACTTGATGTTTTTAAAACTCCGATCGGAACAAGGCGAAGAGATAACGCTGACTGTAGGGGAGAAGGAGATGATTTCCGGGACTGCCGTTGAAGTTGCTGAGGAACTTTGGAGCATATGTGAAACGCAAGGTTTTGTTTCCAGGCGCGCAGGCCCGTTGCAAGGAATGGATGCCTATGAGCAGGTTCGGCATTTTCGCTCTGTTTTTAGTGCTGCTGCAGATTGTCGCCATCTTCGAAACGCCTACTTGGCAAAGACGGCGGAAGCCGGTCCAAAACCTGTCGCGGCGCCAACAAACCAGAACCCGGCTCTCCTTCCATCGCCAACTACAACTTGATGAGCGTGTCCAAAAAACAAAAACTCGAACTGACTTGGATTGGAAAGGAGAACCGGCCCCGACTGGAGCCGCGCATCCTGCTCGAAGACCCGGAGAAGTCGTATCACGCGAAGCATCGCGTCTCGGACAACGACCTTTTCGATAACCGGCTCATCTTCGGCGACAATCTGCTCGCTCTCAAAGCGCTCCAACAGGAGTTCGCAGGCAGGATCAAGTGCGTCTTCATCGACCCGCCTTACAACACCGGCAGCGCGTTCGAGCACTACGATGATGGGGTGGAGCATTCGTTGTGGCTCGGTGTGATGCGGGACAGGTTGGAGATGTTGCTTCAACTTCTCTCTGACGATGGGAGTATTTGGATCACTCTAGACGACAATGAAGTGCATTACGCAAAAGTCGTCTGCGATGAAATATTTGGACGTCGAAACTTTGTGGCGAGCGTGATCTGGCGAAAAAACTACTCACCTAAATCAACAGCAAAGTTTTTTCTCGGTCGATCATGACTACGTGTTGGTTTTTGCAAAAAACATCGACAAATTTACTCTCAATTTGATGCCTCGAAGCGATGAGCAGAACAAGGCATATAAGAACCCCGATAATGATTATCGTGGACTATGGAAACCCAGTGATTTGTCGGCGCGCAATTACTACAGCCTCGGTAAATACAGCATCGTTGCGCCGGGCGGAAGAAAGATTGATGGGCCTCCGGGTGGCAACTACTGGCGTGTTTCCGAAGCAAAGTTCTGGGAGTTACACAAAGATAACCGCATCTGGTGGGGGCGTGACGGGAACGCGATTCCTCAAATCAAGAGGTTCCTAACCGAAGTTAAGCAGGGCGTCACCCCTCAGACGTTTTGGTCCTATGAAGAGGTCGGACACACACAAGACGCCAAGAAGGAGATATTGGCCCTGTTTGAAGAGGACATCTTTATTACTCCGAAGCCAGAGATGCTAGTTTCTCGAATCGTGAGTCTCGCCACAAAACCCGGCGACCTCGTGCTCGATTCCTTCCTCGGCTCGGGGACGACGGCGGCGGTGGCTCATAAGATGGGTCGGTGGTGGATTGGGATCGAACTGGGAGAGCACTGCGACACACATTGCCTGCCGCGCCTCAAGAAAGTGGTGGATGGCGAAGACCCCGGCGGCATTACGGAAGCTGCGGGCTGGAAAGGCGGAGGCGGCTTCCGCTATTACCGGCTCGCGCCGTCCTTACTGGAAAAGGATGAATGGGGTAATTACGTCATTAACAAGGAATTCAATGCGACGATGCTCGCCGAGGCGGTGTGCAAGCTGGAAGGTTTCACTTACGCGCCGAGTGATACCATCTACTGGCAGCATGGGCATTCGACGGAACGGGATTTTCTCTACGTTACTACCGCCAGCCTGAACCACGACCAGCTCCAGCAATTGAGCGACGAGGTGGGACCGGATCGTTCGCTACTCGTCGTCTGCTCCGGCTTCCGCGGTCGCAAGGAAGGTTATCCTAACCTTACGGTGAAGAAGATTCCCAAAGCCGTTCTCACCCGCTGCGAGTGGGGTCATGACGATTACAGTCTCAAGGTGGAAAACCTGCCCAAGGCCCCGCCCCGGGCAGACAAGCAGGGACAGATGGAGTTGATCTAGCCACAAACCTAGCCATGCCGAAAATTCTTCAGCGGATTCGGACGATTTGGGATTCGGCGCGCGGACAGGCCGCGCGGTCCGTCAATATAGCCCACGTCTGCGCGAACTGGCTGATCGGGCGGGAGATCGTGGAGGAAGAGCAGGCCGGCGAGGAACGCGCCGAGCATGGCGCAACGCTGATCCAGAGCCCTTCCGAGCAGTCGACAGGCGAGTATGACAGCGGCTTTTCCGTCGGCGCCTCAAAGATATGAAGGCCTTTTATCTTGGGTATCCCGGCCTGCTTCCGATTGGTCACGCGGTGCGTGGCGAATCTCATAAATCACTGGTAGAGAAGTCTTTGGAAATTGGTCACGCAGTGCGTGGCTTTTCCGGAGATTGGAAACCCGAGCAACTGAACCCCTCACTTTCCTGGATGCATTACCGGGCCTTGTTGAAGGCGGACCGGGTCGAGGCACGGAGTTTTTATGAGATCGTACCCTGTCCACTATTGTCCCTTGACGTGCGCGCACGTATCACCGAAACATTTACCAGCAAACCCGCCGCGCCTCTGCTTGCACGCGTAATTCGGCGGGTGTTTTTTGCCCGGATTCGGTCTTTAGGGAGGGTTTTCCGGTGAAATACGAAAAACCCGCCCTCTCTTTCGAAGCCCAAGCCGATCTCCTCATCAGCAGGGGGCTTGAGGCCGACCGGGATCAGTTGATCCGGCGCCTTCGGGCCACCAGCTACTTCCGGCTGAGCGGGTATTTATACCCGTTTCGAGTTCCGGGAGCGGACGAGCTTCGACCGGGAACTACGCTGGATCAAATCTGGAAGCTTTACAATTTCGACCAGCGGCTGAGAACGCTCCTGCTGGACGCCATCGAAGCCATTGAGGTGCATGTCCGCACCCAGTTGGCCTACCATTTTGCGCATGACTTCGGCCCCTTTGCATATCATGAAGCCGGGAATTTTCCCAATTTGAGCCGCGAAGGTTTCACCTTGTGGCAGCGCAAACTTGAGGACCAGGTCCAGCGCAGCCTTAAAAGCCATGAGGAGTTTCTGGTGCATTTCTTCAATAAATACGGCGACGAACACACCCGTCCGCCTATCTGGATGCTCGTGGAGCTGATGGATTTCGGAGCCACGCTGACGTTTTTCCGAGGAGTCAATGACGACATTAAAAAACGGATCGCCACGGAGTCGGGAATGCCCGACCGAGTTTTGCAATCCTGGCTGCTGAGTTTGAACACGGTTCGAAACCGCTGCGCACATCATTTGCGGCTCTGGAACTGGCAGTTGGGCAATCCCGTGCTGCTGCCCGGCAGAAATAAACATCCCGTCTGGCATTATCCTCGGTTGGCGAATAATCGGATCGGCATCATCCTGACGCTTTGCCGGGCTTATTTGAATCACATTTCCCCGGCCAACCGCTGGACATCGCGGGTTTTTGCTTTGTTTGATGAATTCTCCGCGCAACCGCTCGCGCCGATGGGCCTTCCACCGAACTGGCGTGAACACCCCCTTTGGAAATCATGAATCGTCACGTCAACGCCATTGCAGGCCGTCTGAGCCTACGTCCACCGCAGCGTCATTCGCTGGAAATCCTCGACCGCATTACGGAAATCGTCCCGCCCAGCAAGGCGGCGGAATTGTTGGCGGCTCTGGAGATTATCCGCAGCGAGTATCCGACAGTGACGGATTTCGAGCGGGAATTTCCTTCGCTCTGCTTCGCGCTGGCGACAGGCGTGGGAAAAACACGGCTGATGGGTGCATTCATCAGCTATCTGCACCTTGCGCATGGGATAAACAACTTCTTCGTCATGGCGCCCAACCTGACTATCTACAACAAGCTGATTGCCGATTTCACGCCGAACACCCCCAAGTATGTCTTCAAGGGCATCGCGGAATTCGCGCAGGAGGCACCGGAGATCATCACAGGCGACAATTACGAGGCAAAGGCGGGAACACTCTTCGACCAGTTGCTGCGCTGCAAGGTGAATATTTTTAACATTTCGAAGATCAACTCCGAAGTGCGCGGCGGGAAAGCGCCCCGCATCAAGCGGTTGTCGGAATACATCGGTGAAAGCTATTTCGAATATCTGTCCGCATTGCCTGACCTGGTGCTCATCATGGACGAATCGCATCGCTATCGCGCGAGCGCGGGCGTGCGCGCGATCAATGAATTGAAGCCGGTGTTGGGGCTGGAGCTAACCGCGACGCCATTCATCGAAGGCCCAAGAGGGAGCGTGCCATTCAAGAATGTTATCTACGACTACCCGCTGGCCAGGGCAATGCAGGATGGCTTTGTCAAAGAGCCAGCGGTTGTGACGCAAAAGAACTTCGACCCAAACCGTTTTTCCGCCGCTGAGATTGAAAAAATCAAGTTGGAAGACGGCATCCGCTTGCATGAGGACGTGAAAGTGCGGCTTGAGACCTACGCGCGGGAAACCGGGCAAAAAATCGTAAAGCCGCTCGTGCTCGTGATCGCTCGAGACACGACCCACGCGGCAGAGTTGCTGAAACTCATTCAGTCTGATGGATTTTTCGTAGGCCGATATAAGGACAAGGTTATCCAGGTGGATTCGAGCAAAACAGGTGCGGAGGAAGAGGAGATGATTAATCGCCTGCTAAAGGTCGAGCACACGGAGGAGCCGACCGAGATTGTCATCCACGTCAACATGCTCAAGGAGGGTTGGGACGTGACGAACCTCTACACCATTGTCCCGCTTCGGGCCGCCAACGCACGCATTCTTATCGAGCAATCTATCGGACGCGGGCTGCGTCTGCCCTACGGCAAGCGCACGGGTGTGCGTGCAGTGGATCGTTTGAACATTGTGGCCCACGATAAATTTCAAGAGATCATTGACGCAGCCAACCGTCCGGACTCCCCGATCAGGCTTGAAAAAATCATCCTCGAATCGCCCGATCAGTATCACAAGCTCGCCAGCGTAGTCTCACTGCCGGGCGTTTTGGCGCAGATTGGCGGGCAGTCGCTGGAATCTAGCTCAACCACAATTTCGCAATCGGCGGACTCGCCGGCCATGCCTGTCTTCGCAACGGAAGCAGAACAGAAAGTTGCAAAGGCGACTTATGAGATCATCAACCGTTACGAGAGCCTTTCGACTTCAAATCAACTTCTGAACGCGGACATTCAGGGGGAGATTACAGCGAGGGTGCAGGAAGAGATGGCCCCTGCCCAGGGCGAGTTGGCCGGCGTGATGGATCAGGTCAATGTGGCTGCCGTGGTAGCGAAAACGACGAAGCTGGTCGTTCAGCAGACTATCGACATCCCGCGTATTCTAGTGGTGCCGAAAGGTGACGTGACGAATGGATTCAATGCGTTCACGCTGGATGTCAGCGCCATTCACTTCCAACCCGTTGAGCGCGACATCCTGATTCAGCACTTGCGCACGCATCAGCAGGAAACGCTGATGGCAGCGGGCGGCGCGCAGACCGAACCGCGGGTAGAAGATTATCTCGTTCGTGCGTTGATTGATTTTGACGATATCTCATACGACCACCATGCGGACCTTCTCTACGATCTGGCCGGCCAGATGGTGAAGCACCTTCATAGCTACTTGAAGGACGAGAACGAAGTCGTGAACGTCCTTCAATATTACCAGCGTCAGCTCGCCGCGTTCATCCATTCGCAGATGCAAGCGCATCATTGGGAAAAGACCTCGGGCTATGATGTTGTCGTTAGCAAAGGATTCACCGCTCTCAAACCCCTTGCATTTACCGCACCTGCGGATGAAGCAATTTACGATTTGAAACGTAAACCGACTGATCTATCCAAAATCGCCCAATTGGTTTTTGGGGGATTTAGCCGGTGTCTCTATCCGGTGCAGAAATTCCAGTCCGACACCGAGCGCGTCCTGTCAGTCATCCTGGATCGTGAGGCGTCGAAGTGGTTCAAGCCGGGACGCGGGCAATTCCAGGTTTTCTACAAGTGGGGCGCCGACCAGCGCGAATATCAGCCCGACTTTGTCGCCGAAACGGTCGACGCGATCTACATGCTGGAGCCGAAAATGCGGAAAGAAATGGAGGATGGAGAAGTCATTGCCAAGAAGGATTCCGCCGTCCGCTGGTGCCGGCATGCCACGGACCACGCTGCCAGGAACGGCGGCAAACCGTGGAAGTATCTACTCATCCCGCACGACGCGATTGCGGAGAACATGAGTATCAAGGGATTGACAGCAAGTTATCGAGTTGGCTGATTTCCGGAATGAGAGTCCGGCATCGTATTCGCAGCGACCCGGCCCAGCATCTTCAGCGCTTCCTCGCGGGTCGTGACTTGTTTTTCCAATTGAGCCGTCTCCACCGCGTCGAGGATTTCCTTGAAAATCGGGCCGGGTTTCAGACCGAGAGTAATCAAGTCATGGCCGTTCACCAGCGGTGGCGGGATGAGCGGTTCGTTGGCGAATTCTTCGGCTTTCTGGCGGAGGAAATCGACATTGCTCAAATCGCCGTGACTGCTTTCGCAATCCACCCGGTGCAGTTCGATTTCGCGATCGAAATCC
>DATDBU010000142.1:0-7865 GCA_036524675.1 Chthoniobacterales bacterium | reverse complement strand
GACGCCGCGCAACGTGCTCCTGCTCGAAAGCGGTCCTGGCGGTTGGGCGGCTCTCGCGGCCCGGCACGGCGCGACGCGCGTGACCGTGGTTGAACCCAACGCCGCGCTCGTCGAACTGCTCACCGGGAACGATCCGCCGCTAGCGCCAGAATGGCGTCTGTCCGCGGTGCACCTTCGTGTCGCCAACGGACGCGCTTATCTGCGAGGGGCGCAGCAGGCATTCGACGTGATCCGTTTTCCGACGGTCGGCGCGCTCGGCGGCACCGCTGGGCTCGCCTCGGCCGGCGAACAGTTCTTGCTCACGCGCGAATCCTTTCTCGAGGCATGGTCAAAGCTCGCCCCGGCGGGCGTAATCGCGGTCACAGCATGGATGGATTTTCCGGAGCGCAATCCGCTTCGGTTGCTCGCCACGTTGGCGGAGGCGATTGAGTCGGCGGGCGTGCGGCCGCGCGCCCACCTGGCGGCCGTCCGCGGCTGGGCCACCGTCACCTTCCTGGCGCGGCGCGAAGCCTGGAGTCCCGCCGATGCGGCAGCGTTGCGGACGTTCTGTGCGGAGCGCGGCTTCGATCCGCTGCTGTTGCCGGACTTGCAGCCGGACGAACGCGAGGCGCATCACGTCTGGCAAAATCCGGAGTTTTTCCATCTGGTCGACACATTGGCGGAAGGCCCGCGCGAGGCGATTTATCACGAGTATCCGTTTCTGCTTCGCCCGGCGACAGACGATCGGCCCTACTTCTCTCAATTCGTGCGGTGGAACGCATCCGGACGGCTTGCAGAGGTTTTTGGTGCACGCGCGATGCCGTTTTTCGAACTGGGCTCGCTGGTGGTGGCGTTGACCTTCGTCGTGCTCGCCAGCCTCGCGGTGGTCGGCATCGTGCTGCCCCTGCTGCGGCTGGGCTGGCAGGCGCCGGGGAAGGCGGGCGTGCTGCTTTACTTCGGTGGCCTCGGTGCCGGGTTCATGTTGGTGGAAATCGGCATGATGCTGCGCGCGCAGGCGTGGCTCGGCAGCCCGGTGCTGGCCGCGGCGGTGGTGATCACGGGGTTGCTGCTGGCCTCCGGCGCGGGGAGCCTCTGGTCGGAACGCTTGAGCGCTGGGCCGCGGATGACGCGGCGTGCGGTGGCCGTCGTCGCGGGCGGGACGCTCCTCGCGGCCTGGTTGCTCGCGGCGCTCGGTCCCGCCGCGCGGGCCTGGCCGGTGGCGGTACAGTACGGCGTGCTCCTGGGCGTGGTCGCCACCCTCGGCTATACGATGGGCATGGCCTTTCCCCTCGGGCTGCGCTGGCTGGAAGCGAAGACGCCGGAACACGTGCCTTGGGCGTGGGCGGTGAATGGTTGCGTCTCGGTGGCCACGCCCGCAGGCGCGATGTTGCTCGCGATGAGCGCAGGCTTCAACGCCCTGTTCGTGGCCGCAGCGGCAGCCTACGGAGTGGCGCTGCTGGGAGCGTGGCTGCGGATGAGCAGGGAATGAGCGGGAGCGTGATACGATTAACCTCGCCTACGGCAAAAATAGCGTCTACTTCGGCGGTGCCCACAGAGCGACGAATTTACGCCCCGATGCGCATCGCCTTCGCCCTATCCCGGAGCCGGAAATCGAAGAAATCGATCGGTCCCGCGAATGGCGGCTCAAGCCGAAGCAATGAAAGAAAATGATCGCATGGAACCGCAAAATCGACTGACACAGAGTGGCTACCGGCTGGTTTTTGGTGATGAATTCGACGCAGGCAATCTGGATACCACCAAATGGCTTCCCGTTTATCTTCCTCAATGGAGTTCAACCGAGCGTTCCGCGGCGCGGACCAGCCTCCGACTGCGGAACCAAGTTTCACGATCGATTATTTCCGTGGTTTTACCCTGATCGAATAACAAATCGCGCCCGGAGCGCCCAAAGAAACTCGAACGATTTGAGCAGCTTTATGGGGCGAGTTAGCATTGGTGGAGCATGGTCCCGTGGAGTCTGCGATGGTGCGTTTTCGGGCAGGTCTCAAAGAAGGCATGCCGCCCGAAGAACTTAAACGGCTCTCTCTCGGAATTGCACACGCCTGTCGCGAGGAACTCGCGGAGAGTTGGGATGTTTCACACTGGTTGCGAAAAGAATGAGACATCTCCTCAGGTCGCCAGAAGTAGTTAGCCCACATCTGGCACAAGCCACTGTCGGTCTGGACGAAAGGTCAGCGCGTGCATGTCCGGCACCAGCGACTCGGGTAAGGCGGAAGAAACAGAAGAAAACAAAGGTAGCAAGTTCTGAAGGACTTTCTCTGCTTCCTCTGCTTCCTTCTGTTCAGAAACTCTTTCTGCGATCGCCTCTTAATCGTGTAGCGCTTATGGCACAGATTATGACCGCAGCGTAAACGCGGACTTCGCCGGCTGTGCGCAAACGTGGCGGACTGCCTACGCCCTCGTGATCGAGAGGCCGCCGTCCACCAGCGACGCCGTGCCGGTGACAAACGAAGAATCGTCGGAAGCGAGGTACAACGCCGCGCGGGCAATTTCCTCAGGAAGCCCCACCCGTTTGAGCGCGTGCATGTTAGCCAGCAAAGCCTGGGCTTCGGCGGTGTCGTTCATTTCCCGGAACATCGGCGTGTCTATCGCACCGGGCAGGAGCGCATTCACACGCACACGCTGCTGGCCGAATTCGGTGGCTAATGCCTGAGTCAGCCCGATCAGACCTGATTTGCTTGCGGCATAAGCCGCCACCCCCGGAAAGGCGCAGGTGTAACCCACGAAAGTTGAAGTAAAGATGATGGACCCGCCACCAGCCGCGATCATGGCGGGGATTTGGTGCTTGGCTCCCAGAAAAGCGCTGGTGAGATTGGTTGCGAGCGTGTCGCTCCATCCCTGCTGGGAAACTCCGGTGGAAGGTCCCATTTCTCCTAATGTTCCTGCATTGTTAAACGCGATGTCGAGACGTCCGAAATGATGCAGCGCCGCATCCACAAGCCCCTTTGCGAAATCCTCTGACTTGACGTCGCCGGCCAACGAGACCGCTTTGCCACCTTCCCCGGCAATTTCCGAAACAAGTGTCGTGAGCTCTGGTTCCCTGCGTGCCGCTACGACAACGCTGGCACCTTCGCTGGCGAAGAGTTTTGCTGTGACACGCCCTATTCCTGAGCTGGCACCCGTAATGATGGCGACTTTATCTTTTAGACGATTCATGGCGTTGGTTTTTGGAGTGATCGTTTCATAAACATTCATTGTGGACGATTTCTGTTTTCGGACAAGGTTAAAATGAAACGATGGCTTCAAAAATAACGAAGGTCCAGCCGGGCCGCGGTCGCCCACGGGCATTCGATCGCGAGAAAGCACTCGATCGGGCGATGAAACTCTTTTGGGAGCGCGGGTACGAGGGAACAGCGCTCGATGAGCTGACCGCAGTGATGGGAATCAGCACGTCCAGTCTCTATGCCACTTTCGGAGACAAAGCGCGTTTGTTCGACGCCGCAATGGACCGGTATCTGGTCGGTGCCGGTGGATATTTTTTACCCATCCTCGACGGAGAACCGATTGTTCGGAGAGCCTTCGAGCAATTGTTGAGGGCGGTCGCCCGTGAAGCGACCCGCCCGGGCCAGCCGGTTGGCTGCATGCTTTCGACTGCACTGACACACAGTTCGCCCGCCGCCGAATCCGTTCGGGCTTCCATTGCGAATCGGCGGCACAGTTCTCGAGCGGTCCTTGAGGCTCGGCTCGAGCGGGCCATCGCGGAGGGCGAATTGACTCCGGATACCAATGCAGCTGTATTGGCCCGTTTCTTTATGACGGTAATCCAAGGCATGACCGTTCAGGCCCGGGATGGCGCGAGCTACGAAGACTTGGATGCCATGGTTGAGATGGCTCTCAGGGCCTTTCCGCCGTCTTGAGTGAGTGGCAATTGGGATGTGATGGCACGAGGCTTTCCTCGAAAAGGAAAGTGGGGGAGGCGTGCAAACGTTGACTATTCATCCACTGGTGCCGCATGACCAATCATCATGGTTCGCACCATCCTGGGAGCGTTTTATCGTGTGATGGCACGCGGCAACCGGCGCGAAGCAGTGCGTTTGCCCAGTTGTATTCAACTGCGAAAGCGCAGTGTCTCCGGCTTGAGCGGGTTCACAAAAGGCGTGGCATCCGCATCGGATTGGAGCCATGCTTTGCGCAATTGTTGAAACCAGCGAATCTGCGCGTCTCCGTCGCCGATGAGCATGAAGGGCTGCTGCTGCTGCTGGAGTCCCTCCAGTTGCTGGCGGGCATATTCGCGATCTTCGCTCAAAAAGTGATGAATCAAGTAACGAACAAGCCCGCGAATCGGCCACAAATAGGGAAACGTCCAATACATCGCCTGATGGATGACTGTTTCCTGATCGGAAATCGGCGCGATGGTGGCGAGGCTGATGGCGCTGTGCTTTTCACCCTGGATGACTTCGATACGGGTCCCGGGCAGCAGATAGCTGATCTCCGTCGTGGCATTGCGTCCAAAGAGACGGTAGAAAAGATTGTCAGCGGGAACCGGACGCCGTTCCATCCGCCAGCCCAAGGGGGCTGGCTCGTAGTTTTTGATCTTGTCCTTTATCGAATGGGACCGGCGGCGAATGAATGGCGAGGAATGGACGAATGCCACATGTGACGGATCGAAAAAAGTGTAGGCGGAGTGCTCACCATTAAGCGGATAGTTGAGGCTGCAATACGCCTGCGGGGCGACGTCACCGATACCGGGGACAACGGGGACCGGAGGAAGGTCGCTCTCCGGGCGGTCGCCGATAAAAACCCAGATGCCGCCTTGATGTTCGCGGCAGGGATAGGTGCGATTCCGGATGCCGTCGCCGTAGTGTTCCTGGGGAGCGAGCAGCGAGGGAATGAGTGTGCACTGGCCTGTCGCGTTGAATTTCCAGCCGTGGTAACGGCATTGCACCTCGCGCCCGTCGAACTTGCCATGATGCAGCGGCGTGCTGCGGTGCGGGCAAAGGTTGCGCATGGCAAAGACCTGCCCGTCCGTGGTCCGCCCCAGGAGGATGCTCTGACCGAGAAGGGTGATGTGCTGCATTTTCCCTTTCTTGAGAGCCGATCCCGGCAGCGAGAAATACCAGAAGTTTTTCAGGGCGGGGATATGGTGCGGCTTCCGGACAGAAAAGTCCGGCCCTCCGGCGGCGCTGTCTAAGTAGTTCATTATAGTCTAGACTCGAAAGCAGTAGCGGTCCGGAGACGTGGATCTGTGCCGAGCCAATCTTTTATAAGGCAATCACCGAATAAAAACCAGAAAACCTTTTCGGCGAACTATTTCCATTGGCATGGGAACCGGAAAGGGTGGCAGTGCAAAAGCTGAATGCAGACGTCAGCCATAGCGCGGCGGCGGCGCGGGTTGACGAGTCATCTTCACCAATTCGAACGGCGGGACGCGAATTCAGCGCGAGCCTGATTGCGAATTTTCTTCCGTATTGCCCGGAAGGTTTTCGTCCAGAGAATGTACTGTAAAGGGGTCAGGCTGCGGCTTCTGACACGGTGTCGTGAGATGCAGCGTGGCCCCGAGTAGGCAGGAAGGATGTCCGGATCATTACGCATTTCGTGGCCCTGGTCGCCGCGGGATCCACGCCGAGACGGAGATCCTGTGCATCGGCGGCCAGTTGAGGCGGGTGAGCGGCGCCAATCGTCAGGCCTCTAAGAATCGGGTGAGTACAGCCGCAAGGATTGCCAAGCGGACTTTCCGAGCGCCGAGCATGATTCTAATTCGTGGGCTTTGAATCGCCTGATTCGTTCTCCGGCGCCGCTGGATTGTTGTCGTCACTGCTCGCGACCCAGCTCATGAAAGTCTGATAGCCCACCGCCAAAAGCGTTGCGCCGACAAACATCCCTAATATTCCCGCACTCGCCATACCACCCAACGCGCCTAATAGAATGACTGGCATCGGTGCATCGACGCCGCGGCCCAACATAAGTGGCTTTAAGATGTTGTCGGCCATTCCGGCAAGCACAAGGATGATAGTATGCGTTGTGGCCATCCCGGTGCTGTAATTACCACTTGACCAGATGTAGCCGATGGCCGGCAGGGTGACGATCAGCGCCGGCACCTGCGCAATACCCAATACGAGGGCAATAATCGCAATGACGCCTGCCCATGGCACGCCGGCGACAAGCAACGCCAGCCCAATGATGGTGGCCTGAATGAAAGCAACGCCGATGACGCCTTGCGCAACCGCGCGAATGGTCGCCGTGGAAAGTGTGGCCAGCGCCTCACCTCGCGCCGTTCCGGCAAGGCGGACGAATATGGCGCGACTGGCACGCGCGCCCGATTCGCCGTAGGCCATAATGATGCCTGCGATGATGAATGAGGCCAGGAGCAGCAGTATTCCGCCGCCAATGCTGGCGACCATCCCAAGCGCCTTCTGAGCTAGATTGCCAATTTTCGGTTGCAGACTTTGCACCAGCGCGGGCAGATCGTCATGCGCCCTTGACCAAACGGAATACACTCGTTCGCCGACAATCGGCCACTCCTTCACGCCTTCTGCCGGCGCATCGATCGCCAGCGTGTTGCCTTGCACGTCGCTAATGAAGCTACGCACGGAATCGGCCAGCGAATTCATCAGCAGCGCTGAGGGCGTAACAATGACGATGGCGCCGAGGATCACCAGCAAGGTGGCGGCCAGCCCTTGTTTACCGCGCATCTTGCGAGCGAGTTTTTGATGCAGCGGATACAGCGTGACCGCCAGGATGAGCGCCCAGATCATCAGCGTAAAGAACGGTGCAAAGACCTGGAAAGACAGCGCCGCCAGCGCCGCGATCAGACCGGCGCGAATGAGCACGTCAAGCATGCGCGATGCAACGAGTTCCGCCAATTCTTTGTTGCTATGCGAGGGGGTATTCATTGGGTATTATCATATCGCGATTTGCTGGATTGGCCGCGGCCTTCTGCTCGTTTCATTTGTGATTTCTGGCTCCATCACGGACAAGTGCGCGAAGACGAACCGCTCAGCACTGAAAAGCAAATCATGCGTGCCCTGCGGCGCTCCTCGGCTACTTCGGCGGGCGATCAAGCCTGATTTTCAGCACAGTAAGAAGGATAACCCCCGAGCCGAGGTACACATCTTGGACGCAGGGCACTTTGCTCTGGATTTGAAGCTGAAGGAAATTATCCGTCTCACACAGGATTTCATGGCAAAGCAGGAACAGAAGTAGACGTTCCTTCGCATCAACGAAATCAATTTAAGATTCGCCTCCGCATTTCGATGTAATTTGCGTCAGTGAATCAAATACGCGCAACGGACAGTTCATCGGAGAGGAAGAACACAGACTCAACTCAAACAAATAGGAACCTACTATTATGAAACTCGAAAAAGTGTTATACACCGCCAAAGCCCATACCACGGGTGGCCGCGAAGGCGGAGCCTCTCGCACCGACGATGGGCGCCTTGAGGTTACGCTGTCGTCTCCAGGCACCCCGGGCACCGGCACCAACCCCGAGCAGCTTTTCGCCCCCGGCTGGTCCGCCTGTTTCCTCAGTGCGATAAAGCTGGCGGCAGGCAAAAAGAAGATCGCTCTCCCAGCTGAGCTGGCCATTGACGCCGAAGTGGATCTGGGCACAACTGGCGGCGCATACGGCCTCGCGGCCCGTCTCAACGTCAGCCTGCCGGGTCTGGAACGCGAAGTTGCCCAGACTCTAGTGGACGCGGCGCACCAGCTGTGCCCGTATTCCAACGCCACACGGGGCAATATCGACGTCGCGATCAACCTGGTCTAAGACACCCTCCAAGCCGGTCGGTCAGGGATCTGGCCTGCTGTGTCCATCGGGCAGGCCAATATTCCAAATGGCGAGGCATATGTCCGAAGAAATCAATCATGCTTGAGTCCTCCCCTGAGCGCGCCCTTGGAAAGGATTCTCGTTCCGACGACAGAGCTGCATG
>DATDBU010000141.1:0-11501 GCA_036524675.1 Chthoniobacterales bacterium | reverse complement strand
CTCGCCTTCCAGCTGCGCGATCCGCTCCTGTAGCCGCCCAATGTCCGCTCGCATCCGCACCATCTCCTCCTGCATCGTCAGCACCAGATTGACCAACGCTCCAGGAGCTTCTCTCTGGAGCGCTTCAAGAGTTTCCCGGCTCAGCGGCGTCATCGCCAGGCTTTATGTACCACAATAAATGCTAGTACCAGCCTTTTTTGCCCCTTTTGCAAAACTTCGCCTCGAGGCTAAACAGATACGCGGTTGGAAACCGCCTCTCCTTGGTTCTCCGCTCGAAACCACCGTGTTCAGTGCTGTTTACCAAAACAATCTTACGATGGATTCCTCATGCGATGGCTTTCGGCTCGGGAATTTCCGGGACTGTTTCGACCGACGCAACAGCCATGGCAGCGATACCTTCTTTCCGGCCAAGGAAACCGAGTGCTTCGTTAGTGGTTGCCTTGATACCAATGCGCTCGGGGGGAAGTTTTAATGCACCGGAAATTTTCGCGCGCATTGCGTCGAGATGCGGCGCGATCTTTGGGGCTTCAGCGATGACGGTTGCGTCGATATTGACGATTCGCCGGTGTTCAACGGCGAGGATGATGTGGACCCGGCTTAAGATATCGAGGCTGCTGATGCCCCGAATGCGCTCGTCCGTGTTAGGAAAATGATGGCCGATATCGCGTTGCCCAGCTGCTCCGAGCAAGGCGTCGGCGATCGCGTGGCAGAGAACATCCGCGTCCGAATGTCCGTCGAGCCCGAGCGAATAGGGGATCTCAACTCCGCCGAGAACCAATCTTCGCCCCTCAACAAGGCGATGAACGTCATATCCGATACCGACAGTTTGCATTGGAGTTTTAAATTGGGAACCAGGTGTTAAGAGATTGCGTCTCAGGTCAAAAGATTAACTGCCAATAACCGACATCGATCCATCGGTCGAGTTTCCGACCGGTTTCGCGAAAATGCGCGACTTTTTCAAAGCCGAATTTTTCATGGAGCGCTACGCTGGCGGCGTTCGGCAATGACACGCCACCGATAACGGCGTGGAATCCCCGCTCGTGCAAAAGCGGAAGTAATTCTTTATAAAGTGCGGAACCGTAGCCCCTCCCGACTTTATTTGGATGCAGGTAAACGGACGTTTCGGCCGATTTTGCATACGCAGCGCGTGGTCTCCAAGGACGGGCGTAAGCATAGCCTGCCGCGGCATGTTCTTGGCAGTCTTCTCCCACGACCAACCATGGAAAACCCAGGTTCAGCGTATCCTCGATACGTGCGGCCATTTCGGCGGGTGACACGGGTTCGAGTTCGAAAGTGACGATGGTATGCGCGATGTAGTGATTGTAGATCGTGGCTATTTCAGATGCGTCACTCAATTGAACGGGCCGGATCATGTCGAACGGCAGTGAATTTTACACACTGAGATCCACGAGGCCGTTCGATGCGACGATGGAGAATTTGTCCGGAACATCCGTGCGCGGGGTCAATACGACTTTACCCCCTGCGGATTCGATAAGAAGAATGCCTGCGGCGACGTCCCAAAGGCTGATGGCCTGTTCAATGTAACCGTCAAGGCGTCCACAGGCGATGTAGGCCATGTCGAGTGCCGCGCTGCCCATCAGCCGGCACTTTCTTGCGCGGCGGACCATTGTCTCGAGAAGCGGCATCCCGGCATCGATGCTGGCGATGGTTTTCGAGAGACCCACGGAGAGAATGGCATCCGAAAGCTGTTGCCGCGGGCTTACCGTGATGGGTTTGCCGTTGAGCATCGGTGCGCCGCCGCGTTCAGCAGTCCACATTTCGTCCCGTATCGGATCGTAAATTACCCCCACAAGTATGTCTTTCCCCTGTCGCAGCGCGATGGAGATGCAGAAGTGCGGAATGCCATAAAAATAATTCACCGTTCCGTCAATGGGATCGACGATCCACTGGAATTCGCTGGACTGATTTCCCGCAATACCTTCCTCGCCGTAAAGCGCATGATCGGGAAATGCGGTCAGCAGATGTTTGGTGATGAGTTCCTGGCTCTCGACATCAAGGACGAGTTTGATGTCATGTTTCTCAAAGGCATTGACCCCGAGTTCGCCGCCGAAGTGGGTCCGTTGCAAATTTCCCGCTTCGCGCGCAGCGGCAATGGCGGTGGAAAGGTAGGTGCTTTGGCTCATGGTTTCAGTAGCACGTTGAGCCAAGCCCGGAAGAAAGTCACGGCCATTCAAAATTCGTCCTTCAGGATCGAATAGATCACCGCGTCGTGAAAAACCCCGTCCTTCAGATGATGTTGGCGCAGAACGCCTTCGCGTTTCATGCCAATCTTTTGCATCACGCGGCCGGAAGCGACATTGAAAGCTAGGTGGTGGGCATGGACACGATGCAGCCCGAGCTCGGTAAAAGCGTATTCGAGGACACGCCGTGCCGCTTCCGTGCAAATTCCGCATCTCCAAAACGGCACTCCAATCCAGTAACCGAGCTCAGCGCGGCGGTTGTCATCGTCAATGACGAGGCCGATGGCTCCCATGATCGCGCCGCCTCGAGGTTCCCGGATGGCAAAAACGACGCCGTGGCCCTCGAAGAACTCGGTTTGATGCCGGGCGATCCAGCGTTCTGCGGCCCCGTCGGGATAGGGATGCGGAATATTGACGGTTGTCGCGGCTATCTGTGCATCTCCTGCCAGGCGTTGGACCTCAAGGGCATCATCCAAAGTAAACGGACTCAGCACGAGTCGTGAAGTGCGGAGTGTAGGGATCATACTTTTCCGGAATATTTTTCCAATAGAGGACTTGAGTACTCGTGATCCGGCGGGTAGCCGGGTTTTCCTGCCTGCTCCCATTCCCATTCGTCCGAGTGTTCGCCATAGTGGCCGAAAGCACTCCATACCAGATGCTCCCAAATTCGATCGCGGTTCGTAAAAACTTCGGAGTCCGGCAACTGTTTCACGATATCCCTGAGTCGCATGTCGCTCGTTTCGAGCCGTTTCCATAGATCCTCCCAATTCAGACCATCCAGACTGGCGATGCGTTGATTGGTGAAGTCGAGCATGCTCATCCCGGACGGTTCTTCGCGAAAAGGGATGCGGCTTCCCTGCAATCGTGCCGCGAAAAATCGCAAAGCAGCCTCGATCCATACGATCATACACGGCACGTGTTCGCCATGCGCATGTCCACAGGGGCTGGCAAGCACGGGCGCTGCACGCTGTTCAGGCGTTAGATGGCGGTAATAACGCCTGAACCGGGCAGCCTCAGCTTCCCATCGGTCAAAAAGCTCAGCGCGGTCGGCGATCCCAAAAACCTGGGGTGACTCGAACATCTGACTCACTGTGACAGATCCCGATTCGGGACGCACCTTCATTGCGACTTAATTCTTGCCTCGAATTTTGGGCGCGGATTTAGTCGGCGGATGAGTGATTCCCTTTGGCGCGGTCTGGATACCGGTGCACAAAAACGTTTGGCAACCAAGAGCTATGCCCCGAAACCTTTGCTAGAGCAGCTGGGCACGAGCGGTGTTGAAGTCGGAACGTTGATGGGCATTGATTATCATCATGGCGAGGCGGCGGAGGCGTGGATTCCTGGCGTGGAAATCATTCCGCGCAAGGTATTTCCGCAACGGCACCGGGGTTTTTTTGGTGAATTTGGTCGGGGTGGCGAGGGAGTTTTCGGCCGGATAGGACTCTGGCCCGCGCAATGGGCAACGGCCCGTATGTATGCGAATACGGCGAAAGGGTTTCACATTCATCCGCCCTATCTTGAGGGCGTGGAGGATCCGGCGGCGTGGTTCAAGCGGCTGTTTGTGGACGAACCGGAAAATTACAAATTGCGGCCGTATGATCACGAGCAATGGGACGCGATGTTTTTCGTTCAAGGCAACGTCGAGATACTGCTTGTAGATGAACGGGTAGGTTTGCCCCGAAAAGTGATGCGCTTGATCATCGAAGGCGACAATCATCGTGGACCGAACAATGCAGGAATTGTCATCCCGGCAGGCGTTGCTCACGCACTTCGCGTCGAGGGATCAGAGGATCTGATTACAGTTTATGGTACGAGTACGGCATTTCAGCCGCTATTCGAAGGGCGCATTGCCAGCGAGGTCGAAAACGCGCCATTGCCTCCCGAATGGGACGCGTATTTGAAAAAAGAATAGTTTACGGCTTCAGGGTTTCGAGCGGAAAACCAAGGAGAGGCGGTTTCCAACCGCCTGAAAACGGGCGCTTGGAAAGCGCCGCTCCTTGTAAAACGCCACGACGACGATTTACCAAAGTAAAATTATGCAGACGTTACTGGACCCAAACCTGTCTAGACTAGCGAAAACGGCGTGTGGCGTTGTTCGAGGTCGAGCAAAAAACGTTTTCGGTCCAAACCGCCACCGAATCCGACCAGGGCGCCTTTAACCCCAACGACGCGGTGACATGGAATGATGATTGGAAGCGGATTCCGGTTGTTCGCCAAACCAGCCGCACGGCTGGCACCCGGGACTCCGATGCGGCGAGCCTGTTCGCCGTAGCTGATCGTTTCGCCATACGGAATTTCCCGCAAGACCTGCCAGGCGCGCAGTTGGAAGGGCGTTCCCTCCAGATCGAGGTCAAGGTCGAAATTCTGGCGGTTCCCGACGAAATACTCCGCCAATTGAACGGAAGCGGCGGCCAGGAACCGGTTATTGTCGTCCCGTAACCCGTAAGAACTGAGCTGTGAGTTCGACGGGTGTTTTTCCATCCGGACGCCGGTTATCCCGCGTTCGCTCGCCAGCAACGTCAATTTCCCGACCGGACCCGATACTTCGGTGAAAAACAGAGGCGACGTTTTCATGTCGAAATCTCGGGCGTCAATGGCGCGGAAACCAGGAGAGATAGGCGTTCGTCAATGTCCACAACCCAATAAGACCAAGGACCGCCAACACCCATCCAAGCGAGGCTGTCGCCCGTGCCAGCCACCCTGGATTCAGTCGCCGACCGAGGTGCCCTGATAGCCATGAGAGAAAGATCCACCATGCGAACGACCCCACTCCGATCCCGCCAATCAATGCAACTTGATGCCATATGCCGCCTGATTCCGGAGTCCCGGTGATCCCCAGGCCTGCAAAAATCCCGATAAACGCAAAAATGGTGATCGGGTTTGCCAGCGTCAGCAAAAACGCAGATACGAAAGCGCTGTGAAGCTCGGTCTTAACCAGCCTGTTCGACTCGGAGAGATCCGGCTTCGACAACGCGATCCGGAGCCCTAGAAAAATCAAAAATAGCGCTCCAGCGATCCGCAACGGTCCTTTCCAATCGTCCAGCAGGTGAATGATGGCCGAGACGCCGAACGCGCCTATGGCCGCGAAAAGCGCGTCTGCAATCGTTACACCCAAACCCGTCGCCACGCCCGAGCCGAAACCATATTTTAGCGTGCGGCTAATGCACAACACTCCGCACGGTCCGACAGGTGCGGCTACACAGAAGCCAATGACCATCGCCTTGAGCAACTCGCTGCCGAAACCATTGATAAGTTCAACATTCACTCACTCTTCGACCCGGGGTTCGGCACCGGGATGTTTGGCTTCGTGATGTGTCCACATGAAATAGAGGTTTCGGAGGTATATTGGCAATGGCATGCAGGTCATGATGATGCCCACCGAGTCCTTTTGGTAGAACGCGAAATACGATAACGTTAACAAGCTCCCGAGCGTGCTGCATTCCCAGAAACCCATGGGAATAATGCTTTTTTTCGCCCGCTCCGAGGCGATCCATTGCAGGAAAAAGCGCAATCCAAATACCAAGCTGCCGCTCCAGCCGACGATTTTCCAGGGATGAACCCGGACACCGCCAAATGTAAAATCGAAACTGGAGAGGAAATAGAGAATACCAAGCATGATCAGGACAAGAGGAACGCGCCATATCGCACCGTTTACAGACTGCGGCAAGAATCAATCTTCCGTGCCAAGTTACGGCGCAAAGCGCCTTGAGTGCGGCGCCTACAATGCACAATCAAGAGCGCTTGGCACGGTAGCTTGCCGCGTTCATTAATCCGCGTTTCTCTTACCTCAGCCGGCTTCCATGTTCTCCAAATACCTCAAAGTCTTCGACATCGGTCTGCAGAACACATTTGTCTATCGCTGGAACTTCCTCCTGCGGTCGCTCTTCGGTCTCGTCCCTTTGGCCGGAACTCTTTATGTCTGGGGCGCAGTATTCGACGAACGGGGCAAGGACATCGCGGGATACGACTATTCGTCGATGATCCTTTATTTCCTCCTGGTCGTCGTTGCCGACAATCTCGTGGCACCCACGGAGGACGAATGGCAAATCGCCGCTGATATACGCGATGGGCAGATTAATTCGTTCCTTACCAAGCCGATGAATTATCTGGCCTAACGGTTCAGTTTGTTTGCGAGCTATCGGATTCTCTATTCGATCGTCACACTGCCGGTCTTGTTGCTCGTTTTTCTGCTGCTGCGCGATCACATTTCTTTGCCGGCGAACTGGATCACGTGGCCGCAGACAATGCTGTCGCTAGCGCTGGCCGGAGCATTGCAGTTTTTCATCGCCTACTCGCTCGCGATGCTGGCGTTTTGGATCCTCGAAATATCGACCATCGTGTTCATCCTCTATTCGTTCGAGTATTTCCTCAGTGGTCACGTTTTTCCCCTGGACATCATGCCCGTCTGGTTCCAACGCGTCCTGGATTATTTGCCTTTCAAGTACGAGCTATACTTTCCGGTCGCAATTTTCATGGAAAACATTCGTGGCGAGGAACTTGTGCGTGGCTTTATTCTTCAAGCCGCGTGGACGGCGATTCTCTATGGAATCGCCCGTTTCATGTGGGCCCGCGGCATTCGAAAATATCAAGCCGTCGGTGGGTGAAACATCCGTATCGACCCGACTTATCGATTTGCCTCCACCGGTTCGTCTGCCCAGTGAAATGTGACCGGCTTTTCGACATCTGGATGCAGGCTCTGATAAACCGGGCAAGTAAGGGCGGCTTTTTCCAGCGTGCGATGTAAGTCGGCGCTCGCCGGAATCGGCAGTGTGATGGCCACGGAAAGGCGCGCGATTTTCCGGGGCGGCGGAGTCATTTCTTTTTGGACGACAATTTTCATACCGCGCAAATCGATCTCTTTGCGCCGGGCGTAGATCCCCATGGTGGTCGCCATGCATGTTCCCAATGCCGTGGCGACGAGGTCGGTTGGGGAGAAGCTTTCGCCACGACCTTCGTTGTCCACCGGCGCGTCAGTGGCAAGGATTGTTCCGGAAGGCGCATGTTGCGCAGAAGAATGGAGATCCCCTTGGTATTCGATGTTGATTTGAACCATGATCCGACACTGTCACGAAGCGGCGCGGGTTCAAAGACGGAAGGCGTCCGAATGGTGCGGGGAAACTCCCTCTATCCCGCCTGTTCCTCGGATTTTCCAAAATCGATGGTTGCACATGCGCTCGGGCTCGTTAACTGCGGGATGTGAAAGCGCTTATCTTTGATTACGACGGTCTGATCGTCGATTCCGAATGGCCCGAGTTCGAGTCGTGGAGGGAGATTTTTCAGCTTGCCGGGACGGATTTGACGCCTCGCGAGTGGACAGCTGCTGTTGGGTCGGTCAACGCGTTTGATCCCAAGGCTCATTTGGAAAAGGCGACGGGCCGCAAATTCGATTGGGCGACGATTGACAAAGCGCGACGCCAGAAAATCACCGAGCGGGTGATGCTTCAACCGCTGTTGCCCGGCGTGCTGGGGCTGTTATTGCGCGGTCAAGAGGCGGGGTATCGGATTGGAGTTGCAAGCAACTCGACCGCGGCCTGGGTTGAAGTGGGCCTCGAGCGACTCGGTATCCGACATCTCATTGAGACCGTTCGAACCGTTGAATCGGTCAAATGGCCGAAACCGCACCCGGAGATTTACTTGCGTGTCGTCGAAGATCTGAATGCCGAAACGCATGAAACGCTGGTATTCGAGGATTCACAACCGGGCGTGCGTGCCGCAAAAGCGGCCGGTCTTACCGTGATCGCCGTGCCGAATGCGCTGACGAAATACCACGACCTGACGCTCGCTGACCAAATCGTCGAAAGTCTGGACTGCTTCGATCTGCCGTATGCCACGGGGGTCGACGAGGGTGGTAGTTGAAATGGGTGACCAGCGGCACTTTGTTTCCAACTGGATGAGTGACCGCTTTTACCGTGCTGTCCGCGCAAGCCGCCCACTGCTTTTTGCCGCTACAGATGAGCTGATTTTGCACGAGGAACGGGTCCGCGTTGAAGGCGGCTGCCTGCTCGCGGCGAATCACCTGAGCGTTTTTGATTCCGCAGTGCTGATTGCCTCCACGACACGGCTGATCGATTGGGTCAGTATCTCAGAACTTTTCCGAACTCCCGCGCAGCGCTGGTTTATGGGCGGAATGAATTGCCTGGCACTGGACCGCAGCCGGAAGGATTTGCATACGACGCGGGAAATCATAAGGCGCTTGCACGCAGGCCGAATGGTCGGTTTGTTTCCTGAAGCACAGATGCGTACGGCCGAAAACTCAGTGTTGTTCGGCGGAAGTCTAGCGTCCGGCATTACAGGTCTTGCACAGCTGAGCCGGGCGCCAGTGATTCCGGTGGTCGTGATCGGCGCCGGACAATTCGGGAAATTTACGGCGTGGTTGCCTTTGAAAAGAACATTGATTGCAGTGAACTATGGCCAGCCCGTCCATCTTGATGAATCCCTGGGTAAACACGAGGCGCGTCGTGCGATGGAAGAAACGCTGAAAACGATGTTTGTGGATCTATTCGGAGAAATCCAGCGGCATCCGACTTATCAGAAGCATCACGCATTGCAGCCGGATCTGGCGGTGGTTTGATGACGTCCTTATCCGCTCCTTACTTCGACTTGCGTCAAACGCTGGAGTCCGGGCAGGTCTTTCATTGGCATGCGGACGGCGCGGGGTGGACGGGTGTCATTGGAAAGGAAGTGGTTCGCGTGGAGCAAGTTGGAGAAACGCTGCGTGTTTCTCCGGGACACGAAGAATTGGTCCGGCACTATTTTGGGCTCGATCATCCGCTTGAGAAGATCGTCGCCAGTTTTCCGCATGATGCTGCGATGGACGCAGCCCGGGATTTTTGCCGGGGTTTGAGGATTATCCGGCAGGAACCTTGGGAATGCGTGGCCACATTCATCACGTCCGCGATGAAGCAGGTGCCCCACATCCGGCAGATTTCGTTGACACTTCGGCAACGCTACGGTGAGCCGATCGGACCATCGGCGCATGCTTATCCGGTTCCGGAGCGGCTCGCTGCGGCCGGTGAAGCCGAGCTGCGGATGGCAAAACTCGGTTTTCGGGCCAAAAATTTGGCGCTCACCGCCCGAATGATCGCTGATGGCGCGATGGACCTGGGCGCCATCCGATCTCTGCCTACTGCACAGGCACGTGCCGAGCTTTGCCGGTTGCCGGGTGTCGGCGAAAAAGTTGCCAATTGCGTGCTGTTGTTCGCCTACGAACGTCTGGAAGCTTTCCCTATCGACGTTTGGATCGAGCGCGTGCTTCGGGAATTGTATTTCAAGCGCAAGCGCAACGTTACCAGCAGGCGGCTCCACGAGTTTGCAGCGGAATATTTCGGACCCTTCGGCGGGTACGCGCAGCAATATTTGTTTCATCACGCGCGGAAAACGCTCAAAAAGAGAAGTGATGAGAATTGACGTCACCCTGAACCCTGCCGAAATCGGTCTCCTTGCCGGGCTGGACCTGTCGCACACCGTCTGTGTCGTTTTCGATGTCCTTCGCGCGACATCGACGATGACAACCGCGCTTGAGCACGGGGTGAAGGCGATTTACCCGGCAGTTTCGATCGACGAAGCGTGGGCACTGCGCGAAAAATATCCTGGAGCGCTCCTTGGTGGAGAGCGTCGCGGCGAAAGAATCGACGGATTTGATGTTGGCAATTCACCCCTGGAACACCTTCAACTTGCTGGCAAAGAGATCATTACAACGACGACCAATGGAACGATCGCGTTGCGAGCGTGCGCGGGCGCCCGTGAGGTTCTGGCAGCAGCGCTGATTAACATTGATGCTGTCGCCAATTATCTGGCGCGGACCGAACCCCAACGGATTCGGATTGTGTGCGCCGGGACGGGATCGCATTTCGCTCTGGAAGATGCCATTGGTGGCGGAGCGCTTATCGCGCGATTGCCTCACGGGAAAAAGCTGGCCGATGCGGGGCAATTACTCCTCCAGGCGTGGCGTGCCGCGGAACCTGACCCGGCGGCGGCAATTGCCGCGTCGAAAAATGGCCAGCGTTTGCAGGAAATTGGGCGCGCCGAGGAAGTTGCGTGGTGTAGCCAGGTCGGCGTTTCTGGAGCTGTGGGTCGATTGGACGGTGACAAGCTGTTACCCGTTACGTTGCCCGACGTCTCGTGACGCGCACTTCCAACCGCCTGAAAACGGGCGCTTGGAAAGCGCCTCTTCTTGTAAAAACGCCACGGGACGACGATCTACCAAAGTAAAAGTAAGAGGAGGGAAAAGCTTTTGAGGTCGAAAATACCTGCCCTATGAGCGCTATGCGCCAATCACCCATGTGAGCGTGCCGTTCACCGGTTTGATGTGCTCGGATGGGTATTCGGTCCCGCCAGCCAAAATGGCCTCAATCAAAGGCTGCTTGCTGGGATCGTTCACCAGGAAGGCGATGCCCTTCGCCGCGTTGATGAAGGGGTAAGTGAACGTGATCCGCCACGTGTCGAATTTCGGGACAAAATTGGCGACGACCCGGCGTTTGGTCTCTGCAAGTGCTTCAGTGTCCGGAAATAGCGACGCGGTGTGGCCGTCGTCCCCCATGCCGAGCAGAATCAAGTCATGCCGGAAATCGGGCGAAATGGCATCAAGCTGCGCTTCATAATCGTCCGCTGCTGCTGCGGGATCGATTTCCCCTTTGATGCGCAGCACTTTCGCTGCGGTTTGGGAAAGCCATGCATCGGTCGCCATCTTGTAATTGGACTGCGCGTGATCTGGCGGAACGGTGCGCTCATCGCCGAAAGTAATCACCCATTTCGACGTGTCCGGTTTGTGAGCGGCGAGTTTCTGATAAACGGCCTTTGGCGTGTTTCCTCCGCTCAATGCAAGATGGAAAGAACCATGATCGGCGATGGCATTTCCCGCGGCGTTGAGGATGAACCGCGCTGCAGTGTCGGCGAACGTCGTAGTGCGAAGAATCTCGGGCATCTGGAAGGATTAACAACAAAGTGCTTAAAGATCACAAAAGAAAGAGGCTCGAAAAGAAATTGTCACACGGAGGCACGGAGATTGAGACTGTATTGCTTTCACAAACAGTCTTCTCCGTGTGAGACATCTTATTTCTTCCGTTCTGCGTTAGTTTAAAAACGCCTTGATCGCAATGGTCGCGTTGTGGCCTCCGAAACCGAAGGAATTGTTCAGCGCGACTTTGACCGGGGCTTCAACCGCCACGTTCGGGACGTAATTGAGGTCGCACTCAGGATCGGGATTTTCCAGATTGATTGTCGGCGGCAGCACGCTATCGCGCATCGCCAGGATGCACACGGCGAGTTCGACGGCTCCAGCCGCGCCGAGCGTGTGCCCGG
>DATDBU010000140.1:0-15245 GCA_036524675.1 Chthoniobacterales bacterium | reverse complement strand
CCTCGTCTCGCGGAAGCTCAAAAGCGCCAAATACACAAAAACCCTTCCAGGCGCGCCCGATGGCGAATACGTGATTTTGCAGTTTAACACCACGTTCGCGAACAAGAAGGAAGCAGTCGAAACCGTCACTCCTATGCTGGCGCAAGACGGCAAATGGAAAGTATCGGGATACTTCATCAAATAAGGTCGCGCTTTCCCTTCCATTTTTTGGGCCATTCCATGGAATCGGAAGTTTTCGAATCGAGCTCCGGACTTCTGTCTTGGGATTGCCGATTTTGGCAATAGGGCTCCGGACTTCGGTCGTGGCATTATCGATTTTGGAAATGAGGCTCCAGACTTCGGTTATGGCATTTCCGATTTTGGGAACGGGCGGCAGACTTCGGTTGTGACATTGACGATTTTGGAAATGAGGCTCCAGACTTCGGTTATGGCATTTCCGATTTTGGAAATGAGGCTCCGGACTTCGGTTATGGCATTGCCGATTTTGGCAATAAGGCTCCAGACTTCGGTTGTGGCATTTCCGATTTTGGAAATGAAGCTGCAGACTTTTACCAGGCCATTGTCTTTTCCCAGACGGGCAGCCCACGATCCCGGGTCAGCCTATCGAAAGCGGGAAACTGCCCGCGGAATCCGACGCCCGCTTCTGCTTTCTCCTTGTTCCTGTGCGCGGTAACGCGTTTGTCGATCCCCGCCAGCCGGGCGGCGCGTGTCAGTTCCCTGGAAACGGTGCCAGTCTATTTTTCGCGCTCTCTATGGGACGGTTGTGAGTCCGTTTTATTCGCTCGAGAATGCGAGTCGATTCCCTACAGCAGTCTTTTCTTGCGCAAAAGTCTGAAGAGTAGCTAACAAAACTACAATAATAAATTTATAATTGACGTTTTGAAGGGTATGAGCCCACACTCCGCTTGTTTTTTGTTGAGCATTAGCAAATGTTTTATGGAGTTCACCAGTAGAGTTAGCATCTTATATCTTCGTGGTGTGATGGCAGGCTGTCATTCTCCTCATTTCGCGACAAAGAGTTTGCGGATCAATAAACGCAGGGCGCGTGCCGCGCGTTGAGTCGAGAGGGTCTTGGGGAATTCTAAACCTTTCATTCAGACTAAAGATGAAATCACGTTCCTACTTCTTTGTTGCCATGCTGCTTGCCAGCGTGATTGCCATTTTCATCGTTCTTAGCATAGGCTGAAAATCGGGCGAAATTGCAACCAAAGCCAGGACATTGTCCACAGTTGGCGAAACGGAGCATCCTGCTGGAGACACGGCTGTTGGCGCGCCTTTTACATCCAACCCATCGCGAATGATTGTGGATGCAGGTGATGGCAAAGCGTCGCCAGGAGGCGCTGACGAAGTTCTTCCGACAAGCCATGCAATTCCGGCTGCGCCGCTGAAAGGGACGGTGGCTGCAAAAGCGACGGCTACGCTAACCATTGGGGACAAGAACGTGACGGTTGAGCCGAATCAGGTTGGGGGATTCCCCCGCCAGCTGGTTCAACAGGGGCAGAAAGTGACCGTGCAAATGAGCTATCCCGACGGTTCACCCGGAGATCTGGTTGTGGCGGGTGTCCTTGACGGAGGGCAATTCGAAAACCGTCAACGAGCGATTTCGCTTCACCTCGACGGGAAGGGCCGGGTAAGTTTCGATTACACTGTCAGCCAGGAGCTGGGCGTCTTCCGGGTAAGTGTGCGAAAAGGCGGAGATGTCAAGATGGTGGAATTATGGGCGGGTCCGGAGCCGGAATTGATGGGAACGCTCTAAGATAAATGTGAGGAGTATCTAACAAATTGAATGGCGTATGAGAAATACTAAGAAATGGATCGCTGGGATTTGTGCATTCGAAGAAAATGTCGGACGAGGTAAATCAGATAGCTTAGGCTCGTATAGAAGATGTATGCGGGAGTGCATGAGCGCAGAAGGCTGTGATAACTATTAAAAATATGACCCTTGATACCGCAAAAGGATTAACAAAAGAAATCCTACATTTTTTTGATGTTCTCCAAAATTATACGCGGCAAATTGAAAGTGAGGTAGATGAGAATACCCTTAAGGCTTTTCAAACCGCATTTTTGAATACTGTTAATATTTTGGATTTCGATGTTTTATCCAAAATTTATAAAGAATTTCCTCAATTAGCAGATGAAGATCCTGTTTTTTCTCAAGATTAAAAATACACTGCTGTCCCATAGCTTCGCAGGAGGGCCGCCAGGTCGAGTCGCTCCCATAAGTCGAGTGCGCCACCGTAAACAACCTTGTAAAACTATGCCCCAACCCGCCAGCGCCTGGCGGCCAATCCCGTGATTCCGGCGACGGATCCGGATTACGTTGCGTTTTCGGAGGCGTAGACGGAGCTGAAAGCTGCCGATGAGGCCATATCGGACCTCGAAGAAGCAATGCGCACGGCGCGGTTCGAGCGCACGGCAAAGATAGACGTGTTCCTGGAAAAGGTAGAACAGCTGGCAAAAGCGGTGGACGCGGCCCGTGGTGGAATGCCGGATCCTCACACATGAACGCCGTGTATCCCAACTCCGCCTTCGAGCAGATGGGTCTGGTCTCCATCGTGGCAACCATCCGAGCCTCTACCTGAAAACCATCACTATCACCAACCGCCGTGATACGGAACCGTACGTCCGGTGGTGTGGGAGGACGGCGAGGGTAACCCCGCCTCCTACCCGATAACAAGACAATCGTCGCTATGCGCATCATGAGAACGACACTTCTACTTTGGCTCCTCGCAATAATGCTCACCATCTGTGCGCGCGCTCGAAGCCCACTGCTGGTTGACATCACAACGACCGACTCCGGTTCCTCCATCACCTTCAATGCAGTCCCGAAAACACCCGACGAGCTTGAGATGTATCTCCGGGAGACGGTCAATAGCTGGGGTGACCATGAGACGATTATTGTGCGCCCCGATGACAAGACATCGTTTAAAGTCGTCTTCGACATTCTCCGCCGTCTCAAGGCTGCCGGCGTCAAGCGCTTTGAGGTTCAGGCCGGCGGCGGTCAGTGGGCAGTTTCTAGGAATCGCATTCACTCGTCGGCACATCGGAGAACATTCATTTCGAGCGCTTCGAGTATTCACCGCCTGGAGAACCGGCGAAGAGATGATAACACCCGCAACGCCTAACAACAATATAGGGTGTATTGCCGCGAATTCGGAAAATACGCCCGCGGTGGAACAAGTGCGGGTTAGCTGAGACGCTCGGATAGCGGAATGCCTATGACGCCTGTGTTAGCGGGAGGGAGTGGCGCAGTCGCGCGAGTCGATCGTGCGGGGCGTTCGATTCGGCGGCGACATGAAAGTGAACTGCAACCAGCAAGTTTCGCTGTGTGCAAAGCTAATAAATTGAGCAAAGCTGATCCTTTCGCTGAAGGAAATGAAGAAACCCGATCTCGTGGGTACATCTCGATACAGAAACAGCAGGGCATTGAGTGCCCGATTCTGGGACACGGCCGAGTTGGCGATCGACAGCAAGATGGCTCGACGCGTATGCGAACAAGGCACTGACAATTGCGTTGTATACGACGCGCATTTGAGTGAAAAACAACACGCATGCACCTATCCTCCCGTTTATATCCAACATTTTTGCTGCCCATAGAGACGCTGACAAACCCAACAAATTTGTTCATGATCCAATAGTTAGGCGTCGCTACGCGCATCCTGTAATCGAGCCATGAAGTATCCGTCTCCAGCCGACATTGCCGAAATGAAGGCAAGAGGCTACGACACCTCAACAATTGCGGAGGCCGAATACCAATCGAAGCGATGGGCAGCAGCTCAGGAGGTCTGCCGCGCTATCGAAGCCGCCTTCGACGGAGTTACGCTTGGCGGTGGCGTCGGCCTTCAGGAGGCGCAGGGCCTCGACGACTACGCCGATGCCGAGACATGTGCAGCCTACCGAGCCAACGACGAGAAAGACGATTGGCACCGCATCCCCGCAGAGGCGCTGCAACACTGCAACAGCAGTCTCAGCTTCTTCGACGCCGAGGGCATGAGGTTTCTCTTGCCGGCCTACTTGCCGACATTCGCGGCGACTACGGCTTCGACATAGCTTTTTGCCTCACGCAGACCAGCGATAACGACCGCTACTTTCGGCTTCTTTCTGACGCCCAGCGCAGCGCAGAGCGGTCGGAGCGTTTCTTCTGCACATCCTCGACGACCCGGACTACGAGCACGACCGCCCTCACATTCTCCACGCGCTCGATGGATACTGGACTGATGCATACTCAACCGATGATCGTCCCGGCAGCCCCTTTACATGCCATCCATGCGCTGCAGGCAGCGAACCGCTCCGTGCGTCACGGCACCTGCTTCCACCGCCGCCTTTCCGCTCGCCATGTAGGTGCCGCGCCGTTGGGGTCATTCGGCTTACACAAGCAAACCTGTCCAAATGAAATATCTAATCCCAATCTCCTTCATCCTTACCGCAGTGATTGCATTCGCTGATGATTCAACGAAACGTTTCATCCAATTCGACGAAGCAGATGTTACCGCTCAGGCACTCAAATACCTCAATACCGTCAAACCCAATATGAACACTCAAAATCTTGAATTTGAGGGTTTTGATGTTCACTATCGGCAAGCGACTAAGGAGACTGCGCTGCGTGTCTCGTTCAAAGTCCTCGACAGCAAAACTGAGGTGGTTGAGGACGGACGAAATTGCATTCGTTATCAACTTGTGTTGTTACATTTCCATCCATTCTGCAGTCAGAGCCATCGATAACCGATGGCATGAGCACCGAATTTAGAGACTTCGTAAAGTGAACCAATCCTTGCCGAACCAGACTGATGCCCCCGATCGCGTTGCGAATCGGTGATCCGTTGGGTTCGGACCCGCGAACCTTGAACCGCATATAAACCCGTAGGGCTCGGGCGAACCTGCGACAAACGGGAAACTCGCTTAGCTGCCAAAAACGTAACTTCGAGCGAACTTGCAATCTATGGCCAACCTCGATAGAACTCTCTCAGCGCTAGTCAACTCGCAATAACATCGAAACGTCAGCGGAAAGCTTGACCTGCAAATAACCCCAGAGCACCTCAACCTTGAATTCGAACAAAACCCGAACCAGGCGGATGCACCGAACAAATCGGTGATCCGTTGGGTTAGGCCTCTCAACACCGGCCAACGAACATGAACAACTCAACAGACGGTGGACCGATTCCCGAAAAATCATGGTATACTCCGACGAAGCCCGCTGAGCCATGCTATACTTCACATGACGTCCAGACATCCGGCGCCCCTAACAGAGTAGGTGTGAGCGTCGGTGATCGAGTGGAAAACTGGTTTATCCGACCGCTTCTTAGCTTCAATTCGGAGGACGTATTTGTATGCCTCATGGTGTGCCTGCCATTGATCGAAAAATGCGTGCGATACCGCCTTCGTGAACAGGGGAAGAATGATGAAATGGACTTTTCCGCCGATTCACCTCCAATCCGTGAAGCAGCTAGCCTTCTCCAAACCAGAGACACGACAACAGTTTACAATCTTTGGACAGCGTTTCGCAACGGGCTATTACATCGGGCGATGGTAGAATCAGACATCGATTACATTTTACGGCCTGAGAAAACCGGCGTTCCTGCATTCAAGCGTGCCAACGAGAAGGTGACAATTTATCCGCTTGCGATTCGTACGCTTGTTGTTGACATGCTCCGAAACGCGCCTGGCAAGATGTGGACGAAAGATCGCTGCCCATTTCCAGAGATCTACCGAATTGGTTAGCGCCTTACATTTTTCCATCGAGGCCCTGTTCGCTGTCTAGGCTCTGAGAGTCGGCGGACCGAAGTCCGGCGTTCATAACGCCCTCGCGATTATGGCCGCCCGTTCTCACAGGCTCACAACTAGTGTCGCTTCCTGAATGTGGGCTATTAATGTCGGGGTATCTTGTCGGCCGGGGGGCCCGAGCTATAACTTCCGGCGCAGCCGGCTGACTTATCTTCAAGTTGCGTTGGAAGGTTCATAACACGCCCTAGACTCGCGCTGCGGCCGTGGCGTTACGCGGTGTCATCGTGTAAGTGCGCACCGGACGCTTCGCGGCACGCGGGAGCACCGATCCAGGGGTGCGAAATTCACGCGGGACGGCCCAGATGAAGCCGAGCAGCTCGCGGGCAACCGCCGTGATCGCTTTCTGCCGGCATTTGCCGTGCGCCATGAGCGCCCGATAACGCTGGTTTAGCCGGGTCTGCCCATTCCAACTGATCTCCCGGATCCGGGCGCTTAAGCCTTCCTGGCGGCTTGAGAGCTTCTTACTCACTTTGGGTGTTAAGGCGTAATGCTGTGCGCACTCAATTAAGAACCAGCGGGCATGATTACCGCATTTGGTGATCCCTCCCATGCGGATTTTTTCGCCATTGCTGGATTGGCCCGGAGTTAAACCAAGATAGGCCATAAGCTGCCGGGGATGCTCAAAGCGGGTGACATCGCCAATTTCGGCGATCAGCGTCACCGCAGTCAGCGTCTGCATCCCTTTAAACGCCATCAACGCGTTGCACCACGGGCTGCGTTTCCATTTTAGATAGTGCGCCTCAATGAGTTCTGTCAGCCGGGTGACCCGGTCGTTAGCCTGGGTAATTGCGAGCAGACTCTCCTCAAGGAGAGCCTTGTGCGCCGCATCCGGCAGCACCAGTTCGCGCAGATATCTCATGTGCGCCTCGTTCCAGGAAGTCTTGCCGCTATACTCGTATCGGTGCCGCAGAAGAAAGCCTTTAAGCTGCGAGCGCAGGCTGCGCCGGTCGTTGACGGCATCGGTGCGCGCCCGGCAGAGGTCGCGGATCGCTTCATCGGCGGCATCGGGAATGTTGATCGCTTCGAGCTCGCCTGCCCGGTGAAGTCGCGCGAGTTTGACTGCATCACGTTTGTCGGTCTTGACCTTGTCTCCCGACTTTTTGGGAATCATCGAAGGGGCGACCACTACGCATTCGACGCCGAGTTGGCGTAGCCGCCGCACGGTGACGTATCCGCACGGGCCCGCCTCGTAGACCACCCGCAGCTGCTCATTGCCGACCTCGTGGGCTTTGCGGATCCAGGCCAGGAGCCTATCGAGGGCATGCAGATCACCACTGATGGACCCGTAGGAACGCACTTCGCCTTTCCGTCCGTCTTCGGCAATGGCGACTGCAATGCTTTCCTTGTGGACATCGAGTCCAACGAACAATAGTGGCTTTCTGTGGCGGGTTCGATTTGGTTTTTCATTGACAGTTGGCTTACGCCCTGCCTTTGCCGCTCTGCAACCTTCGGGTTGTAACCCGCGACTTCGACCGACCGGATCCGCCACCTTTTTCTCCGCTTTGCGGCCGTCGCTCATTGATCCTATTGTAGAACCCTGTGCCC
The DNA here is from genome assembly GCA_036524675.1 of Chthoniobacterales bacterium. Classification (GTDB taxonomy): domain Bacteria; phylum Verrucomicrobiota; class Verrucomicrobiia; order Chthoniobacterales; family DASVRZ01; genus DATDAW01. Next base: position 7,919 of record DATDBU010000140.1, on the reverse strand, counting down.
CGGATCGACTCTTCTTTACAGACACATTTTTCGTGGTCCTCTTTTCCTCATTCTTAACCGATTTCTTCGATTTGCGTGGCGTCCTCACACAGCCATCATGTCTAGGCGACTGAGACGTCTCTCGTGACAACCTACATCCACAAGCTCTCTAGTCGGAGCCTTGCGAGCATCCTCACCGCCCTCTTCTCTGTGGCGTTTGGCGGTCTTTGCTGGTTTTTGGTTTTCACTTCCAGTATCGGCTTCTTCGGTGTCGTGCTCGCGGTGTATGGCACCTTCGGACTACTTTATTGTATCTACTTCTGGCTTCGTCCCGTCACATGGTCGGTCGAGCTTACTTCGGAGCGACTGCGGTGGCAGAGCCCTCATTGGCCGCGCCAGACCCGTGAGATTCCTGTTTCGGACATCGTTGCCGCATCGGCGACCGATACGGTCGAGCTACGGCTGAGTTCCGGCGAGACAGTCCGCTTGCCCCCGACATGTGTCGGCCGCCATCCTGGATCACTTGTCCGCGCCCTCACTCAAATGAGCCCAGGGATCAGTTCAACCGATGCGAACGTCGCCTAACTATAAAGGGTGTATTGCCGCGAAGCCGGCAAATACAACCGCGGTTGGTGCGCCCCGCAGGGCGCACGTACTTGGGGGTTAAAGTCCCCTGCACACCCGGTAAGGGGAAGTGTTAGCCGAAGGCAAGGGCGTCCGTCGCGAGATGGAGTCTGAAGGAAGCCGCAGGCAAAACGCTGCACCGATGAACAAGAATCGCATACGAGGCACAGGGACAGAGATGAGGCGGCCAACTGCGCCAAAGTCCGATCTCCGCGTCCCAGATTGGGAGACAAGCAGCGGATGGTTCCAGGATAACTGCGGCGAAGGTGTCGGGATGAATGTCCAGACCGACGACGCGGTCCGGATTTGGCGGTATTTGCGATTGTATTGCTGGCGGTGATTTCATAGGTATTTGGTTCGTCATGAGTCCGCAGCGCGAGACCGTAATGGCGGGAGACCGTTTGCAAGCAGGCATTCGGAGCCGGCTGCCCGGAGCCATTTTGCTCCGGTCCCATCCGCTCCGCGATGGTGTATCCGCGTATGGCCCAGTCAGCGAAAGCAGGGAGTGACTCCATGGCAGCGCACGGGCTCAAATTTACGGTAGGCGCTCAGACGGCGGGATACCCTTCCATCGGATTGTCATTTCGCCCAGTCATCGGGCTTCGGCAACTTCAACAATCCCCACATACCATCAGCGAACCGCCGCCCCGCTGGGTAGTCGCGGTTGAATTCTCTTCACCGGAATTAATCAGTGTTTCCTAAGCGTGTTAGCCCTCATGTCCCAGTGAAAAAGCTTGGATCGCGCGCAAGGATGTTGGATATAAAAGCAGGTGGCCAACAAGCCGACATTTCTGTTAATGTTCCACCTGTTAGGCGCGTTCACCGCTCTCTATGCTGAACATCATCGCGAAAAGAGCATTTGGCTCCGTCGCCTTTCTAGTCGGACTCGGACTGTCAAGCTGGTTTATCTACAACCAGTTCTGGCCGACCCCTGAATTCAAGAGCGGTTTTCGGAGCGTATTTCAGCTTTTCGTTCCCATTGCTTGCATGGTGGTCGGCTGGCGGTGGCTCCGTTATGAGGGTAAAGGAATTGAGGAGATTACACCACCCGACCTCAAATGTTCCGAACTAGAGCGGTCGGTCGCAGCGGCGCGCGAGACGATGCCGTATTTTTTGGAGCAGGTGGACAAGAATGTCGATGGCGCGTTCGTCAAGTTCCCACTGAAGACCCCCCAAGGGCTTATCGAGCACATTTGGTCTTACGTGCACTCGTTCCGCGACGATCGCTTTAACGTCTCGTTGGCCAATGCTCCCTTTGACGACCAGCAGCCCGCCGACGGGAGGCGAGACGTTCCGATGACCGACGTTGAGGATTGGCAGATCCTGCACCCGGACGGTCGGATCAAGGGAGCTCACAGCTTGATCGCGCTGTTTCGCTACCACGAAAACCGTGGAAAGAAGCTCAGTCCTAAAATGAAGAAGCAGAAGGCTCAACTTATCGATGCGACCTGACCAACAAACTGAGCGAACGTCGCATCGCGCAATCGACGCGTCTCCCGCCCGCCATCGGTGAGCTTGGGCCGTCGTTAGGTGTCATGCGTGCGCCACAGGTTCTACTCGCTGTTGCCGTGCTGGCTTTTGCCGGCTTTTTGGTCAGTCCTGGATTCGTGGACTCCATTAAGGGCGATGGTACAGTTACGATGTTGCCGGGATTTGCCGCTGTGGCGTGGCAAACGTTGACCGTGCGGAGCGCAGTCACACACTCAGCGCGAGAGGCTCTTGTTGTTCCGCTTCTGCCCGCACATGCTGCGTTCGTCATTTTGCCGCTCGTTGTGGCGATGGGCCGTTTTCGTCAGCGAGCTTTACGCTACACTTTTTGTGTGATCTTTGTTTGTGGCCTGTCCTCGATGGCTTGGACAATATGGAGTTTCGAGCGCGTTGCCTTCGGTGTATATCTTTGGTTGCTGGCAGCAGTAGCTGCCGGTAGTTTTTGTTTGTTGCCAGGATCTTATGACACCTAACAGGGCGCGCGAGCATGGGTTAGGGCCACCCGATGCGACCAATATCCTTCATCGATTCATTCAACACCGCCTACCCTTGAACCATGACTACCATCGACGAAATCGCCCCCGACCTCTTTCGCCTCTCCGTTTACGTCCCGGATTTCGACATGCAGTTCAATCATTTCCTCGTGCGCGACGAGGAACCGCTGCTGTTTCACGCCGGATTAAAGGCGATGTTTCCTGCCTTACGCGAGGCTGTGACCAAGCTAATTGATCCCGCCAAACTCCGGCACATCGCTTGGAGTCACTTCGAATCCGACGAATGCGGCGCGCTCAACGATTGGCTGCAGCTCGCGCCCCAAGCTCAACCGGTGTGCACGCTCGTCGGCAAGCTCGTTAGCGTGGACGATTTTTCCATCCGACCCGCGCGCGGCATGACGCCTGACGATGTCCTGAACACGGGTAAGTATCGCTATCGATTCTATCCGTCGCCACACATTCCGCACGGGTGGGACGCGGGTGTACTATTCGAGGAAACGCGCAAGACGTTATTCTGTTCCGACCTCTTTCATCACTTCGGCAATGTGGAACCGATCACTACGTCTGACCTGATTGAGCCGACGCGGAAAGCAATGCAACAATTGCAGCAAGGACCGTTGGCCGGCTACATGCCTTATACGCGCCAGACCGAAGGCGTCCTGCGCTCGCTGGCCGAGCTTAACCCGGAGACACTGGCGGTGATGCACGGTTCGTCCTATATCGGTGAGAGCAGCAAACCGCTCACCGACTTGGCCGGAGTGATCAAGGAATATTTCGACAAGGCCTAACGACACAGGGTTAGCATCGAGCGAAATGAAGCGGAGCCTCGATTTTAGTCGTGGTTATTGGAGTTGGCTTTCTCCTTTCTCCTATCGGCGAACAGAAGCCAGGTAGTCGTCGCCAGCTCAAAATCCCCCATGCCACACCCGGACGGCTAGCCATTCGTAATGCCAGGAATCTCCACAAAACCTGTCGACGGAGGGAAGCCGAGGTATGGGCTGTCGCGTTGTGCGCGCGTCCCAGAGGATTCCACGCTTTCCTCAGCAGATAAATCGAATAAGATTCTCCTGCCACTTCGATGCCTACCTTCGTTCCTCCAGGTGAAACAGGTCCGGTGAAAGCATTCGATCCGCTTGTGTTGGACAAGACCGTGATCGCATTGCCGCTGCTCGACGAAATGCGGAAAGAACACGAAGCGCTCGTCGGCGCCGGGTTGTTGCCGAAGGATCCCAGGCCCGCTCCGGGTCTCGTCCCTGCCTTGCGCGAAGGCTTCGATACCGTGATTTTCCTAAGGCCGGATTATCCCGGTGAAACGGGTGCGGCTCGAGACAGGGTCGCAGCTCTCCTGGAGAAGGCGGCCCAGCTTTCTCGTGTGGATGCCAGCCGTCAGGTGCTCGAGACGCCTTCTGACAGGGGCCCGTTGGGCGATTTCCTGTTTGCGCAGCTGGATCGCAGGGTTCGCCGCGAGATGGTCGCGCTCGATGAACAGGCTGCCCTTACAACACCGCCTGAGCCGCGCGCCATCGCGTTTATTTGGCCGACGCTTTATGAGCTCATTATCGATCTCAATCTCGAATACCCCGGAGGGCAGCCAAAGACGCGACCTTCCGAAGACGAATACGATGCAGGCCGAAAAGGGGCCCGCGAATGGGTAAAGGTTCACATTGAACTAGCCAAGGAACAGATCGGTGCGGCGGATGATGACGAACAGGGGGTCAAACTCCGCAAAAGCGAAACGAGCCAGCAATATCTGTTTGCGCGGCTCGAAGCCAGGGTGTTGCAGAAGCTCGTGGCGCTCGACGCCGAAAATGCTCGAGCGGCGGCCGGGCGGGAATCGGCACGCCTCGGGCGAACCGTGGATTCGACGCAATATCGCGCGATTTTTCGTGTCTGGCCTGACTTTGAAGTCAGCGGGCTGATCACCAAGTCCATCGCGACGGTAAAAGCGGATGCGGCGCAACGGGCTTTTTCTGCATCGGGCGCTGGGATCACCTGGGCGGTGATGGATTCCGGCATCCACGGCGATCATCCGCACTTTGCGAAATACGAAAACATCGCGGCTGTGAATCCCGAGTGGCACCGAGATTTCACTGCTGACATGGAGCCGGATGAAAGGCCGCTTGTGGACGAGAATGGCCATGGAACGCATGTTGCCGGAATCATCGCCGGCGAGCAGGTGGCAGAGCCGCAGGCGTCAGGTGTATCGCCCGATCCGGGAAAGCTCCGCGCCGTGGTTCGCTACCGGCAGGAGAACGGCGCTATTGTCATGCAGGGCGAACCGCTCAAGCAGATTAGCGGCATGTCGCCAAAATGCCGCCTCGTCAGCCTCAAAGTCCTCGACCGGTTTGGCAAAGGGGCAGTTAGCAATTTGATCGCCGCGATCGCACACATCCAGGAGCTCAACGGGTACGGTCGCCGCCTGCTCATTCATGGGGTCAACATGAGCCTCGGATACAATTTCGAGCCTGAATGGTTCGCCTGCGGGCAGAGCCCGCTCTGTGTGGAGGTCGATCGGTTGGTGAAGTCGGGTGTGGTCGTCGTCGTGGCGGCAGGCAATACGGGCTACGGTTCGTTCAAGTCCTCGATCGGCAGCACCAGCGCCGGCATGGATGTGACCATCAACGATCCCGGTAACGCCGATCTGGCGATCACCGTCGGCTCGACGCATCGCGACATGCCGCATGTTTACGGCGTTTCCTATTTTTCCTCGAAAGGCCCGACTGGCGATGGCCGGCTCAAGCCCGACCTCGTTGCTCCAGGCGAAAAAATCGTCTCGTGCGCCGCACGGGATAGCAAGCTCAAGGCTGACGGCGCGGGCACGGAACCGTGCGAATACGTCGAAACCAGCGGCACGAGCATGGCCGCCCCGCACGTGAGCGGCGTGATCGCGGCGTTTCTATCTGTGCGCAGCGAGTTCATCGGGCGGCCGGAAAAGGTGAAAAGCATTTTCGTCTCGAGCGCGACCGATCTGAATCGCGATCGGTATTTCCAGGGAGCCGGTCTCGTCGATTTGATGCGGGCCATCCAGTCCGTTTAAAGAACCCAAACCCCCCAAGAAAAATATGTCAGACATCGCAGGAATCCCATTCGTCGAAGCGCGATTCGACAAGCATGGCACGGCTCAAAATGCCGTGCAGATCCCGGCCGGCACGACCGATCTCTTCATTGTCTCCCACGGCTGGAACAATGACGACGCTGAGGCACGCGGCCTTTATACCGAGTTGTTCACCAACTTTGCCGAGGTCAGCCGGAATGCAGGGCTTGGTGATCGCAAGATGGCGATCGTCGGCGTGTTATGGCCCTCGAAAAAATTCGATGAGCGCGTTGCTGTGGAAGGCAATGGCGCTGTCGCAAACGGCGGCGCAAGTATCGGCGGAGAGGAAAATGGAGAAAGCGCCAATGCGGTGAAAGAAAAGCTCGAATGGATGAAATCGATCCTGAACGAAGCGGCGGAAACGGCGCAGCTCGAGGACGCAAAAAACCTCGTCGACAGCCTCGAGACCGACCCGGAGGCACGCAAAGAGTTCGTTGAAAAAATCCGATCACTGCTCGACCCCGGCGAATCGAGCGGCGACGATGCGTCCGAAGTTTTCTTCGAAGCTGACGCCGGGGAGATCATGGAAGAGCTCAAATTGCCGGAAGAAGACCTGGGCGATGACCTCATTCCCGGAGGGGGCGCGTCTTATATCGGCGTCGGCGCGCCGTCGCAGACAGAAGGTGCGGCCGGGCTTACCGAGTTTTTCTCCGGCTTCAACGCCTCGGCGATGAACCTGCTGAATTATACGACCTACTACGTCATGAAAGAGCGGGCCGGGACCGTTGGCCGGAAGGGCGTGGCACCTCTCATAGACCAGGCGGCGCGGACGATTCCGCGCATTCACCTGGTCGGGCACAGTTTCGGCGGACGGTTGGTAACTGCTGCCGCGGCGAATTCGACGACGGATCGTATCAAGAGCATGACGCTTCTCCAGGCGGCATTTTCCCACAACGGTTTCTCCCGGAGCATGAACGGTTTCTTCCGCAAAGTCGTCGATGGCCGGCGTGTGAACGGTCCCATCATCATCACTCACACGAAGAATGACCGTGCCGTGGGAGTTGCTTACCCGATCGCCTCGCGACTGTCTGGGCAGAAGGCGGCAGCACTTGGTGACGAGAACGACGTCTTCGGCGGCATCGGCCGCAACGGCGCGCAGAAGATGGAGGCCGGCGAAGTGGTCAAAGCCGCATTGCTCGATGTCGGCGGCAATTACGCGCTTTCCGCGGGCAAGCTCTTCAATCTTGAGGCGAGCGCATTCATCAAAGACCACGGCGACGTCCGCAACCGTCAGGTGGCCTACGCAATCCTAAAAGCGATCAAGTGAGCAGTACGCCCAAAAACAAGCCGTGTGTGTGCGTGTGTGCCGTGTAAGATCACGCGCAGTATAGGAGGTTTGAAGCGTAAATTAGTCCGTTTTATTCGCTCGAGGATGTGAGTCGCTTTCCTGCAGCAGTCTCTCTCGCGCAAAGGTCTGAAAAGTAGCAAAAAAAACGAAGATAAGAAATTATTTATGATTGACGTTTTGAAGGTCTAACCCCACACTCCGCTTGTTTTTGTTGGGCATTAGCAAATGTTTTATGGAGTTCCCCGGTAGAGTTAGCATCTTATATCTTCGTGGTGTGATGGCAGGCTGTCATTCTCCTCGTTTCGCGACAAAGAGTTTGCGGATCAATAAACGCAGGGCGCGTGCCGCGCGTTGAGTCGAGAGGGTCTTGGGGAATTCTAAACCTTTCATTCAGACTATAAAGATGAAATCACGTTCCTACTTCTTTGTTGCCGTGCTGCTTGCCAGCGTGACCGCCATTTTCCTCGTTTTAACCATAGGTAGAAAATCGGGTGAAATTGCAACCAAAGCCAGGACATTGTCCACAGCCGGCGAAACGGGCCGTCCTGCTGGAGACACGGCTGTTGGCGCGCCTTCTACGTCCAACCCATCCGGTCCGTCACGAATGATTGTGGATGCGGTTGAGGCGGAAGCATTGCATAAAGAAAATGGCGCTGCGACACCCTCTGCACGTGCGAATCCGGCCACGCCGCTGAAAGGGACGGTGGCTGCAAAAGCGACGGCTACGCTGACCATTGGGGATAAGAACGTGACGGTTGAGCCGAATCAAGTGGGAGGATTCCCTCGCCAGTTGGTTCAGCAGGGACAAAAGGTGACCGTGCAAATGAGTTATCCTGACGGTTCACCCGGTGATTTGGTTGTGGCGGGTGTCCTTGATGGAGGTCAATTCGAAAACCGCCAACGCGTATTGCCGCTTCATTTGGACGAGACGCGCCGGGTATCCTTTGGTTAT
>DATDBU010000139.1:0-37044 GCA_036524675.1 Chthoniobacterales bacterium | reverse complement strand
CCCCTGCGTCCGGGGCGGGTCGAACCCCGCGCCAAAAAACGACGCCCAAAAAACTATCTTCTCCTCATGAAACCACGACACGAAATGGTCGTCCCCAATCACAGAAACCGTCCCAAACCTGCCTTATCTTAGCGCCATTCCTGCATGACCGCCAATTTTCTGACCCCAATTTTCCGTTTCTTGGTGTCTTGGTGGTGAAATTAGAGCGCGTCTTGGCTAGCGGGATTTGTAGCTATATCCGAGTGAAGTTCGGCTCGGAGCAGGTTCAGGAAGCGTTTCAAAAGGGGGTTCTGATCGTCTTTGCGCCAGGCGGCCCCAACTTTCCAGATGGCCTCCTTGTCGGGAAGGCGATGAAAACGCACACCTGAAAAATGAGTCGTGCCGAACGACTCGGGGATCATTGCCAGCCCGAGTCCGGCGCGGACAAGGGCCAGCGCAGTGGTGATTTCCGATGCTTCCTGAACGACCCGGGGGTGGAAGCCGTATTTCGCGCACAGCTTGAGAACATGCGCATAGAAACCGGGAGAGCGTTCTCTCGAGATCAGGATAAACGGTTCGTTTTTGCAATCAGCAAGAGGAGCGCTTTCTGAAAGAGGCGATTTGGAGGAGCTGACTAACATGGCGCGATCCTGGATTACCGGCATGGATTCGAACTCGGGACCAATTGGGAGTCTAATAAAGCCGAGATCGAGTTGTTCCGCGCGCAACGCAGCGATCTGTTCTGCCGTCGATAAGTCGCGAACGCTTACATCAATTCCGGGTGTGGTTTCTCGCAGTTTGACCACGATGCGTGGGACCAGTTCGAATGTGTGAAAGCCGAAGCCAATCCGGAGCCGGCCGAGGTCACCCCGGGCCGTGCGGCGTCCCCGTTCGATAAGCTGATCGAAATCCTGAATGACGGGGCGAGCGTCACGCAGGAGTTGGTTCCCCAAGGCCGTGAGTTTGGTGCCATGGCGTCCGCGGATGAATAAATGCCCGCCCAACTCCTCCTCGAGCCGATGAATTTGTTTGGTAAGAGCCGGCTGGCTGAGGTGAAGAAGCCGTGAGGCGCGGCCGAAATGAAGCTGCTCGGCAAGAACGACGAAAGAGCGAATCTCGCGCATTTCCATAAACAAAGGTTATCACAGGGATGACCAGAATCCATTGGATGAATGCGTGCATCCAGATTCCAGTAAGCCATATGAATTCAGAGACCCTTGAAAATCCTGGATACGGACTTCCACGAACAGGTGCAGCCACGCTGGATGTGCTGCGCGCCGGACAACCGGGTGATAACGCGAAAGGCATGGCCTTCATCGATTTGGACGGAACGCTCCTTGGACCGGAGAAATTGGTGAGCCCGGAAAATGCGCGAGCCGTTGAGCGTCTGCGGGCGGCTGGATTTGAGATCGTGATCGCGTCGGGCCGGCATCACCAGAACATCCTGCGGATGCAGGACCGCATAGGGCCCATGGATTGGGTGGTTTCGTCTCAGGGTGCTGTCGTGCAGCATGTGAAGAACAACCGGATCTTGCATGAGCTAACGCTTCCAACAGCCCTCGCGCTTGAGTTAATGGATTTCGGACGGAAAAGTGGACTGAGTTTAATCGGTTACCACCGGGAAGGCGTATTTATCGAAAAGGAATCGGAGTGGACGGATCTTTACGGCCAGCGTTGCGGCTGGGCGCCGCCGCTTAATGATCTGGTTCAGTTGGCCGGAACCGGATTTCAGAAGGTGCTGCTGTCAGCATCGGCTGCCAGGATCGATGAAATCGAAGGAGAATTGTTGTCAAAATTTGGCGATCGGGTTTACGCGGTGGAAACGGAGCATGAAGTGATCGAGTTTTTGTCGCCCAAAGCCAATAAAGCGGCGGGAGCACAGGCGCTCATCGACGAACGCGGTATTCTTCGCGAGAACACGGTGGCGTTTGGCGATGGAAACAACGACATCGAACTTCTTGAGTGGGCCGGCTTTTCAGCGGCGATGGGCCACGGATGGGAAGCTGCAAAACGCGCTGCGACGGTGGTCAGCGCGCCCGGGTCAGCAGGGACGGCATTTGCCAGAGGAGTTGACGCAGTACTGGAGCTTGTAGCGGCGTAAGTAAAACCGGGGACACGTTTCAGACGGAACACCCAAATAGGTAAAATTTCCTTGGAGAGTGCCTAAAAAGGAGGCTCCTTTTTAGGCCTCTCTATGCGTTCCCGGTTAAAAAGTTTCGTTTACGCCTTCCGAGGCATTGGTCAGCTGTTTTTGACGCAGCCGAATGCCCGGATTCACGCCGTGGCGATGTTGGGAGTTATCGCGGCAGGATTGGGCTTTCACGTCACGGCGGTTGAGTGGTGTTTATTGGTGTTGAGTATTGTTGCGGTGCTTGGGGCGGAGGCGATGAATTCTGCGGTGGAGACTTTGGCGGATGAAGTCTCCGAGGAAAAACGCGAACGGATAGGGCTTGCGAAAGACCTCGCGGCGGGCGCGGTGCTGCTCATCAGCATGGGCGCAGCGATTGTGGGGATCGTCATTTTCGGGCGTCACCTGTGGTTTTCGAGTTGAAGCTGTCGTTTGACCACGTAATTTGACGGCTCCTCAGCCGCTCTCCCTCCCGAGTGAATTCCTCCTCAGACAGAACCATACTTATCGCTTCGTCAGTGCTTACTGCGCTGGCTGTGATCCAACTGGCAGTTGTTTTTACGATTTTTGTAAGGCGCGCATCATTGATCGGAAGCGTGGCGCCACCGTCCGTTCCGGCAATTGCGGCGACCTCTGCGCCCGCGCCTGCCTCTGCTACGCCTGTTCTGCAGCCCGTGATGGAGGCGAAACCGGAAACCTCTGCTGTTCCGCCTGTTGGGAATAAACCCGATCCTGCGTTGGAGAACAAAGCAGTTCCCGCCGCAGCAGAAAAAGCGCCGCAGGTGCCGGTTCCCAATCCCCAGCAGACGGCTCCATCGCTTTCTCAAAAAGAACAGACCCTCGCCAAAGCCAGGCACGCTCGTGAAAAAGGCGACATGACGGCTGCGCTCGCCGGTTTTCGCCAGGCCCAGAAAGCGGCACCGGACGATCCCACGGTTGTGTCCGAACTTGCCATGACGTATGAGGCCATGGGGCTTACGGATAAAGCCTTGGGTCAGTGGCGGCGGGTGGTGGGAGCTGGCGAAAAGGCGGGGGATTTGTATGGAGTCGCCACGGAAAAGCTTCGTGAAGGGGTAGGCGTGCCCGATGCATCGTTGGGCAGGGATGCCGAAGGATTGCAGCCAGGATCAACGCTCGGACTTGTCGATACGCAAAAAATTTACGAGGAAAATCCCGATAACACGGCCAAGGTTTCCATCCGGGTGGCCGTCAAATCCCGTTCGACGACGGCGATTGTCCCGGGAGATGTGAGTGTGCAGGTCATGTTTTATGAGCTGGTGAACAATCGTGATGTCGAGGAAACGAGTGCCTCGTTTTCCAAGGTGACCTCGGAATGGATTACGACTCCGCCGGATTGGCGGGAGGACCATATGGAAGTCCTGCGAGTAGTGTATCAACAGCGGACGACAAACATTGGGGACCCGGGCGCCATCGACCCGGAGCAACGGAAATATCTCGGCTACATTGCGAAAGTTTACTATAAAAATGAACTCCAGGATGTCCGCGCAGAACCCACGAAACTGCTGCAGCTTTTCCCTCCTAAAGTGACATTGACCTCCACCACTGAAATTCCACGATAGATGAAGATTCTGGTTGTCGATGATGATGTCGCGATAGCGGAGGCATTGGCGAGTTCGATTAGGGCTGAGGAACGCCATCAAGTCTTTTCCGCGGAAGAAGGGCATGCGGCTCTCGAAAAGGCCTCCGAATTGGGTGGAGTTGATCTACTGATTACGGATGTGGTGATGGATCCGATGGACGGTCTGGTGCTGCGGCACGAGATGCTGCAGCGATTTCCCAAAACGAAGGTGATATTCGTGACGGGATACGACTTGAGCGACTACGCGGAAGTCATTGCCGGTGTGCCGTTGCTGACAAAGCCGTTGTCGTTGGATGCGGTGAAACGCGAGGTTCGTTTGGCGGATGAGTCGCTGAACGGAGCGCCGACGCCTGCGGTCGTTTCTGTAGCGGCACCCCCGCCTGTGGCGCAGGTCCCGACGCCGGTGACGGCTGCGCCCGTACCCACCCCTGCACCTGTCGCGAAAGTGGCGACCCCCTCCGCGGTGGCGCCAGTAGCCGTCGCGAAAGCGTCGACGCCGGTCGCAGCCGTGCCTGTACCGGTGGCCAAGGTTCCCACACCAATTGCAGTAGTGCCCTCGGCTGAACCGGCGATGCCTGTTCCAGTGGCCAAGGTTCCCACACCAATTGCGGCAATGCCTACGCCTGTGGCGGTGCCTAAGGCCGCGAGCTCTGTCGAGGCAGTACCCGTCCCTGTGGCGAAAGTGCCGATGCCTGTTGCCGCTGCGCCTGCGCCTGTGCCTGTGGTGAACGTGCCAACCCCTGTTGCGGCCGTATCTGCGCCTGTCGCGAAGGTGCCGGTGGCTGTCGCAGCAGCTCCGGGGGCCAATTCCGTTCCGGTTGCGAAAGCGTCCGCACCCACCGTGGCGTCTGTTGCAGTCTCACCCCAAAATTTGCCGAATCAGCAATCCACCGGCCAGCATCGCCCAACCGTGATGGCTGCGCCGGTTGCCGTTCCGAAGACCAAACCGGTTGCTGCTCGTGTAGCCGCTGCGGTGCCTGCACAGGTTGCGGCCGCAGCTCCTGGATCCGAAACGCTGGCTGGTTACCAAATCGTTCGCAAGCTGGGCGAAGGGCACTGGGGTGAAACATTTGAAGCGATCCAGATCTCCATCCAACGGCCGGTTACGATGAAAATTCTCCGTCCGGATTTTTCGTCGGATAAAGAGAAAGTTCAGCAGTTTATCGCAGAAGCCAGCGTCAAGGCCAATGTCCAGCATCCCTCCATCATTTCGGTCTATGAAGCAGGGCAGGATGCCGGGCGGTATTTTTATACCCGCGAATACGTCGACGGCCCAACGATGGACCGATTGCGCGAGAACGGCCCTCTGCTGGATGACGGCATTGCGCTGAAAATTATCCGGGTCGCAGCCGAAGCTTTTTCGTACCTCAACCACGAGAAAATCCGGCACGACGTTGTCAACGGCGGCAGCATCTATCTCGACTCCGCAAATCGCCCCCGTATCGCCAATCTCGCCTGCGTGACCGGTGATGTGGCTGCCACCGTTTCCCAGCAAATTCAGCAACTCTCCGAAATTGTCAGGACTGCATTACGAGCTGATATCACTCAAAATCCTGGCCTCAGGGGGCTGCTCTCGCGGATGCGTTCCACCGGAGCGGACGGCTTTCCATCGTGGGGCGCACTCATTCAGGCCGTTAAAGCTCTCGAGCCCAAAGTCATTCCTCAGGACGCCTACAAAATTACCGAAAGCGACCAAGTCGCAATTCGGGCTGTCGAAGACGCCAAGAAACGGCAAAAGCGTTCCCTGCTTCTTTCCACCATCGGCTTGTTCGCGCTGCTTTGGGCCGTCGGCTTCCTGGTCTGGTTTCAGTTTTTCCGCTCCAAAGCGACCGTTCATAACAAACTCATCAAGATCCCGGCCGGTGCGTTCATTTATCAAAATGGCGAAACGAAGGAATTGCCCGACTTCTGGATTGACGAATACGAAGTCACCATTGGCGACTATGCGGAGTTTCTGAAGGCGCTGGAGAAGAATCCGACAACCCAATACGACGCACCGAGCCAGCCAAAAGGCAAATCCCATAAACCGGCGGAATGGGATCGTTATTATGCCAAAGCCAAGGGTGGGAAGACCTTTGAGCTGGCGCCGATCAACCTCGATAGCCCGGTCATTCTCGTCGATTGGTATGATGCCTACGCCTACGCCAAATGGAAGGGACGCCGTTTGCCGACCGAGCAGGAATGGGAAAAGGCCGCGCGTGGAGCGAAAGGCCGTATTTATCCCTGGGGCAACGATTTCGACGCCAAAAAGCTCAACTCGAGCGCGGACTACAACGGGGATCCTACTGTAAAAGGCGCCAGTGATGGCTGGAACCGATGGGCACCTGTCAATGCGGTCTCTGGCGATGTCAGCGAGTACGGCGTCCACGGCATGGGCGGCAACGTTTCGGAATGGACTGCAAGCATGGAAAAGAGCATTGGGCTCGACGTTCCAGTGATCCGTGGCGGGTCTTATCGCCAGCCGGCTTATGAAGCAGCAAACCCACCCATGCAGTTACTCACCGAGCGCCGGACCAATCTGGACCCGAGCCAGTCTGCGATGACGGTTGGTTTCAGGACTGCTTCCAATACGTCTTCTCCCGACAAATGATCAAATTTGGAAAGATCTGCTTTTTTGTGTTGCTCGGTCTCACGACTCTGTCGGGAATCGCACGGGCTCAGTTGCAAGTGACGCTTAAAATGTCGCGCGCTCTTTACATGATCTATGAGCCTATGCTGGTGGAGGTTTCGATCACCAACTTGAGTGGCCGCAACCTGGATCTGGCGGACGCTCCCGCCCAGCCATGGTTCGGCTTCGAGATTTTTGCGGGGAAAGACACGCTTCTCGCCCCCGTGAACCCGCATTACCACGTCGAGCCTTTGCATATCCCCGCCGGACAAACATTGAAACGGACAGTCAACCTGACGCCGCTTTATCCGCTCCAGGAGTTCGGGCCGCACAGCGTGCGAGCGGTCATCTACGACAAAGCGACGGACAAGTATTTTCCGTCGAACCGCAAGGCCATCGAAATCACGGACGGCGTGCAGATTTGGTCTCAAACCGTCGGAGCTACCGCGGCTCAAGGTGGTGGGAACCGGGCCATTTCGTTGCTAACCAATAGTCTTCCAAAAGAGAATCGGCTTTATGTGCGGGTCATGAACCCAGACAACGGCGTTGCCCTGGCCTGCTATTCCTTGGGGAGATTGCTCTCGTTTTCGCCGCCTGAGTACACATTGGATGACAAGAACCAGCTGAACGTGCTGCAAATGGTGGGCCCGCGGCAGTACTTCTATACGCAGATCGACCCGAACGGTAAAATCCTCCAGCGGACCTCCTATCTTAGTGACAAGACTATCCCGAAGCTTTCCCGTGAAGACCTGGGGTTTGTCGTCGTCAAAGGCGGCAAATTGGATTCACCGGAAGCTCGGGCTGCCAGGCAGCCCCCCACAGCCAATCTGCCCAAACTCTCCGATCGCCCCATCGGAGCCGGAGAGTAAACTCCGGCCTGTTCCTCAAGTCGATCCTGTCGGCGTGGTCGCCCCTGTTATTTGGCCACGACGCGAGTCCCGATCTTTTCGCCGGCAACGATTTTTCGGATATTTTCCGGTTTCCGACCATTCGTAATCACGACCGGGATTCCCGCCCGCGCAGCTACGGAAGCCGCTTCGAGTTTGCTCTTCATGCCGCCGACGCTGAATTTGCCTTTCGTATCCTGGACATGGTCGGTGGCCGTTTCAATGTCGTGAACCAGGGGTACGACCTGACTGGTTTTCGGGTCGATCAAGCCATCCACGCTGGTGCACATCATCAACAAATCCGCTTTTGCCAGAATGGCGACTTCGGCGGAAAGCCGGTCGTTGTCACCAAAACGCAATTCCTCGATGGCAACGGGGTCGTTTTCGTTGAGGATCGGCACCACATTGCGGCATTCGAAGAGGCGTTCCAGGGTGTTTTGTGTATTTGAATACAGCAACCGGCTGTCGAGATCCTGATACGTTAACAGCAACTGGCCCACGTGCAGGCCGTGCTTCGAAAGTTGCGATTCGTAAACCTGCATGAGCCGCGACTGCCCGACTGCTGCGCACGCCTGCAGCGACGACATGTCTGTGGGACGCTCGCTGAAACCGAGCGAACTCAATCCTGCGGCGACGGCTCCACTCGATACCGCGGCGACTTCGTATCCCCATTCCATGAGGGCAACAATTTCCGCCATGAGCGCACGACATTGGGCCATATCGAGATCCTTGCCGTCTTCCCTGGCAAGAATGCCGCTGCCGAATTTAAGAACGATCCGTTTGGTTTTGCGGGACATGGAAAAGCGTCAGATGAAAAAGGGGGATCATCTTTTCACGGTTACTACGCTCTGTAAAGCCGAGCGCATTGCAGGCGTCGGGGAGCGTGTCGACACGCCTTCCGGGGTCGAATAGAATGTGCCAATGACCGACGACTTGTTCGCTGCAGAGCCGCAAATTTTGAGTGTAACGGAACTGACACGCCGCGTACGCGACTTGCTCGAGGGCGGAATCGGCGAAACGTGGGTGCAGGGCGAGATTTCGAACTACCGCCGGCAAAGCTCGGGGCATCAATATTTTACGCTGAAGGATGACCGCGCTCAGCTGGCCTGTGTGTTATTTGCAAGGCAGCCTGGAGTGCGGATGCCGCTAAGTGACGGGATGGCCGTTCAGGTATTTGGGGGCGTAACGGTTTACGAGGCTCGAGGGCAGTACCAGATGATCGTCCGAATGGTGCAGCCGTTGGGCCTCGGAGTGTTACAGGCCAGGTTTGAAGCATTGAAGCGAAAACTGGACGCCGAAGGTTTGTTTGATCGGGAACGGAAACGGCCGCTACCCAGATTTCCCACACGAATTGGGGTCGTGACATCTCCGACCGGTGCTGCGCTGCAAGATATGCTGCATGTTCTGGAGCGGAGGGCCCCGTGGTTGCGTCTTTTGATTTATCCGGTGCGCGTTCAAGGCGAAGGAGCAGCGGAGGAAATCGCAGCAGCAGTCCGCGATTTTTCAGCCAGGTACGCGGACCAACTGGATTTGGTGGTCGTCGCCCGTGGCGGCGGGAGTATCGAGGATTTGTGGGCTTTCAACGAAGAGATTGTGGCGCGGGCGATCGTGGAAAGTGCGCTCCCGGTTGTTTCCGCGGTCGGGCATGAGATCGATTTTACCATCGCGGACTTCGTCGCGGATCTGAGGGCGCCCACGCCAAGTGCCGCAGCGGAAATCGTAGCGCCGGACGGAGAGGAATTGGCGCGTTATTTGGAATCTGCTGCGGCACGGTTGAAATATGGATTGGGTAATGCCGTGGAGCGGGAGCGGGAACGTTTGATGATGCGGCTCGCGTCTGCGTTGCAGCGCGAGCCGGCGCGAATGCTGGTGCAGATGCGGCAAGATACGGACGTTCTGAGCGAAGCTTTGGAGCGACTGACGGCTGGCGCGGTCGATGGGAAACGGCAAAGACTGTCAGAGCTGACGGGCTGGCTGCGAGAGCATCGACCGGATTACGCATTGGCGTTGCGGCGTGAGGCTTTTGGGCAGCGGGCGCGCCAGTTTGAGGAGGCGGTGAGGCGTGCGCTTCGCGAGGCGCGGGACCGCCTTGATCGCGCGAGCGGCGTGTTGCGCGTGCTTGGACCGGTCGCGACGTTGGAGCGCGGGTACACCATCACGAGCCGAGAGAATGGCGCAGTGATTTTGAGCGCTCGAGAGGTGGAGAAAGACGTGAAATTGAGGACACGTTTCCACGACGGGGAAGTCATTTCCCAAACTTAAGGCGAAAAGAGGCCGTTTGGACGTCACCACCAAGGCAACAGAAGAAACGAAAAATGTGACTGGTGAATCGTGAAAGGTGATAGTGAAAAGGTGAATAACTGGAGTCGTTCCCCTTCGCGCCTTGGTGGTTAAATTGCATGGAGTTAACTCCAGCATTGAGCGTTCGGCGTTGAACGCTAAGTTCGTACCATGCGCTATCGAAAATATACTGGCACCGAGCTCGACGTGAGCGAAGTCGGGTTTGGCCTTTGGACGATTTCAACCGGCTGGTGGGGGCAATTTACCGAAGGGGAAGCCGTGGCACTGATGCACAAGGCGTTCGATCTCGGAGTGACGCTTTTCGATGCGGCGGACACGTATGGCAATGGGCTGAGCGAAGAACTGATTGCCAAGGCCTTTCCGAACCGCCGGGATGACATTGTAGTTGCTACGAAGATTGGTTACGATTTTACGAGCTTTGGCAATGAGCGTCGGGGACAACGGGAAATTCCTCATGACTTTTCACCGGAGGCGCTCATTCGCGCGACGGATGCGGCTCTCAAACGGCTCAAAACGGATCGAATCGATTTGTTGCAGTTGCACAACATCCGCATGGAACAGGTCTACGACGACGCCATCTGGGAAACGCTGGAGAAATTGCAGGCTGCTGGCAAAGCTTTGCACACCGGCATCGCCCTGGGGCCGGCGATCGGCTGGCTCTACGAAGGCGTTAACTGCATCCGCGAACGCGACATCGCTTCCGTGCAACACATTTACAACCTGCTCGAGCAACATCCCGGTAAAGCCATGCACGATGCGGCTACCGATGCCGGGAAGGACACGATGTTCCTGATCCGCGTAACGCACTCGTCCGGAATGCTAGAGGGAAAATACACGGTGGATACGGTTTTTCCCCCGAACGATCACCGGAACCATCGTCCGCGCAGCTGGCTCACCAATGGCGTCAAAAAAGTGGAGCGTCTGCGCTTTTTGGAAAGCGCGAATCGCACCCTGGGTCAGGCCGCATTGCAATGGCTGCTGGCTGATGAGCGTGTAGCTTCGACGCTGCCAAATATCTACGACGAAGCCCAGTTGATCGAGTTTGCGAAAGCGCCGGACACTGCGCGGCTAACGACTGAGGAAATGGATCGGATCGCGGATTTGTATGCCGACAATTTCGGTGTGGAGCGCGAAGAAGCGAAATACAAGGGAACCATGGAAGAGCCCGTGGCGGTCAACGGCTGACGCCGAGCCGCTGAGAACGAGTCATCGCTGCAACTCTTTGCGGACGCGGATGAATTGAAAAATATCGTGCCGGGTCACGATTCCGATGACACGGCTGCCGTCCAGGACAGCGAGGCGGCCGTTACCGGGCCCCTGCATTTGTTCGGCGGCCTCCATGGCGCGAGCGTCAGCAGAAATGGAGAGATCCGTTGCGTTGAACTCGACTGCGAGGTCAGCGGCGGTGGTATACGGCCATCGCTCTTTGGGAACACCTTCGAGGTGGTCCAGCCGAAGCATCCCGCGAAATTCGCCGTCTGAGTCGACCACGGGATAGGCAACATGATGCGTCGTGAGGAAATGATCATCCACCACGACGTTCAATGGCAGGCTGGCTGGAACAACGATGGGATTGGGGGTCATCACGTCACGAACACGGATATCGCCGAGGACTTCTTTGTACAGGGCACTCTGGTAGCCGGCTTCGGCAGCATTTTTCAGGAATGAGCCGATCAGAAAGAAAAGGAATGCTTGCAGCGGCTGCCGGAACAGCAAAAACACACCCGCTATCATTAGCACCCAGGCGAACACAATTCCTATCCGGGAACTAATGTATGTGGCCTGCCGGAGCTTCCCGGTTTTCATCCAAATAAGGGCACGCAGGACACGCCCTCCGTCCAGCGGATAGCCGGGGATGGCGTTGAAGATGAGGAGAATGAGATTTCCAGCGGCGAGCCAGTTGGTCACTTTTTGCGTGGCGGGCATGCCCAGCAGGTCGGCCGCCAGCGATGCCCCATGGAACAGAAGAATGAGCACGACGGTGACGGCTGGGCCGCCGATGGCGATCTTGAACTCCGTTTTTGCGTTGTCCGGTTCGCGAGCGATTTCGGCCAGACCGCCGATGAACATGAGCGTGATTCGCGGGACGGGAATGCCGCAGCGCTGACTGACCACGCTGTGGCCGAGTTCGTGCAGGAGGAGACTGGCGTAAAACAGCAACGCAGCAACTGCGCTCAAACCGTAATAAAATAGCGTCGATCGCCCCGGCAATTGGTAGGAAAATTGGTTCGCGAGCGACCACACGACAAAGGCTGCAAGCAGGAACCAGGACGCATCGAGGTAGAATTTGATGCCGAGTATTTTACCTACGTAAAAGCCTCTCGGCGGGTCCGGAACCGATTGGGGTTTCTTTTCAGGAAAATCGCTCATGTTTTAAAAAAGAATCGTCCGTCACACCCATCCCGCAATTGAAGGAATAAAACCTCAACGCGTTTTGCTACGGGTTGGGAGTGAATTTGGGATAAACGTCCTGCGCGAGCGCGGGCAGAAACGGCAGGAGAGTCGAAATATTCCACGGATTGCTTTCGTTGGACGCGATCGGTGTGGCGCCGTTCGATATTCCCAATATGAACCCGACGAGCCCTTGTTCCAGCGGTTGGTTCCGGAAATAGACAGTCACTTTTCCGGTGGGGGACACACCATTGAGACTGCCGTGGAAATAGGGGCGATTCGCGGTTCCTGTGACGGTAACATCCGGAAATAGCTGCCAATCAGGTGTTCGCAGTGGGCCTTCCGTATTGATTTTCAGGTTCAAACCCCAATTGTCTGGTATCCATGGCAGACGGAATGAAGAGATCGGCGAAGCACCCGACCGTACGGATCGAGGCCGCTTCGCAAGCTGAAAGCTCCGATTTGTCACCGCCTTTTTTAATGTGATGTCTCCTTTGAGCTGCCGTGCGCTGGATGGCCCTGTCAGAGATACGTTCCCGTCCGCCACAGCCTCAAAACCTTCACTCGGCGTAAGTGGAATTTCGCTTGCCCGAATTTGAAGTGTCACGTCCGCCGTGGGATCTATTCCGGCACGGCCCGTGACCGAAAATTTTCCACCGCGATATTCCCCGGCGACATCCTTGATGATAACGGCCTGGTTCTGAAAATCGAATGTGCCCGTAAGTCGCTTCACGGGAGCATCCAGGAAGTTGGCAGTCCAGGAACCGTTTGCGACTCGCAAGTTTCCTTCAAAAACAGGAGATTTTGGGACGCCGGAAATGTTGACGAGGCCATTCAGTCGGCCATCAAAAGCTCTCGAAGCCGGTATCCAGGGGTGCAATTCGGCGACGACGAAATCCTGCCCGGCAGCCTTCACTTCGAGGGGCGCGTCAAGGGCTAAAATTTGGTTCTGTGACAGCGAAGCCGCGTCCGTTTTGATCCCTAACTCGCCTTCAAGGTTAAGTTTTGCCGTCGAAGAGGGCGTGGCTTTGATCGAAAATCGCAACCGTTGATCGGCGACATGGAGACTGCCGGAGAACGAATCCACTTCGGTCTTTTGTGATGTTGCGACAGGCGAGGGAAATGACAGGTCCTGCCCCTGGCCGGCGGCGTCGAGCTTAAACTCGGGCCAGGTGCCTGCCACGGTCGCATCGAATGTCGCCATCCCTCGTATCGGGTAATGCCGCCCGGAGAGTTCCGCCAAATCTTCGAGGTGAATTTTTGTTGCGGAAAGTTTTCCCGAGGCTGCTTTCGATGAATCCAAAAGCGCGGCGAGCTTTGGTTCGTTAAGCGCTTTCAAGACGTTAACCGGCAGCTCAATGTTGCCTTCGAGTTTGGCTCCGGCTTTTCCGGCAACCTTCAATTCGCGGAACTCCAGAGTTTCCGGTCGCACGATCACTATGGTGTCGAGTTTCGTCTCCGGTCGTTCGACGTGGAGGTGATTGAGCGAAATGCCTCCTGGCGAGTAAGAGCCGTCCGTGTTTACATCCAGCGGAACGGCGTTGGCCGCCCGAGACAGGACGAAATCATCGAGTGTGGCTTTGAATGCACCGGAATGGACCCCGGGACTGCCATCGCCACTCCACCACAGATGAATGCCTCCGGCCACTGCGTGTTCAGAGATTGTCGGTGGCAAAATTGCCCGGTATTCCGCGATGTTTTGCGCAGCAAGCTCTAGTTTTGCCGAGTATCGTCGCTGTTCTCCAAGGCTGAATGTCCCGGAACCTGTTGCCCAATCGTCGCGATGAGCAAACTCAAAATTCGTCGCCCGGACCTCGGTGCCCAGCAACTCGAGATCGCCCCGGACGCGGTCAATCGCCACCCCGCTGAGAGTGAGTGGGCCCCCGCGCATCCTTAATCTTCCAGAGAGCTGCCCTTGCTGATTGCTTATCGTCCCCGCAAAAAACGCCTCGCCCGCCACCATTTTCTGATTGGGCGCGATGATTGCCGCTGCAGCGCCTAGGTCATCGATTTGTGCCTGAATGTTAAGGCGAAATTGCGTCGGCAACGTTTTCCAGTCCGGCGGCATTTGAAGATTGCCGTTCAGCTCAATCTGATTCTTGTCCTGCACGAGGCTAAACTGGGGGATCTCCAGGCGGTGATTTACCAGCAGCGCGCTCGCCACCAGCGAGTTCCAGCGGCGTTTGTGCCATCGGAAATCCGTCGCATTCAGCCGAAGCGTGATCGTTGCGTTGGTGGCGTCTGCAGGATTTCCGCGAAACGAAAACCGTCCCTCATGGATCGTTCCCGCCGCAAATGCTTCGCTTCGGATGAACGCACCGATCTGGTCAACCGACATGTTCCAAAACGATGCCGCCGTATCCAGGAACGCCGACGCCTTCCGTATATCCCACCGGCTGTCGGCCCGAAGTTGCCCTCCGAAAGCGCGGAATTCCATGTCCGACATAACCTCGCCTCGCTCGATTTCTGCAAAATCGAGAGCCGCACGTTCAAGGACGAGGTCATCGGAAAACTTGAATCCTCCAGCATAAAGAGCCTTTTCCTTCAAAGCCGTCGTTCCCTCCAAATCAGAAAAGCTACGTTTCCATTTGGGCGTGACGACGGTCAGTTTTGGTAGCGCAAATGTCCCCGCAGCATCCTGGCGGAAGTCGAATTCCATACCCTCCGCCGCCGCTGAACCGTTGGGCCAGGCCGCGTCAATCGACACTTCCGAACCGATGATACTGGCAGGAAACCATTTGTTCATCGAGCTCATCTCACCTGTCACACGGCTCTGTTTTTCTGACACGGAGGCCGCAGCGTTCAGGTCCCAGCGGATTTTCGTGTTCACCAACTTGATGGCTGTGACCGGATTTTTGTCTGGCCTGTCGCCACGGTCCCGCTGAAACAGGCATCGCCACGGTGAAAATTTAACGTCAAAAGTCCCAAATTCCGCCTTGGACGCCGGATGGATTTCGGAGGCCAGCACGGCATTTCCCAGGACAATTCTGCCGCTAAAAAAATCCCCCTCCACCTTGTCCATTGTCAGGGTGAGATGATGCTTTTTCAGCTCGGCCGGAAGCCGATTCCGGACGATCCAGGAGAAAAGCTGCGGCTGGAAGACATAGAAAGCCACACCCAATGCGAGGAGAATCGCCAGAGTAACTCGCCAGCGGCTGAAGATTCGCCGACGTCTCTTTGTGGTGAGGGCAGGAGCGGAGGTTGTCACGGGATTTCCATTTTAAGACAGTCATGGACGATGTCCAACAGGAGCGCCAGGACCTGTATTAACGTGATTTTTACGCAAAAACCCGCAATCGAGATTCCAACGTGACAACATTGTGCAAAAAAAATTCAAAAAATAATATGGACATTTGTCGGCGCTTATTTTGTTATTTCGCCTCGAACGGCTGCGAAACGGTCGTTTATGTCCCTTAACCCTCTCCCCTAGCACCTTAACCAAATATTGTGAAATCTAACGCCCCTATGCGTAGCATTCCCTCCATTTGTACAAATGCCAAAATTGATTCGTCGCGTCTTTATGCCCGGGCGCGGCGCATGCTGTCACTGGCAGCAAGTTGTGCGGTTCTCGCCGCGAGTAGTGCGTTCGCTCAGATCGGTACCGGAGACACGGAAAACATCTCTGACATTCGGAAGGAGATGAAAGCGATGCAGGAGCAGTACGAAGTCCGCATCCAAGCGATGGAATCCAAAATGAAAGCGATGGAAACCAGAGCTATGTTCAGCGCTCCGATGACGGAAGCTGGCGTGGGCACGACCGACGGGAAAGGGGTTCTGGACAAAACCCCAGCCCTGGATCTCCCGCCGCTCGAATCGTTTACCCGCAATTTCAAATTTTCGGCTTACGTTCGTGCTGGTGTCGGTTTCAATGGCAATGGTCGTGGTCAAGTTAGCACGTTTGTTATTCCGGAAAACTATGGTGGTCGTATGCGTCTCGGTAACGAGCCCGACACCTATATGGAATTGAAATTCATCCAGAATCACCTCCTCGGGGACGATCCCGACAAAATGGATGTCAAGTTCCAAGTGACTCCATCTATCGTCAATAATACCGACAAAGATTCCGCCGTATACACGGGTAACGACGGATTTGATATCGGGCTACGGGAGGTTTTCATGGAGTTCAAGAATGTCTTCAAGAGCGCGCCCGACGTTACCGTCTGGGGCGGTCAACGGTTCTATGACCGTTACGATATCCACGGAAACGATTACTTCTTTCTGGATACGTCGGGATACGGTTTAGGCGCCTATAACATCGACTTAGGCTTTAGCAAATTGCAGGTCGCCTACTTGGGCGGTATCAAAGATGGCGTCGGTGATGTCCACAATGAACCGGATGGTTTATTCCAGCGGTATGTGGCTGACGACGGCGGCCCATTCTATAAGCACACACTCGACGTTCGCCTTGGCGATGTCGATTTCCTCGGCGGCAAACTGAAGTTCGTCTTTCTCGCTAACTACCAGAAAGGCGGCAATTTCACCATCACGGACCGCGCAGACGACACGGTGGACGGCAACGCACACCTTGAAGACGCATGGGGTCTCGGCGGTGGTGCGATCTATGAGTACAAATTCGGCGCTGGTAGCCTTCTCCAATTCGCTGCCATCTACGGATACGGACTCACTAACATCGGCGCTGGAGTGGATCTCGACAAAATCGGCGGTGCGTATGCCTCCGCACTTGCTCAAGCCGGCCTTCCGTTTGGGACGTTTGCCGATATTGATCCCTACAGTGATAGCCAGCGTATCCGGGCCAACGTGCATTACGTCTGGAATCCCACCGACAACTTTGCCCTCGAGGCTTGGGGTGTCTATCAATACGATGACCAGGGCTACACGGGTTTCTCGGGTTCCAATCTGACGGGTGATCTGATCACCACTTCGGGTGAAACCAACACATACGGTGTCGGTATTCGCCCGGTCTTCTGGATTGCCGATAACCTCGCCATCCAGGGCCAGGCCGGTTACAACTACGTGGACAACGTCCGCAGCGGCAGCAACGTTGGAAACGCCGGCGGTTTTGGGATCTTTACGATCGCTCCGACCATCAAGCCGAAAGACCCCAAGAACGGCGGCTTCTTCAGCCGGCCTGAATTGCGTGTCTATGCGACCTACGCCATCTGGGATGAAGAGTTGAAAGGCTCCATCGGTGGTTCGTCCTACGCCGATGCTACTGAAGGCTGGACCTTCGGTACCCAGGTGGAAGTCTGGTGGTAAACCACCGTTTCACTCAGTTCCAGTAGTTTAATTGCGAGCCCCCGGTTTCTTCCACGAAAACGGGGGCTTGTTTTCCAAGGTGCTGGGCACGTTTTTCTCACCGAACCATGCGCCCCTTCTGCATCCTTAGGCACGGGATGTTGATGAAGCTGAGAAGTTCTTGTGGCGTGGCTTCGTGATCGGCAAATTCTCCCGCCCTTGCGGGCTCCTCCGGATCTCGGCTAACTTTTCCAGAATAGGTAAATCGTTGGTGCCCATGAACTAAAAGTTCCTTGACAGTCAAAACGAGGCTGTCGAAGTTGTATTCAACTCTCCTCCCCCACATCCATTTCTGCCCCGCATAGAGGGGCAGTTTAGCGCTGTTCTTCTCTATGAAACTTAGATTCCCCCTTTCGCAGGTTTTTCGTCGAGCTGTCTGTCGCGTCGTAGCTCCGCTATTTTTACTGTTGGCGTTCGCGCCGGCTGGTTTTGCCCAGGGTGTCACCATTCGTTTTGCCGGCGATTCCGATGTCGGCGAAGGTGGGCGATGGTTTAGGGCGGCGGCTGAAGAATGGGCCAAATCCACTGGCAACAAGCTTGAATATATCAGCCGGCCCAACGATGCGTCCGAATGCCTTCAGCAGTTCCAGCAGTATTGGGCTGCAAAAAGCCCGGATATCGATGTGTACATGATCGACGTAATCTGGCCGGGCATTGCCGCTCCCCACGCGGTCGATCTCAAGAAATATTTGAAAGAAGATGAAATTAAAGCGCACTTCCCGCGGATTATTGAGAATAATACCGTTGGAGGGCAATTGGTTGGGCTGCCATCCCATTCAGACGCCGGCCTGTTGTACTATCGGACGGACCTTTTGGAAAAATACGGGTTCAAAGGCCCTCCTGCCACGTGGGAGGAACTCACGACACAGGCGAAAACCATTCAGGACGGCGAGCGGAAGGCGGGACAACGGGATTTTCAGGGTTTTGTTTTTGAGGGTAAAGCGAGTGAAAGCGTGACGTGTAATGCCGTTGAATGGATTTTCAGCTACGGCGGGGGCACAGTTATCGATCCGGACAAAAAAATTACCATTAACAATCCGCAAGCCATCAAAGCTCTCGCGACCGCCAAAAGCTGGGTGGGTACGATTTCCCCAAAAGGCGTCACGATTTACGGAGAAGAGGAAGCGCGCAATACATGGCAGGGAGGACATGCTGCTTTCATGCGGAACTGGCCTTATGCCTACGCACTCGGAGCCGATCCCAAGAGCGCGATCTCCGGCAAGTTTGATATCACCGTTTTGCCGAAAGGCGGAGAAAACGGAAAGAACGCCGCTACACTCGGCGGCTGGCAGATAATGGTCTCCAAGTATTCGAAACACCCCGAAGTTGCCGCCGATCTCGTGCGTTCCCTCTGCTCGCCACAGGCCCAAAAAAGGAGGGCGTTGGAACTGACCTATATTCCGACCCTGCCGGCGCTTTATTCGGATCCAGACATCCTCGCAAAGAACCCGTGGTTTAAGAACGTTCTTCCGGTGCTGGAAAATGCTGTGGCGCGTCCTTCGACTGTTACCGGAGCCAACTACAACCAGGTGTCCACGGCAATCTTTCAGAATGTGAACACGATGCTCTCGGGTGGATCGACTCCGGAAAAAGCGGTTCAGCAAATCGAACGTACCGCCCGTCGCGTCGTTAAATAGCTGCTGTCTACCGCTTTAACCACTTCCTGGCCGTGGCAAAATCTGTCGAATTGCTGGACTACCAGAGAAAGCTGGCATGGTGGCTTATCCTGCCAGCTGTCGTCGTTGTATTCCTGGTCATCGGTTTTCCGCTTTTCCAGGTAATCAAGTATTCCTTCATGCAGTACAGACTGGATGGAGTTACTCCGGCCATCTTCATAGGACTTGCCAACTATCAATTTATTTTGTCGGATCCCGATTTCTGGGTCTCGGTCAAAAATACGCTGATATTTTCGTTCTTTTCGGTGACGTTGGAAGTGATCCTGGGTCTGGTTGTGGCATTGGTTGCGAATTCTAATTTTAGGGGGCGCACGCTGGTTCGCGTCGCGATTTTGATTCCCTGGGCTATTCCTACGGTTATCTCCTCGCAGATTTGGAAATGGATGTTTAACGACATCTATGGCGTGAGCAATATCATTCTAACCAATCTGCACATCATCCCGGAAAAGATAGCATGGCTGGCGACACCCGAAACGGCGATGCCTGTCATCATCGCAGTGGACGTTTGGAAAACGACGCCGTTCATGGCGTTGTTGATTCTAGCCGGCTTGGGCCTCATTTCTGGCGAGCTCTATGAAGCTGCAGCAATCGATGGAGCCACAGGCGTTAAGAAATTCTTCAAAATAACTCTGCCCCTTTTGTTACCGACATTACTCGTAGCGGTCATTTTTCGGACGCTCGACGCGTTGCGCGTGTTTGATATTTTCTACGTTATGGTCGGCGGCCAGGGGAACATGGCCACGATGGCGATCTATAACCGGCAACAACTCATTGATTACCTGGATGCGGGGACCGGATCGGCGGCCTCTATCATCATCCTCCTGATCATCATGCTGTTTGTGGTCATTTATACCCGCTTCAGCAAGACTAGTTTCGAATGAACTCCGGAAAAGCCATTCTGCTGAAGGCACTGTTCTACCTCCTGGTGGCCGCGGTGCTCCTGTTTAACTTGTTCCCATTCTTTTGGGCGATGCTCTCGTCCTTCAGGCCGGGGCAGGAGCTGTTTTCGACCAAACTGCTTCCTACGAAGCTAACGATGGCGCACTATTTCGCCGTTTTTCATGATCCGCGCTTCATGGCGAGTTTGTTGAACTCCATCATCATCGCGGGGGTCACAGTATTGGTGTCGCTGTTGCTTGGGAGTTTTTGCGCGTACGCGCTCGGACGGCTGCCGTTTCGTTTCAAACGCTCGGTTCTGTACATCGTGCTAACGATGACGATGTTTCCCCAGATATCGGTGCTGTCGGGTTTGTTCGTGATGCTGAAAACGTTGGGATTGTTTAACACCCGTGCGGGGTTGATCCTTACCTATCTCATCTTCACGATGCCTTTCACGATTTGGGTCATGACGCAGTATTTCCGTGGTTTGCCCAAGGAATTGGAAGAAAGCGCCTATGTCGATGGCGCGTCGCCGATGCGCGTGTTCTGGCAGATTCTGTTGCCGCTGACGATACCGGGATTGGTTTCGACCGGACTGCTGGCATTTATTGCGGCATGGAATGAGTTTCTGTTCGCGCTAACTTTTACGGTCACGGACAACATGAAAACCGTGCCGGTTGCGATTTCGCAATTCAGCGGCACGAGTTCATTCGAACAGCCGTGGGGTTCCATCATGGCGGCTTCGATGGTTGTCACCGTCCCGCTGATCGTCCTCGTTCTGATGTTCCAATACCGGATTGTGGCGGGTTTAACCGCTGGAGCCGCGAAAGGTTGAGCCTGATGTAGAACAGGCTTTTAGCTTGTTCGCTCAGATGACTATGCAAGCAGATGCTTGCGCTCCTTTATTCGTGGAGATCGGTCACGGCACCCAATGATGCGGTGGAAACGACTCGGGCGTATTTAGCCAGAACACCTCGTTTGTAGCGCGGGGCAGGTTGCTTCCAGGCTGCGAGCCGGGCTTTGAGCTCCTCGGATGGAATACCCAGATCGATCACTTTCTTTTCGGCATCGATGGTGATCGGATCGCCGTTTTGGATAACCGCGATGGGCCCGCCCAGATAGGCTTCCGGAGTCACATGGCCAACCACGAAGCCGTGGCTGCCGCCCGAAAACCGCCCGTCAGTCATAAGTGCCACATCTTTGCCGAGGCCGCGCCCCATGACGGCGGATGTTGGCCCAAGCATTTCGCGCATACCAGGGCCACCCCTCGGACCCTCATAGCGAATCACGATGACGTCGCCTTTGACGACGGTGCCGTCCAGGATGGCGTGCATAGCCGTTTCTTCGCTGTCAAAAACGCGCGCTTTGCCAGTGAATGAGAGACCTTCCTTGCCGGAAATTTTTGCAACTGCTCCTTCGGGGGCGAGACTTCCGTACAGAATGACAAGGTGGCTGTCCTTCTTCACGGGATCGCTCAGCGGACGAATGATGGTCTGTCCAGTGGGGTAAGGCTTGATTGGGTCGAGATTTTCGCGAAGCGTCCTGCCGGTGACCGTCAGGCAATCTCCGTGCAAAAGTCCTTCGGCGAGAAGTGTTTTCATCAGAGGCGTAATGCCGCCGATGGTAACGAGTTCGGACATGAGGTGTTTGCCACTCGGCTTTAAATCAGCCACGACGGGAACCCGTGCACCGATTCGGGTCCAATCGTCGAGTTTTAACGGAATACCCGCGGAATGTGCGATTGCCATCAAGTGCATGACGGCGTTGGTCGATCCTCCGAGGGCAATGACAACCGTCATCGCATTTTCAAAGGCTTCCTTGGTGAGGATATCGGAGGGCCGGATGCCGCGACGAAGAAGGTTGACGACCGCTTCGCCGGCACGGACGCAGTCACCGAGTTTTTCCGGAGAAATGGCCACCATTGCTGAGCTGTCCGGGAGACTCATTCCGAGCGCTTCGATTCCGGAAGCCATGGTGTTTGCCGTGTACATCCCGCCGCAGGATCCAGCTCCCGGGATAGCACATGCCTCGACCTTCTCGAATTCTTCCCGGGTAATTTTCTTGTTTGCGTGGGCGCCGACGGCCTCGAAAACGGATACGACGTCCAGGAGACGTCCGTTAAGACAGCCGGGCAGGATCGTTCCTCCATAAACGAAAACCGATGGGCGGTTCAACCGGGCAAGCGCCATGAGACAGCCAGGCATATTTTTATCGCAGCCGCCGATAGCCACGATGCCATCAAAACCTTCGCAACCCGCGACGGTTTCAATGGAGTCCGCGATCACTTCACGTGAAACCAGGGAATATTTCATCCCTTCGGTGCCCATCGAGATGCCGTCCGAGATCGTGATTGTGTTGAAAATGACCGATTTGCCGCCTGCCGCGTCGACGCCTTTCCCGGCTTCGATGGCCAGCTTGTCGATGTGCATGTTGCATGGGGTCACCATGCTCCACGTTGATGCGATGCCGACCTGCGATTTCTGGAAATCTTCTTTTTTGAATCCGACAGCGTAGAGCATGGCACGCGATGGGGCGCGTTCGTCGCCGTCAAAAACGATGGAGGAATGCTGGCGGTGAGAATTAGGGGTAGTGATTTCGGACATAGAGACGGATTTCTTTTCTAGTCCCGCTTGGCGCGAAGGGCAAACGGGATCAGAAGAAAATCCCGCTCGTGTCACCGTTTTCAGACGATGATTCGCTCGTGGCATAACGACGATTCTTGAAGCAGAGTCATAAATTCCGTCGCTCTGCTGTCGTTGAATTGCCGACTTGAGCGGTCCGTAAAACCAACCGTGTTCTCACCTAGAAAAACCCCATGAACTATCATCTGCTCGGCAACACAGGTCTGCGAATTCCACCGCTGGCGCTCGGGACAATGACCTTTGGCAATGACTGGGGCTGGGGTTCCAGTGAAGAGACGGCTCGGGAAATTTTCAATA
This sequence comes from Chthoniobacterales bacterium, assembly GCA_036524675.1. Taxonomy (GTDB): domain Bacteria; phylum Verrucomicrobiota; class Verrucomicrobiia; order Chthoniobacterales; family DASVRZ01; genus DATDAW01. The sequence goes on along the minus strand of DATDBU010000139.1, from coordinate 14,400 downwards.
CGTACGTCGATGCAGGCGGAAATTTTGTGGATACTGCCGACCTTTATACCAACGGCAAAAGCGAAGAATTAGTCGGCAAGTTCGTGAAAGAGCGGAACCTGCGCGATTTCACAGTGATCGCTACCAAATATTCATTTGGGGCCGCTCCAGGAAATCCGAATGCAGGCGGTAACGGGCGGAAGAATCTTCTGCGAGCGCTCGAAGGTTCGCTGAGGCGATTGCAGACGGATTACATCGATCTTTATTGGGTTCACGCTTGGGACACGCTGACACCGGTCGAGGAAGTGATTTTCACGCTCAGCGCTCTCGTGGCGAGTGGTAAAATTCGATACATCGGCTTGAGCGATTGCCCCGCGTGGGTCGTCTCGCGGGCCCAAACTTTGTCTGAGGTCCGCGGCTGGGAGCGCATCGCGGGGATTCAAATGGAATACAACCTGACGGATCGCTCGATCGAAAACGAATACATTCCGATGATCCAGCGCCTCGGCATGGGTCTTTGCGTTTGGGGGCCGCTCGCAAGCGGCTTGCTCTCAGGTAAATACACGAAGAACAATCTTAGCGAAGGCCGTTTGAAAACCATTCAGGGCTCCGGCAACCCGGTTTTTGATCGGATCGCGGGTAATCCACGCAATTGGGACGTCGTCGACACACTCAATCAAATCGCACAGGAAACCGGGAAACCAGCCTCAGCGATCGCGCTCAATTGGATCACCAAACGTCCCGGAGTCAGCGCGACCTTGCTTGGCGCAACCAAGCTGGATCAGCTCAAGGGTAATCTGCAGGCGCTTGACTTCGTGCTGCCCGCCGAAGCCGCCGCACGTTTGGAGGCAATCTCCCGACCTGAAGCCGTGACACCGTACATGTTTTTCGGCGAAACGATGCAGAAGATGCAGACCGGCGGTTTAGACGTCAGCGCCCAACCAGTCTGGGCCAATTGACCGATCTTTGTATTCCTCGCAATCGTGGGGCGGGAAGCCTTTGTTTGTTTTCCGGTTATGCCGCCAGCCTTCGGAGCAGCGCGTAAAGCAACTCGATTCGAGGAACGGGATGGCCGATTTTGCGGGCAAGCCGGACTGGCTCACCCCAGATGGACTCGACTTCCACCGGCAGTCCCCGTTCGAAATCGATGAGGCTCGAAGGGCGGTAGGGGCCCATGTTTTCGCTGCGAGCAATTTCCGGGTCGACGATTTTGCCCGCGGAAAGCGGATGGCCGAGAGCATTCGCGAGCGAGATGACTTCCCGCATGATTTCGCCGACCTCGATCCGCAAATAGCGGTCGGCGAGCAGGTCTTCGACCGTTGCTTTTCCGGCGGCGATAGAAAGCCCATTGAACGGAATGTTCCAGACCAGTTTCCGCCAGCGGGCGAGGGGAAGATCGTCCACGGCATGACAGTCGATGCCGGCTTTCGAAAAGCGCGCAACGATGTCTCGCACGCGATCGCTGGGAGGGCCGCTCATTTCGCCGATGGCGATTCTGCCGTGGCCGTAATGCTCGATAAAGCCGGGCGCCGTCCGTGTGAGGCAAACGAAACAGAGCCCGCCTGTAACGTGTTCGGGCTCAAAGTGCTCTGCGAGAAACTCTTCATTGCCGAGACCGTTTTGGAGTGTGAGCAGGATCGTTTGCCGACCCAGCAGAGGAGGAATCAGCGTTTTAAGCGCGTCGTTGCTCGTTGTTTTGAGCGTCACCAGCACTAGGTCGGCAAGCCCGATTTCCGATGTCGTTCCGTAAGCGGGAACTTGCGTGAGGTTCAAATCGCCGTCCGGGCTCCGGATCTGCAGGCCTTTTTCCCGGACAGTCCCGAGGTCGCTTCGCATGAGAAACCGGACGTCCTCACCGGACACCAACAGCCGCGCTCCATAGTAACAGCCGATGGCGCCTGAACCGACAATGGCAATTTTCATGATCCTTCATCTTCCCAATCTCGAGTATCGTAAAGCCTTCGTTCCGAGCCAAGATAGTCGAAACTTGCGAAGCCGTTTGGAACGGTGGCCGTTCGCTGCTTAGCGGAGGGTTGTCTAATATCCGCTCAAATATTGAGTGCCGTTGGCATCGGTGCGATAGCGACCAGTGGCATGCATGACGCGCGACGGCTTCTTGGGCGTCGCAACATAAGTCCTGGCTCGGGTCAGGTCCGGCGATTCTGGCTCTATCCCACGCAACGTTCGGTATTCGGGCAAGAGCGCTTCATTTCCCAGGACAATGGAATGATCGGGACTGTTTAACGGTGCCAGACGGACTTCAATGAGGTTTGAGAAACGTTGGTTCCTCATGCCGGCGAGCGAGTCAATACCGATCGGTTTGTATCCCTTTTTGTAGACATAGACAGAAAAACTCCGATTTCTGTCTCTCGAAACAGTGTAAGGAGTGATGCCTTTTTCGCCGGTGGAAAGAACGACATTCGCACCTGGCGGGTCTGTTCGAACCGTAATACGCTGAGTGCCCCCAGTGATCCCAGTCACGCAGCCGACGCAAAGAATCTGGACAGTGGCCAGGAGGAACAGCCTGCATCTTGTCATAAAAAACGAAGATCTAAACGCTCGCGACTGAAGCAAAATTCCGATGGTTCGTTCAATCGGAATTTTGTGTCTCGGCCCGGGGTCAATCCGTGGAGAGGCCAGCTGCCGTTTTCTCGGCTTCTTCGGCTTCGGCGGCTGCTCTTTCCCATTCCGCTGTGGCGTGTTCCAGACTTTCGGCGATTCCCATGAGTTGGCGGTTTATTTGCATCGCCTTTCCAGGGTCTGCATAGGTGTCGGGCAGTTCCAGAATGGCAGAAAATTCGGCCTGCTGTTTTTCCAGGGCGACTACTTCGGCTTCGAGAGCTGCGGCGTGTTTTTCCAATTCGCGGCGCTTTGCAGCGGCGGTCTGCCGTTCCATCTGCAAGCGTTTGCGCTCTTCGCGGACGGCCCGCATGGATTTGTCGCTGGGCGGTTGTGAGATCACGGGAGCGGCGTTTTCCATTGGACGGCCCGACGTCAACCCGGCGCGTTCCGACGTGGCATTCGATTTATCCAGGTAATACTGATAATCGCCGGGATAGAATCGGACTTGTCCGCTGTGCACGTGGAGCACGCTCGTAGCGAGTTGGCGGATAAAATACACGTCGTGACTGATAAACAGCAGTGTGCCGTTGTATTGTTTGAGCGCGGCGATCAGCGCGTCGATGCTCGCGATATCGAGGTGCGTTGTTGGTTCGTCCATTAACAACAAGTTGGGCGGATCGAGCAATAATTTGACCAGGGCCAATCGGCTCTTTTCACCACCGCTCAGTACGGCAACCGGCTTGAAAACGTCATCCCCGCGAAACAAAAAACTGCCCAGAACCGTTCGCGCCGTTTCTTCGGACACCGGGCTTGGCATATCGAGCACGCTTTCGAGACAAGTCTGGCGCGGGTTCAGCATGTCGATGCGGTTCTGTGAATAGTAGCCGGCCTTTACGTTGTGGCCCGAAATGCGTTCTCCCGTTTGCACCGGTAAAACACCAGCCAGCAGCTTGAGCAATGTTGATTTACCAGCGCCGTTCGGGCCGCAGAACACGGTCCGTTGCTCGCGTTCGACCGTGTAGTTCAAGTTGCGATAAACGACCGTGTCGCCATAGGCGTGACTGATATCGTCGAGGCTCATCACGCGTTGCCCGCTTCGCGGAGGCGATGGAAACCGGAAACCGATCGACTTTCCATTCGCAAGGGGAGCCTCGATCCTTTCCATGCGCTCGATTTGCTTCAGTTTGCTCTGCGCCTGCGAAGCCTTGCTGGCCTTAGCCCGGAAACGGTCCGCAAACCGTTGCAGGGCCTCGATTTCGCGCTGCTGATTCTTATACGCCGCCGCCTGCTGTTCATCCCGTGCCGCACTCTGCTCGAGATAGCTCGAATAATTTCCCCGCCAGCGCGTAAGGCGGCTGTGTTTGATTTCCACGATCGACCCGACCAGATGGTCCAGGAAGTCGCGGTCGTGGGAAATGACGAGGATCGCGCCCGGGTAGCGGCTCAGATAATCGCGGAACCACACGAGCGTTTCGAGGTCGAGATGGTTCGTTGGTTCGTCGAGAATCAGCAAATCCGGTTCCTGCACGAGCAAACGGGCGAGGTGTGCACGCATGATCCAGCCGCCGCTGAGGTGCCGAGCGGGACGCTCGAAGTCGGTCTCGCGGAAAGCAAGCCCGTGCAGGATTCGTTTCGCCTTGGGCTCGGCTTCGTAATCGTCGATGTCCGACCGGTGCGAAAGGGCGATTTCCAGAACGTTTTCATCGCCTGCCGGAGCCGTTTCCTGTGGTAAAAAACCGACCGTCGAGCGCCGGTCGAGCGTTACCGATCCGTCATCGGGGCTTGCTTCGCCGAGGATGAGCGAAATGAGTGTCGATTTTCCTGCACCATTCGGCCCGACCAATCCGACGCGTTCTCCGGAGTTCATCTGGAGTGAAGCGTCGTGGAAGAGGGTTCTACCGCCGAAGGATTTGGAAAGTTTGGAAACAGTCAGCATTATTTTCGATTTTGGGTTCTCGATTTTCGATTCAGCGGGGCACTCATCAAACGAAAATCTGGAATCGAAAATCCAAAATTGCGGGATCTTCGATTCAGTTTCCGGATTTTTCGATCAGCGGGAGATCATCAAGGCGAAATCGAAAATCCAAAATCGAAATTTTATTTTAGAATCTTCTCCGCCTGGCGCTCGATCCCTTTTTGCGCAAACTCGCTTCCCGGATACATGCTCTGCGCTTTCAAATACCATGCCAAACTCGAGCCGACCTGCTCTTCTTTTTCCAGCCGTTCTGCTGCTCGCAAGGTCTTTACGAATTCGGATGCTTCCGTCGTGAGATTTGCGCGCAACTCATTGAGCTTGTTGTCGTTCGGATATTGAAGGTAAACGTGCTCCACCGTTTCCCACGCACCCGCGGCATCGCCGCGTTTCTCGATTTCCATCGCACGCGTGATCGTTCCTTCGATTGTCGTCATCGCATCCAGGACTTTCTGCAACTGCTCCTGCCGCTCGGGATACAGCGCCGCCGCTGCGATGAACCGCACGCGGTCGTCGTAAATTCGGCGATATTCTTTGCGTCCCAATAGTTCATCGAGCAGGTCGAGCGCCTCGAGTTGCACGTCGGCCTGTTTGAAGATGACGCCCGAGACCTCCCCCAATGCCGGGTTTCGCGGCCAGATCGCTGTTGCCTCCTTGAGCTCGGTCTCCAGCGCTGCCCGGTCTCCACTTACGGCAGCATTTTTCGCTTTTGCGAGGTGCATCCCGGCTACCGTTTTGGCCGTTTGAATTGCCGCCATGGGTTTCGAACTGTCGAAATCGCGTGCCGTCTCTTCGAGGTCGTGCACCAGTTTTTCTGCGAGCGTGAAATCTTTTACGTCCAGGGCTGAAAGCAGTTGATTCGACGCCTGGGTGAACTTAAGCGCCGCGCGCTTCTTTTCCCGGGACAAAGTCCGAAATTCCGGCGTGTATTCGCCAGGAACAAAACCTTCGGCGAGGCGTTCCGTGGCACTTTTGAGTTCGCCTTTTTCGAGCAAAAATTCGTACGCCTGAACGCTTTCCCGGCAATCGCGAATGACTTCGTTGGCCATTGTATCCAGAGTGCTAACGGTCGGCGGCATGCCCGTTGTTTTGCCAAAGAGCGATCTTGCGTCATCACCGACACGCAGCAGTGTGTCGCCATCGCCAAAGACACCCCGGTAAAATCGTGTGGCGATGAGCACGTGCTGGAAGCGTCGTTGAAGAAAAAGTTGCACGCAGAGCGCCTGGAATTCGATTTTTGTCTGCATCTGGGAAAGCTCGCGCTTCGCTTGATTGGCCAGAATGAGGGCTTTGATTTCAGCGATACGTGTCGTGTAGGGGGCCATTTGCGTGTCGCGTTTCAGTGCCCGTTCCTTGGCCCACTCGGCGGCCGCGGTAACGTTTTTCGGAGCGGTGCCCCCGGTTGTCGAGGGAGCCGATGCCAGCCCCGCATTCCATTCTGTTGCTTTTTGTTCTTCCCTCAGAGCATCATTTGCCTGCGCAAGCCGTTGCAACTCCTTCCGTGCCATCCACACGGAGTAAACCGAGTCTGCGATGGAGTCGCACAGACGCGCGTCCGAATCGAATGCAGCCGCTTTCGGCAAAAGCCGGAAGGCCGCGTCCATATTTGCCGGGGTGATGCGGGCGGGAGACAATTTGTCCAAAATCGTCCGCAAAATTCCCTGATACTCCAAATCCGCCTGCGTAGTCTCTTCGGGCGCATTCAGATACTTCTCGAAGCGCGCATTGAAGAGCCGGTTATTGTTGATGTTCCAGGTCTGTCCATTCCAGGAAATGATTCCGGACGCAGGATCGACTGTCGGAATCAGGTTGGGCGCAGTGGATGTGTCCCTGTTGGCTGTTGTCCCCGTTTCTTGGGGAGCCGGAGTGACGGTAGGGGGAGAAGCCGTTGGAATGGCTTCAGGCGCCTGCGCCCCAGCCAGGCAGGGAGTGGCGGCAATGAGTAAAATCAGAAGCCGCTCCGCCAGATTCCTCTGTTTATGGCCGTGCGTATCCATTCGGTTTCCTAAATCTTCCTCAACTCCTGCACGCGGAGGATGCCGTTTTCATCCACCTCGAACCGGATCGCAAACTGCTGTCCTCGCTGGATATTGATTTGGTTTAAAGCTGCCGGAACCACAATGGGCAGAATACTTTTCGTCGCGTCATCCACTTCCACCGAAAATAGCCGTCCCGAATTCGTGCCTCTGATAAAATTTCGCACCGTCCCATTCACGCGATACACGTTCCCGCGTAGTGAATTGGCGTTTTCGAGGTAAATCGCGGTGTCGAGGATGGCCGTCGTCCGGAATGGATCGTTTACAGTCCGAAACAATGTATAACCTCCACCGGCGGCCCCGCCGATGAGCATCAGAGCAGCGACCCACCAACCGAAATGCAGGGGAGAACTCGCACGACGGGGCATAACTGAAGCGAAAGTTAGGGCGGCTGTTCCATTGTGGCAATGCTCATTTGCCAAATGTTCACGGCATCCATGCTCCGTTCACGGCTTTGCTGCCCGTGGGTCTGGAAGTGTTCAATGGAGATTCCGGAGAGTCCGCAAAGACCATTAAAAGGTTAAAGAGGGTTTCCGAAGACTCCGGAACGAACGTCAAAGGCTTAAACGACTCCAAAGGAGAGTCCGGAAAAAGCTTCCAAGCTCTTCATGGGGTTGCGGAAGACTCCTCAGCAACACTCCAAAGCCTTCATGGCATCGCCGGAGAGTCCGGCGAAAGCGTTCAGCCCTTTAAGGAACGCAAAACAGTCTCCGGAAAGACCGTCAAAGGCTTTCACGGCTTCTCAGGAGAGTTCCAAGGAGCCGTTCAACATCTTCACGGAACTTTTCCGCACGCATTTGTCCCCGGTATTGCCCTGGGGTCAGTCCCCAGCCGTTTTCCGGTGCGTGCTTTCCAAGCGCGCACCACAAAACACCCCTAAACTATGGCCTCCCAGCAAATCCCAATCAGCTACACAACTGTTTCGGGGGACGACTTCGATCAGTTGTTTTGCGTAACGGATTCCATGCCGACGGCGACGGTTGTCGGTCGCACGTTGTTCCGCCATTGACCGGGCGTCGTGCCTTCCCAGTGGTGGAACGCCCGGAAAAACGAATTCGCATCCTCATAGCCGAGCAGGTAGGCGGTTTCATTCAGCTCGAGCGAGGATTGCGACAGATAATGGCGCGCCAATTCCCGGCGAGCTTCCTCAAGCAATTGTTGAAACGAGACGCCGCTGTCCGTAAGCCGCCGCTGCAATGTGCGCGAGCTCAGGTTCAGCTGCCGCGCTACGTCTTGAATCGACGGGCGATGCCCGGCCAGCAGCCGTTTGAGCACCGTTTTCACTTGCTCAGTGACCGTTTGCCGGGATCTTTGGTCGTTCAGCTCCGCTTCGAGCTGAGGAGCAATAATCTCGAGAAGGTCGGCATTGTGTGTCACGAACGGCCGGTCCAGATCGCTCGGGCGGAAAATAAGGGCGTTGCGGTTGGATTCGAATTTTACCCGGCAGCCGTAATGGGTTTCCAGCATCTCACGATGTTTCGGCGGTCGAGCCAGCTCCAGACGTAATGGGGTGATCGATCCGTCTGTGCCCCTGCGTCCGATGGCCAGGATCCAGGACAAACACAGATCGATAAGCACATCCGGCTCGGCCTCCCGGGCGAGCAACCATCGGAATTCCACGGTGCACTCGCCGGCGCCACGGGAAATCCAGATCTCTTCCGGACAGGTAAGCTGTTTGTAGCGGGCCATGCGCTGGAGCGCATCACGGAAGGACTGGCTGTAAAGCGCCGCGATGGCCGGCGCACCGTAGCGTTCGATGCGTTGTTCTGTGCCGAGCTTCAGCCCGATGGCGGGATCGCAGCTGACCTCCGCAATCGCGCGCCACAGGGCAAACAGCTCTTCCGTTGTTACGAATATTTTCTCCTGATTGAAGAAGCCCATCGGCAACCCGGCATGCCGGAGCACGGCGGGAAGTAACAGTTGATGCTCCTCCAGCTTGCGCGCCAGAAGACTGGAAACTCGGAAGCGGTTGGACATGAGGGCAAATGACGAATGCCGAATGCCGAATGTCGAATGACTTTTTTGCGTCGCGTCTTTTTGAAACCGGCCGGAACTGGTTTTTTGAATTATGCCTCGGCCTTGAGTGACGCCATGTCGATCACGAAGCGATACTTCACGTCGCCTTTCAGCATTCGCGCGTAGGCTTCGTTGATCTGCTGGATGTTGATCATTTCGATGTCACTGGCGATTCCGTGTTCGGCACAGAAGTCGAGCATTTCCTGGGTTTCAGCGATGCCGCCGATACCGGAGCCGGCGAACTGGCGACGAGGTAGCAGCAGGTTGAATGCGGCGACAGGCAGCGGATTCTCGGGAGCGCCAACGAGAGTCAGCGTTCCGTCGAGCTTGAGAAGGCTCAGGTAGGCGTTGATGTCGTGTTCGGCCGATACGGCGTCGAGAATGAAATCGAACGAAAGCGCATGCTTTTTCATTTCGTCTTCATTCTTTGAAACGACCACTTCGTCAGCTCCGAGGCGGAGGCCGTCCGGGATCTTGCCTGGCGAAGTCGTAAAGAGGACGACGTGAGCGCCGAAAGCATGGGCAAATTTTACGCCCATGTGGCCGAGACCACCCAAACCAACAATGCCGACTTTCTGGCCGGGACCGACTTTCCAGTGGCGTAATGGCGAATACGTTGTTATGCCGGCGCAGAGCAACGGCGCCGCGGCCGCCGGGTCGAGGCCTTCCGGGACGCGCAGAACGAAGGCTTCATCGACGACGATGCTGTCGGAATAGCCGCCGAAAGTCGGGCCGCCGAGCACGCTGTCCGGGCTGTTGTAAGTGAATGTAGGAAAACTGGTGCAGTATTGCTCGAGACCGCGTTGGCAGCTCGGGCAGGTGCGACACGAATCGACCATGCACCCGACGGCAGTGAGGTCGCCTTCTTTGAACTTCGTGACTTCCGCGCCGACCTTGACGACGCGACCGACGATTTCGTGACCCGGTACGCACGGATAGATGGTATTCCGCCACTCGTTGCGAGCCTGGTGGATATCGGAGTGGCACACACCGCAAAACAGGATTTCCATCTGAACGTCTTTTGGACCCGGTTCGCGACGGGCGATTGCGAACGGCGCGAGGGACGACGATGCAGTTTGAGCTGCGAAGGATTTGGTGGTGTAAGCGAGCATGGGGGCGACAATACCTCGCGGCTCCCGGAAATCATTCGCCGATCGCGCCAAACTTCTTGCCGATCGCGCCACTTCAGCGGCAAAGACGACGTAGCCTTTTCGGCCTAACCGGCCCAACGGTCCATCGCATGCCGCCAGGCTGGATGCAGAAGGGAATGCGGGGTCTTCCACAGCTCTCGGTGGACGGCTTCAACGGATTCGGCGTTCCAGAGAAGGGCCATAATTTCGCGACGAGAAATGGATTCCGGGCCCTCTTCAAGGAGACGTCGCCGGACGGCTGCCAGGAGGTCGGATTTCTTTTTTCCCTGTTTGCTCCGCTGGAGGAGGGAAAGATGGATGGCGTTGACGTCAGGAGCAATGATCACTTGTTCCAATCCTGATTGGGGCGTGCTGCCGGCCACGGTCTCGGCACCCTCCAGATTGTGCAGTTCGACGGGCGGCTCAACTTCCTCGGGGGTGACCAGGAGGCCGAGTTTGCGCAACCAAAGGCCGACGCGTGTTGAAGCAGTCAGCATTACGAGGGGAATGGAGAGCACCCAGCCTGCGAATATCGGAGCGAGCCACCAAATAAGATTGGGAACGAACCACGCACAGAGGCCGATAACGGCGAAACCGGCGAGAGTCGTCTGCCCATATTCACTAGCGGCTTCGCCAAAGCCAATGCCCAAGTCGGAACGATTCTGCGTCTTCCACGCGACGCGAACCCCAAGCGTTGTCAGCACTACGAATTTTGTATGATAATACAGCAGGATGGGGGCCAGCAGAATGGACAGGATCGCCTCAAGAAGGGTGCTGGCGAAGAGGCGAAAGAAACCTCCAAACTTCGACGGCCGGACGAGGGCGGTGATGGTTCCCAGGATTTTCGGAAGAAACAGCAGCCCAAGCGTCAGGATAAGCAGGAGCAGGGAATTGCGATCCGAGAATACGCCGAACGGCTCGGGTGATTGAGCCGCGAGCGTCGCGTAACGTTGCTTCCAATAATAGTCCACGAGACTCAAGGTGATGAACAGAACGAGCAGTGGCGCGGAAAGATAGGCCAGTAGCCCAAAGAGAATGTGGATGCGGTTGGTCAGAAACGTTGCCGGGGCGAAGAGAAACCAGAAATGCTGCAGGTTGCCTTGGCACCAGCGGCGATCCCTTTTTAGATTTTCCGTGAGATTCGGAGGGCATTCCTCGTAGGAGCCAGGTTCTTCATTGGCAAGCCAGACTTCGAATCCGGCCTGTTGCATAAGTGCTGCCTCCACAGTGTCGTGGCTCATAATATGGCGCTTCTCCTGTTTCTGGACTGGCAGCTCGGGCAGGATGCAGTGCGCCATGAAAGGCTTTAAACGGATGATGGCGTTGTGTCCCCAGTAACTCCCGCCAGCCAGATGCCAGAAACTGGAACCTGCGGCAAAAATTGGTCCGACCACGCTGGTGGAAAATTGCCAGAGTCGTTGGAGGAAGGATGCGCCTCCCACCATTTTTGGGGCGGTTTGGATAATCCCTGTGCGCGGATTCTCATCCATCGCGCGGGTGAGTCTGACGAGTGTTTCGCCGCTCATGATGCTGTCCGCGTCGAGAATGACGAGATACCGATACCGTTTTCCCCACCGGCGGCAGAAGTCGTTGATGTTGCCGCTCTTGCCATGAAGCGATACCCGACGCTTTCGATAAAAAACGTTGCCGAATTTTTGGAGCCGACTGCACAGATCGACCCACGCCCTTTCCTCGGCGATCCATTGATCCGGCTGGTTCGAGTCGCTGAGGATGAAAAAGTCGAAGCTTTCGCTGTGCCCCGTTCGTTCGAGTGACGTGATCATGGCCTCCAGCCCTCGGAAAACGCGTCCGCAATCTTCGTTGTAAACCGGCATCGCGATGGCCGTAGCCCCGAGATTTTCGTTCGGGCCGGGTTTATCCGGCAGCGTGCGCATGATTTGAAGAGCATCGCCACCTCGCAGCCACGTGACAAAACCCCAGAATGCGATGCTGAACCCAAATGCGAGTTGTCCGAAGAGGACTAAAAATAGTGCGAGCAGTGTCCACTCCAGCCACGAAACGCCATCTGCTTTGAAATGCTGCCACATCAACCAGCAGCCTGCCGCCGTGAGCCCGATGCCCGTGGCTAGAAAAATCGCTTTGCGAAGCGAAACGGATTCGTTGGATAGCAGGGGATTCATGGATGGAAATGGAGCCACGTGCCCCAGGCGACAAAGAAAATGACAACCCACAGGAGGAACGCCTTTAACACGAACGACCACGAGAATTTCTCCCACGTCTCGCGGGCGATATCCTCCATTGGACCGTAGTCGACATCCATGCGAACCAGTGAGGTAAATTCCAGCTCCGGCTTTGCCTGGATCGTTTCGTTACGCAATTCGGCGACCAATTCGTGCGGCGGCTCGGGTTCGAGAAAATACTTCGCGAATTTCGCGCTGGCGCCGCTTGAGGTCCATGCAACGCGCCCACGGGAGGCGCCCTCACCGTTAGCGACGAAATCAAACCACTCATCCGTGCGGCTCATAACCGTTTCCATTGTCGCTTCAAGCGGTGTGAGTTTGGTATTCGCAGCGGCTTTGCTTCGTGCTTCATCGAGAATTTCCAGCGACAGACGCCAGCGACGTTCAGGATCACGGATGTCACAGGATTCCAGGTAATCCTCGAGGCGCGCGCATGCCTCGCGCCAAGCCTGACTGGCCAATGTGTGAGTGTGATCAACGTGGCTCATTGGGCATCCAGGTGTAGGTCCACGTTTCGGTGACGGGTTTGCCGCTGTTTTTTAACGCGCAGCGCAGCTCATGCGGTTTGCGGAGAACGTTGGTGCTCGCAGTGAAACTAACACGCCACGAATTGTCGTTCGTGTTTTTTTGCACGGCCACTTTGTCGATCACGCCGCCGCCGCTGATTGAAAACTCCGGCTGCAGCTGCGTTTCCGGCGGAAGTTTTCCCAGGGCTTCCCCGGCAAAATCCAGGACGAATACCCGGTAGAACTCCTGCTCTTGATAGTCGATCCGCGTGGCGATGGATCGCGCAAAATCGCCTTCGGCCGGGTCGGTCCCGCGCCACGTCATCCGATAATTGAGCTCAATCCGGTCGCCCGCGGCGTGCGTCTGGTCCGTATGCCAGAAGGCCGCGACATTATCCATGAATTCGTTTCCCGTCGGGAACTGAATGAGTCGAACCGAGCCTTTACCCCAATCGCCCCGGGGTTCAATCCAGACACTTGGGCGCTGATGATAATGCGCTTCAAGATCCTGGTAGTGCGCAAAATCCCGATCCCTTTGCAACAGTCCGAAACCCTTCGGATTGGTGGTTCCGAAGTCATTGATTTGCAGCAGCTTTGACCACGCCAAGGGCCGCCAGATCCATTCGCCGTTCCCGCCGTGGACCAGCAGACCGTCGGAGTCGTGCACCTCGGGTCGCCAGCCTCCGAAAGTGTCGCTCGTATTCTCGCCATACCAATACATGCTCGTCAGCGGCGCGATGCCGAGTAGCCCGATTTCCTTCCGCAAAAATAGAACGGCGCGCACGTCAATGACCGTTTCCACACCGGGTTGAATCGTAAACTGATACGCCCCAGCCAAGCTCGGTCCGTCGAGCAGCGCGTAAAGCGTCATCGTCTTGTCTGTGTTGCCCGGCCGCACCAGCCAGAACCTCGTGAAGGAAGGAAATTCCTCTTGTTTCACGTCTGACGCCGTATCGATCGCGACCCCACGCGCTGAAAGACCGTAAACCTGATCCTTCGCCAGCGATCGGAAGTAACTCGCCCCAAGCATCACTAGCACTTCATCGAGATAATCCGGTTTGTTGATTGGGTAATGGAGGCGAAACCCCGAAAAACCGCCCTTTTCCTGTTCCTCATAAGGAATGGAATTCAGCCGTCCGTAATCGAACATCTCCGGCTTGAACCGGATGGGTCCCACGCTGTCCCGAGTCACTTCGTAGATTGTCACCGGGGTTGAATTCAGCGCACTCGTGAAGAAGAACTTCGCCTGAAATGGCAGCCCAAGTTTCCTCCAGAGCGTTCCTTCATCCTTCCACCGAATGTCGCGGTATTGATCGTATGTGAGATTCCGAAGCGCATCGCTCTTCACCGGATTCGCCGGCACAAAAGGTTCGCGTGCAGCATCTTGGGCTTGTCGGATGACGTATTGAAACGTGAAAGCGCTGTCACGGTTCTGCGTGATCACGAGCGCCAGGAGCGCAACGGTCATGATGGCAAAAACAAGATGGGTCTTCATGGATAGAGTCTGGGCCTCCAATCACTGGACGGTCGGATTTGGGGGCGCTCGACCTTTCCCTGACAACATCGAACTCAGACGTCAGGCGGATGTCGAGTCTTCGAATTTTTTACAATGTGTCGGTTAATCCCGACGCCAGGCCGCTCCGGGGTTTGACTATGGGAGGACCATGTCCTCTTCACGTACGGAGACGCTTCTCCTGCACAAGCTTGCAGGACGTATGTTATGCGCATAATGTTTTCGCGTTATGGCTGCCATGACGGTTCGCACGACGGTTGCGTTTGATCCTGCAACGGCTTCCCGCCTGGAGCGACTGGCAAAGCGATGGGGAGTTTCCAAATCCGAAACTCTTCGGCGCGCTCTGGAAGCTGCTGAACAAAACCTCGTCGCAGGAAATAGTTCTATAGTGCAGCCCGAGATCACTGAAGAAACCATCACACGGATGTCGCCACTGGAAGCGTTCGAATGGCTGCAAGCAAATTTATTCGGGAACTTCGGGAGTA
>DATDBU010000138.1:0-4736 GCA_036524675.1 Chthoniobacterales bacterium | reverse complement strand
CCATCCTTCGGCACATCGCCCTCAACGTGCTCAAAAACGACACCACCAAAAAGCGTGGTATCAAAGGAAAACAGAAAAATGCCTCCTGGGATCACTCCTACCTCCTATCTCTCCTCGGTTTTTGATGCGTTTGCCCTGATAGTGGGGCATAGTGATTCTCCTTCTCAGGTAAGCATTGATTTAATTTAACAGGAACTTCTTTCTGTAGCGGAGGTGTTAGTCCTTGTTTTCGTATTTGTCGTGATGGCGCCACCATTCGTACGGCGGAGTTTGCGGCCAACCTTCCGGCGAATCCTCCCAAAGCTCCTGTCGGCCGAACGGCGTCACGTCGAGGTAACTGAAATTGCTGCCAAGATATTCGACGCCGCGTCCGTCGGTAAAATAGGTTTGATAGATGTCATCGCCATCGCGAAGCAAAACGCTCAACCCGAACGTCTCACCTTCATCTGTAGTCACACCGAAATCGTAATTGAAGTCACTCTCAAACGAGGAAACCCACGGCTCGGTCCAGCCCATGCGCTTCTTGAACGGCTCGATCTTGGCCAGCGGAGCGCGGGATATCAGAACCCGCGATGTGTCACGCGCGTGCAGATGAGCGGGATGCCCCATATTGTCCACCATCAGCGAACAGCCCGAGCAGCCTTCAGTCCACGGCTCCGTCTTGCCAGGCGGCGGATCGCCCGGCTCAAACATGAAATGGTAAACGATGAGCTGGCGGCGTCCCTCGAACAGGTCGAGGAGGCTCACTTTGCCGTTGGGACTGTCGAAGACATAATTCTTCTCAATCCTGACCATTGGCAGCCGGCGTCGCTCCGCATTGAGCGCATCCCGCGCTCGAGTGGCCGCCTTTTCCTTCACGAGCAACGCGTTGCGCGCCTCGATCCACTCAGCTCGCGAAACAATTCTTGGAAGTGCTGTACTGGCAGTTTTCATAATGCATTCTCCGGGGATTTGATGGGTGAAAAGACGGCCCTCGAGGACGTGGAACGAACTCGTTTCGCGACGACGCGGCACGTCTTCCGCGTTACGAGATACGACAGAGCCGCGACGCACACAATCACGAGGGCTGCGCGGAATTCTGACGCCCCTGCGAACGATAAACCGACTCCCGTCAGAGCCGCCACATACGCGGCCAAACACATAGGGCACTTCGGCAAAAGGATCAGGATGGCCGTCGGAGCGAGCCACTCGGCAAAACCGAACCAACGCCGGCTCGTTTTATGGCAACAAGGAGTGCTCATGATTTTGTCCATTCATCGATACGACGAACGAACCGAATGATCCGGGACACACTGCGCCAACTTTTTTCGTCTTCTCCAACGGTCGTGAAGCCCGAAGGGCTGAATGATGCATAGCCGGCGGTGGAACCACCGGCATTCCGTGGAAGAAGGTTCCCGTCCCGAAGGCGACGGGCGAGAGACGGGCCCCATCGCGCGTCACCCTTCGGCGCGCCATTTTCGAGAATGGGTGCACCACGCAATCCGGACCGCTACTGAGAGGCTCGAACGCCGACCTCATCCAAATGCTGCAGCAGATCGGCTGGATCCTGATAAACGCGATAAGCGCCGGCTCGTTCGAGCTCTTCCTCACCATAGCCGCCGGTCAGCAGTCCGACACCAAGCGCCCGCGCCCGACGCGCGGCCAACAAATCCCATACGCTGTCTCCGACGACGACCGAATCGCTGATGGGCACCCCCAGCTTGTTGGCAGCGGCGATGAATAGATCGGGATCTGGTTTGGCATGAGAAACTTCATCGCGGCAGACGATCGGAACCTCAGCCGGAACTCGCAAAGCTTCCAGCGTGGGCCCCGCACTCTCGCGCCGCCCACTCGTAGCAATCGCCCACGGCACACCGTTTTTCGTCAGATAGGCCAGCAATTGGATCGCTCCCGGCAACGGCTTTACGCTGCCGGAAAGCCTGGCATAGGCTTCCTTATGAAGATCAGTTAACTGCTTGGCCTTCTCCGGCGTTACCGGTTGACCTGTTTCTCGGAGAATAGCATTGGCCATCAGGCCGCCGCTCATTCCGATTCGCCGATGAATGGTCCAGACGGCAAGATCAATCCCGGCGTTCGCCAGCGATTCGCGCCAAGCCAGCACGTGCTGATAAACGCTATCGACGAGTGTGCCGTCCAAATCGAAAAGAAACGCAGTCCGGCCGGGTTCGAGGTTTGAACAGGGTTCCAGGTTATTCATGTCGCTCATGCTGATACTGTATTAAAGCCGCTTAAGTGATCTTCAGTCTCTGTCCATAGGAATCGCTATGCGGTGTCATTCCGGCCTTGACCAGCTGGCTCTTTTCGAAAGCGATCATCGGCCTGTTCCTCGCCCCCTGATATGGTCGCGCGCTTGGTCAGCATCGATGTCGCCCGCGAATTTTCAGGCAGCAATCCTGCCTTGAAATGAGGTGTCGCTTTTTTGTGCAATGCTTTTTAAAAGGCGTTCCGCGTCACCGGGTTTCGCGATTTTGGCCTGGGTCCAAGGCAACGCAACCGATACAAGAACTACGCCCTCCAAATAGACCGTCTGCTCAATGACTGAGAACAAGGCTTCGATCTGGCTTGCGTTGAAAAACCCCGACTTCAGGAAATACTGGCTGGCTGCCCTTATTTCCGGAACCTGCGTGGCAGCCAATAACACGGCGGTCTTCTCGCTCCTGGGCAAGTTGCACGAATCGGCTCTTGTCATCTCGCTGATGTCGACGGTTTCATCCCTGCCTTTTGCGCTTTTTACGCTACCCGCAGGAGCACTCGCAGACATCGTGGATCGCAAAAGAATGTTGTGCGCAACCAACCTGTGGCAGACCTCGATCGCCCTGGGCCTGGCGACCCTCGGGTTCGCGCATTTGCTCAATCCCTACATCATTCTGACCAGCTCGTTCTTGTTCGGCCTTGGGTTTGCGTTTGGCGCACCGGCTTCCTCGTCCATCGAGGTCGGAATGGTTCCCAAGGAACATCTCGCTTCGGCCGGCACCCTTGGGGGATTGAAAATGAATATCTCGGGAATCATTGGGCCACTTCTCGGCGGCCTGCTGATCCCGATTGTAGGAACGAGCTACATCTTTGGAGCCAACGCGTTGGGTTTTCTCCTATTGCTTTCCGCGATCCTCACGTGGAAACGGCCGCAACAGAGAAAATCGATCGTGCCGGAGCATTTCTTTGCAACGATCATAGCTGCAGTCCGCTATGTCATCTACACCCCCGGGATGAAGGTGATCCTGACGCGGCTTGGATTGTTCTCGTTTTTTATCTCCATCATTCCGTCGTTGATGCCGGTGGTCGGATTGAAGGAACTGCATCTCGACGCCTCTAAGTTAGGATATCTCTTTACGGCTCTGGCCGTCGGATCGGTCGTGGCGGCTGTCTTCCTGGTCCCGCTGGCGCGCGCCCGTTTTTCTCCCAACAAATTGATCATTTATGCGTATTCCTTGCTGGTGTCGGACCTTTTTCTAATGGCCTTCGTCCGTCACCCATACGTCTTTTTGCTAGTTGCGGCACTTGGCGGAGCGGGATGGACCCTGGCCGCTTCCGAGCTCTACATAGCAGGCCAACGCGCGATGCCTGAATGGGCGCGAGGGCGTATGAGCGCAACAACCGTAATGGTCGGCCAGGCAGCGACGGCTCTCGGCGGCGTTGTTTGGGGAACGTCAGCCGCGACGGCGGGCGTCGTTCACACCTTTCTTGTGGCCGGTTTTCTGGCGATCTTAGCCGTCGTCCTGACCCAAGTAATCCTCCGCAAGCGGTTTTCCGTCGACTTTACCACTAACCTCAATTTGGAGCCGGCCGCAGTCACGATCTTTTCCCGCAAGTGGGATCCGATACGGCTCTCATACGCGAAAGAAAACCCCGTCTCAGTGGTAACAGAATTTACGTTCGATTCGGCCCATCAAAACCTATGCGTCGAATTGCTGCGGGAGGTCCGCCTTATCTATCTGAGAAATGGAGCCCGCGACTGGCATCTGTATGAGGACTACGTCCAATCGGCTCGCTATCAAATGGAAGTGACGGCCCCATCCTGGATTGAATATCAGAGGCTCCACGAGCGATTGACCAAGGACGAAAAAGCGGTGCTCGACAAGCTTCACGATCTGCATCGCGATCAGGACAAGCCCCGCGAATTCATTCGTGTTTCTGTGAATAAATCCGTCATCAAGCGGAACCGCGAAGAGTGTCTAGAAAATACGCACGACCCGCGCGTCGAAGCGTGAGGGAGTACGACGCCGTCGGAAATCACCACCAAGACATAAAGACACCAAGGAAAAGCCAAACTGAGTTCTCGTCGAAACTTCCTACTGAAAATGTCACACGGAGATCACGGGGAGAATATCTTGAATTTGTACCTCCGTGTTCTCCGTGTGACCACCTGCTTCGCGCATTGCACGCCAGCATTCCTCAGCGCACTTCGAGCATTGCTGGCAGACGACTACCGAGACTACCGCATCCAGCTTTGCGTTTACGCCGACCAAATGGACGGCAAGTCCTACATCGGGTCGATGGCGCTTTCGGCAGATAGCGTCCTAATCGAACAGAAACTCCATGACCTCCTCCACTCCAACTTTTACGACATCTGGCATAGCGCAATATTCACAACCTATTGCGGTGCAGCAAAATAAATCCCGAGGCCAGCCCCGCGGCGCCTTTCGTCTTGACGGCCGGTCAGGCGCTTTAGCAATCTCGCGTTCATATTCGCCTGCTATACCGCCCCTAAAAGGACCCAGGCGCTATACCGAACTAGC
>DATDBU010000137.1:0-2690 GCA_036524675.1 Chthoniobacterales bacterium | reverse complement strand
GGTCACGCGTGAAAGCAGGGTTTGCCCACCATGACCCGCCGCCAGCACGCGAGCCACGCGATTGAGAGTTTGCCCGAAATAATCTCCATCGCGTTCCTCGGCCTCGCCGCTATGGAGGGCCATGCGCACTTTCAGCGGGCCTGTCTCCCCCCAGGCTGCCGCCGCCAGTTGCTGTTGCGCCAGCACCGCCGCGCGCATCGCATCCAGGGCACTGTGAAACACCGTGCAAAACGCGTCCCCGACCGTTTTAAAAATTGTCCCGCGGTGTTCCTTCAAGGCGGCGCGCATCAAATCGTCGTGCTGCGCCAGGGCGCGGCCCATGGTCTGCGGATGCTGCTCCCAAAGATGGGAACTGCGTTCAATATCGGTAAACAGGAAAGTGAAATCTCTGCGAAGCGATGGCATGGCAGAACAGTAGGCGTGTCAGGTTCCAGAATCTGCAATGGAAAGGCCCGATTTCTTTTTGCCGTTTCCAGCTTTTTTCAAGCAAATACCAGAAAGGCAGAATGCAGGAGGCAGAAGGCACGTTCCTCGAACGGCTCATCCAAGGCAAAGCCCGATCTCAAATAGAATGCCGCCAGGCTCCGCCGAGGATTAGGATTTAATGAAGGCTAGCAAATCTTCGTTCAGCTTTTCTCTGCTCGTATCCCCCAAACTATGCGAGCCGCCCGGATAGATTTTCAAGGTGGCGTCCTTGACGAGTTTCGCCGAGAGCAGCGCTGAGTCGGCTATAGGCACGATTTGATCGTCGTCGCCGTGAATGATGAGGGTCGGCACGTCGATTTTCTTTAAATCCTCGGTAAAATCCGTCTCGGAAAACGCCTTGATGCAATCGTAGGCGTTTTTGAATCCGGACATCATGCCCTGCATCCACCAGGAGTAGATCAGTCCTTGTGAAACCTTGGCGCCCGGCCGGTTGAAACCGAAGAATGGGCCGCTGGCGACATCCAGGAAGAATTGCGAGCGGTCGGCCAGATACGCCGCGCGAAAGCCGTCGAAGACTTCGATGGGCAGGCCGCCGGGATTGGCCTCGGTCTTGAGCATGATCGGCGGCACGGCGCCCATGAGCACCGCCTTGGACACGCGTTTGGAGCCGTGGCGTCCGATGAACCGCGCGACTTCGCCGCCGCCGGTGGAGTGGCCGATCATCACGGCGTCCTTGAGGTCGAGCGCCTCAAAGAGTTCCGCCAGATCGTCGGCGTAAGTGTCCATATCATTGCCGTTCCAAGGCTGGCTGGAACGGCCATGGCCGCGCCGGTCGTGCGCGATGCAGCGGTAGCCGTGAGAAGCGAGGTAAAACATTTGCGCTTCCCAGGCATCGGCCGTGAGCGGCCAGCCATGGCTAAAGGTGACGACGTGGCCGGTGCCCCAGTCTTTGTAGTAAATGGTGGTGCCGTCTTTGGTGGTAATGGTGCTCATGATTTTTTTTGGTTGGTTGGCGGTGTTTTTGGGATGGGAAGCTTTGGCGGACTTGCTGCCCGCTCCCAGAACGAAGGGAAGCGTCAGGGCCGCCGTAGCGGCGACACTGGAAGCGCAGATGATAAACTGGCGCCGCGACCAGGCGCTGGCGCTCCCTTCAGTGTTTTGGTCAGGCTTACTCGGGTTCATCCACAGTGCGTGTATAACTGGCGATAGTGGCTCATGGGCGTTGATGTTAGCATTCGGGTCGCCGGCGCCTCGATCGCTTTTCGAGCCGGCGCATGTACGGACGGCGGCTGGGATTGGTGGTTTCGGAAAAAATTGCCCGCATGACTGGAACAGGCATTAACACGGCGCGTGCCAACCGCTCCGCATTTCGCAAAACCCTTTCCATGAAGATGTTACAAATTCGTCCGGATCGCTGACAGTTACGAGTGTTCGTGAATGCACGAACCTTCGTAATCGCGTTTTACGAAATGTCGTAAACCGTCTCGTCCGTTGTGCGACGGGCAACGCTTCAGGCCCCCGCTTTGAGGAGTGCGAGCGGTCACGTTCCTCCGTCCAGGCGAGAGCAAGGGTTGCTTTTTCGCGATCGCGGGGCACTCATCATCCTTCAAATGACCTTTTCCCGCCTCCTCCACCCTTCATGCTGGAATTGCTGGCTGCGGTGGGTCGGGTGCATTTTCCTGGGCGTGCTCGTCTTATGGAGTGTTCCGGCAAGGGCGCTCGGAGGGCAGGAATCGGCCCGGCGCTACCAGCATACCGTCTGGTCGGCCAAAGACGGAATTCCCGGGCCTGTGTGGGCGGTCGCGCAGACGCCGGACGGATATTTGTGGATTGCGTCCCAGGCGGGTCTTTACCGGTTCGATGGCGTTCGCTTTGTGCTCTGGTCGCCGGGCACGGGCGAGAAGCTTCCTTTTTCGACGGTGCATGCTCTTCGGGTCGCGCGGGACGGCAGTCTCTGGATGGGATTTGATTCCGGAGCTGTCAGCCGGCTACGCGACGGGCAAGTCACCAACTATTTCCCCGGCTCGGGTCTGCCCAAGGGCGGAATTCTCTCCGTGGTGGAGGCAGGCGATGGGACGATGTGGGCGTGCGGCCAGTATGGACTAAGCCGGTTCAAAAACGGCGTCTGGCAGGCGGTGGGAAAGGAAATGGGCTTCCCCGCGCAAGGAGGGCAAACGTTGCTGGCGGATCGCGCCGGCAATCTGTGGGTGGCTACCGACGGGTTCAACTTTGGATTAAGCGCGGATCGTGTGCGATCCAACACC
>DATDBU010000136.1:0-33554 GCA_036524675.1 Chthoniobacterales bacterium | reverse complement strand
GGTGACCGATCCTGGGATAAAACGGATCGGTCACCGCCCCCCGGGTTCATCATGAGCGTTGGCTGCCACGGGCAAGTTAGAGCCGCCGCCCTTTGAGGACGCTTTCGCATTAAAGTTTTCGCCTGCCATGCAAACCATCCAGCCGTTTTCCCGCTGAGGGAAGCGGCTGGTGAAATGGGATTCGCGTGGATCCCGCAATACTGAACGCCGTTCACCCTATGGAAAAGCGCTCTGTTTCGCCCAGACTACCTCGGATCGTTCACACGCCGAGGCAATTGTTTCCATTCACGTCACCAACGCTCGATGATGAATGGGTGTTTTTCGCTCCTGCGAGCCACTCCGGGTCTCACCAAACGCGCCGTCGTCGCTATTACTGCAGCCCTACGCCCGATATTCAGTTCGTAAATCAGAGCCTTCCGCACGTTCGGGCAGGAAGATGCGGGAGGAAAGCTTCGGTCTCGCGGTATCGGCCGTGCCAGCCATGAAAACTTCAGATGGGGAGTCTGCTTTGAGCGCCGTGTTTGTTTCTGGATGTCAAAGGGAAGTGGCTGTTTTTTAAAGTATCCGCTGCAAATGCTGCGCTGCGAGCGCTACCCGAGGCATGCGCGCCGACAGACCCTCCCGCTGGCCGGTAAGCCTCCGGCTCCCGCTGTTTCGCACAATCCCACTTTCCGCGCTTCCATCTGCGGGGCAATCATGCTCAAGTTCTCGCACGACACTATGAGCTGGGAACGTTTTAATCGCTATTTCCTCCGTTACGCCGACCTCGGATTCTCCATTGACATCAGCCGGATGGATTTTCCGGCCGATTTTTTTGAATCGCTGAAACCCAAAACAGACGCCGCGTTTGCCAATATGGTGAAGTTGGAAGCTGGCGAAATCGTCAACCCCGATGAGCAGCGCATGGTGGGGCACTACTGGCTGCGCGACGTCGATATTGCTCCGGATGCCACCCTGCGACAGGAAATCCTTACGACGCTGAATAGCATCAAAGCTTTTGCGGCGGAGGTTCATGCGGAAGGAAAATTCAAAAACGTGCTTGTTGTTGGCATCGGCGGCTCGGCGTTGGGGCCGCAGTTCGTCGCGGACGCGCTTGGTAAAACGAATGACCCGATGAAGGTCTGGTTCCTCGACAACACCGATCCAGACGGGATCGACCGCGTGTTGGCCGCGCTGAGTGATTCCCTGGCCTCTACGCTGGTTGTTGTCATTTCCAAGTCCGGCGGGACGAAGGAAACCCGCAACGGCATGCTCGAAGCGGAATCTTTTTTTGCTTCGAAAAATGTGCCGTTCGCGCCCAATGCAGTGGCGGTCACGGGCGATGGCAGCGAACTCGAAAAATACGCCCTGAAAGGTGGCTGGCTGAAACGTTTCCCGATGTGGGATTGGGTCGGTGGCCGGACGTCTGTGATGAGTGCCGTGGGCCTGCTTCCTGCCGCCTTGCAGGGGATCGACATTACGGCCTTTCTCGCGGGTGCGGCGGCAATCGACCGTAAGACCCGCAAAGCAGATGTTTGGTCGAATGCCTCGATGTTGCTCGCGCTGTCCTGGTACTCCGCTGGCAAAGGCAAAGGCGCAAAGGACATGGTCGTGCTGCCTTACAAAGACCGGCTTATGCTTTTTTCCAAGTATCTGCAGCAGCTCCTGATGGAGTCGCTCGGCAAAGAGCTTGATCTCGATGGCAACGTCGTCAATCAAGGTATCGCGGTTTACGGCAACAAAGGCTCCACCGACCAGCATGCGTACGTGCAGCAGCTGCGTGACGGAGTGAATAATTTTTTTGCGACGTTCATCGAGGTGCGCAAGGCCCGCGCTAACGGGGGGATCGAAGTTGAGCCAAGCGTCAAAACGGGCGACTACTTGCAAGGCTTCCTTCGCGGGACGCGAACGGCACTCAGCGAAAAAGGCCGTGAGACGATTACCCTTAGCATTCCGGAAGTGACGCCATTCTATGTGGGGCTGCTCATCGCGCTCTACGAACGCGCCGTCGGTTTCTATGCGAGCCTGGTGAATATCAATGCCTACCATCAGCCGGGCGTGGAAGCCGGGAAAAAAGCCGCAGGTAAAGTGCTGGCTCTTCAGCTGAATGCGGAAAAAGCTTTGAAAGTTTCCCAAGGTATTGAATTCACGGCTCCGGCTCTTGCCGAAAAACTCGGCGCCGATCCCGAGGACACCTACCATGTCCTGATCCATCTCGCGGCCAACGACCCGGAAATCTCCTTCCGGCCCGGCAGCGGCCCGGAAGAGGACGAATTTTTCTCAGCGCCGGAATAAGGCAACGAGAGAGTTATCCGGCCGGTTCGTGAGCTTTACGGACCGGCAAATTCCCGCCAGGGGATTCGAACTGGCATCCACTGGGGCGCCGGGGGCGCAAACTGTCGGCGTTTTTTGGGGACGGTCCGTCTGGTTATCCGGATTTTAAGGGAAGGCGGGCAAAATTCTTTCTGAGCGTGGGCCGAAGTGATACCATATGTCACTTTTTTCCATGCAACCGCCTCTTGCAGAAAACGAACCGTCTCCGACCGCTATAAACACTCCCCGCGGGACGCGTTACCTTACGCAAGTCCTCGCTCGTGCGGAGAACGATCTGGTTGCAAAAGGAAAGAACAGCCGGGAGGAGTTGCTCTCGCTCTACAAGCGTTTCCTGAAAATTGAAGGGCATCGGTTGCGGTTGCGCCATCACGCGGGAGGCGGCGGCCGCGAGATTTGCCGGCTGCGCGTGGATCTCCTGGATGTGGTCCTTCGACACATTTACGAATATGCGATCGATGCGGAAAAACCGGAGGGAGTTCGGATGTTCCCGCTCTCTATCGTCGCCGTCGGCGGATACGGGCGCGGGGAGCTGAATCCCTTCAGTGATGTGGATATCATGTTCTTGCGTGGCAAAGGCAAGGAGCCGACCTATCTGAATGCCGTTATCGAGCAGGTCCTGTATTTGCTATGGGACGTCGGTTTTCGCGTGGGCCATGCGACGCGAACCATCCAGGAAGCGCTTACCCATGCGAATTCGGACATGATTTCCAAAACCTCGATGCTCGAGGCGCGCTACGTCGCTGGTGACCGGGATCTGTGCAAAAAATTCAAAGCCGATTTCATTACGACCTGTGTTGTACCGTTTCGTGAGCAATTTCTCCAATGGCGGTTTGAGAATCAAAAGGATCGCCATGCCAAATTTGGAGGCAGCGTTTTCATGCAGGAGCCCAACATCAAAAACGGCTGTGGTGGACTGCGCGACTATCATAATCTGCTCTGGGTAAGCTATTTCAAGGATGGGATCCGCTCGACCGCCGAACTGGTTGCCAGGAAAATCATACCGGAATCCGATCGACGCGAGTTGGACCGCGCATATGATTTTCTGCTGCGTGTTCGCACTGAACTTCATTATTTTGCGGACCGAGCTTTGGATTCATTGACTCTCCATCTGCAGGGGCAGATAGCCAAAAAGCTGCGTTATCCGCAGAAAACGCTCATCGAGCGCAGCGAAGCGTTTATGCGGGACTACTATCAGCACACGCGGGCAATCTACCGGACGAGTGAATTTGTCTTGGATAAATTCCTCGGTCTCGAAGCTGCTCAAAAAGCCCCCAAATTATTGACACTGTTCCAGAAAAAACAGGCGCGTCCCGAACGCTTCGACGGGTTTTATGTGAAGGACGGCAAGATTTTCTTTGAGGATCGAAGTGTCTTTAATGAGGATCCGTTTCGTTTGATGCGCGTTTTTCAAGCGGCGCAGCAGCGGCAACTGGATCTAAGTGTCGAATTGCAGCAGCTTATCCGCCGGCGCGTCCGTCTTGTGGATCGGACATTTCAGTATGCGCGTGCCGCCCGCGGAACGTTTTTTGCAATTCTGTCGCGCAAGGGGCAGGTGGGGCGAATTCTGCGGCTCATGCACGAGAACGATTTTCTCGGACGCTATATCCCGGAATTCGGTGCGCTGACGTGTCTGGTTCAACATGAGTTTTTTCATCGCTACACCGCCGACGAACACACTCTGGTTTGTATTGAAAAGCTCGATCAATTGATCGATACGAACGAGGAAAAGTTCCGTAACTATCAAGCGCTTTTCCAGCAACTCGAAGATCCGTTCGTGCTGTATCTTGCGCTTCTTCTGCATGATACGGGAAAAGCGAATCCAAAGCGCAACCATGCCGAGACCGGAGCGGTCAACGGCGCCCGAGTCGCGAAACGGCTCCAGCTTTCGCCCGATCGCCGCAAGCAGCTTGTCTTTCTCATCGACAATCACATGTTACTGTCCGAAGTCGCGCAGCGGCGTAACATCGAAGAGGAAGCCACAATTGCGACCTTTGCTAGTATGGTCAAGAACCAGGAAAACCTGGATGCGCTGATGCTTTTAACGCTTGCAGACGGGCAGGGCACAAGCGACCAGAGCTGGTCCGACTGGAAGGAGACGCTCGTTTGGCGCGTCTACCATTCAACAAAAAGCTATCTGGCTGATGGGCACACGTTTTTCGAGCAGCGAAAGACAGAGCGCGAGGAATTGCGAGTGGCGGTTACGCGCAAGCTTGCACGCGACTACCGCGAAGAGATCGCGGCGCTCTTTCAGTTCATGCCCGAGCGATACTTCCAAGCCTGCGATGCTCCGGAAATCGTCGGTCATTTGCGCCTTTTCCGCAATTTGTTTGAAAAATTGGATGACGCTGCCGAGGATCCCAGCGAGCCGGTGGTTAAATGGATAGCCCGGCCAGAGCAAGGTCATAGTGAAGTCTGGATTTGCACTTGGGATCGCCACGATTTGTTGTCGCGGATTGCGGCGTCCTTTGCCGTGGCGCAGGTGAATATCTTGAGCGCGGACATTTTTACGCGTCAGGACAATTTGGTGCTCGATATTTTCCGCGTGTGTGACACGCAATTTGGTGCCGTTACACACCCGAACGATATCGCGCGCATCCAAAAAACATTGAATCAATGCCTGCAGGACTCCAGCTACGACTTCAAACCGCTCCTCGCGAAAGCGAAAAAAATCCGACTCAGAAATCTCGTCACGGAGGTCGAATTCCCGACGCGGATCGTTGTCTCCAACGACACGAGTCCTGCATGCACTGTCGTGGAAATTCGCTGCCCGGACCGGCTTGCGTTGCTTCACGATTTGCTGGCGGCATTCTCGAAGCTGGACATTACAATCGTGACATCGCGGATTTCGACGGAAAAAGGCGCTGCTTTCGACAGTTTTTATGTGACCGACGAAGAAGGAGCCAAAATTGAAAGCGACACCGCAATCGCGCGCCTAACGAAGGCGCTGAGCAAAGCGATTTTGGAAGATGCCGCCTAGCCTAATAAGCATCTCTATTGGCTCTGCGCTTGGTAGTCAATCGTGGCCGCTGGCGAACGGCGAGGACGTTTTTATGTTGGTTATGTTGGTAGTGACATCTCCATTCAATATCTCATCGTAGAGCGCCTGATACGCTCGTGCTTGGCGGGCAGCGCCATAGTGCGTCTCAGCGCGTATTCGCGCTGCGCTTCTCATGGCTTTCCGACGCGCATCGTCGTTTAAGATCGTGATAAGGCAATTAGTCAGACCGTTGATGTCGCCCGTTGCAGATAAAAGACCGCACACGCCGTTATCGACCGCGTCGACGATGCCTCCGGTTGCAAAACCGGCAACGGGCGTTCCACACGCCAGGGATTCGACGACGGTGTTGGGGAAATTATCCTGGAGTGAAGTAATAATAAAAAGATCGGCTGCGTTATAAACATCCCGGATTTCAAGAGGATCACGCAGCGACCCCGCATGCCGACATTGTAACCCTTGCATTTGGGCGCTGTTTGCGGGGTTTCCCAAAGTCAGAATGCGCAGTCTCGGAAAAGTGGTTAGAGGAGCGAGAGCTTCGAGCATTTGGCGGAAGCCCTTGCGCCCATCGACGAGGTTCTCGGCGACAAAAAGCACGACCCGATCTTCAGGAGCGAAACCCAGTCGCGCGCGGATAGCGTCTCGGTCTACCGGCTTGTAGATGTCAAGGTCGATCCCATATGGGATAACCCGCGTGACGAAACTGCCGAAAAGAGAGCTTCGCCGTGCCTCACTAGCAAGCCACTCGCTGGGTGTGACAACGACGAGCCGGGATTTTGGGATGCTCTGCAGGACTCGCGCTTTGCGTCGAATCGTCTTGTAAGTGATATCTCTAACATCGTCTGAGTCGAGGTAGGGGCACTTGCCGCACTGCTGCGTAAAGCGCCCGCAGTGCTCGTCGTAATGGCAGCCTCCGGTGAATGCGTTCATGTCGTGGAAGGTCCAGACGATGGGTGCGCGGCGAGCCAGGCGCGGAATGGAACGAAAGTCAACGAACCCTGCAATCCAGTGGAAGTTGTAAATATCAGCAGGCGGCAGCATCCGCAACGGTGCACCCCGTAGCACGGTCTTTGCACCGGTAAACAGTCCGCCACCCGGGAAATAGGGCCGCGGATTTAGACGTTTTGCCAGGGCGTATGTATAGCGATTCACCCAGTGGGGGGTATGCTGGGCCAACTTGAATTCGACGATACCCGCATCGTTCGTGAGTTTGCGCGCCACATACATTGTGGACGCGACGCCTTGCCCGAGCAATGCCTGATGCAGACGTTTAGCGGCTACTGCCGCTCCTCCTACGGTGTCGGTCGTACTGAGGTGTGTAACACGCAGCATTTCGTTTATTTCAGTCGCAATCGTGCGCAAAGCCAGTGCGGTTTGTGTTTACTGGCCAGGCCGCAGACCATGAGACATTCTGGTTGCAGTGTTTGCCAAGGATCAAGCGGCAAATCGCCTGCAATGCCTCGAAGAGAGAGATCTCTGCCGGGCCGGGGGTGTCTCGGGCCCTTGCCATGGTATGGCAATTCGGCTCGTTCCACCCCCGACAGGCAAGAAAACAATGCCGTTATACGGTTTTCAGCATCCCGCCGTCGACGTAATAAGTCGACCCAACACAATACGCGGCCTTTTTAGAGCAGAGAAAGACGAAAAAGTTGGCCAGCTCCTCCGGTGTGCCAAAGCGGTCGATAGGTGCGTGTTCACGAGCGACACCGGCGAGGTAGCCTTCCCAATCGCCGCCTTTGTGCGCGGTAAGCTGTTTCGCGGTTTTGATCCAGTCCGGCGTAAGGATCAGGCCGGGATTGACGGTGTTGACACGGATGTTGTCCCTAACGACCTCGTTGGCGAGCGTTTTGGAAAACATCATCAACGCCGCCTTGGTGACATTGTAGATCGGTTCGTACCAGAGCGGCTGCGCGGCGCAAATGGAGGCGTTGTGTAAAATGACTCCTCCTCCACGTTTTTTCATGCCGGGAACCAGCCCGCGCGCCAGTCGGACGGCGGCCATGACGTGCAAATCCCAATAAAATTGCCATTTTTCATCTGGTGCTTCCTGAATGGTCTCATTCGAGCCGGTGCCGGCGTTGTTGATCAAAATGTCGGCACCGCCAAAGGTTTTTTCCGTTTCGGAAATAACGAGAGATGTTCCGTCGGCGGTCGCGACGTCGGCTGCGACGGCGAGTGTTCGAACGCCGTATTTTTTCGTGACGCGCGCCGCTTCGCTGGCGTTTCGGTCCGCCTGGCGTGCGACGAAAACGATGTGGACGCCTTCCGCGGCGAGTCCTTCGGCGACGGCCAGGCCGATGCCGACGCTGCCGCCGGTGATTACTGCTACTTTATTTGTCAGTTCTAGGTTCATAAGTTTCGGGGTTTCATGGGATTCTGCCGCGGTCGATGAAGGGATTCCGTGTTGAGGAAACGCAATTTTCGGGAAGAAAACCTGACGGCTGCATAGCTATGCGGCCGGGGTTGCATAGCTATGCGATACGGACATAACGTTGTCAAATGAACGAGTAAAATCGTGCTGCAAGTCGCCTACGAACAAAAATAAGAAGCCTGCATGCAATTAAGTTGACTAGCTATGCAGAATGCCTATCATTGTGCTGATTCTTTTGACCCGTCCAACCCATTATCCGGAGAAAATACCCATGTCCACCCTGACTGCCCCCGCGCCCGCATTGGTTCTCGAGCGCATCCACGAATTATCGTTGAGAGATATCGATCTGCCAGTCATTCCCGGTCCAGGCGATCTTAAGATCAAAGTCGAAACTGTCGGCATCTGTGGGAGCGACGTTCATTATTATACCCACGGGAAAATTGGCCCATTTGTCGTCGAAGAACCCATGGTGCTTGGTCACGAAGCCGCAGGCACGGTGGTTGAAGTCGGCTCAGGCGTTACGGGATTCAAAGTAGGCGACCGCGTTTGCATGGAGCCGGGAATCCCCGATCTCACGTCGAAGGCATCCAAACTTGGCCTCTATAATGTCGATCCGAGCGTCACATTTTGGGCGACCCCGCCTATCCACGGTTGCCTGACGCCGTATGTCATCCATCCGGCGGCGTTTAGCTTCAAGCTTCCCGACAACGTTTCGTTCGCCGAAGGTGCGCTGGTTGAGCCATTTGCGGTCGGGTTGCAGGCGGCGAACAAGGCTAAGATCGCCGCGGGTGACATCGGAGTCGTGATTGGCTCCGGCCCCATTGGCATTATGGTTGCTTTGGCGGCGCTCGCCGGCGGCTGCAGTCGAGTATTCATTTCTGATCTCGTGGATGAAAAACTGGCTATTGCCGCGCGTTATCCAGGGATCACCGGGGTCAATGTCAAAAAGGAAAAACTGGTCGATGTCGTAAAACGGGAGACGGACGGCTGGGGCGCGGATGTGATTTTCGAAGCGAGCGGAAGCCCGCGTGCGTATGAAGGGATTTTTGAACTGACCCGCCCGGGCGGCTGTTTGGTCGTGGTCGGAATGCCTGTGAACCCGATTCCGGTCGATGTTGTAGCCGCAGCGGCCAAAGAGATTCGCATCGAAACGGTCTTCCGCTATGCCAACGTCTTCGACCGCGCGGTGAACATGATTTCGTCCGGCAAAGTGGATCTAAAGCCGCTCATTTCCGACACGTTTACGTTTCAGGAAAGCATCAAGGCCTTCGAAAGGGCGGCTGAGGGGCGACCGACTGACGTAAAGCTGCAAATTCAGCTATAGGTCTAGTCTTCAATTCATGAAAAAATACGCGTCCTCGACCGATGTAGCCCGCCTGGCAGGAGTATCGCAATCGGCGGTCTCCCGCACTTACAAGCCTGGCGGGAGTGTGTCCGAGGAAACGCGACGCAAAGTTTTGGAGGCAGCCGAGAAGCTCGAATATCGGCCGAGCATGATCCCGCGGATCATGCTCACCCATCGGTCCAACCTGATCGCGATCGTTATCGGCGGGATGTACAACCCCTTCTATGCGACTGTGTTGGAGCGGCTTACGGCGAAGCTGCAGGAAACGGGCCATCAAGTGTTGTTGGTGCATGTCGAAAGCGGTCACTCGCTGGATGCGATCATTCCACGTTTGGCGAGTTATCGGGTGGATGCGATCGTCAGTGCGCTGGCCATTCTATCCCCTAAATCGGCGGATGATTTGGCGCGTTTGAAGATCCCTGTCGTCTCCTTCAACACGCCGGTGAAAAACGAATGGGTCTCCTCGGTGTCATGCGACAATGCGAATGGGGCACGCCAGGTGGCAGACCTTTTTATTAAGCTCGGTGGCCGAAGTTTCGGATACATCGGCGGGCCGTCGGAAAGCCCGGCGAATCAGGAGCGGCTCTCGGGTTTTCGCGAACGCCTCGCGGAGCGAGACATCACTGAGGTCGCCGTAGTAGGAGGCGATTTCCGTTACGAAGACGGGTTCGAAATAGCGATTGAGATGTTCAGTAGACCGAATCCGCCGGACGCTATTTTTTGCGCAAATGATCTCCTTGCCATAGGCGCCCTCGATGCGCTGCGTAAAAAGGTTGGTCTGCGGGTGCCTGAAGACGTCCTTGTCGCTGGCTTCGATGACATCCCGGAAGCGTCGTGGACTGCCTATGATCTGACGACGCTTGTTCAAGATGCTCCGCGAATGGTGGACGAAGCGTTGAGAATCCTGCGCGCGTCCCTCGCTGCGAATGCGTCCGTTGGCGAAGTCCGGATTGTCATCCCGGCGAAACTCGTTGAGCGCGGGACGACTCGGAGGTGACAGAAGGTTTTTTGGAATACGAAGAGAATTGCAACCGACAGAACAAAGGCAACAACCTGGCGAATTCAGGTTCCAATACTTTTCTTCTTCGCTGCCTTTGTCTCCTTCTCTGAGTATATTTTGGCGTGCTTCTGTGAATGACCGTGCCAAACCTAATCCGCGTTTTTGTATGGCAGGTCGTGAGGTATGCGGCTCGGCATCGGCTGCTGGCGGTGCTGAACATCGCGAGCGTCGCGCTCGGAGTGTCAGTTTTTTTGGCGATACAAATTGCGAATCACAGCGCGAACCAGGCATTGCGAGCGAGTGTCGATCTGGTCGCGGGGAAAGCGACTTTGGAAGTCCGTGGAGCGATCGACAACGCGCTCTTTCCGAAAATCGCCAGACTGCCTGGGGTGAAAGCGGCGACACCGGTCGTGGAAGGTGTGGTGACGATGCCTTCGTATCCAGGAGAATTCCTGAGAATTCTTGGGGTCGATCCTTTTACAAGCC
The DNA here is from genome assembly GCA_036524675.1 of Chthoniobacterales bacterium. GTDB lineage: Bacteria > Verrucomicrobiota > Verrucomicrobiia > Chthoniobacterales > DASVRZ01 > DATDAW01. The sequence goes on along the minus strand of DATDBU010000136.1, from coordinate 23,044 downwards.
AGGAGTTTTCGACGCTTTCGTTTCGCGGCGGCGATGGAAGTGAAGGCCTTGATTTCCAGGAGTTTTTGTCGAATCCGCATTCGGTGGCAATTCCGGCGGAGTTTGCCCGAAAGTACGGTCTGAAGATCGGGGAAACGCTGGATGTGCTGGTCAACAGCCGGCGCGTGCCGCTGGAAATCCGGTCGATTTTGGAGATCGACCCGTCGCTTTCCGGTGGGGGAACACGGATGGCCGCAATGGATATCGGATTCGCACAAATTCTTTTCGGGATGGGCTCGTATGTGTCGTCGATTCAGGTGGTTGCGGATGAAAATGTTGCTGCGGAAATCCGAAAAATCGTGCCTCCGACGGTTTCGGTTGCGCCGCCAGCGCAACGCAGTAAACAGGTTTCGCAGATGCTGCGTTCGTTTCAGCTCAATCTCACCGCGCTGAGCCTCGTTGCGTTGTTGGTTGGGACGTTCCTGGTTCACAATACGGTCTCGGCATCGGTTGTACGGCGGCGAGTGGAAATCGGAATTTTGCGCTCGGTTGGCGCGTCGCGCTGGCAGATTCGTGGACTTTTTCTCGGTGAAGCCGTGCTTTATGGAATGGTTGGGCTGGTCTTCGGAGTCGCTGGCGGCGTCGTGCTTTCTAATTTTTTGGCGGCAACGGTCAGCAAAACGATCTCGTCCCTCTACGTGTTGATGAGTCTGGATCGCGTTTTTGTTTCTGGTCCACAAATCTTTGTTGCCGTGACAGTTGGACTTGCGTCGGTCCTCGTTGCGGCGTGGATTCCGGCGAATGAGGCGGCGAGCCTGCCCCCGGTCCAGGCGCTGAACCCGGGGATTAGCGCTGGAAAGAGTCACCGCATTTCATGGCAAATGCCTGTCCTAGGATTGCTCTTGTGCGCGCTGTCGGTGTTGTGCGGTTACTTTTCGCTGCAAAAGATTGCCTGGCTGGGTTTCGCCAGCGCGTTCTTTTTCATGGCGGGCTGTTCGTTCTTTGCGCCGACGCTCGTGGCTGGTGCGGGTTGGCTCTTGCAGAAAATCGGCACGCGCATGTTGTTCGCATCTTTGGCCGCGCAAAATTTGCGGCGTTCGCTCGGACGCACCTCGCTCACCGTCGCGGCGCTGGCGGCATCCATCGCAATGATGATTGGTGTTTCGGTGATGATTTTTTCCTTTCGGCAGACGGTTGACACATGGCTCGGACGCAGTCTGGTAGCCGACTTGTTCGTGTCCCCGGCATCCAGCGCGTCATTAGCACTCGGTGGTTTTCTGCCACCGGAGGTTCCGGGCTGGTTCGAGGAGCGGCCAGAGGTGAAGGCCGTTGATACTTTTCGCCAAATCCAGATTCCGTTTCGCGGAGAAACGATCTGGTTGGAAGTCGTTCGTGGCTATTTGCGCGATAACTTGCGGTTTCTCGAAGGGGACGATCGCCTGCGAAACGGGCTGCTTTTCGAGTCCGGTTACGTGCTGATCTCTGAGCCGTTCGCGAGGCGATTTAACCTGCGGGCAGGAGATGCGATCACGTTGCCTACGCCGCAAGGAGACCGGGTTTTCGAGATCGGCGGCGCATACTACGACTACACGAGTGACGAGGGCAGCATTCTCATGTCGCGCGCGAATTTTGACGTTTATTGGGACGACCTTCGCGTCCATTCCATGGCCGTTTATCTGAAACGACCCGCCGACATTGAACGGGTTGCGGATGAGTTCCGCCAGCAATTCGCAGGTGCGGGAGAGTTTTCTGTTTTGGAGAATCGGATGATTCGTGAACGGATCTTCAAGATCTTTGATCAGACATTTGCCATTACGTCGTTGCTGCGGGTCATCGCGATTGTGGTCGCCATCGCGGGCATCATTCTCACGCTCTCGATGCTGGTGACGGAGCGAGTGCGTGATCTCGCTGTCCTGCGTGCCGTTGGGGCAGGAGCAGATCAAATCCGGCGTCTCGTCCTCGTCGAAGCCGGCTTGATCGGCGGATTGTCTGCGGTGCTTGGTCTGGTCACCGGCTCCGGTCTGGCCGTGATTCTCACATTTGTCGTGAACAAAGCCTTTTTTGGTTGGACGATTCAACTCGCCTGGCCGTGGCTCCTTCTTGGGGCGACACCATTTTGGCTGATCCCTGTCGCATTAGTCGCCGGCTGGTTCCCTGCCTGGCGGGCTTCCCGGCTACCACTGGCTCCCGCCCTACGCACGGAATGAAGTCCGGGCCACCAAGCCTCACGCGAAGGGGCGACGGTTTTTATTAAAGTTCGCTTCGCGCGACTCCACGACTTCGCGTGAGACTTCTATTGACACCGCCACAGGGACGTCGACTGGGGCATTTTCTCGGCCAAGGTCGAGCAATACTTCGATGAGATAATTCAGGCGCTCGGCTCCCTAAAATGAAAGCCTCTTTTCCATATGTAAAAACATTGAAAGAAAATCAGTCTATTCTTTCAATCTGTCTGGCAAATGTAAGTCCTCCTTTAATTTTCCTTATCAATTGAAAGAAAATAGCCGTTTTATTACAATTCATTCATGGAGCGCGAATTATCCGGCTTTTATCCCCATCTCCACCACGGGCGAGACCGCGAAGGCTTTTGTACCACGTCCTCTGCCGCCGGATCCTCCTCTGGTGATTGACGGCGATCTCGGCACGTTGCTCGACGCCGCTTCCACCGCAATCGGGCGACTCGATGGAATTTCTCTGCTTCTGCCCGACCCGCAGCTTTTTCTTTACACTTACATCCGCAAAGAAGCCGTTCTTTCTTCCCAGATCGAGGGCACTCAGTCGTCGCTTTCCGATTTGTTGAAGCATGAACTCGACAGTACGCCCGCCGCTCTGATCGACGACGTCACCGAAGTTTCCTGCTACGTCGATGCGATGCAATATGGCCTGCAACAAATTAAAGACGGAATTCCATTGTCCTTGCGGCTATTGAAGGAAATTCACGCCCGGCTTCTTGCCCATGGCCGGGGCAGCGGAAAGCAACCAGGAGAATTTCGTCGCAGTCAAAACTGGATTGGTGGCACGCGGCCTAGCAACGCCTACTTTGTGCCTCCGCCCCCAGATGCTGTTCTGGAAACTATGGGCGCTCTCGAAAAATTTCTGCATAACGATCCAGTCAAAACCCGCCCTTTGTTGAAAGCCGCCCTGGCTCATGTCCAGTTCGAGACCATTCACCCTTTCCTGGATGGCAATGGTCGTCTCGGGCGTCTGCTTATCACATTCCTGCTCTGCACGGAGGGAGTAATGAGCCAGCCGATGCTGTATCTTTCGCTATATTTCAAACAACATCGTAGCGAATACTACCGTCTCCTCCAAAACGTGCGTATGACTGGCGATTGGGAAGCTTGGCTTCAGTTTTTTTTGACGGGTGTGATGCAAGTCTCGCGTTCGGCCACCGATACGGCCAGAAAACTTCTACAACTCTTTGCCCGCCACGCAGCACTTCTCGCGAGAGAATCCCCTTCTGTAATCCGGTTACACCAGTATTTGCAGCGCAATCCTGTGATCTCCATTGCAAAAGCCGCTGCTGCAGTCGCGGTTTCACATCCCACTGCTAGCAAGGCACTTCGCACGCTCCAGTCTCAAGGCATCGTCCAGGAAATTACGGGTGGTTCGTACGGCCGCCTTTTCGCTTATGCCGATTACCTGTCGATCTTAAACCAGGAAACGGACGAGCCGTCTTAATCGGAACAAAACCTTCGCATGGCCAAAACTCCTTCGAGACGCTCAGGCACGACGCGGACAAGCGCAAAAAATATCCCCTCAGCGGAATGCCAGCCGGTAAGGGAATTCGAGTATGAAATCCAGATTATTTTGATTGGTTTCAGAGGGCTTGTTTTGAGCATCGTGTGATGCGTTGTTTTCTGGAATGCGCGGAGAAAAAGCATGTTTGGCACTCTTTTTGTTGGTTTTTACGACTCTGTCGAATGTTCATGCATGGGAGCTCGCTTTGGCGGGATGGAAATATGAGTTTCCGCGCGATCATATGGTGCATCGGGAATTCAGGACGGAGTGGTGGTACTTCACGGGGAATCTCCGGACGAAAGACGGACGAGAGTTTGGCTTTCAAGTGACGTTTTTCCGGCAGGGGATTAACGAAAGGAAGCCTGACTCGGACTTTGGCGTGCGCGATTTGAGTTTCGCCCATGCTGCGATTAGCGACATCGGCGCGCGCAAGTTTCATTCGGATCAGGTGACCAGCCGGGGAAGTTTCGAGGAGGCGGGATTTGGCGATGTCGAAAAAGTTGCGTGGATCAAAGACTGGACGCTGCGCCTCAACCCGGACGGAGCGTGGGAATTCCGAGCATCACCGACGGGGCAGGGGATTCATCTTACGGCGGCACCATTGAAGGAACCAGTGGTCCAGGGTGAAAACGGTGTTAGCCAGAAGGCCTCGGGAGAGGGACAGGCCTCGCACTATTACTCTCAAACCCGGCTGAAGACGACGGGGGAAATTGTCCTGGACGGGAAGGCTATCGCAGTCGAAGGCGAATGCTGGTTTGACCATGAATGGGCGACAAACCAACTGGCTGAGGATCAGATCGGCTGGAACTGGTTTGGACTGCAATTCGACGATGGCAGCGAACTCATGCTTTACCAGATGCGACGGAAGGATGGCTCTGTGGATCCGGTTTCCAGCGGGACATTTATCCCGAAAACCGGCAAGTCGATCCACCTTCGCAACATCGATTTTGAGGCGAAACCCGGGAAATTCACATGGATAAGTCCTTCGACAAAAGCCGTGTATCCTCTGGATTGGCATGTTTCGATTCCAAGCCTTGGTCTTGCGGTGAACACCCGTGCGAGGCTCTCCGATCAGGAAATGTTTTTCTCGCCGATCACTTACTGGGAGGGCGCCGTGCGAATTGAGGGATCGCAAACCGGCCGGGGTTATGTCGAACTCACGGGCTACGGAAATGCGCTCCGGGCGCTGCAGTCGAGCCGATGAAATGGGATGCTCCGTGTTTCGAGTTGCAGTTTGAGCGAAACGGAACTCACCATTAGAGCATGGTTGCATTCCCCCACGTAAACCGCATTCCTTTCGAGGGCCCCACTTCGAAAAATCCCCTCGCTTTCAAGCACTACAACGCCGACGAACTAGTCGAAGGCAAGCCTATGCGCGATCATTTGCGCTTTTCCGTTGCCTACTGGCATACGTTTCGCGGTCTTGGTTCCGACCCGTTCGGTCCCGGCACGGCGATCCGCCCATGGGATGACGGTTCTGCTTCGGTCGAGAACGCCCAGAACCGCGTTCGTGTCGCGTTTGAATTCATCGAAAAACTCGGCGCGCCGTTCTATGCCTTCCACGATCGGGATGTCGCTCCCGAAGGCGCTTCCCTGGCTGAGACGAACAGAAATCTCGACGCCGTCGTCAAGGTTCTCAAAGAGGAACAGACGCGTACCGGTATCCAGTTGCTTTGGGGAACCGCAAATCTGTTTTCCAATCCTCGTTTTTTGCACGGCGCCGGGACGAGTCCGAACGCCGACGTCTATGTTTATGCTGCAGCGCAGGTCAAAAAAGCCATCGAAGTGACCCACGAACTCGGCGGCAAAGGGTATACGTTCTGGGGCGGACGCGAGGGCTACTCCACGCTGTGGAATACGGACATGAAGCGCGAACTGGACCACCTCGCGAGGTTCTTGCACATGGCGGTAGATTACAAAAAAGAAATCGGGTTCACGGGCCAGTTTTATATCGAACCGAAGCCCAAGGAACCGACCCGGCATCAATACGACTCCGATGCTGCTGCATGCCTGAATTTTCTCCGCGAATACGATCTGTTACCCCATTTCAAACTCAACTTGGAAACCAATCATGCCACGTTGGCCGGGCATACGATGCATCACGAATGCGAAGTGGCAGCCGCTGCCGGTGCGCTTGGGTCGATCGACGCAAACACGGGCGACGAACTTATCGGCTGGGATACGGATCAATTCCTCACAAACGTGTATCAGGCTGCAGCGGTGGCGCTTGTGCTGCTCAACATCGGTGGATTTACGACAGGCGGATTGAACTTCGACGCCAAAGTGCGGCGCGAATCATTCGAACCGATCGACCTGTTTTATGCGCATATCGGTGGGATGGACGCGTTTGCGCGCGGCTTGAAAATCGCTGCTGCCATCCGCACGGATGGCCGTCTCGCCGGTCTTGTGAAAAACCGTTACGCGTCATGGGACAGCAGCCTTGGTGCGGAAATCGAAGCAGGAAAGCATACATTGGTTTCTCTGGAAGAGATCGCTTTGGGGAGCCCCGATCCCGTCCAATACAACAGCGGCCGCCAGGAATTGATCGAGAACATCATCAACGAACTCGTGTAACCGGCGACCGCCTGGAACCTGCTGGTTCCGATGAGCGCAGTGATTTCCTGGAGATTCACATATTCAAAACCGCATCGCCGATGAGCCGGGCTGTTTCGTTGAAACTTACGAGCCCCGTATTGATCGTCAGGTGGTAATGCAAGGGGTCGTCTACGTCTGATTTGAAATGTTCTCGGACGTAGCGGGCCCGCGCACGATCCGTCTTATGGGTAAAATGTACGGCATCATCGTGATTCAAGTTGTAGAAGGTCTCGACGTGCGCGATCCGCTGCTCCACGGGGGCGATGAGGCGAACGTGAAAGACGTGTTTCAAGTGCGCGGTAATGAGATGGGCGCCGCGTCCGACCAGGACTACGTTTCCAAGAGACGCGAGTTTGAGAATTGTGCGACTGGTGTTTTCAACCAACGTCCATGGCGGGGGATGAACGCCAAGAATTTCTTCAACGACATTGCGAATACGGGGAGCGACGTCTTCCGGCATGTGTTCAGCCAGGGTTTTTTGGAGCCCGTGATCCTCCAAGACTTTCTCCACGAGGTTGCGATCGAATACAGCCCACGGAGATTGTCCCTCATTCTGCCGGGCTTGCAGATACTCAGCAAGAAGCTGTCCGATGGTTAGGGCGCCGGCGCCGGTCTCCCGCGAAATCGTTATGGCCCGAGGCGGCTGGCTTGGCGGGAGGGGTGGGGTGGAAACCTGGGCAACAAGATAAGTCCGGCATTTGTCGAAGAGCGAGGGTTTCATGGATGGCTAGGGGGGCGTGCTGGGAGTTTTAGGGGTGGATAGAGAAAGACTTCGTGGATTCCATTCGATGCTCGAATGTTGATGTTGCTGAAGACGTAGAGGGCCTTTGTTGCCGGTCGGTTCGGCCAGGCGTAAACGGGCGTTTGGCGGTCCTTTCCAACGACCGATGATCTTCACGGGTGTCCCGGGTTCGACCCAATAATAAAACCGTCTTGCCGGATTGTCTCCGCCAAGAGGCAGGCGAATGCATCCATGCGAGGCGGGCCATTGCGGAACGTAGCTGAATCCGTGAATGAATATATTCCCAACGACGTGAACGCTGTATGGCATGGGTGCGTTGTCGTACAGACGCGAATAATGCATGCGAAATTTTTGCCTGACCCGAAAGTGCCCGTTCGGTGTGGATCTGTCCCATTTCCCGGTGCTGATCCGGCTCTGGAAAACGAGTCTGCCTCCCTCGAATGCACGAAGGTGCTGTCGGGTTTTGTCAATTTCCACGAGCTTTACCGCAGGCGTTATTCGGGGCCCTGCCTGCGCATTGAAAACCATCAATAACAAGATGAGGACTGCATGGGCACTCGGAACAATCCGGTGGCGCTGCAAGTCTGCAAAGAAAGCTAATCCGTTTGCTGGCCGCAGCTGCTTTCCGCGTATGCATCCCATATGCATGTTGTCGAGCTACCGATCACCTTAATCATAAAATATCCTGTGTGCACGGCCACTGCGGATTCGTCTCGTGCCTTCGATTGACAGAACAGCTCGTGGCACGGCCGCCACGGCAAGATGAGGAAAGAATAGGGCAATCCCGGTGTGGACGTGCCGTTGCTTCGTCATAAGATAATCAAAGGAGGTGCCAAATGAGCATTCCCAAAGTAATTGCCTTTGCGGTGGTCGCCGCGAACGCGTTGTCGCCGCTTTTTGGGTCGGATTTGCTTGAAGCACGTGACTCACGGGTTGGGCCCGATCAATCGGTCGTTCGCGGCGAAGTTCTGCCATTTTCCTTGGAGCAAGTGCTTGCGTTTTTCGAGGATGCGTTTGGCAGGGCGCCCAGGAAAACAAGCGACAACCGTTTTGTCTTTGTGGATCGTGATTATGCCGACGATAAGGTGACTCTTTCGATTTCAAGTCTCGGGCAAAACATCGGTATCATCCTGTTCGCGGAGGGTGAGTATGGCATGAGTCGCCTTCGGGAGTTCTTCGAAGCGCCATTCTTCCTGCGTTCGGAAAGCGAGCAACTCTATGCGCTGCTTGATGCAGGCCCCGATGTTCGTGAGGTGAACCTCGGCCGTTTTTACGTTCGAATCCATCTATCGACGACACGCTATCAAGTCATTGTCGCAATGGAGTTCCGGCCTCCGGGCGCTGCGACTGGTCCGGCCTGAACGTAGGGACCTGCAGAACCTTCAATGAATCAAGCTTATGAATCCCCAGGAAAAATCATCGAAGACAGACGCCGGCAGGGAGGAGTCGGATAAGGGTCGTATTTCCTTACCAGCTTTTTTGGATCTTAAGAATATCTTGGTGCCCATTGACTTCTCGAAGACCGCTCGCAAGGCACTCGAATATGCGGTTCCTTTCGCCAAGTATTTTGGAGCAAGGATAACCTTGGTCCATATCATCGAGCCGCTGCCTTACCCAACGGATATAACCTATGGCGCGTCGACGGATGCTTTCCCGGTGAACACCAGGAAAGAGGAGCTCGCGGCACTGGCCAGGGAGACTCTGGCCAGGGAGACTCTTAATCCGGAGTTCGTAAATGAAGTAATCGTCCATGTCGGACAGCCTTTTGACATCATCACGAAGGTGGCCCGTGACTTGGGGGTCGATCTTATCATCATCACGACTCATGGTTATACCGGTCTCAAGCACGTTCTTATGGGGAGCACTGCCGAAAGAATCGTGCGCCATGCACCGTGTCCCGTGCTCGTCGTGCGCCGGGGAGATGGCGAGAATGCATGAGCCTTGCAGCTGGTTTTAGGATGCAGAAAAATTCAGGCTGGCCCAGAGATGAGCCGCTGCAAGAGAGCGATGAGGTTTGTATCGCTCCAGAAAAAGCTGGGCATCGGCAATCGACGGTTTGGTCTCGTCAGTGCCGTTGGCGCCGTTTCCTTGAAGCCGGCGAAGCGCGTTCCTGATGGCGGCATCGCCATGGAGCGAGCAATCTTCGCAGCCAAATCCGCGCAAGAGCGCGTAGTTGACGGTCCATGGACCGATTCCTTTGAGCACCAACAGCGATGCGGCGATTTCCTCGACGGACCTTTGCTCCCATGTGTCAATCGGCAGTTCCCCGCTATCGACCATTCGCGCCAGGCGGACCAAAGCCTCTGCTTTTGCTTTCGAAAACTTTTGTCGTCCCAGTTCCTCCGCATTCAACCGCGCGACGGCGGCTGCATCGGGATAACACCATAAACCGCTTGAATGCTGTTGCCCGGCGAGGCGAATGAGAGTTCGTCGAAGCGCTATCGCAAACGGAAGATTGATCTGCTGACCGATGATGGCCCAGGTGAGGGCTTCAAACGGTGTGGCTGTCTGGGGAATGCGCAGACCCCTCTGTTTTTGCACCAACGGCCCGAGAAGCGAGTCTGTTTTCACCGACATCTCAAACGGCTCGGGACGGATCGAGAGCGCCAGCAGATTGCGTGCGATTCGTCGGAGCTTTTCGCCGGACACGGTTGCCAGGCTTCCATCGGCATTTACGCGGCACCCGGCGAGCCCCGGTCGCAGAGAAATATCGAGCACCAGCGCTATTCCGTTCATGACGAATCCTTTGCGAATGCGATCCGGCTCGACTCGTTCGGCGAGACCTTCGGGATCGCGTCCGTGGAAGGCGAACACTTCCTGGCTGCGATAGTTTTGAGGCAGCTTCAGGGAGAAGGTCATCACGGATCTGGGGTGCATGCGGAACGAACATCGAGGCTTCGTGGCGATGATAAGACACTCTCCGGCCTGTGCGTTGCAGGATTTGGCGATTGCATGATGGTGGAAGGCAATTTGCCATGCCGCCTGACATTTGCGCCACTCGAACTACCGCCGCCAGAAAAGATGTTCCCGGATGGATAACGCTGCTTTTGGCGTCGTCGTGCGGGTTGATTGTTGCGAATCTGTATTATTCCCAGCCGCTCGCGGGGCCTATCAGCCAGTCGCTGGGCATGGCCAAGGGTTCCGCGGGATTGATCGTGACGCTGACACAGATCGGATATTGCCTAGGGCTGCTGTTCGTCGTGCCACTGGGCGATTTGGTGGAAAATCGGCGGGTCGTAGTCGCGTCGCTCTTGGCCACGGTCGCAGCCCTGATGGCGTCGGCTTTTGCGAATCATCCGGCCGTGTTCCTAGCGTCAGCGCTCTTCATCGGGCTTAGTTCCGTGTCCGCGCAGATTTTGGTCCCGTATGCAGCGCATTTTGCAACTGAGGAGACGCGTGGTCAGGTTGTGGGCAACGTGATGAGCGGGTTGATGATTGGCATCATGTTGGCGCGTCCGGCATCGAGTCTGGTGGCGGGTTTGTGGGGCTGGCACGCGGTCTTTGTCCTTTCGGCGGCGGCAATCGCAGCGTTGGCAATGATTTTATACCGCGTATTGCCGGAACGTCGGCCGGTGACGACGTCGAACTATGGGACTCTGATCGCGTCGCTTTGGCGATTACTGCTGACGACGCCACTATTGAGGAGGCGTGCAGCGTATCAGTGGTTTCTTTTTGGGGCATTCAGCCTGTTTTGGACGACGGCGCCTCTATTTTTGGCTGGACCAGCTTTTCGGCTCACACAACATGGAATTGCACTCTTTGCGCTCGCAGGTGTCGCTGGCGCTATTGCCGCACCAATTGCGGGGCGGCTGGCCGACAAAGGCTGGAGTCGCGGTGTGACCGGATGGGCGATTGCGCTTGTCGCGGTGGGATTCCCGCTGTCACGCCTGAGCGAAGACGGCAGCCCGCCAGCGCTTGGAATTCTAACGGCTGCTGGAATTGTGATCGACTTCGGAGTGTCAGCGAGCCTGATCACCGGGCAGCGCGCGCTTTTTGGGGTGGGTGCTGAGACCCGGAGCCGGCTCAACGGCCTTTTCATCGCGATCTTTTTTCTCGGCGGCGCCACGGGTTCCGCGATCGGCGGTTGGGCCTACGCCCACGGCGGCTGGAATCTGGCGTCCTGGATCGGCTTCGCCATGCCTATGGGCGCGCTTCTTTTCTTCGCGACAGAGTTCTTGGGAGCGAAAAAGTAGGGGAAATCTGAACAGAAGGCAGCAAAGAGAGCGAACGAGACCCAAAGTGCCAGCTCTGCACCGTTCTCGATGAAACTTGAACCATTTTTGACTTTGCGCATCGATGCCAGTGTTCCTGTTGAGGCAGGGACGGGGCCCTATGGAACTCGCCTCGTTTCCGTCGCCGGTGGAGGAACTTTCGAAGGGCCACGATTGCAAAAGGCAGAGTTCTGCCGGGCGGCGGCGACTGGATTCTGGCCGATGCCGAGGGGGTCTGGCCCATGGATGTCCGTCTGTTGCTCGAAACTGGCGATGGAGCGCGCATTTTATGTTCAGTATCACGGTGTGTTTGTGATGAGTGAAAAGATGAGCGTTGCGCTTGCGGAGGCGGTTCCACCGAGTACGGCGACGCCTATCTGACGACTCAGCCCGTTTCGAGACTGGCGATACGCGTTACCGCTGGCTGAATCGTGTCGTGGCGGTGGGTGAGGGGCGCCTGGCGTGGTCGAGCACCGTATTTTTGAGCTGGTGAACGGGTGAATCCGACGTGCCTGCCAAGTCGCCGGAATACACGCAGCTGTTGCAGATTTTCGTAGGTGGCGGAGGGGGTGGGATTCGAACCCACGGAGCCTTTCGGCTCTCCAGTTTTCAAGACTGGCGCAATAGACCGCTCTACCACCCCTCCGTTGCGTGGCCGGGAGTGTATTCGAATTTGGCGCCGGAGCAAGAGAGGGTGTGAGTTCGACGGAAAGCGTGAATGGTGAGAGGTGAAAAGCGAACGGGAGGGACTTCTCACTTCTCACTTCTCACCTTTCGCGTTCCTGACTTAGTGTGGTCCCCCTATGAGTCAAAGAATCGCACTGCTGTTTTCCGGTCAAGGGGCGCAAACGGTTGGGATGGGCCGGGATTTGGTCGAAAATTTCCCTGCCGCCGAGGAGCTTTTTCGGACGGCAGATGATTTGCTCGGATTTTCCCTCAGCGATATCGCTTTCAATGGCCCCGTGGAGGAGTTGACGCGGACCGCAGTTGCACAGCCGGCGTTGTATGTGCATGGGCTGGCGGTATTTTCAGCGTTGAAGGAGCGTGTTCCGGGCTTGGAATTTGCCGCGACAGCTGGTTTGTCGCTCGGAGAGTTTACAGCGCATGCAGCGGCCGGAACGTTTGATTTCGCAACGGGTCTCGGGCTGGTGCAAAAGCGGAGCGCCTACATGGAGGAAGCATGTATGGAAAGTGACGGCGGAATGGCAGCGCTCATCGGCGGCGAAGAAAATGCGATTCGCGATCTTGCCGCCAAAACGGATGTCGACGTGGCGAATTTAAATTGCCCAGGGCAGATTGTTATCTCGGGCGAATCAGCAAAAATCGCGCTTGCCGTGTCGCTTGCCAAAGAGGCGGGAGTTCGCCGGGCAACGACGCTCAATGTAGCTGGAGCGTTCCATTCGCGGTTGATGGAGCCAGCGTATCAACGGCTTTCGGTCGCGCTGGCGGAAACGCCGATGCTCACACCGACTGTGCCCGTGATTTGCAACGTCGACGCTGCGCCTGTCACCAAAGCCGAAGACATTCGCCGAGCGCTTGCCGAACAGGTCACAGGCAGCGTGCGCTGGACGGAATCGCTGATTTATCTGCTGGACGAACTAAAAATTGACCTGTTCATCGAGCTCGGTCCCGGTGGCGTGCTCGCCGGTCTGCTCGGACGCACGCGGAAAGGAACACGCATTCTTTCCGTTGAGGACACAGCGTCGCTGGATGCGGCAGTAGGAGCACTGGTGTAGTCGATTTGTCACACAAATGTAGCCTTTTTCACGTTGCCAATCCGCTGCCCACGCCTACGCTTGCGGCGTGGGACCGATCGTCCGCCGTCTTTTTGTGGGTTTAGCAGTATGGATCGCGGTTGCGGGTTGCGGAAAATCAGCACGGACTGAGGCTGAAACCCCTCCGCTGCCGCCAAAAAATTCACTTGTCCTTACTTTCACCTATGGCTCTGAAAAAGAGGATTGGGTGAATGCGGCTACAGCGGCGTTTAATCAGAGCGGAGTAAAGACAGCGGACGGCAAGGCCATTCAAGTCAATGCAATCCCGCTCGGTTCTGGCGAATGCATCGATTCACTCCTCAATGAGACGATCAAAGCCGATATCACGAGCCCAGCGTCGGCGGCTTTTATCAAAATCGGCAACGCCCAGTCGCGAACCAAAACGGGTAGAGACCTCGTCGGTTCCACGGAAAATCTGGTGCTTTCCCCGGTGGTTATCGCCATGTGGAAGCCCATGGCCGAAGCACTTGGATGGCCCGGAAAACCCGTCGGTTGGAGCGACATTCTCGCCCTCGCCAAAACGCGTGGGGCCTGGAGCGCGAAGGGATTTCCGCAATGGGGTGAGTTTAAGTTCGGGCATACACACCCGGAATACAGCAATAGCGGACTCATTTCTCTTTTCGCCGAAGTCTATGCTGCGACCGGTAAAGTCAGCGGCTTAACGCTTGACGATCTGCAAATGCCGCAGACCGCCGCTTATCTTTCCGGTATCGAGCAGTCGGTGGTCCATTATGGAAGTTCCACCGGTTTCTTCGGGAAGAAAATGTTTGCCGGTGGGCCCGGGTACCTATCGGCTGCGGTTCTCTACGAGAATATGGTCATCGAGTCGTATTCGGGAAAATATCAGACGCCATTCCCGGTGGTCGCGATTTATCCCAAGGAAGGCACGTTTTGGAGCGATCATCCGGCGGGTATCGTCGATCGGGATTGGGTGACTCCGGCGCGCCGGGACGCGGCGAAAAAATACATCGATTTCCTGCTCGCTCCGGCCCAACAGCAACAGGCGTTGCAATTTGGTTTCCACCCCGCCCTGCCGGAAATTCCGCTCGCGGCGCCGCTGGATGCCGCGCACGGAGTCGACCCGAACGAGCCGCAAACGACTCTCGAAGTGCCAGGCAACGAAGTGATCGACGCCACTCTTCGGCTCTGGCACGAGAACAAGAAACAGGCGCGAATCACACTCGTTTTCGATGTCTCAGGCAGCATGCGCAAGGATAACCGGATTGACAATGCCCGTCTGGGCGGCCTCGAGTTGCTCAAACAGATCGACGACTCGGATCTCTTTGCACTTGACCCATTCAACAACCGCCTACTTGCGAACGAAGCACCCGCACCACTTAAAGACAAACGAGCGGCGTACGAGCGGCAGATTTCCTCCCTTTTCGCCGACGGCGGGACCGCGCTCTACGACTCGATTGACGCGGCCTATCAGATGCAGATGTCCACCCGTGGCGAATCTGGCAGCTCGATCACGGCCGTCGTCGTCCTTACCGACGGCGCGGATACGGATAGCGAATTGACACTCGAACAATTGATCCAGCGCATTCAATCCGACAATGAGACGCGCAACATCCGTGTTTTCACTATTGGTTACGGCGCAGAGGCTCAACAAGACGTTCTTGAACGGATCGCAAACGCAACACAGGCGAAGTTTTACAAGGGAACGCCGCAAAACATCCGAGAGGTTTTCAAAGAGATAGCGACCTTCTTTTGAATCGTAATCCTACTCATGCTCCCAATCGCAATTCTTGGGCCGCCGGGGACGAGTAAGAACTTAATAACTTTTCATGGCCGAAACACCAAAACTCACCTGGCTTGGAAAATTACTCATCCTGCTTTTTATCGGGGCATGTGGTTATGGCACGTGGCTGATGTTTGCCAAAAAACCGATAGGCGGAACCGCGACGCCTTCTGTCGAGAGCCCCGCGCCGGTTTTCGACGACAAAAGAGTCGAAATAGGCATCGCCTACGGCACGGAAAAACAACGCTGGCTACAATGGGCTGTCGATGAATTCGCGAAGACGAAGGATGGACGTAACGTCCAGGTTAACCTCATCCCCCTGGGCTCGCTTGAGGGCGCCCAGGCAATCGTTGCCGGAGATCAGCGGATCAATGTGTGGAGCCCGGCGTCGTCCCTCTACAAAGATGTTTTCGTTCAGGAATGGACTATCAAAAACAATTCGAATCCAGTTGTCCGCGAGGAGCAACTCGCGCTCAGTCCGATGGTTTTTGTCTTTTGGAGCGAACGTTACGACGCATTCACCGGGAAATACGGTCAGGTTAGCTTTGATACCGTCGCGCAAGCCTTGCGCGAACCGGGCGGATGGGATGCCATCGCTAAAAAACCGGAATGGGGCCTTTTTAAATTTGGCCATACGCACCCGAATCAGTCCAACAGTGGCTTGATGACCCTCGTGCTGCTGGCCTACGAGTTTCACAAGAAAGAGCGCGACCTCGAATTGAAAGACATCCTCAATCCGCAATTTCAGACTTGGATGAATGGCCTCGAAAGCGGCGTTAGCGGGCTCAGCAACAGCACTGGTAACATGATGCGTGACATGGTGTTGCGCGGTCCTTCGAGTTACGACGCCCTTTGCGTCTATGAGAATGTGGCCATCGACTACCTCAAGAACGCCGAGGGGCGCTGGGGAGAACTCCGTGTCGCCTATCCAAATCGCAACATGTGGAGTGATCATCCGTATTACATTCTTAATACCCCGTGGAGCAACGACGCACAGCGTAAAGCAGCTGGAAAATTTCTCGATTTCCTCCTCACTGATCCCATCCAGCGTGCCGCTTTGAGCCACGGCCTCCGTCCCGGTAACCCGTCTGTTCCGATCAAGTTCTCCGAAAGTCCCTTCACGCTTTATCAAAAAAATGGTCTGCAGGTGGACATCTCCCGTGTCTGCGAACCCCCGAAAGCCGAAGTGATCAACAACCTCCTGGTTGTCTGGCAGCGCAACCACTGACCTTTTGGATTTTTGATTCTCGGTTTTCGAGTAAAAGTCACGCTGACGGTTGCCGAAAATCGAAAAACCGGGAATCAAAGATCCAAAATCCACATGTGGCAATATCTGAAAGCCGCCTTCTGGGCCAGGCCGGAGATTCCCGGTCTCGGGCGGGTGCCGCTCAACGTTGTTATGCTCTCCGGGCTCGGCCTCCTCGGCTTCGGCCATCACGGATTCTGGATGGCAGGCGCCACGTTGGAAGCGGCCTATCTTTTTGCACTCACGACCAACCCGCGCTTCCAAAAAATCGCCGACGCTGAGCACGCTACGCTGGAAGAGGACACCGTCGAAAAGCAGCGTCTCGCACTCATTCAGGCGCTGACTCCGCCGCGTCAGGCCCAGCTCAAGGCGCTTGACGCCAAATGCAACCGCATCCTCGAACTGGAACGCGACGCGCAGGTCGATGATTTTGCTGTTTCAAACAACCGCGATGCGCTTGGCAAAATCCAGTGGCTGTATCTGAAGCTCCTTATTGCCCAGCAAAATTTCGCTTCGTTGCAAGGACCAGCAATTGAACAGGATCTCAATCGTCAAATTGATCGCATCGAAACGGAGTTGCGCTCAGGCAAACTCTCTTCGTCCCTCGAGGAATCCAAGACGGCCACCGTCAAAATCCTCCAGCAGCGCCTTGCGAATCTCGGGCGCCGGGAAAAGGATCTCGAAGAAATTCAGAGCGACCTCACCCGCATCGAAGCGCAGGTGGATTTGGGATTGGAAAACGCCGGCATGCGCGGCAAATCCGAGTCGATATCCAGCAATATCAAACTCGTCAGCCAGTTGCTTGATACCAGTATTTACGGCGAAAGCAGCGAGAGTGTACAGGCTGTTGAAGCGTCGTTTCGTGCCGCGCAGTAAATTTCCGCTTCTTCTTTCCGCCCGTTCCGTGCTTGCGCAGTGGCAATCATTCCACCAAAGGTAGCCACCATGGGAATGGATTCTCCAGAAGCTCAGCTCGAACAGCTCAAGATCGGTGCGGCTCAGATTATCAGTGAGGCCGACCTCTTGAAAAAATTGCGTCCTGGTACCCCCCTCCGCGTCAAACTCGGCGTCGACCCGACAGCGCCCGATCTCCACCTCGGCCACTCGGTTACGCTCAACAAGTTGCGCCAGTTTCAGGATTTCGGCCACAGCGCCATCCTGATCATCGGCGATTTTACTTCCATGATCGGCGACCCGACGGGACGCTCAACCACGCGTCCGCCGCTTACGCATGACCAGGTAATGGCCAACGCCCGCACGTATCAGACGCAGGCTTTCAAAATTCTCGATCCACAATGCACCAAGATGGTCTTCAATGGCGAATGGTTCGAGCTGATGACCTTTGAGCAGGTGATCAAGCTCAACAGTCGTGTGACATTGCAACAAATGCTTCAACGCGAGGATTTTAGGGAGCGGATTAAAAACGATCAATCCGTCCGCGCGCATGAGATTCAGTATCCGCTCATGCAAGGTTGGGACTCTGTGATGGTCAAAGCCGACGTCGAAATTGGCGGAACGGATCAGCTCTTTAACATTCTCGTCGGGCGCGACCTTCAGAAGGAGGAGGGCATGGCCCAGCAGGTGGCATTTTTGACACCCATCCTCGTCGGCCTGGACGGCGTGCAAAAGATGAGCAAAAGCCTCGGAAATTACGTCGGCATCGATGAAGACCCAGTGACGATGTTCGGCAAGCTCATGAGCATCTCTGACGAAACAATGACGTCGTACTACGAGTTGCTGTTGCATGAGAAGCTCAACGCAGCACAGCACCCGATGGAAGCGAAGAAGCAGCTCGCTTCACGCATCGTCGAGCGCTTCCACGACGCAGCCGCCGCGCGCCGCGCCCTCGAAGATTTCAATACGCGTTTCAGCGCAAAAAAAATCGAGGAGAGCGATGCGCTGCCTGTCGTTGATCTGACGCAGTTGCAGGCAACCGGAAAGGACATTGTATCCGTCGTTGTCGCCGCTTTTCAGTCGGGGTTTCGGATTGCCAAATCCCGCGGCGATGCCCGCCGCCTCGTCGAGGGTGGCAGCATCCAATGGCGGAGCGAAAAGGTCACCAATCCTAAAGCCGAGCCTCCGTTGACAGCTGGCGAAGTCCTGAAATTGGACAAGACGCGAGCGGTCAGGATTGGTTCGTAATCCTCGCCCGCTGGGCACGCGAAAGTCGTCCTCGTAGTCGTGTAGGCGTCCTCGACCGGAATCATGCTCGAGGACCAGGGGCGAGAACGAGAACGAGGAGAAAAACACCTGCGTTTACACGATCTCCACGGGGCATTCCGGCATGGCTGCGAGAAATGCTTTGCCGTAACGCTTCGCGAGGATGCGGTTGTCCAGCACGACAATGATGCCTTTGTCTTGCTTCGTCCGGATGAGCCGGCCGACGCCTTGACGGAATTTCAAGATCGCTTCCGGCAAAGAGAATTCGGTGAATGGGTCACCGCCCCGCGCCTCGATGTGCTCGAGTTTGGCTTCGATGAGCGGATGATCCGGCACGGCAAAAGGCAGTCGCGTGATGATCACATTTTGCAACGCTTCACCCGGCACATCGACGCCCTGCCAGAAGCTATCCGTTCCAAAAAGCACGCCGTTTCCGCATTTTTTGAACTCTTCGATGAGCCGGTGTCGTGGCATTCCCTGACCTTGCACCAGCAATGTGAAAGCCGAGTGCGCAAAAAACGACGCCATACGTTCCGCGGTCGTTTGGAGCGCTTTGTAACTCGTAAAAAGCACAAACGCCCGGCCGTGGGTTCTCTCCAGAAAATGCGCGATCCAGGTCTCCAAAGCCTCCTGGTAGCCGTCGTCGCGGGGATCGGGTATTTTGCGCACGATGTAGAGCCGCATTTGGGCCTCGTAATCAAACGGGCCGCCAATTATTTCACCCTGGACCTCGTCGGGAAGCGCGCCGACACGCCGCCGGAAATAGTCGAGATCGTCGCGACCCGTGCCGAGCGTGGCACTTGTGAGCACACACGTGTTGTCCGGGCGGAAAAACATCTGACGCAAATGCGCCGCGAGATCGACGGGCACGGCGTTGAGGGTCAGAAACTGGCCGGTTTTTCCCGATTTCTCCACCCAGTAAACCGATTGCTCCTGTTCTTGCGTCAGGAAATCCGCGATTCCAAGCCGCGCATCCCGGATGCGGCGACCCATGTCCTGAAGTTCTGCTTTGGTTGTCTCGTCTTCGACGCGCCGAAGCGCATTTACGATAGTCGCTTGAAGCTCCGCGAGCGGTCCGGCAAGCGTATCATGAACCAGTTCCGCGCGGCGCACGCGAAATTCCCTGCCTTTTCTGAAATCGCACGCTTCGCCGACATCATCGAAGAACGCATCAACCTGCGAAACGATTCTGGCCGACTGCTTTACGCCTTGGGCATCGCGGATGAGCGTGAAAAGACCTTTCTGTGTTTTTGCGTTGTAAAGCCGCTGAATGGCGTGTCTTAACCCATATTGGGACACGCCGAGGCCGATGTGTTTTGCCGCCACCTGCTCGATCGTGTGCGCCTCATCAAGGATCAGAAAATCGTTGGCGAAAATGTATCCGCTCTCCTTCTTCTCCATGTCGGCGGGAGCGCCGAGCAGGAGAAACAGCATGGTGTGATTCGTCACGACAACGTCCGCGGTCAGAAAACGCTTTCGAGCCTCCTGATAAAAACAGCGCCGGCCCGTGTCGCGCCCGCAGGATTTTGGCGTGCAGATATGCTGTTCGCTGCACACATGCGACCAAACCGCCGGATCCGGCTCGACCGCGAAATCCGAGAGCGAGCCATCGCGCGTCGTCTGGCTCCATTCCCAGATACGCTTCAGTTCCTCGGCCTCGGGTGACGTGAAAAGCTCTCCCGAATTCTGCATCGCGCGCTCCAACCGCTTCGGGCAGAGATAGTTCTGTCGCCCTTTTAAAAGCACGGCTTCGAATTCTACCGGAAGCAGCTTTTGGACGATCGGGATGTCCTTATACATCAGCTGCTCCTGAAGATTGATCGTATGCGTGGAAATGACCGCCTTCTTCTTCGCTTCCTTCGCGTAAAGAACTGCCGGGATCAGATACGCTAGAGATTTTCCAACACCCGTTCCCGCTTCGACCAATAAATGGCGCTCCTCCTCCAGCGCTTGCGCGATGAGCCCGGCCATCTGCTGTTGTTGTGGACGATGTTCAAAGTTTTTCGCCTTTGCCATGATCCCCCGCGGCGAGAACATGGTCTCAACGCGTTGAGCGAGGTCGCCCGGCAGATCTTCTTTCAGCGCAATCATGGCAAGAAAGAAATCAACCAGCGACAAGACCGAAGCGCAATAGAGTTGAGCTTCATCTGCGCAATGAAGGGACTTGAGACGATCAAGAGGAGCCTTGGATAATTTTCCCTAGCGGAGCCTTCGCGTTGCTCGGCCCGCAAACTGCCTGCCCGGCAGGCTGCTTCGCTTAAGCCGAGGTATTCGGGATTTTCCGAATCGGGCTTCACACTTGTGGGATGGCATTGGGGATTTTCCGAATAGGGCTTCACGCTTGTGGCGTGGCATTGGGGATTTTCCGAATGGGGCTTCACACTTGTGGCATGGCATTGGGGATTTTCCGAATGGGGCTTCACACTTGTGGGGTGGCATTGGGGATTTTCCGAATTGGGGCGCCAGACTTCTGGGCTGGCTTGGATTTACAGAAAAGGCCTGGCAGACGTCTGCCACTCCAGTGTCTTTTTCCAGACTATAGGCGCAGGACTCCGGAGCCGACCTTCGGAAAAGTGGAAACCACTGGCTGACATCGGGTAGCCACTTCGTCTTTTCCCCCGCACCTCGGTCGGTTTCCGATGTGCCGATCCGTTTTCTTGGAATCACAGAAAAATATCGTTTCCCGATTTACTTTATTTTGGGGCCCCGCGACGGCAGGATTAACCATCGATTGATATCGGTGTTAACCACAACCGACTCGATGAACAGAATCGTCAATCCAATTTTCTGTGAAAACTCCCTCGAAAACCACGATCGATCTGATAGCGTGCCTAAAGCGACCTCTTACAGGCCATCTGAACCAGAAATGGTTCGTTAAACACGCAAATATCGGACGATGAAAAGACTGGCTCAGGCATTTGTTAGGCAACGATCGGCGGGAATGGAGAACCTCTCATGAGTGGGATCTTCTTAAGTTATCGACGTGACGATTCTCAGGGTGAAGCGCTTCACTTGTTTGACGACCTAGCGGAACACTTCGGCCAGGATCAGGTGTTCATGGACGTTACGGGAATTGACCCTGGAAGAGATTTTCGAAAGGCAATTGACGGCGCAGTGGGACGCTGCGACGTACTAATTGTTATGATCGGAAATGAATGGCTTGATAGTAAAGACGATAGAGGTAAAAGAAGGCTCGACGATCCGACGGACTTTGTGCGAATGGAAACCGCAGCTGCGTTGCGTCGCGAAATTCCTGTAATTCCTGTCCTCGTCCAGGGAGCTGTGATGGCACGTTCCGACCAACTTCCCGGAGAGCTAGAGGCTCTAGCCTGGCGAAACGCCTTCGAGGTTCGCCATGCCCGTTGGGAGGTCGACGTGGCGGAGCTCCTTAAGGCACTCAAGAAGGTCATAAAAACCTCAGGAACAAGTGGGAAGCCAGCGGCTGCAGAAAGCAAGCGTTCGGAACTTCCGACTCGTAAATGGGTGTCCGCGCTAGTTCTGGCACTTGGAGGGGCGCTGCTCGGAACGGCAGTTTATGTTCTGTGGCCAATGGTTGGCGAGCGCGAAAAACACTTATCTGCTGATAGTATTACCTCCGTGACAAAGCAGCCCGTCACAGTCGAAGGCAGTGCTGAATGGCTGACAGCAGCCCAATATCAGCAGGCATTCGATAAGAAGGCGGAGGAAGGTTTTTACCCATATAAAGTCGAGGGCAGATGCGAGAATGAAAGCGAGCAGTTTCGCGTCGAATGGAAGGGCATTCCATTAGACGCAGAATTTGTCTCCCACCACGCCATTACTAGAGAATTCTTTGAGACCAAAAATCGGGAGTACACCTCAATGGGATTTTCTCTTGAGTCTTTAAATAAATTCAAGGATTGCGCAGGTCGAGATAGGTATCAGGCAACTTGGTTCAAGAGGAATTGAAGGACGGCTTGGGGTGAAATCCAAACATATAGGCGACTTCGCGCATCATATGGAGAACGCGGCCAAGAGCACTTCCCGAATGCGAGTCCTCCAACGCCACGAAAGTCCGGATGAATTGCTTTGCCTGCTGGTCGGCGATTCGGACGGCAACACCTGCATCGGTTTCGATGGCTTTATCTGGCACACGCACGGCGATATCCTCGCCGCCTTGTTTGGTTTACCGGAGGAAGAGGCTGTTGCCTCATTCGTTGCCGAGATTCTCAGCGGTTAGCGAGTCATTGCTGTTTCCCGCATTTGATGACTCTATCCGTGACGCGTGGGTCAGCGACGATCCGTCCGCTGAATCCAAATCTTTCCGAGCAGGTCGCCCTGTCTTGGAGTCGTGACATGTCACTTCGCACGAGCTGGGAGTTTTTCACCGCGCACTGGGACGATTTCTGTTACCCGGTGTCGGATGAGGTTCTCATCCTCCCCGACAGCGGCGGTCGGGCTCTGCTCTATCAGCATCGGAGACTTTCTTCTTCGGCAACCGCAACGCCTAACCCTTGTGAAAGGTATCAAGCCCGCCGCGCCCTCCTGCGGCGTCCTTTCCTACTCGTCCTCGTGGTCGTCCGTCGTCCTCGGTCCACCGTGCCGTCGAGGACGAAGACGAGAAGGACTTGCGCCAGGGGATGCTGAAGGGTTTGACAACGCATCGGACAACGGGCGTGCTGGCGGCAGGGTTGTGGACGCAGGGAATCTCAAATTGTCCGGATCGGATGCCGATCGGGCTGACGCGGCGCAGGATTATCGCTGGAACCGGCGCATGCGCGCCAGGGTTCTGGTCGCTCACGGTCGTTCTTACCGGGTTTACGTTTTTTACGGCGACAGCCTCATCGCTCATCTGGCCGGCACTAAAGTCTCAGATTTCTTTTGCGGCTGGATCCG
>DATDBU010000135.1:0-22630 GCA_036524675.1 Chthoniobacterales bacterium | reverse complement strand
GCATTTTTGAGTATCCGCCGCACGGGTATCGCTGCCCGGAATGGCGCCTGCCCATTTGGAGACGTCTGCGCTGCGTTCGCCGAGAAAGATGGGCACGAATTGATTCATGCCGGCATTGGTGAAAAGCAGGTTCGGGCTGTCGGGCAAAAGCGATGACGACGGCACGATGGTATGCTGTTTCTCGCGGAAGAAATCTAGGTAGGATTGGCGAATCTGGGCGCTGGTAAGCATGGCAAAACGGGGTGCCGAATGTAACCGGAAAGACGGGATTAGCTACAAGGAACCTCTAGGGACAGCGATTCTCTGTGCGTTCTATGGCTGCCGGGAATTGCTCGACAGGTCGTGAATGTCTGAAAAATATCATCTCATGAAACTCTTTTCGTGGAACGTGAATGGCCTGCGTGCGGTTCTCAAAAGGAACTTTCTCGAGTTCCTCGACGCGGAACAACCTGACATTCTGTGTCTGCAGGAGATCAAGATGAGTGAGGCGATCACGGAGCCTGAATGGCCGGCGCACTATTTCTCGTTCTGGAATTTTGCACAGAAAAAGGGCTACTCGGGTACGGCAATGCTGACCAAAACGCAGCCGCTGGCAGTGACGATGGGCATAGGCATTCCGGAGCATGACAACGAAGGACGCATGCTGACGGCGGAGTTTGAAGAGTTCTTTCTTGTTAATGTTTACGTGCCGAATTCGAAACGCGATCTGTCCCGACTCGACTATCGGCAGCAGTGGGATCGCGATTTTCTTGCTTACTTAAAGAAACTCGAAACGAAGAAGCCGGTGATTTTTTGCGGCGATCTGAACGTTGCGCATACAGAGATCGATCTCGCGCGGCCGAAGGACAATGTGCGCAATCACGGTTTTACTATCGAAGAGCGAGAGGGATTCAGCGCGTTCGTGGACGCCGGGTTCGTCGACACATTCCGGGTGTTCGAAAATGGCGGTGGACACTACACGTGGTGGAGCCAGATGGCTGGCGCACGTAGCCGAAATATCGGGTGGAGGATCGACTATTTCCTCGTCTCGAAGTCGTTTCAGCCAAACCTAAAATCCGCGTTCATCCGGCCCCAGATTCTGGGTTCGGACCATTGCCCGATCGGGATCGAGCTAAAGTAAAATATCTTTCTACTTCTATCCATTCTTCCATCGCTCCAGCGATTCTTCGTGGAAGTGCCTACGCCGGAGCAACTTCAGAACGAGTCCGTAACGAGGGCTGAGGAGGTAGGCGACCAGGAAAAACAAACCCAGAAGGAGCACGATACAGGGGCCAGTCTCTGTATTCAGCCAATATGAAATCAGGAGTCCCAGGCAGGAACCCAGTGCACCCAGGATTCCGCCACCCCAGAACATTGCTGGAGCTGAATCCGAAAGTAGATAGATCGTCGCTGCCGGGGCAATGAGCAATCCAAGCGCCAGGGCCACACCGACGGCTTGCAGCGATGAGATCATGGTCACGACCAGCAGGGACATGAGCAGATAATTTAACCACTCGACGTGAATGCCCTGGGACTTCGCGACCGACGGTTCGAAAAGTGCCACCAGGAGGGGGCGTTGCAACGCGACCACGAGCGGTATGGTCACGAGCGCGATCCCGTAATTCATCCAGAGGTCGCTGTTCGAAAGCCCAAGGATATTCCCGAAGAGATAGTGATGCAGCGAAACGGGCGATTTGACTTTGTTTAGCAGGATGACGCCCGCGGAAAACGCCATTGTGTAGAGGATGGCGATGGACGTGTCCTCTTTCACTCGCGAATTCCGCGAGATGAGCTGAGAGCCGATCGCTACGATCAGTGCGGCGGCAAGCGCTCCGGCGAATAGACCCGTCGGCGCGAGGCCAAAAATCAGCACACCCAGGGCGAGCCCGGGCAATAAAGAATGCGACAGGGCATCGGCCATGAGTGCAAGCCGTCGTAGGACGATAAACGCACCCAGAAAACCGTTCAGAAAACCAATCAACGCGCAGCCGAACGCCGCGCGCTGCATAAATTCGTGCGCGAACGGTTCAGTGAGCCAATTCATGAGTATGATGGTGAGGATGCTTCTTACCCGCGAAAACGGCGGCGCTGTACGCTCGTGCGATGTTTGCCTCGGTGAAGACTTCGCTGGTTTTACCCGCGGCGATCAACTCGCCATTGAGAAGCAGGACTTCGGAAAACAAGGCCGGCACCGTCGCCAGGTCATGATGTGACGCAAGGATGAGCTTCCCGTCGGCTGCCAACCGTTTGAGGGTTGTCGCAAGCGCGTCTGTTGCCGGTTGATCCAGCCCGGTGAAAGGTTCATCCAGCAAGAAAACGTGCGCCTCTTGAGCAAGGGATCGAGCGAGAAACGCCCGCTGTTGTTGACCTCCGGAGAGAGCAGAAATTTGTCGATCTTCAAAGCCTTCAAGTTCCATTTCAGCAATCGCCCGGTCTACCGCGGTGTCATCCGACTTCGAGTAACGCCCGGCCCAGCCCACACGCAGATATCGGCCCATCTCGACCAAGCCGCGGACAGTGAGAGGAAAGTCCCAGTCGATGTTCTCGCGTTGAGGCAAATACGCAAAGTCCTTTGTGCCGCGTGTGACACGTCGCCCGTGAAACTCTACGCGACCCGATTCCGGCTTCAGCAGACCGGCGAGTGTCTTGAGCAGGGTCGTTTTCCCAGCGCCGTTCGGACCGATCAACGCCATGCATTGGCCGCACCGCGTCGAGAATTCCACATGGTGCAACGCCGGAATCCGTTGGTATGACACGGTCAGATCGCTGACTTTCAGACTATGATCGGGCATCGTTAAAAACGCGAAATATTAGCTCTCCAAAGCGGTATTACTGTCGGACTGCTGTGCCCGAGAAAAACAGAACATCCTCGATCTCTTTCGTGCCGGAGAGTGACTGGGAATACTTCGATCCGTCGGCGCGAACAAGCTCGACGTCCATCTTGTGCGGTGTGGATTCGTCGCTGAAAGCGGCGCTTGCGATCAGATCGATTCCTTCCGGCGGAAAATGCAACGCGGTTTGGTTGTTGTATTCCAGGGACGTCGATCCGTTGGGCCCAGAAAGAACTTCGTTGCCAAGGAATTTTACTGAGAAACGGTGTGGCGGTGCCGAAAACACCACGCGAATTGCGACCTTTTCGGTGTTGGCTTCTGCCGGCGCAACCTCCTCATTGCGAGCCTGTTTTGGCGTTGTTAATTGTTTCAACGGCCAGGCCAGTATCAACAATGCGATCAGCGTAAGCACCGCCTTTCCCAAGGGCCAGCCCCTCATCGCTGTCCTCCCGAAAGGTCTTTGCCGTTGTTGCGCATAACTTGCAACATCGGTACGATGGAATGCGCAAAATTACCAGCCGAAAACCGAGCACAAGATCAAGGTCTCCGTTTTCGGTTTTTAGAGAACGTCTGCGTGGCGTTTTTGAATTTCTGAAGCCTGAAAAACTGCACCCTGAAAACTTCTCTTTTTCTAATACAACATCGTCTCCTCGGGAGGTGTTGTTTTCTCGACCGTTTTGGCTTTCAACACAGCTGTGGGTTTGCCGTTCTCCAACGGGAATTCGATGTGACCCGCGACACGGGTCCAGACCATCTCACCTACATTTTTCGGGAGATCGCCGCTTTCC
This sequence comes from Chthoniobacterales bacterium, assembly GCA_036524675.1. Lineage (GTDB taxonomy): Bacteria > Verrucomicrobiota > Verrucomicrobiia > Chthoniobacterales > DASVRZ01 > DATDAW01. Next base: position 19,032 of record DATDBU010000135.1, on the reverse strand, counting down.
GACGTATCCACCAGAACCGAGACCGGCTGGGCATCCGCGGCGCAGCAGGTCATAAACATCCGGACCAAGTTGAAGCGTTTTCCAGAGGCATTGTTGACTTTCGCGGGCATGAACTGGCCGATGATTTCCGCTGATTTTCCGCGAAAAGGGTGCTGCAGCGTCGGTTCTTCAGCCGCATAGAGCAGGTCAGTCACACTCACCTGGATGTTGCCATTGGCATCGGGCTTGAAGAAACTGCTTACGGAATCGGCGCTATTGACCAGTTCATCCGGGGGCATTGCCGAAGGCGGATCGTCTGGCGAAGAAGGGAAGTCGGTATCCGTCGGCAGCGGTGGTTCGACGACCTCCAGATCGGCAACGGCTTTGACGACATTGGCCTTGGCAAATTTATCTGACAACCCGGGTAGCGCAGCAGCGCTGTTCGCCACGCCGCGGGTCTGTAAAATATTGGCACCGTATGCGTCGGTTGAAATGAGCGTGGCTAGGCCGAAAGGCAGAAACAACATCATTGGCACCAGCCAGTTGCCGGAAAAAACAGAGCGTTGCGCCAGGCCACAGTCGTCGTCAGTGCCGCATCCGCATTGAGAGGGTTTTTTTCGTGTAAAGAAAAGAACGGCGGCGCACAGCACAAGAAGCGAACCAGCTGCGAGAACCTGCCAGCGGAAAACCGGATGAAGCAGCGCATTGATGCGACCGCTGAAATAAAAGTAGAGCAGGATTCCGCCCCATTCGAGGAGTGTGAGAGGGCCGAGCAGAATCGCAATTCTTTCTTTCATATCAAATCAAGTCATTGGATGAAACTGGCGAGATGCACGCAGAGCAGCCCGATGCCCACGAATAGCGCAACAGCGAGCGCGACCGTAAACCGCTTGCGAAACACGAGACTGTAAAGGAAGAGCAGCTTCAAGTCCATCATCGGACCGAAAACCATGAAAGCCAATTTGGCGGCCAGCGGGAACGCTACAAAATTCGCTGCAACGAACGCGTCTGATGTGCTGCAAAGCGACAAGAGGCCTGCCAGGGCGGTGAGCGCATAAGTGGCGAACCAGACATTACTCGCCAGCGGAAGAATCACCTGTTCGCGGCTGACCGCCGTGTTGAAAACGGCCGTGATCGCGGCTCCAAGCACGAGGTAAAATGCTACGTCTAGAAAATCACCACACGCCGTTCGCAGCGCTGCGAGCAGTTTTTGGCCAACGCTTGGCTTTTCGGCGGAAATAGCTTTCTCCAAGGCACTTGGATCAGGAAAATTGTCGTCCGGAGTTTCATTCGACGCCAGACCAGATCCGCTGACGGCGAGTTGCATAAGAGGTTTTCTGACCGGACGAGCCGTGGCAACCAGTTCCGCCGTGAGAATTTTCTCTTTGGGCAACCCCAGAACGATCGCTCCTGCTACGCAGGCGATGCCAAATCCCAACGCGAGCCGGAAAGCTAATACCGTCGCCGGATCCTGACCGCGAAAAGCAGCGTAAGTGCTTAGCGCTACGACAGGATTTACGATCGGCGCCGCGAGCAGATACGTCATGGCGGGAGCGACGGGGAGCCCTTTGCGAATCATTCGTCGAATCACGGGAATCACACCGCATTCGCACATCGGAAAAATGAGTCCCAGCAAACCTCCTAATAAGATCGCCAGCCCGGCCCGTTTCGGAAGCAGTTTGTCCAAACGTTGTGATGGCAAAAACGCGTCGATGAATCCGGAAATCAGTGTTCCCGCCAAAAGGAATGGCACTCCTTCAAACAGAATGCTGAGGAACGAAAAACTGAAGTCGTTGAGATTAAAGGAAAACCAGGACGAAGCAGTCATCGATTATTGGCCGTCAGCGGCGTGCCTTTTTGACCGTCGCATGACCGTGATGGCGTGACCATTCTGCATCGTTTCCTCGACTGAGGAAAATCCGAAACGAGCAAAAAAGCTGGTCCGATTCTCCGTAAATAAGAAAATTTCAGCGATATCCCGGGCGTCGCTCCACGCGAGCAATGCTTCGACAAGCCGTTTTCCAACGCCGCGCCCACGTTCGGATTTGGCGACAAGCAGGCTGGCGAGCCATGGATTTTGCTTCGGCCGTTGAGGTAGATCATCCAGAATCAAGCTTACCGAACCAAGCAAACGCTCATTATCCAGCGCAATCCATGTTCGGGGAATTTCGCCTTCGGATTTTTCAAGTTCGAACAGCCGCATTGCTTCCGCTGCGTTCCAACCCTGATACAAATGGCGCCACTGCACTCCATGCCATCGAGCAAGGATTTCACGTAGCTCAGGTTTTTCGGACAAATCGACGATCTCCATTAGGCTCAAAATTCGATGGACTCTGCGCTGAAAACTAAGACTGAATGCCGAGAACTTATATGTCCTATTCCATCTATTTTGCCGGAGAACTCTTCAGCGCCAAGCATCTCTACGGGAACGCTTTGCTGGCAGAAAACGTGTTTCAAAAATCCAACGGACGCTACATCTCGGTGTTGCCGCAAAATCTGGAGCAGCGCGAAACAACGGCGCAAGCGATTCGCGATCAGGACATTAAGACGTGCCTCGCATGTGACGCCGGGATTTTTCACTACGACGGAACGGAGCTGGATTCCGGAACGGTTGTCGAATTCTTGTTCGCTAAATTTGCCGACATTCCCGCGGTTCTGCTGCGAACTGATTTCCGTCGCGGCGGAGACCAGGGCGGGGATCCATGGAATTTGATGACCAGTTTTTTCCCACGGACCGACGTTGTGATGCTCGATGCGATGTCCCTTTACAAGGAAGCCCTTGCTGGGGTGAGCGGATCCGTTTCCGAACTGCTTTCGGCCAAAGCCGCCAGCGCTGCGGCAGATGGCGTGCATGAGACCGTTGCTGATCGTATCATCACCGCGCTGGACAGGGTTATTGCCCTGCCGCCCATACTTGCTCGAGACAAGGCTGCTGCCATCTACGAATGGCTCTCGGTGTTGCCGGCTCTAGGGGGTTCCCAAGCGGAAAATACCCGTTATATGCTCAATCAACTCCAGGCGAAGATCGAGCGCGGACTTCTTTAAGACGCTAGCAGAGTGTTGCGTGTCCGCTTAAATCATCCCGAGCTTCATTTTGCCGATTTCGCTGATCATGTGCTGGTTCCATGGTGGATCCCAGACAAGTTCGACTTCCGCGTCGTCGACGCCCGGGACGGTGAGTACTTTACTGCGGGCATCGGCAGCGATCGTGGGGCCCATGCCGCAGCCGGGTGCGGTGAGCGTCATTTTGACTTCGACCCGGGTTTTGTTTTCGGGCGTTTCAATGATCTGACAATCGTACACCAATCCGAGATCGACGATATTGACGGGGATTTCGGGATCATAAACGGTGCGTAAACGGTCCCAAATTTCTTCAGGGTCAACGTCTGCAGCTGTTCCGGAAACGGCTGGTTCGACGGAATGGGAATGAGTTGGGGCCGCCAGGTCGATGCCCAGTGCGCCGGCGTCTTTGTCCGAAATGCGGGCAAGGCCATACTCCGAGGCTACTGTATAAGTGCCGCCAAGGGATTGGGTGATAAAAACCCTGCTGCCTTCAGGCAAGGTGAAAACTTCACCGCTTGGAATACGAATCGCTTCGGTGTCGCGGCTGAGGAGAATTTCCGTGTTGGAATCAATCATGATGGATTGGATTTGGAATTAAGGACGATTTTGACCGCTTTTCCCGCCGGAGCTACGGTCCCGGCGGAGAGCTGGTCGAAAAGAGAGTTCCCGGCAGATGTCGGCGCAGCGACGGCCGGAGTTGGGGCAGGAGCAGAAATGGTTTTCGGAGCAAGCGCGTCCCGGAGAGCGCCTTCGACAAGCTGAGCGCAGTGAATTTTCATTGGCGGCAGAGGTCCGAGAGGCGCGGATAGGTCGCGTCCGTCCATTGCCAGCGCCTGATCGACAGTTTTGCCTTTCAGAAGCTCAGTGGCGACACTGGCTACCGCGATGGCAGTTTCGCAGCCAAAAGTTTGAAAACTGGCTTTGTCGATGACCTTTCTGCCGGATGAATCTTCACGGAATTTGACCCACATCCGGAGCATGTCGCCGCAATCAATGCTGCCCGCAGTTCCTATGGCGTCGGCGTTAGCCAGTTCGCCCAGATTCTGGGGATTGCGTGTGGCTTCTTCAAGCCGTGCGTTTAGGCTTTGTGTGTCGGACATGGCGATCAAAATGGTGAATGGTTAATTGTGGGTGGTGACTTGTCGCAAGCGGTTGGGAACGCCGCTTTCGTCTGGAAACACCATTCAACAATCACTAATCACCATTCAGCCGTTTCATTCAAGGTGATACCGAGGCAAGTCCGGATCGACTTCCTGGCTCCACAGATCAATTCCGCCTGCGAGACCTTTTACCGCAGTAAAACCGTGCCCCGCGAAATAAGTGGCTGCATCAAGGGCACGTTTACCTTGATGATCAATGATGACAAATGCCTGCTCGCGAGGCCATGTAGCACTGATCTCTTGAAGTAGCTCCTGGCTGAAAAGCTGGGAGCCTTCGATATGTACGGCATCAAATTCCTCCCTGGTCCGGATATCGAGCAGACGGACATTCTCTTTTTCCAATTCCGCAGCGAGATCACGCGGCGAAATAAACATCTTTGCGTCTTCTTCCTGGCTCGCCCCAAGGAATGCAATGACGTCTTTGACAGGCAAATCATCATTCCGGGCGCAGACGCCTGCGAGAGTTTCAGTCGGCTGAAAACCGCAGCTGCTGCATCCCCCGATGTGATACTGACGAAATAAAGCCCGTTGCGCCCCGGGATAAATCTCGAGCACTTCGGCCATCGTGAGATCGGGAGCGATATTGCGTGCCGTGGTGGTCATAAATGGACTGACGCTATCTCTTGCTTTGTCTTTTTAGCACGAAGGGCGCTGAAAGGCGCCCCTCGTCGTTTTGGTTATTTAAGCGGGCGAATGAGTCAGGCCGCCCGGAAAACCAGGGGCCGGATTGGGTTCGGGCTTGGTTTCCTTGACGGGTTGCTCATTGCGGATCGGAGTGCCGGTGATGGGAGGCGGCGGATTTTGCATCCTTCCATATTTCATGATCTCGCGGATCTGATCGCCGTTAAGGGTTTCATATTCCAGCAATGCCTTGGCGATCGTGTCGAGCTTGTCCCGGTTATCCCGGATCAGTTTTTCGGCCCGAGCATAGGCGTCGTCGCACAGTTTGCGGACTTCCTGATCGATCTCCTGGGCTGTCGTTTCGGAGTATTCGCGAGCCTTGGAAATATCGCGGCCGAGGAAAACGTAATCATCATTTTCGCCGTAACCGACCATGCCGAGTTTTTCGCTCATGCCCCATTCGCAAACCATCTTGCGAGCGAGACCGGTCGCTTGCTTGATGTCGCCGCTGGCGCCGTTGGTCACATCGCCAAAAACCAAGTCTTCTGCGATGCGGCCGCCCATAATAACGACGAGCCGGTCAAGGAGCTGGTTTTTCTTGAACGTATACGTGTCCTCCGTGGGCAGATACATCGTTGATCCAAGCGAAGGCCCGCGCGGGATGATCGTCACCTTGTGCAGCGGATCCATGTTTTCGACGAGCTCGCAAAGAAGGGCGTGACCGGCTTCGTGGTAGGCCGTGTTCTCCTTTTCTTTGTCGCTCATCGCCAAACTGCGGCGTTCCTTGCCCCAACGGACTTTGTCACGGGATTCTTCCAACTCGGCTATGGTAATCGCCTTAAGACCGCGACGTGCCGCGAGCAATGCGGCTTCGTTGATCACGTTGGCAAGTTCGGCGCCGGAAAAGCCGGGGGTGCCTCGGGCAACCGTTTCCATGCTGGTGCCGTCCGCGATTTTCACCTTTTTGGCGTGGACGCGCAGGATTTCTTCGCGGCCCTTGACGTCTGGAAGTGGAACGGTGATCTGCCGGTCAAAGCGTCCTGGTCGCAGCAATGCGGGGTCCAGAACGTCGGCACGGTTCGTTGCAGCGATGATGATGACGCCTTCCTGCGTGTCGAAGCCGTCCATCTCAACCAATAGCGCATTGAGTGTCTGTTCGCGTTCGTCGTGGCCGCCGCCGAGACCGTGGCCGCGGTGACGCCCCACCGCGTCGATTTCGTCGATGAAAATGAGGCACGGCGCCGATTTTTTGCCCTGCTCAAACATATCCCGGACGCGCGATGCGCCGACACCGACAAACATTTCGACGAAGTCCGAGCCGCTGATTGAGAAAAAGGGAACGTCCGCTTCACCCGCGATGGCCCGGGCGAGAAGCGTCTTACCGGTGCCCGGAGGGCCGACCATGAGAACGCCTTTCGGAATGCGCCCACCAAGTTTTTGGAACTTCTTGGGGTCTTTCAAGAATTCGACGATTTCCTGGACTTCCTCTTTGGCTTCCTCGATGCCGGCGACCTCTTTGAAGGTGATTTTGTTCTTTTCACGAGCGAGCATTCTTGCCTTCGATTTGCCGAAGTTCAGGGCGCCTTTACCGGCCATGCGAATCTGCTGGCGGAAGAGGAAGTACAAAATCAGCAGGAAAATCAGGATGGGGACGAAGCTGACGAGCGTCGAGGCCCAAAGATTATTGCGTTCCTGAATATCGACTTCGTAACCGGCTTCCTTGATCATGGAGACAAGGTCGCGATTGATGTCGAAGCTGACGGTCGTCTTGAATTCCGTCGCGCGCACGGTGCTGGCCGGGCTGGGTTCCTGAGGAGTTGCAAAAGAACCGGTGATGTATTGCGTACTACGACCTTGCTCGACGACGAGCTGAATGGGTTTCGAGCGATCGAAGGCGTGATCCTTCAACGCTTGTTCGAATTTGTAATAGGGAAGGTCCTGGACATTCGCAAGCGGACGGAAGAGGAGCGCGCCGCCGATGAGGGCAAAGGCTAGGGCGAAGAGAATAATTCCGCGCCAATTGAAATTTGGATCGGTCCCGCCGTTTCTGTTATTGCGATTATCCTTGGGACTGCGTGAGTCGTTGGTGGACATAAGGAATTGTAAGGTCGCAGGCTATCACACGCAATCCGTCAATGCAAAAGAAGGGGAGGGGTGCCAGAGGCAGGAAATCGAGTGTCTAATTACCGAACTGCCGAGTGGAGACCATCCGATTTTGAATATTGAAGAACACTCACCGAGACTCGCCATGGATGGATGGTTGAAACCCAGCGAAGAGCGCGCCAAATTGGCGCAGTCATTCCCATGAGACCGCGATTTTTGGATAAATTTTTAAACCGGATAAGCCGGGTCGAGCCGGAAGCGGTTCAGCACTACATTCTGCAGCTTGCGCGGGAGAAGGGTTTTTTTGAGCGGATTTTCAATGCCCTCCAAGAGGGAATCATCGTAACCGACGGAGACAGCCGGATTCTCTATTTGAACCAGGCGGCATGCGTCCTTTGCGGGCTCGATGAAAAGGGCGATGTAGGAAAGCTGCTTTCGGAACGGGTGCGGGGTCTGGATTGGGAGGCAATGTCGCAGTCGGACCGGGTGATTTCGCGAGACACGGAGATTTTTTATCCACAGAACCGATTTTTGAACTTTTATGTGGTGCCGTTTCACCTGAATGAAGATGGAGCGATCGAGGAGTTTGGAGCGGAAGAAGACGAGAATCTTGGGTATGCCGTTATTCTGCGGGATATCACCGAGACGCGGAGGTCGACGGAAGCGACCTTGGAGAGCGAGCGACTTTCAGCATTGACGCTTTTGGCGGCGGGGGTGGCGCATGAAATCGGGAATCCCTTGAATTCGCTGCATATTCATCTGCAATTGATGGAGCGCCGGATCAAGAAACTGGAACGGAAAGATCGGGATGCGCTGGCCAACTCGGTAGAGATCGCAAAAGAAGAGGTGAAGCGGCTGGACACAATCGTCAACCAATTCCTGCGGGCCATTCGACCGACAACGCCCGAGGTTCATGCGGAAAATGTGAATGCCGTTGTGCGGGAGTCGGTGGCATTTCTGGCGGCAGAAATGGAGGATCGCGATGTGTTGGTGGAAACGGATCTCGCGGAAGATTTGCCGCTGCTGGAATTGGACCGGACGCAGATCAAGCAGGTGTTTTACAACGTCATCAAAAACAGTTTTCAGGCGATGAAATCCGGAGGGATTCTGCACATCCGGACGGAGCGGGGAGACGGGTTCGTGTCGATCACATTCACGGACACCGGTGGCGGTATCTCGGCGGAAAACATGAGCCGCATTTTCCAGCCGTATTTTACGACCAAACAGAGCGGAAGCGGCCTCGGGCTACTGATCGTGCGGCGGATTGTGCGTGAGCACGGGGGAGAGATCGATCTTGAAAGCAACGAAGGCAAGGGACTGACGCTGACGATCCGGTTGCCGTATGGCGACCGGCGAATTCGAATGCTCGAAGCGCCTGCCGTGACTGAGGAGGTGACGGAATGAACGCCGTCGTCTTGATCGTCGATGACGAAAAGCATACCCGTGAAGGTCTCCGGCATTCGCTCGAAGACAATTTCGATGTTTATGTCGCCGCCGATGCCGCGGGTGCGATTTCGGTGCTCGAAAATGAGCAAGTCGATGTGATGATTACCGATTTGCGCCTCAGTGGGGACGACGGCATGAAACTGATCGATACGGTTTTGCAACGGTCACGCCCGCCGATCTGTATCATGATGACGGCTTACGGCTCGGTGAACACGGCGGTCGAGGCAATGAAACGGGGCGCCTACGATTTTGTCACAAAGCCCATTAATATTGATGAGTTGGATATTCTCATCAAACGGGCGCTTCAGAGTCGGAAAACTGAAGCGGAAGTCGTTCAGTTGAAGCAGGTTGTCGAGAAGAAGTATGGCTTGGAAAGCATCATTGGCGAATCAGCTGCCATGCAGGAAGTTTTCGACACGATCAAACAAGTGGCACCGTCTCGGGCAACGGTCCTCATCGAAGGGGAAAGCGGGACTGGCAAGGAATTGGTGGCGGCCGCGATTCATAATCTGAGCCAGCGCAACAAGACGCGTTTTGTTGCCGTGCACTGCGCGGCTCTTTCTCCTCAACTTCTCGAAAGTGAATTGTTCGGGCATGAACGCGGGGCGTTTACGGGGGCGACCGAACGGCGCGCGGGACGTTTTGAGCAGGCCAGCGGAGGCACGCTTTTCCTCGATGAAATTGGGGAGATTGACACAAGCACCCAGGTGAAAATTCTCCGGGCGTTGGATCCGGGGGTTTTTGAGCGTGTCGGGGGAAATCAAACCATCAAAGTGGATGTCCGGTTGGTCTGCGCGACAAACAAGAGTCTCGAAAAACTGGTCGCTGAAGGAAAATTCCGCGATGATTTGTTTTACCGGCTTAATGTCGTGCGGATTACGATGCCGCCTTTGCGTGAGCGAAAAGAAGACATTCCGCTTCTCGTGAATGCCTTTCTGAAAACATTCGCTGAAGCCAATGGAAAGCCGTTCCGTGAACTGAGTCCGGAGGCGATGGATTATGTTTTGCGATATAACTGGCCGGGAAACGTTCGCGAACTCCGGACGGCTGTTGAGCACGGGGTTGTCATGGCAACGCGGGATCAAATTTCCGTGCGCGATTTGCCGGCGTATGTCCGTGACTCGGACGAAACGCTCTCATTTTCCAGAGGCGCGTCACCTTCTCCTCGCGGGCCTCAGCTGAATCTGCACGACACTGAATCGCGACTCATCATTCGTGCATTGGATGAAACGGGCGGAAATCGAACCGAAGCAGCGAAGAAACTCGGGATAAGCCGGAGAACGCTGCATCGGCGGCTTAAGGAACTGAATTTGTAAACAGCTGGACTTGTCGGTGATGAGCCGCTAGCAGTCGCAACCGCAGATCCACTTCTTAGCTGTCATGTCCGACTCAAATAGTGCGCTCCAGCGCTTGGTTCACAATCTGGAACAAGGAGCATTGGCCGGTGTTTTGCGTATCTGCTTGTTTGTGGGCGCGTTGATCCTGGTGGGTTGGGTCTATTTGAGTTTCGGCTTTCGCGGCCTTGAGACGGCGGAAGGCATCGACCAGGCGCAGGTCGCGCGCGAAATCGCCCGTGGAAATGGTTTCACCACGCAATACATCCGGCCGCTCGCCGTCGCTCAGCTTAAGAGCATGGGCAAAACCGTTCAGGTTGAGAAATTTCCGGAGACTTATCACGCGCCTCTCAACCCTTACTTGGAGTCGCTCGTTCTGCTCTCCTTCAAGGAAGCCTGGAATCCGGCCGACGAAAGCGAGCAACTGTATGCCCCGGCGGATCAGCGTATTGCCGCAGTCGCCGTCGGCCTGTTCCTGCTCTCGCTGCTAGTCAATTATTTCACCATCAAACGGATGTTTGATCAGAGACTCGCGGTAATCGGAGTGGGGTTGATTGCGGTTTGTGTCTTATTCTGGGAGTTCACGAGCAGCGGGTTGCCGCAGATGTTGATGCTGCTCCTTTTCAGTTTGATCTTCAATGCATTCAGCCGGGCGTTGGAATCTCGTGAAACCGGCGGGCGCTACGGACTTTGGCTGGCAGCGATTGGAGCGTTGTTCGGTCTGCTTGCGCTGGCACACGGGCTGACGGTGTGGGTGTTTGTGGGGGCGCTGGTCTATATCATGATCGCGTTTAAACCCCGCGGAGCGGCGGCGCTGATTCCGCTCGCTGCCTTTGCGATCGTTTACACGCCTTGGATCGTCCGGAACTATCACGTAACGGGGACGCCGTTTGGGGTGGCCTGGTATGCGGAGTTCGGCGGCATGGGCAATTCGGTTACAGGCTGGATGCGGCAATCGTCGACCGACCTCGGCAACTGGTCGTTCAATACTTTTCGTGGCAAGCTCCAGTCAGGGCTCGTGGGGCAGCTTGGCCGGATTTATGCGTTGCTCGGGGGCAGCGTCGCGGCCGTGATGTTTTTTGTCAGCCTCGTGCATCGGTTTCGGAAACCGGAGATCGCGTCATTTCGCTGGGCTGTATTGTTGATGTGGGTTTTTGCGGCAATTGGAATGTCCATCGCCGGGTTGCCAGCGGAAGGTAATATTTCGGAAAATCAGCTTCACGTCCTGTTCATTCCGCTGATGATTCCGTTTGGAATGGCGTTTTCACTGAATTTGTGGTCGCGGCTGGAGATCGACTACAAATGGGCGCGAGCGGCTTTTATCACTTTTATTTTCGTGCTCAGCGGCGTGCAACTGGTCATGGGGCTCATTCCAAGCGGGGCGCGCATGGTCTGGCCGCCGTATGCACCTCGGATTATTAAAGCGGTCGGCAACTGGATCGCGCCCAATGAAATCATTGCTTCGGACATGCCTTGGGCGGTAAGCTGGTACGCAGATCGGAAAAGTCTCCTGCTGCCAATGACGTTGGAAGATTTCAACCGGCTCAACGATTTCAATGATCTCGGTGCGCCAATCCGCGGCCTGTTCCTGACGCCAGTCACTGGGAATCTCTCTCTTTCGGATATCAAAGAGGGTGAATATAAAGCCTGGAGCCCTCTCATTCTGCGTGATACAGGCAACCTCAAAATGTTTCCACTTAAGTTCAGGCTCGACCTGCCGCCCGGCAACCGGTGTGTATTTTACGCGGACACGCCACGCTGGGTAACGTCAGCGCAGCGGTAAACTTTCATGACTCCACCCGAACTAGACACCGTTCCCTTCGTCGAACCGCAGGACTACGAAGACGCGATGGCGCGTCTCGAGAACATTGTCCGCCGTATGGAGTCGGGCCAAATGCCTCTCGATCAATTGCTTGCATGCCACGAAGAAGGGACGAAACTGGTGGCGTTCTGCCAATTGAAACTTGAAGCGGCCGAGGAACGCATCGCGTATGTCACGCGCAAGGCGTCCGAGGCACCGAAGGCCGAAAAAGCAAAACTCTCCTCTCCAGAACCCGCCCAGAAGCCCGTTAGAAATCCATCCACCGATGTCAGTCTCTTCTGATCTTTCCGTTCCCCCGATCGTTGATTCCATGTCCACCCGTTCTCTGCTCGATCAGATCAAATCTCCTGCCGACGTCAAAAATCTCGACGAGAATCAACTCCCGCAACTCGCGCAGGAAATTCGCGACGAGCTCATTAAGGTCCTTTCAGAAACGGGAGGCCACCTTGGGCCAAATCTCGGCGTTGTTGAACTCACCATCGCGTTACATCGCGTTTTCGATACCCCGGACGACAAGTTTGTCTTCGATGTCAGCCACCAGGGTTACGTTCACAAGCTCCTCACCGGCCGTCGCGATCGCATTCAGACGATCCGCCAGTACCAGGGCCTCAACGGCTTCCTTTTGCGGACCGAAAGCCCCCACGACAGCTACGGTGCGGGCCATGCCGGGACCGCGCTTTCTGCAGCGCTGGGAATGGCAGTAGGCCGCGACAAACGTGGCTCCAGCGAAAATGTGGTCTGCATTGCGGGCGACGCCGCTTTTACCTGCGGCACGAGCTACGAAGCGCTTAACAACGTCGCTGAGGCTACCCGGCGTTTCATCATCGTGCTCAACGATAATGAGTGGTCGATCGCGAAAAATGTGGGCGCTATTGCCCATTATCTGAACAAAATCACTACGCACCCGGCTTACACGCATTTGCATCATCGGGCTGCGAATTTCATTCAGCGCCTCGGAGGAAAGAGTGTCCTGAATCTGGCCCACAAAGTCGAATCCGGTGTGAAAAACCTTCTGGTTCCCAGTGTTTTGTTCGAGGATCTCGGCATTCGCTATTATGGCCCGATCGATGGTCACGACATTCCGCTGCTCACCCGCACGTTCGAGTTTCTGAAGACCCAGGATGAGCCGGTCATCCTTCATATCCTCACCCAAAAGGGAAAAGGCTACGCTCCTGCCATCGCGAAGCCGGACAAATTTCATGGCCTCGGTAAATTCGCTGTCGATAATGGCGAAACCGCCAAGGCTCCGTTGCCGACGTATTCCGAACTGATCGGTCAGAAGCTCGCCAAGTTCGCCGACACGAACAACAAAATCGTCGCCATAACCGCCGCAATGCCCACTGGAACGGGGCTTACCCATTTCCAGAAGGCGCATCCGGATCGCTTTTTTGACGTCGGCATCGCCGAGGAACATGCGGCTTTATTCGCCTGCGGCCTTGCGACACAGGGATACAAACCGTTTTTGGCCATTTACTCGACGTTCATGCAGCGCGCGTATGACATGATCATTCACGACATTGCGCTGCAGAATCTCAATGTCGCGCTCTGCATGGACCGCGCCGGTCTCAGCGGCGACGACGGCCCGACGCATCATGGCCTGTTCGACATCGGATACTTGCGACACGTTCCTGGCCTCGCCTTCATGCAGCCCCGCGATGAAGAGGAATTCGTGGACATGCTTTGGACGATGACCCATTACAACGACGGCCCTATCGCGATCCGTTATCCGCGCGGCGCTGGCATTGGAGCGCAGCCGAAATCCTCACCCCGGCTTCTCGAGATCGGCAAATCCGAAGTCGTGCAGCATGGCCGGCAGGTCGCCCTTTTTGGTCTGGGCAACATGTTCGAAGTCGCGCAAGAGACAGCACGCCTGCTTGAAGCGGAAGGCATTTCCGTCGCGCTTATCAACCCGCGTTGGATCAAGCCGCTGGACGTTGCCACACTGGAATTTTTCGCTCGTGGCGTCGAAGTCGTCTGCACGTTTGAAGATCATGTCCTGCACAATGGCTATGGCTGTGCGGTGATGGAACAACTGGGCGACAGCGGAATCAAGACGCCAGTGGTTCGCATCGGATGGCCTGATCAATTCATCGAGCACGGGACGATCCCGATTCTCCGTCGCAAACACGGCCTGACGGCTGAAGCTGCCATCACAAAGATCAGGCCGTTCCTGAACCTGAAGACGGTGACTCATCCGCTTCCGAAAACAGCCGCCTGATGTCATCACGCCCACTCTTGGCCGACTAGTTCGTGCCTCGGATGCACACAGGTCTGAGGTACTGACCCTCCCCGTTGATTTTTCGCTTTTCATCACCAACTCGATTGGTATGGTGCGAAACCCTCCGGCGCCGACCCGTATCACCGAAATATGACGTTAGGAACCCTTCTGACCACCGATCAAATCCTGCCTCAAATGCAGGCTACCGAGCGTTGGGCCGCGATTGTCGAATTGGTGGACCTTCTCGTAGCCCGGAAAAAAATCGACGCGTCCAGCCGCGATCGGGTTCTTGCTGCGCTCAAGCAACGCGAAGAAACCATGTCCACCGGTATCGGCTTTGGCATCGCGATCCCGCATGCGTCGTCCGAATGCGTGAATGAAGTCGTCGCCGCGTTTGGCCGGTCGTCCACCGGCATCGAGTTCGATTCTCTCGACAACGCGCCTGTCAAGTTCATCGTTCTCTTCGTGGTCCCGAAAGATCAGTTCCAAATTCACCTGCGCACGCTGGCCGCCATCGCCAAGTTTCTCAATGACAGGAATGTCCGCAACCAGCTGGGCACGGCAACCGGCGCGGAAGAGATTCTCGCCATCTTCGAAAACAAGGCCGCCAAAGCCTGACGGTTCCGGCTCGTTGTTTCATGCAGACACCGCAGGCGCTTCTCGCGGAAAAACTTTCCGAAGCCGTCCTCCCGAAATTTCCCGAGGCGACTATTCAGATCGGTCCGGCCACGGATTCCCGTTTCGGCGATTATCAAAGTAATGTGGCGATGACTGTCGCCAAAGCGGCCAGGCGCAACCCGCGCGAGGTCGCGGCGGAAATTATTTCACGCCTCGATTTGGCCGATATTTCGGAAAAGCCGGAGATCGCGGGCCCCGGTTTCATCAACTTCCGTCTCAAAACAGACTGGCTGGCACGCCAGTTTTCGCAGCTTGCCGGTGATGACCGCCTGGGCATTCCTCCGCTGAAGGAGCCCAAAAAGTACGTCGTTGATTTCAGTTCCCCTAATGTTGCCAAGCCGATGCACATCGGCCATCTCCGCTCGACGATCCTTGGTGATACGCTTGCCCGGATTGCCGAATTCCTCGGGCACAGCGTTATCCGCGACAATCATATCGGCGATTGGGGCACGCAGTTCGGTATGCTGCTCACGGGCTGGAAAACGGAGTTGAATCCGGACGCGCTTACTGCCGATCCGACTGCGGAGATGGAACGGCTTTACAAACTCATTTCTGCGCGTTGCAAGGACGATCCCTCAACGTTGGACCGCGTGCGGCAGGAGCTCGTTCTGCTCCAATCCGGCGACACGGAAAATCTCGACCTCTGGAAGGAAATGATCCGGCTTTCCGAGCGCCAGTTTGAGACCGTCTATGGGCGTCTCGGAATTCGTTTCGACGTTGTGCTCGGCGAAAGCTTCTATAATCCATGGCTCAAGGAAGTCGTCGATTCGTTGAAAAAAGCCGGTATCGTACGGGAAAGTGAAGGGGCATGGTGCGTTTTTTCCGACGGCTCGGTGAAACCGGAGGAGGATCCGTTCCTTATCAAGGATAAAGACGGCTGGCGGGACAACCCGGCTCTCGTGCAGAAAAGCGACGGTGGTTTTAACTATACGACCACCGACATTGCTACCCTCGACTACCGTCTTAAAACGTGGGCGCCGGATGAAATCATCGTTACCACGGACGGCCGTCAGCAGATGCATTTCCGGCAGCTTTTCGCCATCTTCCGCCGTTGGCAGCCCGAAGCGGCTGCGAAAGTCAGGCTGAGTCATGTGTGGTTCGGGACCATTCTGGGTAGCGATGGCAAGCCTTTCAAAACGCGCTCCGGTGAAACCGTCAAGCTGGCCAATCTTCTTGATGAAGCGGAGGAAAGAGCG
Source organism: Chthoniobacterales bacterium (assembly GCA_036524675.1). Taxonomy (GTDB): domain Bacteria; phylum Verrucomicrobiota; class Verrucomicrobiia; order Chthoniobacterales; family DASVRZ01; genus DATDAW01. The sequence continues at coordinate 3,412 of DATDBU010000135.1, read as the reverse complement.
TTTGCATTGGTTTCCGAGAAGAATCCTGAACTTCCCGAGGACGAACGCCGTGAAGTCGCCCGGATTGTCGGCCTTGGCGCCGTCAAATATGCGGATCTGCTGCCCAACCGGCAAAGCGACTATGTTTTCTCGTGGGATAAAATGCTGAGTTTCCAGGGAAACACGGCGCCGTATTTGCAGTACAGCCATGTTAGAATTCAGTCCATTTTCCGGAAGGGAGGTTCTCCCAAGGTGTCGGCGGAGAACATCGTCCTGTCGGAGGCTGCGGAAATTGGCCTCGCCAAAAAACTTCTGCAGTTCGGAGAGGTGCTCCCGACGGTTCTTGACGATCACCGGCCTAACATTCTCGCAAACTATCTTTACGAACTGGCTTCGACCTTTCACAGCTTTTTCGAAACCTGCCCGGTGCTGAAATCTGAAGGAGCGACCCGCGAGACGCGTCTTGCCCTCTGCGCTACGACGGCACGAATTCTGGAGCGCGGACTCGAATTGCTAGGCATCGAAGTGCCGGAACGAATGTAGTTGGAGGGCAGCCGGCGGCCCACCGAGAAACTCCTGCCATTCAGTCTGGCCGGTCGCAGACCACCCAGACGGCTCTGTAGCCTTGAGAATGCACTAGCCGGACTTTCTCCCTGGCGAATGGATGCGGGGCGCGAACCCGGGATCGGGTTCCGGTAGATATGGAAAACCGTTCAGGTGCACGAGCGCTCTAATATATATTTGGCGCTGCTGCGCGTCAGTAAATAGCCCGTGTTAATGTCAGCAGAAAGTGATGTCTAGCAAACTCGGTTTAGGACTTCGCTCCTATGAGTAAAAATTCCTAAAAAATTTACTTGCTGCCTTCGTTGTAATCTTGCAAGGATGCGGTGTCGTTATGACTTTTGTTCCCCTTTCAGATGTCCGATGTGGTTTGGCCGATGGAGTTGCCCTCCAGCCCGGCGTTGGAAGGGATTTCTTGAAAGGAGTTCTATGTATCGTTGGATCGGCGCGCTTTCTCTCTTCCTTTCCCTTGTTCAATTGCTGGCGGCTCAAACGCCGCCGGCCCAGATTATCGACAACGCCAACTCCGCCTCGTTTCAGACAGCGGGAGCCTGGACGGTTAGTAGCACCAGCGGTCAGTGGGCTACCAATTATTTGACGGACGGTAATACGGGTAAGGGTCAAAAGTCGGCGCGGTTTACAACGTCCGTTGCGCGGCCGGGCTGGTATGCGGTTTCGCTGTGGTCGCTTTCGAGTCCGGCCTATTCTTTAAACACACCGGTAGATGTGCATCATAGGGATGGAGTGACCCGCAGGATTGTTAACCAACGGGTGAATGGTAAAATGTGGAACGGCATCGGCGGGTACTATCTGAATGCGGATTCCTATGTCGAGATTCTCAATGCGGGGACCAGCGGTCAAGTCCTGGCCAGGGCAAACGCATCTAAAATCCGAGGAGGGAGAGAAGATAGGAATGATCCCAGGAGGCGTTTTTCTGTTTACCGTTGATGCCACGTTTTTTTGACGTGTCGCGCTTGAGTAAGTTCAGGGTGAAATGGCGAAGGATGGCCATGTTTTCGGCGGCATATCCGGCTCGCACCCGTGAGTTGTCCTCACCAAAGCAAACATCCAGCGACCAATGCAGGGAGTTTTCAATGGCCCAATGGCCCCGTACGGCACGGGCGAAGGTTTTGGCCTCGGCGGGAAGACTGCTTAGATAGAAGCGCACCTCGCAAGTGGAGACTCCTTGGATTTCGCGCACACTCTCGACCATTCCCACGCTGCGCAGTCCCTCCCAGAGGCCACGGTCTTCGAACCAGCCGATGTCTTCGCTAATCCAATAGCGGCGGCTCTCAATGCGCCCGTGATCCTTTTCCACGCTTTCAAAGAAGTCATGTGTCGTTTTCTGAAAGTTCTTCTCGCGGGCATCGCGCAGAAAGGCGCTGACCTCCTCATGCACCCGCTCGTGGTTGCCTTTGAGGGCGAGAACGAAGTCGGCATCGGCTTCAATGATCTCCCGGGCAATCTGCTTTTGCGTGCCCATGGCATCGAGAGTCACGATAGCGCCCTTCAGTTCCAAGGCCCGCAGCAATTGTGGGATCGCCGTAATTTCATTGCTCTTCTCATCGACTTTGATTTGGCCAAGAACCAGGCCGTTTTCGCGTGCCCAGGCACTCACCATATGGATGGCGCTCTTGGAGCGGCTCCTGTCATGGCTGCGCCGCAGGGTCTTGCCATCGATGGCGACAATTTCTTGATGCAGGTGCTTGCGCAGGCTCTGTGTCCAGTTGCTGAAGCTCTCGGCAAACTCCTTGTTGTCCATCGCGGCAAACACCCGTCCGAAAGTATCGTGGGAGGGGATGCCCTTGGGCAGAGCGAGGAAGCCACGTAGCCAAAACTCTTTGGCTTTAGCGAAGTCCTCGAAATCCACGAAACTCTCTGCTCCGCACAGCATCGCCGCAATGGCGATCATGAGAATGTCATGAAGCGAGTGGGCCTTGGTGCGATCCACGCGCGGATCGCTGATAATGCTCAGATGGTGGCTCAAACTTGGGATTTGTCGCATCCCAAGCTTGTCTCAAGCACGAAGAAAAAAGTACAGATATATAAGTAGCTTATAACAAGCTACTTGCGTTATATGCTTTGAAAGAAGTCGTAAACAATTAGATGCGTTTGCCCTGAAGTCCTGGCGGATGCGGTACGCCTGGACTGGATTGGAGACGAGATCGCGGACAACGCAGACACCGTAAGGGTGCGCCTGAGCGGCGGTTGGACATCGGCGACCACCAGCGTCGGCTATTTTGGGACTAATTTTAGTACCGATTCAAACACCGGGAAGGGATTTGCAGCCGCCGAGTTCCTTCCGAGTTTCGCTCAGTCAGGTTTGTATGAAGTGTTTGTCCGGTATCCGGCTCACCCGAGCGCCTCGCAAGCAGTTCCATTTACAGTTAGTCATTGGGGTGGCATTTCGAATCTGCTCGTCAATGAGCGCCTGAGCGGCGGGACGTGGGTATCGCTTGGCCGTTACTATTTTGAGGCGGGCGGGCGTGGAAAGGTTAAATTAACCAATGCCGGGACGACGGGCTATGTTTTTGCGGACGCGGTCGCTTTTTCACTGGTCGAAGCTGTTCCGGGTGATTCCGACGGGGACGGTCTTGCGGATGGATGGGAACTGGCGGTTTTTGGAGATCTCGACGAAACAGCCGCTGCGGATCTGGATTCAGACGGTCTTTCCAATGTGGAGGAAATGGCGTTTGGCTCCAATCCGCTCGAAGTCGATACGGACGGCGATGGCGTGACCGATATGGTGGAGTTTGAGCACGGTTTTGACCCCCAGTCGGCGTCGGATATTGAAATCACTACCATTGCATTTTCGGCGGGAGACTTCTCAAGTTATGGCAACCAGGACGCGAAGCCTACCCAGTTTGAAGTC
>DATDBU010000134.1:0-8287 GCA_036524675.1 Chthoniobacterales bacterium | reverse complement strand
GCCTGGACAGAGGCGTTTGCGCCAATGCTGGAAGAGCACGACGTGCTATCAGTGGAAGAGGAATTTTCCTTCCCGCTCCTGAATCCGGAAACGGAAGCGCCCAGCAAGAGCTTCGTCGAAGCCGGAAAGATTGACGGTGTCCTGCGCCATAAATGGTCAGGCCAGGTGAAAGTTTTAGAGCACAAAACGACATCTGACAAGCTGGGCCCCGAGAGTGATTACTGGGCGCGACTGGTGATGAACAGCCAGATCAGCAAATACATACTAGCGCTCCTTCAGCAGGGTCGCCACGTCAACTCAGTGCTCTACGATGTGATTCGCAAGCCAGCGCAACGTCCTGCGCAGACCCCGCTTGTCGATGATTGTGGCGTCAAAGTCGTCCTGGACGCCAATGGGCGCCGTGTTCGCACAAAAGACGGGAAGAAATGGCGCGAGACTGGTGACGCCGCGCAAGGCTATGTGTTGCAGACGCGCGAGGAAACGCCGCAGGAATATCATCAGCGCATTTTGTCCGAGCTGCGGTACGAGCCGGCATCTTACTTTGCGCAGAAAGAAATTCCGCGCACGGACACGGACCTCATGGAGTATATGAATGACGCTTGGGCGCTCTCCCAGCAGGTCCTCTATTTCCGCCGAGCCAACCTGTGGCCGCGAAATCCAGACGCATGCACATCGTTTGGCACGTGCGAGTACTTCGATCTATGCGCCGGACGTGCTTCTGTGGACGGAATCCGCTATGACCTCCGTCCAAGGCGTCACGCAGAACTCGAGATCGTTGAAGACAGAAAAGAATTTCTTACTAATTCCCGGCTATCAACTCTCCGACAATGCGCCCGGAAACACTTTTTACGCTACGAGCAACAAGTGGAATCCGTCGGCCCGGTCGATGAAGCGCTGCGCACGGGAACGCTTTTCCACATGGCAGCTGAAAATTACTTGAAACAGTTTATCTATAACCCAGAAAAACCATGAAAACCACATACTATAGACAGGGAGAATGAACGTTCTCACAAAAATCAAACGTGGCGGGGAAAACCTGCCTCCCAGGGTCTTGTTGGCCGGTCCAGAAGGTATTGGCAAATCGACGTACGGCGCCAGCGCGCCCAGCCCGCTCTTTGTATCGCAGGAAGATGGTCTGACCGGATTGGACCATGTCGCCCGCATCCACCCATCATCCTTCGCTGAGATCTTGATGCTGATCGATCAACTTAAATCTGGGTCAGAATTCAAGACCCTGGTGATCGATACCATGGATTGGCTTGAACGAGCCATTCATCAGTTCATCTGCGCTCGTGATGGAAAACAGAACGTGGAGGATTACGGCTACGGCAAAGGCTACAAGATCGCCGAGCAGGAACTGGTCACATTGCTATCCAAGCTTGACGCGCTTAGGCATGCGCAAAAAATCGGGATTGTTCTCCTGGCTCACGTCCATATTAGGACTTTCATCGATCCCACCGGGAACAGTTGGGACCGCTACGAAATGAAAGGTCACAAAGGATTCACTGGAATCCTTCGGGAATGGCCGGATGCTTGCTTGTTTGCCACCTACGAAGTGTTCAAGCACAAGGAGCGCGGTTCTAATATTGAGAAAGTCATCGGCGGAGACCGCATCATTCGCACGAACTGGTCGCCTGGCTGGGATGCGAAAAACAGGCTCAATCTTCCTGAGGTTCTTCCGATGCCCGAGGAAAATGGATACGGCGTATTGATGGCTGCGGTCCACGACAATAAGCCGGAGACGCTAAGGAAGGAGTTCCTGGCCCTGCTTTCCACATCCTCGCTCAGTGAGGAGGACCGTGCGAAATGGGTGACCGTGGATCCCGAAACGGTTCCCGTCGCTCGTATCCGCAACGGCATTGGGAAACTCAAAACCCTGCAACCGAAATGATTATGCTTAAATTCACCCAAGCCTTGCTGTGCTGTATTGGCGTCCATGACTGGACCCTGTGGAAACACGTTACCGAAACAACCGTTACGCGCTGCCCAGGTGGCGTAGCATCGGCCAGCCACCAACGTCGAGAATGTTTGTGCTGCGGGAAAGTGCAAGTGAACGTGGAGAAGTGGAACGCCTAATGAACCTGACTTTCACGTTAATACTGTCTTTCAGCATGTTGTTCCTAATCATTTGGAGGCTTCGCTAAAGAATCCAATTTTAAATAACCATCAACAATGAGTGACTCAAAACAATACGTAGACCGCGCAGGCATTTACGTCTGCATGGTCAAAAAACCCGGCAACGGCTGGTTCGGCGAATCCAGCCAGAAACAGACGCCCTTTATCCGAATCCCGGCGATCGTCGTGGATAACAACGACCAGAAAGGACGCGAGATCGTATGGAACGGATGGCTCAGTGATAAGACGTTCGACCGAACAATCGAGTCGCTGACGAAAGCGTTTCCTGATTGGGACGGAAACCTGGAGACCCTGGAGAACGAATCGTTCTCGTTCGAAGGCTATAACTGCGAGATCGTGGTTGAATCGGAACTCTACGAGGGCAAGGCGAGGTGCCAGGCTAAGTGGCTGAATCCCGTCGGTGGTGGCGGCAAGGCGATGGACAAAGAGAAGGTGTCCAGCCTTGTGAGCAAGCTGGGCCGTCAAGCCATGGCCGTCGCCAAAGCCACAAAGCAAGCGCAAGCCGCAAGCGCAACTGCTGCTACTCCGACGCCGCGTTCTTCCTATGTACGAAACGTGCCCGATCTCACTCCGGCAGACGATGACATACCTTTTAATTAAGAGGCGCATGCACACCTCTTTAAAAACATGCTTCAAATGCGGGGCGGAAAAGCCATTGGACCATTTTTACAAACACAAGCGGATGAAAGATGGGCATCTAAATAAGTGCAAAGAATGCACAAAATTAGACGTGGCAATACGCTATATGTCGCCTGCTGGATCCGCCAAGGTAAAAGCCTACGAGCAAGCCAGGTTTAAAACTGGCGCGAGAAAAGCAAAGGCCGCCGAATACCAGCGCACTCATCGCAAAACATATGCCGACCGATACAAGGCAAGGACAGCTGTCGGGAACGCGGTTCGCGACGGCCGGTTGTTCCGCAAGGCGTGCGAAATCTGCGGGAGCGAAAACTCGCAAGCCCACCATACCGATTACACCCAGCCATTAGCCGTCAGGTGGTTCTGTTTCGAGCACCATCGGAAATTTGCCCACAAACAAAACATTTAACCCGCCGACCATGACCCCGCCGCAGCCTGGATGCGGGATTCGCTAACAGGCTGCGGCGGGAACCGACCAAACATCTTTCGACCCATGAACTACGACCCTGATAAACTGGAATTCCCCAAAGACATCGCTGGCGTCATCGGACTTTCCTCCCGAGAGATCAACTTTCTAAAACTGAAAGGGTGCAAATTCTTTGGTCGCAAAACCACGATCCGTTGGGTCAGGACTTTTTTGGAAGAACAAGCGGGACCGGTGCCGGAGGCAACGGCACTCGCAACCGAGCATTCCGGGCATCCTGCACATTGAGTCGCGTATATACCATATGCACCATCTTGCTCGAATGATTAACCAGTCTCATTGCTTCGGACTCCGAGAGTCCAGCCCGATGGCACCTGGAGATAAAGGCAACGCGCAAACTATGGGATGTGACGCCGATAGCGCGGGTAAGGAAAGTGTTAAATCGTTGATTGTAGTCCCGGTTGAGAGTCGGGACCGTTCGCTCCATACCTTTCAGTGGGGCCAGAAAATCCGCCAATTGTTGTGGGATAGGAACGGAAAACAGTTTGCGCGGATCGTTCGGGTTGCGTTTCGCATCCTCCATCCAAATGAGCAGGTTACCGAAATCGACCCTGTCCATGGGAATGCTCGATTCGCTGAATCTACAACCCGTGTGCAACATGATTTCGAACACGATGCGATACCACGACGGGCGCCCATTCAGGCCCGCACGCGCCGCGGCGATCATTTCGTCGGTCAAATCCGCCTTGGGCGCAACGGCAGCGCGTTCCATTTTGACCTCCGTCCATGGATTGCGTTCGCAGAATTCGCGACGAACGGCTTCCGTCAGCACGAAGGAAAAAAACTTCAACTCGAGGCGGACCGTATTGTGCTTGGCGTTCGAAGCCTTGCGCCAATCAACAAACTCCTGAGCGTGTCGGTATCTGATCTGTTGCGGGTGTCGCAGCTTGCTGACGCGCAGCCATTCCGAAACATTTTGCCAGGCCATTTGCATCCGTATTTTCGTGCTCGGCGTTCGGTAATGCTCTTGCAGGTAACTGTGAACCCAAACACTGAACTCGGCGCGTCGCGTCGTGGCTGCGACTTGATTTTCCTGGCTGGAATACTTATCCGCCAACTTCTGTGCTGCGCGAGTATCCTGCACGGAATCGCGTCGAAACTTAGTGTTTTCATCGCGCCAGGCGCCCGTATCGAGATCGCGCCGGCGAATGTACCAGTAAGGGGACCTGGAGACTTTTTTGAGGGAAGCCATGTAACAACAGTTACCCACAGTTCCCCACGCCTCAATGATTTTAAATCAGTTAAAATCGCTCTTCGTAGGAGTGAATCCGTCTCCAAACCATCATATACGACCTACCATTACACCATGAGGCAATCTATGTGCCTCATTTTGAGGCACTTGCGGAATAGTTTCCCAGGAGTTTCCCAAATCACTGAGTGTGCTGTTCGCGCATGGGGCCAAGGTAAAGGCGTTTGCGCGTTGGGCAAGGGTGTTTTTAAGCGCTGCTTCGGGCTGGAGTTGGAGGTGGCGCGATGAGTCGAACGGTCATTGCTTGTGACCCTGGCACCAACGGGGCGATCGTCTGGCGGCATCCAGGCGACAAGGCGCAGGCTACGTCCATGCCGGCGACGCGTGGGGATACGATCTCTCTCATCAAAGGGTTGATTGAGGAGGGCACGGATCCTTTGGCCTACATCGAGAAGGTGGCGTCGTTCATCCCGGATGGCGGGGCGTCGCAGATGTTTGAGTTTGGGCGACAAATTGAGCGCGTCGGATGCATCCTGGAAACGCTCGATGTCCGGCTACTCGAAGTGCGTCCCGTGGAATGGCAGGCGCATTTCAACGTCGGAAAGGTTGGCACGCTCAAGGTGAGCAAGGATATGGATGCGGCGCAGAAGAAGCGGGTCAAAGCCGCGAATGCCAAGCTTAAAACTGAGTGGAAGAACAAGCTCAAGGCTGAGGCGCAACGCCGGTTCCCTCATCTTAAGGTGACTCTCAAAAATGCGGATGCGCTGTTGATCCTGGATGCCGCGCTTCGCATGGAGGGGATGCAGCCATGACAGAGCTTGAGATCCAAAACGAAATCGCTCGGATCGAAAGCTGGATTAATGAGGAGAGACGCACAGGGTGCAGGTGCATCACTTTTGAGTGGCGCGTGAAGCTGCAGGATCTGCGCCACGAGTTATCTCAGATAGATTATCGCCGGCACACGTACCGGATCATGCCGAAAGGCACTCCGTTAAAGCCAGGCGACGGATTTCTTCATGCCCACGGCGAGTTCGTTCCTTTTCTTGCTCGCGTCGGAACTCCATCCGATCGGGCTTTTTTACGTCCCGCTGAGTAATTTTCTCTAACTATGAACATAACCACCCACAGACACGCATGAACTTCTTCGAAAACTTTTATCATATCACGAGCCCGGACATTCAGTGCAACGCGGATAAAGTCGGCGCCAAGGTCTGGGATATTCCGGTGTGCGGACGCACAGTGAAGGTGCTGGCGCACACGCGCGAGGATGCCGCATCGGCAACGGTCGAGATCGCGGAGCGGATCCGCCAGGATCTGATGGAGGATGATGCTCGCAAGGAGCTGGAAGAGCTGGAAGCGTCCGAACAAATGGATCTTGTATGAGTGTTGAGGACGAAACATGGGACCGCGATCTGCGGGAGAAAAAGACGCTGGAACGTCAACCGCACCCTAGCATCTGGACCGCTTGCAAAGATTCTCTGCCTGAATTTGGGCAAATTGTCTGGCTATATGACGCCCGCGGTAAAGTGGGGCCGTGGATCGGGTCGCGCGACGTGGAGGACGAAAGGTGGTTGTGGAGTCGCTCCTACGGCGAGCCGTGGCACGACGGTAAAAAATGGGACGCTGATACATGCCAAGACGATGACTATCAGGTCACACATTGGATGCCGTTGCCGGATCTATCGCAGTTGCCTAAGTATCCCGAACAAGCTGTATGATCTCTCTGCCCATCTCCGACACTTTGTTACACTCTTCTGCGGTATTCTCGCCGTGCCGCCGTTACCGGTACGAGCTCTGGCGCCGGTGGAGTGATGCGCCCTATTGCATGTTCATCGGGCTGAATCCGTCAACGGCGGACGAAACGCACGATGATCCGACGGTGCGGCGTTGCATTAATTACGCCACGCGATGGGGATTCGGCGCGCTGTGCATGACTAATATCTTCGCCTATCGGGCTACCGACCCCATGGATATGAAGGCTGTCACCGATCCTGTGGGGCCTGACAATGACGCGACCTTGAAGCGTGTGGCTGACGATGCAGGGATTGTTGTCTCAGCATGGGGAATTCACGGAATACACATGGGCCGTGAAAGGGCTGTTAAGGCGATGTTGCCGGCGCTTCATTGTCTGCAAATGACGAAGTCTGGGGCACCTGGACATCCGCTGTATCTGCGTGCGGATTTGACGCCTATTCCATGGAATTGATCGCGCATCACGACACGGCCATGATAGGCGTGAAATACGGCTCTACGATAAAATACGAGCAGTTCTCATGCCCCGGATGCGGGGCGGCTGGCGCGGTTGAAGTGCCGGCGTTTAGTGTCTTTCCAGGAAAGTGCCCGACCGAATGCGGCGTGCAGTTTGTGCAACGACCCACGTATTTACGAATGGTTTATGAAATGAAGCCCGCCGGGAAGTGGATGTGCCAGGCCGAACGCAAAGCGATCATGGCGCATCTCGGGGAAAACATTATTGCAGATTGTGTCCGTCGCGGCCAGCACGATGACGCGCTGCGCCTGAGACGACAGAAAGACAGCGGAGAGAACGCCGCTTAAACAATATGAAAACGCATACAATTCAGGAGACATACAAAGACCCAAGGTGGCAAAGGCGCCGTCTGGAAATTATGCAAAGAGATGGGTTTGCGTGTAACGATTGTGGAGAAGAGAAAAAGACGCTAAACGTCCACCATCGTTACTATGTCAAGGGAAGAAAACTGTGGGAGTATCCCGACTTTTCTTTGGTAACGCTATGCAGGGAGTGTCATCAATTCCAGCATTCGGAAGAGCGTTTTTCGGAAGAAGACCCCGAGAATGCCGCAGTCCTAGAAGAGTGGGAGCAAATGACTGATTTCGTTTTTGGCGGAGATCTTAAGGCATTGAGGCGCGCCTGGGATTTTTCTGTTTCGATAGCATCCCTTTGCTCGGGCGGGGCCGACCGCAATGCTGTTTTGTCGTCAATTCGTTCCTTTCTGGATAGTCAGCGCCCAGAGGACTTCAAAAGTCCCAATTCCGTTTAGCGGAGAGAATGCCGCTTTAAAAACTCAGGAAATGAAGATTCCGTCATTTCAATTCTATCCTGCCGACTGGCGCAAGGACCCCGGCGTCCAATCGCTAAACTTCCATGACAGAGGTGTCTGGTTTGAAATACTCTGCTTACTTCACGAATCTGCGGATCGCGGAAGGCTATTGCTCAACGGCACCCCCATGCCTGACGATGCTTTGTCCCGACTCCTTGGTTTGGATAAGCAAGTTTTAACCAAGACCTTAACCACGCTTCTAGAATACGGCGTTGCATCTCGTGATCCTGATACAGGCGCGCTCATGTCACGTCGAATGGTTCGTGATGAAAATTTACGGAAGATCAGGCAGGCAAGCGGGAAATTGGGCGGAAATCCTGCTTTGCTTAACCAAAAGCCCAACCAAGACGGCGAACCCCCGCTTAAGCAAAATCCAACCCCTTCTTCTTCATCTTCTTCTTCATCTTCAAACACAGAAGAGGATCCGCAAGCGGACCTCATTCTTCCTACTTCAAAGCATCCTAAGCCTTCAAAAGCCAAAGGCACTGAAGACGAGATTAAGGCGTTCGCTGTAGAGATTGGACTTCCCGTATCCGACGGCGAATACATGTTTCAGCACTGGGAAAGCATCGGATGGAAGCGCGGCAATAGCCCAATCTTGAGTTGGCGAGCCGCCATGAGGGCTTGGAAGAAAGGCAACTACTTTCCTAGCCAGAAAGACAAATCAAACCCTTCCGCGCCCTCCTTCGAGGGAGATGCGCCGCGGGATCAATACGGGCAACGCATAAAAATTGTGACATGACAACCCCTACCGACACCACC
>DATDBU010000133.1:0-11299 GCA_036524675.1 Chthoniobacterales bacterium | reverse complement strand
CGCGTCGGTCTTTGGAGCCAGGAAACCAGCGTAGCCGTAGGCGGCTGAGCCCCGGGTGTTGGGAGTAAAAGTCCGGCATCGGCATACTAACCCTTTTACAAGATAACTTACGGAAATTTGCCGACCGGCCGGCCCGGAGGGGTCATGCAACGCGAGCTTCGGATGACCCTGCTCACGCCGTCGCATGTCCCTCCGGGATCGATTTGGATGCCGGTAATGAAAAGGTAATTAGGGGACCACTGATTTAAAAGAATCAGTCACCACCAAGCCACCAAGAACACCAAGGATTTAAGGATATTTTAGGTCAAAAATCAGCTTCCCCGTGGAAATTACGTTCTTCGATGCGTTGTTTTCCTCTTCCTTGGTGCCTTGGTGGTTCATTTAATCAGCGTTTCCTTAGGACCTGTTTTGGTTTGTTAGGGTAAATTCTACTGCCGAAGGCGCCTTGCACAGAGCGGACAGTTTACGGTCAAACAGCTATGTAAAGAGTTTGAGATCTCGCAAGACGGGTCGCAAATGGTTGGGACGGTGCGCGGAGCGAGGTGTGGAAGTGTTATAGGAATACAGCCGGGCTTCGCACTAGTGCATTGTCATGCCTGAGATGACGGCTTTCTGCCTCGATCAATGGCGAAGCCATTACAGCCACAGCAGCCGGGGGTTGATCCCGCCCTGGCGGGAGATACCCCCGGATAAAATGCAAAAATCGGCCCGATCCCCAAGGGATCGCAGCCAATGCTGCCGGTCACCTGGTGAGACAACCGCTGGTTGCGATCCTTTCAGGATCAATTCGTCTCTTTCGAGTTTCCGGGGGTGTGGCTTCCCGCTCCGCGGGATCAACCTCCGGCTGCTGTGGCTGGAATGGCTTCGCCATTGAAAATCGGCTGCCCGTCATTCAGCCATGACGATGCACTAGGTGGCGCGGAGCGTGTTCACGCGCTAAACTGGCAGGCGGCTCCTGGCGAGCCACCTGCCACGGGAGTCTCGCACAACTGTTTGCGCTAACCTACTTTGGGAGCACGACGGTATCGATGACGTGGATAACGCCATTGGATTGATAGACGTCGTAGGTCGAGATATTAGCGGTGTTGCCCTTTTCATCCTTGATCTGGATGTTATGCGGACCGTTCATTTTTGCCTCCAGCGTTTCGCCGGCAGCCGTCTTCAATTTGGCAGTGCCTTTGCCAGCCTTGATGAGTTGTGCCAATGCCGCAAAATCCAGTTTTCCAGGAGCAACGTGGTAGGTTAGGATTTTTGTCAATGTTTCCTTGTTTTCAGGTTTGACAAGGGTTTCCACGGTGCCGGCAGGCAGTTTTCCAAACGCGGCGTTGGTGGGAGCAAAGACGGTGAATGGACCTTTGCCCTTTAATGTTTCGACGAGTCCGGCGGCCTTTACGGCTGCGACAAGGGTGGTGTGATCCGCCGAGTTAACAGCGTTGTCGACGATGTCCTTGGCTGGGAACATATCCTGGCCGCCGACGACGACTGTGTTGGCAGCTGGAAGCGACGAAGTGCTCAGTGCAAGAATTAATGCCGTGGTTTTGATTGTGTGAATCATAGTGGATGTCTAACAGTGGGTTTTTTGTTTTCCGGAGCCTGTCACGGACGCCAGCGTTGCCCTGATGTGCCTTGATAGATGTTCCGTTGTGCCGCCAGATGCGGAGAACGTGGAAATCCGGATGCAGAATGTTTGCGCAGACGCTTGCGAATCGTGAAAAATTCGCGGCGCCCTACAGCCGGTGTGCGGGCTCTGCGCATCCGATAGCGTGCGATCAACGCATCTTAAAAGGAACATGTTTGCTACGCCCTTTACATTTTGGCTGACGGCATTTGTGAATGTTGTAAACTGCGATCGACTCCCGTATGACGACCTGGTCTTGCGGGGGGAGTCGCATCCCACCATGACCCCTGGCAAAGAGTTCGAGCAGCAAGCGGACATTGCTCTTCTGGCACGCATTGCCTCGGGAGACGAGAGTGCGTTTACGGAACTTTACGGCCGGTTTTCGCCGGCTCTTTTCGGAATGGCGCTGCGAATGATGAACGACGCGAAGGAAGCCGAAGATGTGCTTCAGGAAAGTTTCGTTTACATTTGGCGCAAGGCATCGGGATTCGATGCTGCACGGAGCAGCCCATTTGCGTGGGCGGTGATGATCGTGCGGCACAAAGCGATCGACAAGCTCCGCATCCGGCGGCGATTTGAGAAGGTATCGGGTGAAGCACTCGATGAATGTGGTGATTCCAGGGTCGAAGAGTCGACGCCTGCGTTCGATCCCGTGTTGAATGACCGTCGGCAGCAGCTCCAGGCGGCTCTGCAGCGGATTCCCGGCGAACAACGCGAAGCGGTTGAACTGGCTTTCTTCCGTGGGCTCACTCACGATGAAATCGCTCACCAACTCCAGACTCCAATTGGCACCATCAAAGCGCGTATTCGACGCGGCTTGATCCGCCTCCGCGATTACATAAAGGAGGGGCTATGATCGACGAAGCCAGGCAGGATCTCGCTACGCAATACGTGCTCGGTGAGCTCGACGTGCAACAGTCGTCGCGCTTTGAAGAGGAGCTGGGTCGTGACGAAGAATTGCAGCGCTTTGTTTTTGAGATGCACGAGACGGTGACCGGGGTGGCTCTCGCCGCGAATCCACAGACGCCTCCACCACGGGTGTTGGACCGTGTGCTGGACCAAATCCGGCCCGATGCTTTCGAACCGAGAGTCGATACTCGTGCCGAAGCGCTCTCATCTGCTCCTGCCGCTGGAAAAATAGTTCGTTTGAACCTGCGCTGGGTGCCGTGGGCTCTTGCCGCGAGTCTGGCCATCGCCTGCGCAGTCCTGGCCGTTGACCGGGGACGACTTGGCCGAAAGATCATCGCGTTACAGGAACAGGATGTGCTCTCGCAAATGAAAATCGCGACCCTGGCTGCTCAGGCGGACGCTTATGCAAAAGTGCTCGCTGTCGTCGTATGGGACGAGGAGAAGCAGAGGGGAATCGTGAACCTGGACCGCCTCGAGCGTCCTGCAGCCGATCGCGACTATCAGCTCTGGGTCATTGACCCCAGTCAAGCTGCGCCAGTTAGCGCGGGTGTCCTTGCGGTGGGAGAGGGTGGTCTCACGCGAGCCGTTTTCAAGCCCGCGCAGTTCGTTCGTTCGGCGAGCAAATTTGCCGTCAGCATCGAGCGCAAAGGCGGTGCGCCCGCCCCGGAAGGCCCCATTATATTGGTTAGTAATTAGTCAGGTGCGATCCGCGGCAATGCCGGGACACTGCGGACATGCCGCCGGGTCCTGTGGTGCGGGAGCATCGTCCTATTCTCTCCAGAGAGAGTCAGCCGCTACGAGACGTTCTTCTCGAGTTGCCAGGTCTTTTACCTTAACTTGGGGCCATTCGTCGCCAACTAACACCGCCTTGGACGCTCCCAGTTGTTCGGCGGTCTGGAACTGCTTTCCGACTTTCGCCGGAGTTAACGAATAGTCGACTTCCTGCCCCGCGTCGCGCAGGGATTGCACGAGCTTCAACGCTTCTCCGCGCAATTCCTCTTTTGCGATGATCACATAGACATCGCAGGGACGACCATTGGTTAGTGCCGCTTCCAGCTTCTCACGGGCTGCGGGAACGTCGTTGATCAAATTCGCCAACACGACGTCGCCCATGCCCACGCCCAATGCGGGAAGATTCGTTTTCCCGTCGCTCATGAGGTTGAGAAGATTGTCGTAGCGGCCGCCACCCGCGAGAGCGCGCTCGTTCTTGCCCCGGTCGAAAACTTCAAAAACAGTGCCGGTGTAATAAGCAAGACCACGGACTACTGCGTAATCGATCTCCACAAATGCGCCAAGGCCGCGCGATGTTAGATCGCCAACAACCTGCGCCAATCCGGCGACCGGTTCTTTTGACCGCATGAAAGCCAGCACTTCTTCCGCTTTGATTCCAAACGGCGACAATAACGCATCGGTTTTCTCAATGGGCGTTCGTTCGGCCTTGTCCACGATTTGGAAGAACGCGTATTCGTCCTCCGGATTTCCTCCGCGGGCGGTAAAAAAATCTTCCCATGCCGTGCGGCTGCTCAGCCGGACGACGAAATCGTTTTCTGTAAAACCAAACGCGCGCAGCACGTCGATGACCAAGGCAATCAGTTCCGCGTCCGCGGCGGGACTTTCCTCGCCGATGATGTCCGCGTTCAATTGGTAAAACTCACGCGTTCGTCCGCGTTGCTGCTTTTCGTACCGGAAAAATTGCGGCACACAGAACCACTTCAACGGTTTGCGGAAATCCTTCGCCCGAGCCGCGACCATGCGAGTGAGGGATGGTGTCATTTCCGGTCGAAGCGCGACGTGGCGCTCGCCTTTATCGACGAAATCAAAGAGTTGCCCTACCAATTCGCCGCCAGATTTCTTTTTGTAAAGCTCGATGGGTTCAAGCACTGGCCCATCGTACTCGACGAATCCGTATCGCCGACAGACGGCGCGCCACGTGTCCAGGATGTAATTTCGGCGCGCACAATCGGCGGGATAAAAGTCGCGAAAACCAGGTAAAAGTTGCATGACGGGCAGCGTGGGGCGTTACGATGCCTGGCATGCCGAACATTGCAAATGAGAACCGAGTCTTATGTTGAGCTGGCTTGAGTTACGCCAATTTCGGTGTTTTGAGCGAGCGCGTGTGGAGTTTGCGCCGGGACGGAATTGTATTGTGGGGCCGAATGCTCGGGGGAAAACGTCGTTGCTGGAAGCGGCATGCGTTTTGTTGCGCTTGCTATCCCCCCGGGCGACGACGCTGGGGCAGGCGATCCGATTCGGGCAGAAAAGCTTTGCGTTGGAAGGTCAATGGAACGCGTCGCATTGCCAGTATGTCTACAGCGCGATGCGGCGAAAACTGGTGCTCGACGCCGTGGAACAACGCCGTGCGAACGAGTATCTGCAAGTGGCGCGTGTCGTGTGGTTTGGAAATGACGACCTGGATTTGATTCGAGGCGGTAGCGATTTGCGGCGACGATTTCTGGATTTTGCAATCGCTCAGGTGCGTCCCGTGTATCGAGTCCATTTGCGTGCGTACGAGAAAGCGCTCCGCTCGCGAAATGCCCTTCTGAAACAGGGTGGCCGTCCCCGCGAAGTGGCTGCTTATAACGGACCACTCATCAACGCCGGTGTGGAATTGCGAAAGGCGCGAATGGCGTTGATCGACCGGCTTGCCGGACCGGCGGAAACGGCGAATCAGGGGGTCAGCGGCACGGAGCAGGGGCTCAAATTGGCTTATCGCGACGGGGCGGGCGAAGATTTTGCGGTGGCCCTTGCTGAATCCGCCCACGAAGAGAACCGTCTGCGCCAGACGGTCGTCGGCCCGCACCGGGACGATTTGTTGCTGTCGCTGGATGGTAAAGCTGTGGCAACGTTTGGCTCCGAGGGCCAGCAACGGACTGCTGCGCTTGCGCTGAAACTCGGCCAGGCAGAGTTACTTGCAGAGAATCAGGATGAACCGCCGTTGCTCCTCATCGATGACATTTTTGGCGAGCTTGACGTCGGCCGCCGCAACCGTCTCCTTGGACTTCTGCCGCCTGGAGGCCAGCAGATCATTACCACCACGCACCTCGATTGGATGGAAGGAATCGAGGCAAGGATTTTGGAGATTGAGCAACTATAGGGTTGCGGGGAGTTTCGAACTTCAGTTGGCCGGAAGCGATTCTTGATTGGCGAATGCCCGGAAACAGGCAAGATCGAGCCTGTTATGAAACTTGTCGTCGCAGCCACCGGGGCATCCGGATCGATTTATCTCCAGCGATTGCTGGATCAGGTCGATTGCGCGTCGCACGAGGTGCATCTCGTGCTGAGTGCGTATGCGAACCAGGTCATACACGAGGAAATCGGACCGTTGCGGATTCCCGACGGCGTCCGTTCGCACAATGAAAAATCGATGAATGCCCCCTTTGCGAGCGGCTCGTCGCTATTTGACGCGATGGTCGTGGTGCCGTGTTCGATGGGCACGGTTGGGCGCATCGCTGCGGGCACCAGTGAAAACCTCATCTTGCGTGCGGCGGATGTTTTCCTCAAAGAACGGCGCAAGTTGATCCTCGTTCCGCGTGAGACCCCTTGGAATCTCATCCAGGCTCGCAACGTGGTCACGGTGATCGAAGCGGGTGCGGTTGTGCTCCCCGCGATGCCGTCATTTTACAGTCGCCCTGAGACGATCGAGACGCTCGCGGACACGGTCGTTCATCGGATTTTGGATCAGCTCGGCCTGCCATGCCCCGGCGCGGCTCGCTGGAAAACAGAAGGATGAAAATCCGTCTTCCTGAGGAAAAAGTTGCCGGTTTGATTGCCGGAGTCGTCCGGTTGCTTCGGAAAGTTGTCCATGTGCGGATCGAAGATTCAAACGGTTTTCTCGCCGGCGAACCGCGCGGCCCGTTCATCATAGCCGTCTGGCACAATCGAATTCTCGGATTGATCACGGCAGGATTTCACCGGACGGGGATGGTGCCGATGAGCGTACTTACCAGTCCGAGCCGTGACGGAGAAGTGCTGGCTCAGGTCTTGGGAAAACTCGGAGTTACAGCTGTGCGGGGGTCGAGTTCAAAGCGTGCCGCGGCCGGGCTGATCGAAGCAATCCGCACCCTTCGCGCGGGCAGGACGATGATCGTTACGCCCGATGGTCCACGGGGACCGAAGTATGTGCTAAGCCCTGGCGTGATTTCGCTGGCGCGGAAAACCGGCGCCCCGGTGCTCGCGATTCACGTGCACTTTTCCAAGGCGTGGCGGCTGAAAACCTGGGATCGTTTTTTTGTTCCGGTGCCATTTTCACGGATCGATGTGAAGATCGAGCCGGCACGTTTCTTTTCGGAAACGGATGATCTGGAACGGCAGCAGGCCGAGTTGGAAAAAGTTCTGCGGAATGGCGCAGGGGAATAAGAACGGCGGGTTTGTTGCCGCGGCGACCGCCGGAAAACAAAGTGCCCCATTGCTTTGCGCCCGCGCGAAAATCGCGCCATCATTCTCGCCATGCGCCGGTTCCTGACTGCTCTTTTCGCCTTGGTCTCTATCTGTATGAGTGCAGCCCGGGCGACAGAACTGCCGTCCGACAGAGTTTTTATTGGGGAATCGAAATTCAAACGCATGGTCGCCGCAGCTGCCGCAGGAAATTGGCAGGAGCTTCCCATCGGCGACCGAACAGCCACCGCAGGGCGATGGCTCGTCGGGACGCCTTACAAATCCTTCACGCTGGAGATCGACGATCACGTTGAAACCCCTTCCGTAAATCTCGCCGGACTGGATTGCTGGACATTTTTTGAGGTCGCCCTGGGGTTTGCTCGTATGCTCGATCAACCGCGCGCGAATTGGACGCCTCAGACGCTGCTTGGATATATCGAGCTGGATCGGTATCGAGGCGGCCGCTGCGATGGGACCTATCTTTCCCGTCTCCATTATCTCGAAGATTGGCTGTGGGATAACGATAAGCGTGGCCTGGTCGCGGATCTTACACGCCGGCTCGGCGGAGTTCCCGCGCCGCACATGGCCCGCGAAATGACCGTTGGCTGGCGGCATTACCGTTACCTCGTCGCGAATCCGGACTTGCTCGCAGGTATTGCTGAGCATGAGGCACGGATCAGCAACACGACGATGTATCACATTCCCAAATCGAGGGTTGCCAGCATCGAAAAGTATCTGCGCAACGGAGATATTATCGGGATCACGTCACGCGACGGCGACGGAGTCGGCACGTCCCATGTGGGCCTGGCGTTGCGAACAAAGGACGGCGTGTTGCATTTCATGCATGCGTCATCGCCACGGAACTACGGAAAAGTCGTCATCGACCAGCGTTTGTCGGACTATTTGTATCACTTCTCGGCGAATGCCGGCATCCTGGTTGCGCGTCCACTGAGGTAACAGGCGCCGAAAGTCGCGCTCAAGAGCCTTCCGGCAAGAGGGTGATCTCCCGCAATGCCTCGACTTTGTTCCATGCAATTCCCGCGGCGATGATTTCCCGCGCTTTTGCCGTTCCGGCAGTGAGATCCACTGCGACGTCCGCAATTACGAGAGCCGCTCCGGCGTTTACGGCAACGATCTCTGAAATCGCAGGAAAACCTCTGCCGCCGCGTAGGATGTGCTCGAGGATTTCCGCGTTTTTGGAGCCGTCACCTCCACGAAGATCGGCGATGACCGGTGGATTTTCCGGCGCTGGCAGCAAGAAAGAACGGATTGTCTCCCCTGCGACTTCTGTCACCAGGGTCGGGCCGAGTGTTGAAATCTCATCCATGCCTTGGCCGTCGGCCGTTTTTCCATGGACCGCCCACGCTTTTCGGCGTCCGATTTTCTGCAAAACCGCTGCATACTTTGATATCGCGGCTTCGGAAAAAATGCCCACGAGCTGGAGGGTTGGCCGCGCCGGATTGAGCAGCGGTCCGAGAAGATTGAAAATGGTCGGGATACCTTCCGCGGCGAGCTGGCGCCGAACCGGAGCGATGACTTTGAATGCCGGATGGTACCTTGGCGCAAACATAAAACCGCAGTCCGTTTCCGCGATGCAACGCCGGAAAATCGCAGGCCCGACGTCGATCTTAATGCCAAGCGCTTCAAGAATGTCCGCGCCCCCGGATTTCGAGGTAATGGCGCGGTTGCCGTGTTTAACTACCGTGACGCCGCCTGCTGCCGCCACAAACATCGCTGCGGTTGAAACATTAAAAAGGTGAAGCCCATCGCCACCCGTGCCACAGACATCGATGATGGCTTTTCCCTCGGGCACCACGAGCTCTGGATCAATGGCGAAATCCAGAAAAGCGTCCACAAAGCCGGCGATTTCGTCCGCCGTTTCGCCACGTTCGCGAAGCGACTTCAAGAATACCGCTTTGTCAGCATCGGGTACCTCCGTGGAAAGCAATGCGGCCGCAGAGGAGCGGATTTCGGAATCGGAGAGCTCGTGGCCAATTGGAAGATCACTGGTCATAAAAATTGAGCGTGAAGTTTGTCGCGAATCACCGCGAAAGACAGCTTTTCATGGGCCAGGAGTTGGCTTTCTTCGATTGCAGAACGGTAAAAAGTCGGCTCGGTCAACAAGCGTCTTGCCAAAACCAGGACCTCTTCAATATCGCGGCCGTGGCTATTTAAATGCGGAAACGCGAGCCTCTCGGTGGCGCCGTTTCCGCCAACGCATGGGACGCGGCAGAGTAGGGCGTCGCCAGCGACCTGACCGGGCACCGCGCTCGCGTCGAGCTGAAAAACGAGCTGATGTTGAGAGATGAGATGGAGATAGTCCGGATAGCTTCGGCGTCCCTCGATCACGTTCAGGCGAACGCCCGGCACAATTTCCTGCAACGCCCTGATGTGCTGGCGACCGGAGCGACCGTCGTCGTTTATCATCGATACCGGCACGCCCAATTCATATCCGAGCCGGAAAGCAGCAAGCGCCGCAACCAGGTGATTTCTCGAAGGCACATCAAACTCCCGCGTGCCCAAAAAAATACCGAGCCGCGCTTCGATTGGCCGTGAGAAGTCCCAACGCAGATCGTCCACCGGGCAGGGCGTCGGCAGAAAGCGCACTTTCTTGCAGCCCGCCGCCGTGTAAAAAGCAACCGCTTCGTCTGTGCTAGCCAATGCTCCGTCGGCATTGAGGCACAGAGTGCGAAAATTTGCGGCATTGATTCTCTTTTTCAGAGCGGCGGAGATTTGATGCAACCCGCTTTCTTTGAAAGAGATCCACACATTGCAGCCGATGGCTTTCAGATGATTGAGGGTCCTTAAACTTTGCCCGGTGTCGGATCGCAGCAGCAGCAAAACATCTTTCCCATTTCGGCCCCGGACTGCCTCGATTGATCGGACAAACGCGCCACCGGTGCACGCCGCGAAGCCATGATAGTTCACGGGCGCATGCATTTTCGGGCTGGGGCCGCCGGCGAAATCGGGAAAGTCCTGGTCAGGATCGCGGCCGCCCGGATTCAAGACCACGAGTGGACGGGCATCAACCTGAAATTGGGCTTCCCTCTTGATTGTGCTCATGGATGGGCGTTCCGATTCTCGAAAATGATCCGGCCCCGGGACCACGTTTGCAATACGCGGAAATCCGGCGAAAAAATGGCAAAATCAGCCGCGGCACCAGGTTGCAACACGCCAATTTGTTCTTTGCCATCCAAAGCGAGCGCAGGATTTAGAGTCGCCATGCGCACTGCTTCGAAGAGAGGGATACCTGCGAGTTCGACCATGTTCTTGATGCAATCGATCATTCGCGCGGTACTTCCCGCAAGTGCCTGGCCATCGGCGGTCATTCCGACTCCGTCCGATACGATGCAGTTGAATTCTCCGAGGGAAAAGAGATCACCTTCCTCCAGTCCGGCGCCGGCGGTTGCGTCTGTAACCAGTTGAATGCCATCAGGGCCTTTGGCTCGATAAAGGGCCCGCATTAAAGTGGCGGAAACGTGTTTTCCGTCCGCAATCAATTCACAGCGAATTTCCGGCTCAGACATGGCGTATTCCAGCAAACCCGCCTCGCGAAATGGACCGCGCCGGCGCGCTGAGGACATCGCATTGAAGGAGTGCGTCACCTGACGCATGCCGTGGACGAAGGCCGCTTCCGCGTCTTCCGCCCACGCGTCGCTGTGCCCCCCGCTGGCAATGATGCCATGCTCGGTGAGGCGCGTGATCAGTCGGAGCGCGCCTCGAAGTTCGGGGGCAACGGTCATTTGGGTAATTATGTCTGAATACGCCAGTAATCGTGCAATTTCAGAAGCGTCGTCCGGCGCTCGGAGAAGATCTGGCGAATGAGCCCCTGATTTCTCCTTCGAAAAATAGGGACCTTCAATGTGAATGCCGAGCAATCGCGCGCCGGCATGTGCATTTGGAAAATGGCGTGCGGCGTGGAGCACCGTCTCAATACGCTGAATCGGCGCGGCGATGGTCGTTAAAGCCAGGGAAGTCGTACCGCCCGAGGCGTGAAATGTGGCGATTTCCTCGAACGCCTCATGAGACGCTTCCATTGTGTCGCGACGCATTGCGCCGTGAACGTGCAAATCAATGAAACCTGGCGACACGAAGTTTTCGCGGAGATCCATCGATACAGGATCATGAGGCCGTTGTCCTGTGCCGAACCGCGTGATTTTTCCTTCGCCCGAAAATTCCAACCAGGCATTCGGCAAGAGGCCATCGGGCAGAATCAATATCGCGTTGGTGAAAAGCATTCGGTTTCCGGAGTCAGATCTCAGCGGTGCAGCCGCCAACTGAACACGGAAACGTGAAACCTGAAAACCTCTGTTTCGTTCACGTTTGACTTGCCGTTGGCTCATCGCTGGTCAACAATCCCCGACCACGCCTCGGCAATGTCAAAACTGGAGATTCCTC
>DATDBU010000132.1:0-30059 GCA_036524675.1 Chthoniobacterales bacterium | reverse complement strand
GGTCTTGTCGCCGAAGCTGAACAATGCGCTGGGTGGAGTGAGACGACTGACGGTGGGTGCGGCGAATGCCGTCGCGGCTGTGAGCGCTGTCGCAGCGAGAGCTATCGCGCTGAGCAGTGAGGTTTTCTTTTCCATGATGGGGTTAAGAACTAGTGGTTGTGGTGGTGTCCGCCGGCGGTGGAGCCTGCGGAAAGAGGTGTCGCGGCGGACGGACGAGCGGCGATATCGGCAGGCTCTTCGATGGTGAGCCGGACGATGGAAATACGACCGTTTTTTTCTTCCTGATTGCCGACGCTTAGTTTTCCGGTGAGGAGCAAAAGACCCGGCGTGTGAGGCAGAACTTTTGCGGTCGCGCTGTTGACGTGCACGGTGACGATCGCAGCGGGAAGATCATCGCAGTAGCCGTACTCGGAGGTATGCAACGTCATCGGCACTGGCGTGAGCAGCATCTGATTCGGAAGCGCCATATCGTCATCAGCCATAAAACCCAGCATGCGGACGTGTTTGCCGTTGAGGGATTGCAGTTTTTCCGTGAGTTCGAGGCCGCGCGGACCGACCGGGCTTTTAAAAAACTCACCAAACTTCAAGTCGGTAACCCCTGCAGGCGCCGGGGGCAGGGAGAGATTCTGGCGATCTGCAGCCGGCATGCCGGAGGATGACGCGACCTCATCGGGAGCCGCGGTCTTCAGCTGTTGCCGCGTCTTTTTGATGGGGTCATCCGCGCCGTTTGCGGCGAGACAAAGAGAAATACCGGCTGCTGCCGAGACCAGGAGACGTTTCATGCCCTGAATGCTCCCGGGACCCGCCGGAGGAAACAAGCAGCCTATGGTAACGTTTCGACGTCAACCGTGACAGATAGGCAACATTTGCAACAGGCTTGCGGAAAACGGGCAAGAGTCAAAAGTGATCGCCAGTGTATGGGGCGTCGCGGGAATGCTCGGTTGGACATTCCGTATCGTTGCTACCGGGAACGCGGAAGAGACCTCCATAAAAAAGCCAGCCCAATACCGGAACGAGGAGCACGAAGGACCACAGTAGCTTCGTTAGAAACGGCGTCTTGCGATGGACAACCCACATGCGCGCGATGAGTGAAAGGCTGATCCAAAGGCACAGTGCGCCAATCCATATAGCAGGGACAGGATGCTGTGGAAGCAAGCTGACGGCATCAAGCGTTTCGGAATTCGGAGTATCAGGCGGCATCGCGTGATTTCTTGTCTCAGTATTAGCCGGATCGGCGCGGCGGATAACAGGAAGAACAAGGTGAAGTTCAAGCCGTAACGGCTTCGCCGGGTGCTTCCGGGCGGTTTGACTTCAATGCGCGCAAGGTCGCTGCTGCGATCACCAGGGCGCCGCCGGCGATGGACCACGGGCCCGGTTTTTCGCCGATGAAAAGCATGACCCAAAGCGGATTCAGGATCGGTTCGCAGGTCGTGATGATCACCGCCTGCAGAACGGGCACGTGCTTGATGGCCCGTGCATAAAGCCAATAGGCCAGGGCCAGCTGAAAAATGCCCAGCACCAGAAGTCCAGTCCACGGAGCCGGCCCTGCAGGGGCGCCAGCAGTCACAATCGCCGGCAGTCCGATGATTGCCGCCAAGCCGTTTCCCAGAATGACGGACTCGATCGGCGACCCCGTTTTTTGTTTGCGCATCGTGATCGACAATCCGGCGAAACTGAGGCCGCTGATGGTCGCCAGCACGATTCCCCAAAAGCCGCTTGTAGAAAGTTGATCCAGGAAAAACAGGCAGATCCCGCAAAATGCCAGGGCTGTCATCGCCCAATCGAACCGCGTTGGCTTCTCGCCGAGAAGGGGGCCGCTGAGTAGCGCGATGTAAATGGGCGCCGTGTATTGCAGAAAAATCGCATTGGCTGCCGTCGTCAGGCGCGTACTGAGCACGAAAAGCACCACGGTCCCGGCATAAAAGAACGCCGCAAGAATCTGTGCTGTCGACCAATGAAAATGCGGTCGACGCACCAGAACCAGCAGCGTTACCGCTGCGATCGCGCTCCGCATCCCGGCGATCGCAAGTGGCGACCAATCAATGGTTTTTACGAGCACGCCACCCGTGCTCCACAGTAATGCAGCGACGATCAGTTGAAGGACACTCATCGGAAGGCGGAATTTAGAAGGCAGAAGGCAGAACGCAGAACAAAAAGTAAGGATGGCGATAGTCCACGATTTCGGTCTTACTTCTGCCTTCTGCCTTCTAAATTCTGCCTTCATCAGGTGCCTTTTCCCTTGGACACACCCGCTTTTCCAGATTTGATTTGTCGACCATGAGCGACACCAGCACAGCACTTCAAGCAGGAGACGCCGCTCCTGATTTCACGGCACAGGCAGTTGGCGGTGAATACGGGGACGGCGCAGAGGTCTGCCTTAGCGATTTCGCGGGAAAAATCGTTGTTCTCTATTTCTACCCAAAAGACGATACGCCCGGATGCACGACGCAGGCGTGCTCGTTGCGCGATTCCTGGGCCCGTTTCGCTGGCAAGGCAGTCGTTTTTGGCGTCAGCATTGACCCGGTTGCAAGCCATAAAAAATTTATCACCAAACATTCGCTCCCTTTTCCGCTCTTGAGCGATCCGGACCAGAAGCTCGTGAACGACTATGGGGTGTGGGTGGAGAAAACGAACTACGGCAAAACCTATTTCGGGACGGAGCGTTCCACCTTTGTCATCGGTCCTGACGGCAAACTTGTCGCGGTTTTCCGCAAGGTGAAACCTGAAGGGCACGTCGATCAGGTTCTTTCCGTTCTTTAACAAAATTTTATAACCGACTTTTACGGTAGAAGTTCGTTGAGATGAATCAGGAAACCTTGCTCGTGTGGTATGACCGGTTTGAAAAACTGGTCGAACGGCTCCCCGGCCCCATTCAAAAGGCCGTTCTCGGTGAGATTCAGCCGGTCAAGGAGCTTTTCCTTGAGCAGCGTCCGCCGCGAATTCTGCTGTTGGGATCCGACGACATTTCGCGCGTTGAAATCGTCAATTCGATTTTTCGCGAACAGCTGGTGTCGCTCTCCGAGCAGCAGGCACTTGCTTTGACGTCCGGGTGGGAAACGTTCCGGTGTATCGGCCGTGGTTCTCTTCAAATTCTTGAAGGCCGTTTTTCTGGTGATGCGCCGCTGAGATGGGCTGCTGGAGGGAAAAACCAGCCACCTGATTTGATTCTAGTGCTCCATCGGGTTGGCGGTTCCGCCGAGAAACTGGCGGCGGCTGTGCAACAGGCCGCCCGGATCGGAGAGGAGCTCGAACTAAAATTCCAAAAACGGGCCGCTGTCATCGGCATATTGGAAGGCGCTCCACCGCAGCCGGTTGCGACGACGGCGAGGACCTCTGAGGAGCTGGGTTTTGAGAATGTTTTGCGTGCGAATCCGGCTGTTAATAAGATTTTTGCCAGAGTCATTTGCGTGAACCGCTGGAGCCGCTTCCGGGCCGATGGAAGTGCTGATGACAACGGTGCAAAGGATTCGGACCTCAACGAGTTACTCACGGTTCTTATCGACGAATTGCCGCAGAGCGCCCGGTTGGAAATGGCCCGTATTTCCGGCGTCAAGAGTGCGCAGAAGAAGATCGCGCAAACGCTGGTGAAAGCGGCCACTGCGATTTCTGCCGCCGTCGGAGCCCAGCCCATTCCACTGGCAGACATGCCCATCCTAACTACTCTGCAATCAGCCATGGTTGCGGGTATTATTTACATAAGTGGCGGAGATTTAAACCTTCGTAGCGCGGTGAAATTCATTGGAGCGCTGGGTGTCAACGTGGCACTCGCTGTCGCTCTGCGGGAGACGGCGCGAAGCACGGCAAAACTTCTTCCTGGATGGGGCTACGCCATTTCGGGAGCTGTTGCAGCTGCGGGAACGATAGCCATGGGACGCGCGGCAATCGGGTTCTTTGTGGACGGCGTTTCCATCAAGGAAGCTCGAAAACTGTTCCGTAAAAAGCCGCCGAAAACCGAAAACGACGTCAGAGAATTGGATGATAAGTAAGCGTTTTGCAAAGCTATCCCGGGGATTTTGGCGATGATTATTCAACGTTTTCGAGGCTCTGAAAGCCTGTGAATAACTTGTGGATAAGTCACTTAAACCCATCCGAAAACCTACTCTTTTTGTGGCGTGAAACTTACCGATTTAAGGGGGCATTTGGCCGCTCTGGAGCTCCAACCGAGCAAGAGTCTCGGCCAGAATTTTCTGCACGACCAAAATCTTGCGGCGTGGATGGTCCGCCAATTGGACGCACCGGCCAGTGATCAAATCGTCGAAGTGGGACCCGGTCTCGGCGCCTTGACTGAATTGCTCGTCGAGCAAGTTCAAAACGGCACTGCTATCGAGAAAGACGGCCGGCTTGCTCATTTTCTCCAGGAACGCTTCGCAAATAAACCCGGATGGCGATTCGTCCACGCGGACGCCTGCGAATTTGATCGGCGAACGCTTTTCGCCGGTGGACCGGTGACCCTTATCGGAAACCTGCCTTATTACGTTTCAACAGCCGTTATTTTGAATTTCCTCAGCGAGCCGACACCCGTGTCTCGTGCCTTGTTTACCCTCCAGCGAGAGGTCGCAGAACGGCTGAGCGCTGAGGCTGGAACGAGGGAATACGGCTCTCTCACCATCGCCATTCAGCGACGTTGGCGCGTTAGATACTTGCGAACGCTTCCGGCGAGCGTTTTCCATCCGGAACCGAAAGTCGAGTCCGGCGTTGTCCTACTCACGGCTCGTCCGTCTTCCGACGTGGAGCCCGTCGGTGGCGCTGCTTTTGAGCGCTGGGTCCGGCAGGGGTTTTCCCAGCGGCGCAAACAGCTTCGCAAACTGCTGAATATCGATCCAGAGCGCTGGGCGACGCTTTCCAGCGACCTCGGAATTTTGCCAACCGCTCGAGCCGAAGAACTGTCCATCTCGCAGTGGACTTCCCTCGTTAATGCCCTCGAACCCTCCCGTAACAGTTCCGGTCAGCAGCCTGACCTGGAAATTTTCGATGTCGTGAACGATCGCGACGAAGTCGTCGATCAGGCGACGCGCGCGGAGGTTCACGGGCGCGAGCTCAGGCATCGCGCTGTCCATGTTTTTGTTTTCAACCAGGCAGGAGAGCTGTTTCTGCAAAAACGATCCCACTTAAAGGATCGCCACCCCGGGGTTTGGGACTCCTCTGCAGCCGGTCATCTCGATTCCGGCGAGACTTACGACGCTGCTGCGGCACGCGAGATCGTTGAGGAACTAGGAATCGAATGCCCGGTCCAGTTCGCTGGCAGACTCAATGCGTCGGCCGATACGGGTTTCGAGTTTATCCACATTTACACGGCGGCACACGAAGGGCCGTTTCAGCTTCACCCGTGGGAAATCGAGTCCGGTGCATTTTTCCCTCTGGACCTGTTAGAGCAATGGATCGAGGCCCGACCGGCCGATTTTGCTCCAGGTTTTCTGCGCTGTTTCGAAGCGCTTGATCAGAAGATGCCGGGTTCAAACATCACGATGTGATGATGCGGAGCGTCTCCTGAAGGTTGCGTTCGAGCGAGAAGGCGGCGGCATGTTGCTGGCGTTCGGCCCGGGCATCGGAGCTGAGCCAGACTTCAAGCGCTCGCGCGAGAGCGGCAATGTCATTCGGAGCATTCACTACGGCACCGTCGGTCCCCGGATCCTGAATTTCCGCAAAGCCGTTAGCCTGTGTGGTAATAACGGGCAAACCCGCCGCCAGAGCTTCGAGGCACGCATTCGAAAACGGATCGTAAATCGTCGGTAAAATAAATGCGTCCAAAGCATGAAGCAGCGAAGGCATGTCCGCGACCGGCCCCAGAAACCTTACGTTCGCGCCGGCAAAACGCGAGGGATCGCCTTTCCCAGCAACCAGAAGAAGGACGTCCGGAAGCCTGCCAATGGCTTCCACGGCATATCGGAGACCTTTCCGCTCCCAGCCGGATCCGGCAAAAATAACCACTTTCTGCGACGCCGAAATGCCATTTTGAGCGCGCCAAACATCCCGTGAAACAACCGGCCGAACCCAACGTGCGACATCAATCCCGTTGTGCACGACGCTGACTTTGGCAGCGATTTCCTTTCCGTAATGGTGGTCAATTTCGTCTTTGACGAGCTGGGAATTGGCAATGATGTGATGCGCTCCCGCGACGGCTCTTTTTTCGAGGTCCAGCAAAGCCCGATGTTTTGGATTCCATGCAAAAGTGAGACGTTTCAGTGGCGACTCGAATTTGGCCCGGCGGAGCAGCCAGGAAGCGTGGACGCCATCGCCTGCGCGATAGACATCGCAGGAGGACACGCGCTCGAGACTGAAAAGGCAATCGCACTGTTCACGCGGGCGAATTTTTTCGAGAGCATCCGAAAACGCTCGGGGTGACTTTCCTTCGACAACGGTTTTGCTGCCAAATGCCCAGTCCTGCCATTCCGGCGAAGCAAAGAGCACCGTTTCGTGTCCCGCCGCGACTGCTGCCTTTGCGAATCCGCGCAGGTAACTTTCCGCGCCGCCGGCCGTCGAATAGCCGCGTCTCACCAATCCAATGCGCATCGCGAAGTTGAAATCATGCGAGACACTCTTTAAAAGCTCTGTGTGTCCAGACGAGTCAAAAAACAGCAATAGGTGTGTCTAAATGGTGTCGCTTCTGGCCATCCAACTCAAACGCATTGGTGATCTCGTACTCACGCTACCCGCGCTGGAAGCGCTCCGGCGTTCTTATCCAGCGGCACGGCTCACGCTGATTATTGACGGTGGTTGCGCCGGGTTGGCGCCCGCCATTCGTTGTGTGGATCATGTGCTCATTTACCGGAAAGGCAGGCCCAACTTTAAACTGTGGGGGCGCCTGTTCCTGAGGCGTTACGATGCCGCGTTTGATTTTTCCGGGACGGACCGCTCGTCTGCTTTGACGTGGCTTTCCAAAGCGAAAAAACGCGTCGCTTTTGAGCCGAACTCCGACGGGGAACTGCGCACCGGTTCGTACACGCATCTTGTCGAGTCGCCCGTGCTCGAGCGGCACACGATTGATCACAACCTGGATCTCGTTTCCTCCGTTGGCCTGCCGCCAAATGTGCCCGAGCTACAGCTCGAAATCCCAAAATTCGCCTGGAGCCGTGCCCGTGATGTTCTGCGCCATCAAGGAGTCAATTCTCCGTATGTGGTTCTGCACGTGGGTGCAGCGCGTGCGGAAAAATACTGGAAACCGACGTCGTGGGCAGAGGTTATCGAGCACTTGCGGGAACTTGGACGCACCTGCATCCTCATTGGCGGTTCGTCGCCCATGGAACGGGAAGCGATTTCGGAAGTCCAATCGCTCGTGGAACCGAAATGCGTCGACGTTGCCGGCCAATTATCGCTTTTGGCGTCCGCGGCCCTCATTGCGCGTGCCGATCTTTTTGTTGGCGTCGATTCCGGCCCGAGTCACCTGGCGGCCGCGGCGAAGATTCCGCAGATCACGCTTTTTGGTCCAACCAACCCTTTCCATTGGCGAGCGCGGCATGACCGCTCGCTTGTTTTACAGGGTGGAAAAAACAATCCGCTTACCGAGTTCGAACCCGATCCCCCAGCTGGCAACCTGAAGGATTTATCGACGGGTGACGTGATCCATGCCATTAATCTCCTTCTGCCTGAGCATTTTTAGCCATTTCATGTCCTCGATACCCAAGAAAAAAGACAAGAAGCGCCTCAGCTTCATGCAGACTGTCAAGATGGGCATTGGGCCAATGCGCAAATTGGTGCCTTACCTGAAGCCCTATCGAGGACGTTTCATACTCGGGCTGATATGCGGCGGTTTGTTTGGTGCGATGAATGGCGTGATGGCGTTGGCAATGAAACATGTCATGGCCATCGTGCCGGGCGGAGCGATTACCGCGCCGGCGTTGCTGCAGCACAACGCTCAGATTGTTTCCCGGACTGAAGGACCGCACATCAACTCGGTGATTTGGTTGTGCGCGGCCATTCCGATAGTGATGATCGTTCGCAGTTTGTTTTCGTACTTCAATGCCATCCTGCTGGCCCAGGTGGGATTGAAAGTCATTTCGGATATCCGCGATCACCTTTTCCACCACGTGATGCGGCAGTCGCTGGATTTCTTTCACAAAAACAAAAGCGGCGACCTGATTTCCCGCGTTTACAATGACCCGCGAATGGCGCAGATGGCTCTCGGCACGGTCAGCGCCGATTTGGTGACGCAGCCGATCGCCATTATCAGCAGTGTGGCTGTCTTGATTTATCTGGATTGGAAGTTTGCGCTTATCAGCCTTTGCGTTTTTCCGGTTTGTTTGCTGCCCGTCCTGTATTTTGGGAAACGGGTAAAGCGGCAGGGAGGCAACGAAGAAGACAGCGCCAGTGGAATGATGGTAATTCTCCAGGAGTCGTTTGCGGGCATTCGCGTCATCAAATCGCTTGCACGGGAGACTTATCAACGAACGCAATTCCGGGATATGAATCTGCTGCAGGTGCAGCAGTCTCTTGGAATTCAGAAAGCGATTCAGGCCGTGGGCCCTCTGGTTGAAGTCGTCTCCGCCATCGGCGCCGGTGTCACGATTTTCTATGTGTGGTACTCGGGCATCAACGCCGCAACGTTCATCGCGATGTTGTTGTGCCTTTTTACCCTCTACGATCCGGTCAAGAAGCTCAGCATGATCCACATGATCATCCAGAGAAGTCTCGGAGGTATGATGCGGATCTTCCAGATCCTGGAAGAGGAACCCACCGTGGCTGATCGGCCGGGTGCCGTCGAAATCAAGGAAAGCCGGGGTGTAATTGGCTTCGAACACGTCTCGTTCGCTTACCGCAAAGACAAAAAAGCGGTGAAGAACATCAGCTTCGAATTCGAGTCTGGAAAATACTATGCTCTCGTCGGCGCCAGCGGTGCGGGAAAAAGCACGATCCTGTCTTTGATTCTGCGTTTTTACGATCCCTCGAAAGGAAGAATCACGCTGGATGGACGGGATTTGCGGGATATCACGCAAACTTCTCTTCGGGAGCAAATCGGGATTGTGACGCAGGACACCTTCCTGTTTCACGATTCGATCATGAACAACATCCGCTACGGGCGCCTCGAGGCGACGGATGAAGAAGTGGTCGCCGCGGCGAAATTGGCTTACGCGGATCACTTCATCCTTGAGCAAGCCAAAGGTTATAAAACGGTCATCGGCGACAAAGGCTGCAATATTTCCGGTGGGCAGCAACAGCGGCTCGCCATTGCACGCGCCCTACTCAAGAATGCGCCGATCCTGCTCCTGGACGAGGCCACGTCCGCGCTCGATTCGGAATCCGAGCAAATGATTCAGGCTGCCCTCGAACTCCTGGTGGAGGGCCGCACTGTTATCGCGATCGCGCACCGGCTTTCGACCATCCTAAAAGCGGACAAAATTCTCGTCATGGAGGATGGCCAACTGGTGGAAGTGGGCTCTCATCAAGAACTTCTGGCCGAGTCCACCGTTTACCGCCGCCTCTACAACATTCAGTTCAATCAAGCGAGCGAACAACCTGTCGAATTGGCGATGGTCGACTAAGAAAGTCTTAAGTTTACAGTTTGTAAGAGGACGAAGGGGAAATTCTGTCTCTTCCTAAGACTTAAAAACTTACAAACTTAAAGCTCCCGTGTTCGTCGACGCGCATAACCATCTTCAGGACGAATGGCTGGATCCGTATCGGATGGAAGTCATTGGTGATCTCGAGAAGATCGGGATCCGTGGTGCTGTTGTAAATGGGACGACGGAGGCGGATTGGCTTGCGGTCGAAGCACTTGCCATAAAATATCCATGGATCGTTCCCAGTTATGGTCTTCATCCGTGGTATATCCGCCAGCGGACGCCTGATTGGCAGCGAAACTTCCTTGCTAAGGTGGACCGCAATCCCCGTGCGGTCGGCGAAATCGGGTTGGATCGGTGGATCCCTGATTACGATTTTGAAGATCAGAAGTCGGTTTTTTGCTGGCAACTCGCCATTGCCGCCGAACGGAATTTACCGGTCACCGTTCACTGCCTGAAAGCTTGGGGCGCGTTGGAAGAGATCCTTCGAAATGAGGCCTTCCCAGCCCGTGGGTTCCTATTGCATGCGTACGGCGGTCCGCGCGAAATGGTCGATTCGTTTGTAAAACTGGGTGCCTATTTTTCGTTCCCGGGATATTTTCTGCATGAGCGTAAATCCGCGCAGCGTGAGGTTTTTCGGATCATTCCGGAGGATCGCCTCCTCGTCGAAACCGATGCTCCGGCCATGCCGCTGCCTGAAGGCAAAGTTGAATTTCCGCTGCCGCATTCGCCCACAGACCAGCCAATCAATCACCCAGCAAACATCACCGCCGTATATCGGGGTTTGGCGGAGATTCGTGGATGGAAACTCGAAGCGCTGGCCGAAACTGTCGCTGCCAATTTCGTCAGGTTCTTTGGCGAAAGGCGTTAAAGAGAGGGTCACACGGAGACACGGAGAAGCAGGCAGATAAGCGTCTGAGATTCCGTACAAATTCTTTCTCCGTGTTCTCTGCGCCTCCGTGTGACACTCTCTTTTACAGTCCCTCCTGTGCCAGTCTTTCGGCTTCACGATATTGGGCTCGGAAATGTTCGGATAAGTCTTTAGCCAGACGGACCTCCTCGATCTTGTTGGGGGAGTTGAGCGTTTTTTTTAGATCGCCTCCTGCGTAGGCGTAATTGACAGCGGACACGTCCAGGAATTTTGCCGTGGCCTGTGGCGGAAATTTGGCGGCGGAAAGTGCGCTCCATGCGGAGACCAGTTCGGCATGCGGATCGATGCACATGACCCGAATGATGAAGCCGATCGGTTTGAAAAGAGGTCCGGTCCATGAGCCCTGGTAGTCGAACAGCGCTGCGGGCGAGTAGGGGAGTACGTTGGGATCAGTCACGAATTTGAGAGCGTCCGGCCCATAAAACTCTGGCCGAACAGGCAGACGCCGGAGCTGATATTTTACGGGACCACCGGGCGCGCCGATTTTGGAGTTCCAAAGGCGTTGTCCCGTATCCGATAAAACAAAATCGATAAATTGCTCTGCCAGTTCACGATGTGGCGCTCCGCGGAATATGCCGACAGGATCCACGCCATACGATGTGCCATTCGATGGACTCAGGTAAACGACACGCGATGTGCCGTCGGGGCGCGCAACGGATTCACTTTGGAATCGCCCAAAAAAATCGATGCACATGCCTGCAGCGGCGTCTCCGCTGGAGACATCAATCGCGACTTTTGGAGCGGCATCTGTGAAATACTTGGCGTTGGCACTGATTTTTTGAATGAGTTGCAGACCCTTTTCCCAGCCACGGCTGATCGATTCCGGTGTGGCTGGGCCAGGATCGATGACGGTATGCATCTGCTGCTGGATTAGCATTTCGAATGCTCTCAGAATGGATCCGCTTTTAGTGGGATCGGCGAGAGCAATGGCATGGGCGTAGGCAGGATCACCGAGATCGACCCAGTTTTTAGGCGGCTCGGCGATGCCGCGAAGGCGCAGGGAATCGATATTGTACACGATGCCGAATGAGGAGAGACATGCACCGATCCATCGCCCGTCCTTGTCGTAAAAGGGCTCTCCACCGCGAGTTGCGGGAATTCCGTCGGCCGAAAACCACTCGGGATGACGCTTCAAGATGCCGGAATCGACGAGAGCACCTTTGTTCGCCTGGATACTGAAATCAAAACTTCCGCCTCCAAAGAAAACGTCGATCCCGGAGCTGATGTTCGAGGCCAGAAACGTCCGGCGGACCGCCTGTGCGGGTGTATCCTGTGCAGGATCGGGGGGTAGTTGGATCTTCGAATCGGAAAAAGCGCCTTTAACCTCCAGCGACCACTTTTTGCGCAGTTTCTGTGTCCAATAGAATTCGAATGCGGCGAGATATTCGGAATCGATGTAGCGGGCGATCTCGCTCGTTCCGCCGGGAGTGCGCCAGTCGATGGTGACGTCGGCATTTTGAGAGGAGCGCATATATTCCCGAAAGGCACGGCCAAATTCGTAACGGATTGCTTCGTTATGCGGGGTGACGACGATGAGCGTGTGGTCCGGAGCCGCCGTGAAGCTCTGCTTCGGTCGCAGCGCAAAGGGAACTGCAACGATGCCAATCAGCAGGGCAATTAGGAGCGGCAGTTTCATCCAACAAATACCGGAAAATCGGTGTCACACGGAGTCGCGGAGAATACGGAGGAAAGAACGAACAAGATCTCCGTGTTTTCCGTGGCTCCGTGTGACATCTCCTTATCTTGTCAAAACCACCACATCCTCAGCGTCGACGGTCGCAACGAGATCCGTGTCGCTCCGGGTCGAGAGAAATTTTGGATTCAACTCGTAAATTTTCATCTTTTGCTCGCCGCTTGTGAATTCGTATTGGGCCAGTTCACCGAGATAAGTCGTTTCCGTGATGCGCCCGGTAACAGAGTTTGTCGGCGTCCTGTCAGCTTTATTGGCCTCCAATTTCCAGCTTTCGGGGCGAATCGAGAGAGTCACGCCATCGCCGGTTGCCACGCCGTTGGTAGCTGCTCCGGAAAATGGGCCAAATGCGGTTTCGACGTGGACGATGGCATTTTCCACGGCGTGAACGGTTCCTGGCAGGAAATTGGTTTCTCCGATAAAATCAGCGACGAGTCGGGACGCTGGACGCCGGTAAATCTCTTCAGCAGTGCCGACTTGCGCCAGTTTACCGGCGTCGAGGATTGCCATACGATCGGAGACGGAAAGTGCCTCCTTTTGATCGTGAGTGACGTAGATCGCGGTCAGGTTGAATTCCTTGCAAATGCGCCGGATTTCGAGCCGCATTTCAAGCCGGAGCCGGGCGTCGAGATTGGAAAGAGGTTCGTCGAGGAGAAGGCAGCGCGGGCGAATGACCATGGCCCGGGCGAGGGCGACGCGTTGCTGCTGACCGCCGGAGAGCTGGTTGATTTTTCGTGAAGCGTATTTTTCCATTCGAACCGACGCGAGGGCTTCAGCCACGCGGCGTTCGGTTTCGGCTTTGGGAATCCGGCGTTCTTCGAGGCCGAACGCCACGTTTTTCGCGACCGTCATGTGCGGCCACAGCGCATAACTTTGAAACATCATTCCCGTGTTGCGCTTGTGTGGCGGGACTCGCGTGACGTCCTGATCTCCGAACAGGATCCGTCCGCTATCGGGGATGTAAAACCCTGCAATATTACGCAGGAGCGTTGTTTTTCCGCAACCGCTCGGCCCCAGGAGGAAGAACAATTCGCCTGCCTCGATCTGGAGGCTGATGTCGTCCAAAGCGGTGATAGCGCCGAAACGTTTCGTGAGGTGATCGATGGTGATGGAAAGCATCGCTGACCGAATAGCCGGGCGACTGTAGCAGGGGATTGAGAAGATTTAAGCTTTAAGTTTCGGACCTGTTTCAGTTCTTGAAGCAGAAAAGATTTTACGCGAGTTTAAGCTTCGTAAAATCCCCATGGCTTCGAGTCGCGCTGCACACAGTCATTCGCATCCGGCGGAAAGTTTTTCACTGGACGGGCTGGTCGCGACTCTGCGCGCGGAAGGGCTTCGAATAACAAAGGGGCGCATCGCAATTTTGTCTACGTTACTGTCTGCGAAAGAGCCGCTTCCGTTGGAAAGAATCCAATCGCTCGCATCGACGGATGGCGCTCTTCCGGATTACGCCACTGTTTTTCGAGTGATGACGCTACTGGAGCATCTTGGGCTGGCGCACAAGGTGCACCTGGAGCGATCCAGCACCTATTACGAGCTGAGTGATCCTACGAAGCATCACGATCATATTGTTTGCACGGATTGCGGAAAAGTGACGCTTGTTGAGGAGCCCTGTCCGGTGGGCGGTTTTGAGAAAGCACTGGCGAAAAAGTACGGTTTTACCCGTGTAAAACACTCACTGGAATTCTTCGGCGTGTGCAGCGAGTGCGGGGACGAGAAGAAGTAGGCCTTACTCCTACTCGCAATCATCCAAACTCAAACTCCCTTGAGCTGAACGGCAAGGAAGGGAGAAGCAGATTACGAGTAAGAGTAAATTTTATTCTGGAATGATCAGAACCTGGCCGGGTTGCAAATTCTTAGGGTTCTCGATGTTGTTGCGGTTTGCGTCTTCGATGTCGCTCCAGCGGGCTTCGGACTTGTAAACTTTACGGGCAATTTTTGCGAGGGTATCGCCCGGCTGCACGACATAGGTCTTGCCGCCCAATTTTCGGAGCAAGTCAGGATCAGGCGCAGTAGAAATGGGCTTCCCAGCTTGCTTCGGACGATTCTTGGTCGCGGCGCGCTCGGCCTTCTCACGTGCCTTGTTGGCCTCAACAATCGCCTTGAGGTCGGTGATCTGTTTGCGCAGCTCAGCATTCTGGTTCTTTAGCTTTACCGCGTCGGCTTTGGACATCGAGCCGCTGTTTGAAAGCGAAGCGACGACTGCGGGCTCGAGTCGCTCATAGGATTTCTCCGCTTCGGTTGCATGTGGTCCTTTGGGATCCAGACGTGCGCAACGACGGAAGTGAAAGAGCGCGGCCAGGGGATCATTAGTCTTCGACTCACAAATGATCGCCATCTGAAAATGCGTGTCGGCGCTGTCAGGCGAGCCGTCCAGAGAGCTTTCGTAGAAGGCGAGCGCTTCCTGAAAATCGCCAGTCTTGGCGGCGTCTGCAGCCTGATTCCGAAGTTTGTTGCGCTGACTTTGGACGAGGCGCTCGCAACTGGTGAAAGTGATACTGAATAACAGGGCGACAATTGGCGTCAACGTGCGGATGTCGAGGAGTTTCCGTTTCACAAGAGAGATTCGTTCTTCGAAAAAGACCGGTTTCAAAACCCGCCGTATTCGGCGTAGAGAATAACCATGACATTCCAGCGAGTCCAAGTGTCGATTGCAAATTGGGTGATCGTGTCCGCGACAGGAAGCGCGATGATTTTTGGAGGAGCGGGTTGCCAAACCGCACGCGAGTCCACACCACGCACGACTACCACTGCCCAAGTTGCGTCCTCGCCGGCTCCCAATGTTCAACCGCCAAAACAGTCCCCGGCGCAGAAAGCCGAAACTTCCCGCGCTCTTGCGTCCAGGTCGTCGACGTTGCCGGCGGCGAAGGTTCCCACTGCGCGCCGATCTACACGTGTGGTTGAGCTGGCCCAACCACCTTCCGATTCGGACTTGCTGCGCAATCGCGTCACAGAAGGCCGCGTGATCGTAGTTTCATCCGATGAAATTATCGCGGTTCCATCCCGGAGCGTTCGCTCGAAAAATGATCCGCCATCGCTGATGGAAGATGCGATCGTTACATCCGCGGTCCAAACCCGCATTAACTCGGATCCTGCACTGCGCGGTGCCGGGGTGAAATGCCGGACGAGCCTGGGTGTGGTCACCATTCGTGGTGGCGACCTCTCCATTAGTCAACAGGCGGCAGTTTTGAATGCCGCCCTTCGAGAACAGAATGTAAGAGAGGTTCGCCTCGAACGGGACTGAGATCGAAGTCTGAAGTCAGAATGCAGAATGCAGAACCGCTTCTGACTTCCTCCTTCTTTCTTTACCTGTATCCTTCTTCGCCGGGCTTGTGCAGTGAGGCGCCTTTTAGCGTGAGGGGTTCTGCGGCTTTTTCGATCGGAACGTTGGGAGCGGAATCGATCCATCGGGACGCTGTCGCCGGTGGCGCAGCCCAGCGAACGGCGTTTTTCAAGACGCGTTTGACCTGTTCGTGGTAATAAATCGGATAGGTCTCGTGCCCTGGACGGAAGTAGAAAATTTTTCCGTTGCCACGAATCCACGTGCAGCCGGAGCGAAATACTTCACCGCCTTCAAACCACGAGATGAAGATCTGTTCATCCGGTGAGGGAATACCGAAGGGCTCCCCGTACATTTCGGTATTCGGTATCTCAAAATAACGATCAATTCCCTGGGTGATCGGATGTCCCGGATTGCAAACCCATAACCTCTCCTTTTCTCCCGCTTCGCGCCAGGTGAGAGAACAGGTGGTGCCCATGAGCCGCTTGAAGATTTTGGAATAGTGGCCCGAATGCAAAACGATGAGGCCCATACCTTCAAGAACGCGTTTTTGAACGCGATCGACAATCTCGTCTTTGACTTCACCGTGTGCGGCATGGCCCCACCACGTGAGGACATCTGTCTTGTCCAGGACTGCGTCACTCAGACCGTGCTCCGGCTGTTGCAAAACGGCTGTCTGAACGGCAAACTCGCCGGATTCACGGAGCCCGGCGGCAATGCATTCGTGCATGCCATCGGGATAAATTTCGCGGACAAGAGGATGTTTTGATTCGTGGACGTTTTCGCCCCAGACGGTGACGTT
Source organism: Chthoniobacterales bacterium (assembly GCA_036524675.1). Lineage (GTDB taxonomy): Bacteria > Verrucomicrobiota > Verrucomicrobiia > Chthoniobacterales > DASVRZ01 > DATDAW01. Next base: position 13,862 of record DATDBU010000132.1, on the reverse strand, counting down.
GATCATGGATGATGGTTGTTGGACGTCACCACCAAGACACCAAGACACCACGGACGCCAAGCAAAGAATACGTTCCAAAATTTCCGGTGTTTGATGCCCTCGTGGTGCCACGCTTCAGGGTATGGCGTATGCTTTTGGAAGACATTGCAACAGGGTGACAGCGTGGGCGTTCGGTCACGAATTTAGCGTTTTCAAGAACGCATCCCGTGACGGCGGCAACTTGCCAAAGAGGTGCAGCAACTCCCGTGAGGCGTGCTCGGATTTCCCACTTACGGGTGTAATCCCCGAAAAACGACAAACTTCCAGTTCCAAAAATAGCAACGCTTTTCGATCGGGCTGGTTGTTTTCGAGGAATCCAAGAGCACGCCGGACGAGGTCAAAAAGTTCAGGCGCAGGATGATCTGGTTCGGTGACCAATTCTGCCAGCTCTGCGGCATATGCGGCAAAAAGAAGCCGCGAATAATCCAGGCGAATATTCGAAAACGGCTCGACCAATCGCGCCTCGGTCAGCGTATGCAAATCCCCGTGTCTGCTTCGGACGATCGTGATTTCGCACAGATAAAACAGGTCGATATGACCGGCAAAGGTGCTTTTCGCCCGCCGCGCGCCTCTCGCGACCGTTCTGATTCGCCCCATCGCCTCCGTCAGCCACGTAACGATGAGACTCGTCTCTGTGAGCTGCGTCTTACGCAGAACGATGGCTCGCGTGGAATCCATGAGTTAAAGGCAGAAGGCAGAAGGCAGAAAGCAGAAGTTCAAGAACGGATGCGTATTCCGCTCTGCATTCTGCATGCTGCATTCCGATTTCAAACCGGTCCCGGTGTGGTGTGCTCGCGCTCGCGGAGCTTCAGCAGGACGGGCAGGCCTTCGTAGGGGATCTCTGCACGGAGCTGATTCTCGAGATATTTAGCGTAGGTCGGCGTCAAAGCGTCGGGTTTGTTTACAAAGAGCAGAAAACGAGGCACAGGGATTGCCGGTTCGAATTCCGGATCAATTCGGGTGGCGTAATAGATCTTGAGACGGCGATTTCCGATTGCGGGCGGTGGGTGGGTGATCAACGCGTTTTTAAGAAGCCGATTTAGCGGCCCCGTTGACAACTTCTGTTCCGATTGTGCAATGACCCGCTCCACACATGCGAAAAAGTCGCCGAGCCGTTTCCCCGTTTTTGCCGAGACAAGTGCCCGGGGCGCGTAATCGAGGAAGAACAATTCCTCCCCGAGCATCTGCAGGTAATCCCTGCGGGCTTGTTTGCCCGCTTCATCGAGAAGATCGGATTTATTGACGATGACAATGCAGGGTTTTTCGGCTTTTTGGATCAACCCGCCGATTTTTTTGTCTTGGGCTGTCAATCCCGCCGAGGCATCTAGCACGAGAGCGCATAGATCGGCGCGTTCGATGGTTTTTTCGGATCGGATCACGGAAAAGACCTCGACCGATGTATCGTGCTTGGACCGATGGCGGATGCCTGCAGTGTCGATAAGGACGTAATCGCGATCACCCTGGCGATAGGGGATATCCACGGCATCGCGTGTCGTTCCGGCGACATCGCTCACGATTGTTCGGCGATCGTCGAGAATCGCGTTGATGAGCGAGGACTTACCGACGTTCGGTCGCCCCACGAGTGCGAGTTTGATTGGGCGCGGTCTGGCCGGAAGGGAATCCGCCTCCGAAGCGGGGAGGAGCGCTTCAATTCGCTGGATCAGCGGGCCCATGCCGCGATTGTGCTCTGCGCTCACTGGAAAAGTCACAAAGCCCAAACCGGAAAAGCTGTCTTCCATTCCGTCGTGCTTTTCATGGTCGATCTTGTTGACCACCAGCAAGACGGGTTTTTGGGACCGGCGCAAAATTCGAGCCAATTCCTGATCCGCCGGCGTGAAACCGGCCGTCCCATCGACGACGAACAAAATGATCGCCGCACTTTCCATTGCCAGTTCCGCTTCGGCGCGAACGGCATCGTCGAAATTATCGTTGACGGCGCTGATGATTCCGCCCGTGTCGATGATCTCAAACGGAACACTTCCTTTTTTGCACAGCGCTGTCAGCCGATCCCGGGTCACGCCGGGCTGGTCGTGGACAATCGCGATCCTTTTTCCGGCGAGTCGATTGAAAAGCGCGGACTTTCCGACGTTCGGGCGTCCGACGATGGCAACGAGTGAATAAGGCTGGCTCATGAGGTAGATGCGGCAGGCGGATGTGAGAGCTGCCGCAAACCGTCGAGGATGTAGCCGATTCCGGACACGAGCACAAATGCGCCTGCTGCAAAAATCGGCCAATGATGGTGGGGTAACTGCAGCATCGTCCAGCTGATGGCTATCATCTGAAACATAGTCGCAATCTTGCCGGGCACGCTTGGTTTGATTTGCACGCTACCATTGATCATGTGAAGCAGCGCACTTCCGACCACTACGACGACGTCCCGTGCGATCACCAGAACGACAAACCAGATCGGGAGCTCATATTCCCAATTCGCCACCGCCAGCGTGATCAACGCCGCCAACAGCAAGCCTTTATCCGCAATTGGGTCTAAAATGATTCCCAACCTGCTGACTTGGTTGAACTTGCGTGCGATGAATCCGTCTATTCCGTCACTGAGCGATGCGATCAGGAAAATGGCCAGCGCTGTGTAACGCATCCATTCTTTCGGCTCCCCGCGATCTACGCTTTGGCCGTAATAACAGGCGACCATTACAAATAAAGGAACCAGGAAAATCCGAAAAAGAGTGATCCTGTTCGCCAAAGTGAGCATTACGGTTCCACCATACCTGCGAACCTTCTCCGCGGAAAGAGGCAGGCCTGTCGTCGCCATCTTTCGTAGCTGTTTTTTTGTGCGTGATTTGCGCAAGGAAAAACGCCAGCATCGGAGTGCCGCGGTTCTCGTTTCTCTCCTTGTATGAAGGTTCTCCCTTGTTTGGTTGTGTGCACTGTCTTGTGCGTCGTTTGCCTCATGGCCAGTCCCGATCCGGAGCCGTCTGTTCAGCAAATGAATAGCGCACTGGGCTCGGAGCTTTTTGCGGATGAATCGTTATGGGATGACGATGCCTCGGCAGTAGCCGAAAGACTAAGATGGCCACAGGAATCGATGACGAAAGATCAGGCCAGTTTTCGTCTTTATCCGGGCGCAGAAGCGAAATTTGCCGGGGCGCGACCCTATTCTCTGGCGCTTTATGCGGCAGGCGGCAAACCGGAGCGCGTATCGGTTGTCTTCGCGAACAGAGGTGATTTTGGAAATTACTTCAGAATTGCGTCGGGCCTGGCTGTGGCGAGGGGGTCGGAGCGCACAGCGCTACAGCGCCAGGCGAGGGCCGTGCTCCAGGATTTTCCCAAGGCGCTTGCTGCCGACGCGCAGATGGTGGCGGATACACTGACAAGGATTCTTGGTGCGCCGGAATCCGCCCGGTTTTCGCTGGATGGGATGAGCAATGACAAAGTCAGTCGCTGGAATTGGAACGGGCATGCGTTTTTGCTCGCGGAGCGCCCCAACGGTTTCGTCAGCTTACAGATCGTTCCTGAGGTTGGTCTGGAGGAAAAGATCGGCGTCGTTCATCAGCGCGATGCGGACTTGAAGACGAAGCTCCGCAGCCAGCTTCAGCAGCGGTCCAACGGTGATGTCGTCATTGGAGAATTGCCAATGGTCGATCAGGGGCCGAAGGGCTTTTGCGTACCTGCGACCATGGAGCGTTGTTTTCGGTATCTCGGTATTCCGGCGGACATGTATGTGCTTGCGCTTCAGGCGCAAACGGGGATGGGCGGAGGAACTGGGACGGAGGACATATTCACGGCGGCCAGCGGTCTGGCACGCGCCTATGGGCGGCGTTTTGAAAGAGTTCCAGGCAATCTGCGCATCAACACGATCGCGAAAGTCATCGACGATGGACTCCCAGTCCTGTGGGGTATGAATGCCCGCGATGACGTCGAAAGGGACGTCTCCGATCGCAGTGCCCAGCGCAAGGCGATGACTGATCCGGTTGCGTGGAAAAAGCTGCTCAAAAATGTCAAACGGCCAAAACCTCAACGCGGCAACGAGGGATCAACCGGCCACATGTGCCTGATAATTGGTTACAACAAGAAAACCGAAGAAGTCGCCATCTCCGACTCATGGGGGCCAGAGTTCGCTGAACGTTGGATGACCGAAGACGAACTTGCCGCGATGAACGAAGGCTATGCAGCAGTGGTAGGATTCTGAGAAAGGCAGAAGGCAGAAGGATGAAGGATGAACGCAGAATGCAAAATTTAGACGAAGGCGAGCGGTTCTGCCTTCATCCTTCTGCCTTTCCCTAGGGCGTTGTTACTTCACGGACAAACACATTCACTTGTCCGTTTTCGCCACGGCGGACATTCGTGATCTGGAAAGCACGTCCGGAGCCGCGGCTTACCTGGGAACCCTCTTTAGGAGGAGTGGCTCCGGGCGGAAAGTCAACGATGATGCGGGTCTTCCCTGCGGATGCATTGCGCAGCACGGCACGGGTATCGCCACGAACGGTTACGACGAAATCACCCTGCAAGTAGGTGGTCTCGGATGGGCCGCCGTGGTCTGCCAGGGATTCCAGGTCGGACACGTTGATCAATTTTCCTCGCGGCATCTGGCCTGCGGCATAAGTTTTCCACGTCTTATCTTCCGGAGCCTGTGATGAAGCAGATGTGATGACAGGCTTTGGCGTTCCGGCGTCAGCCGCTTGTGAAGGTGTTACGCTAGCGGCGGGTTGAGCTTTGGGTCTGTGGACCGGTATTGCTTTCAACACCATCATCGGCGTCGGACTGGGGGTTGCCTCAGCGACTGCTGGGGGCGAGGGAGATGAAATGGCTTTTGGATTTTTGGGAATCGGGAGCGGCGTCCCGCCCACCGGCAATGCACGCGCGACGCGAGTCACGGTTTGGTCCGGGGTAGGACCGGTTCGGGCGAGGACGGGCATCTTTGCGGCACTCGTAGCGGCACCTACGCCGGGAGCTGTTCTGGCGAGGTAAGCTTCATGATTTTCCTGGACGCTCGCCAAAGCGTCTCCTCGAATGGCTGGCAAACCAGCGGAAAGATTCAGAGTGTCGGGAGGCGAAAGTCGTACATCGCGGCCTTCCCCGAGGCCGTACGAATCGTAATTGATGGGCACGACCGTGAATTGAATGCGGCCATCTCCCAGTTTTTCAATATGTACAACAGCGGACAAATCATACGTGCGCTGAAGTTTGACCTCGATCCCGGTCACGAGCATGGAGGCGAGTTCATCCCTAAATTCGGAAGCTGCGGGATAGAATTGTTCGACGAGCACCTTGGGGGCTTCCATGGATTTAGCCAGGGCAACGTATCCGGACGTAATGAAATCCTTATCGCCGAGCTCTTGAGCTCCCAAAACGCTGAAACTGCCCGTGATATAGGGGATTGCCACATGCTTGTCGCTGTAGTTTCGCAGATAGGAGCGCAGCAATTCCTGGTTCAGTTCCGCGAGTTGACCATTGGGCATTTCGTTGAAAAACTTGAACGCAGACTGCGCGGAATAGAATTTTCCGGGCGGGGCGGCAACGGGTGAAAAACGCTTCAGCGGCTCGAGTTTATTCAGTTTTCGAAGCAACGCGTAGCTCGCGGCGTTTTCCGGATGCCCGAAGATATAGAAGCTGCCAATCCAACAGGCAAAAGCCAGGCCGATCAGAAGGAGAATGAAAATCGTCCATCCGAACAGGCTGTCTGGCGATTCCTTTTTTGTGACGCGTTTTCGAGGAGAGCGAGTGCTGTAAAGTTCCGCGCCGGGCACGGATTTAGTCTTGCGCCGACTGGACGTAAGGTTGAGACGCTTCACTGGGGCGTGACGGCGGTTTCGCTGGAAGGTTCAAATGACGTTCCGCAGCCGCAACTGCGTGTCGCGTTGGGATTCTGAATGCGAAAACCAGTCCCCGCGAGATCATCGCAATAATCAATCGTGGATCCCTTCAGGAAACTCACGCTTGCCTCATCGATGAGTACGCGCACATCACCCTTTTCGATGATCGTATCACTGGCACTGGCTGAATCGAGCAACATGTCGTATTGCAAACCCGCACATCCCCCTTTGCTGATGCCGATCCGCAGGCCCTGCGAGTCAGCGACTCCGCGGTCCTTGAGGAGCGATTGGAGGTGCGAAACAGCGTTGTCAGTGATGGTAATCATCTTCGGACGAAGGGTAAATATTCCCGCCGCGAAGTCAATTCGCGCACTATATATCGTTCCAAACTTTACGCCTGATCCCACTTCGATCCAATTTTCGATTTTGGAATCCTGCTTTGCATTTCAGAAATAGTGAAGCAGCGATGTTGCTCGCTTCATCGTGAATTGTCCGAAGACGCGCTTTTAAAAATCGAAAATCGGGAATCCAAAATCCAAAATTTCACAATGGGTAGAATTCAACTCCTCTCCGAAGAAGTGGCCAGCCAGGTGGCTGCTGGCGAGGTTGTTGAGCGTCCGGCTTCCGTGGTGAAGGAGCTCGTCGAGAATAGCCTGGATGCCGGGGCGCGAAGAATCGAGGTGCTCATCCGTCGCGGTGGCATTTCGCAGATCAAAGTCGTCGATGACGGATCGGGTATGGATCGTGACGATGCGCTGCTGTGCCTGGAGCGTCATGCCACGAGCAAGATTCGGACGGGGAATGATCTGGCGTCCATCGCGACGTTGGGTTTTCGGGGGGAAGCGCTTCCGAGCATCGCGAGTGTTTCGCGCTTCCGCCTGAGCACGCGCCCGCACGGGGAAGAGGAGGGGACGGAAATCCTGGTTTCTGGTGGAAAAATCGACGCCGTTCGCGCCGGGGGGGATGCCCCGGGAACACAAATCGAAGTCCGTTCACTTTTTTATAATCTGCCTGCCCGCCGAAAATTTTTGCGGACCGAGAACACGGAAGCCAGCCACGTGGAACATCATTTGCATTTGCAGGCGATTGGTCATCCCGGCGTGGCGTTTATTTTTGTAAAGGACGACCGAACGGCGCTGCAACTGCCTGTAGCGGCGCGGCTTGCAGATCGAATTCGAGATCTTTCCGGAACGGAACTGGTCGAGCAATTGGTCGAGATCGAGCCCATTGAGCAGGCCGGTCTGCGAGTTTCCGGTTTCATCGGCAAACCGGGCGTGAGCCGCTCGACGCGAGCCCAGCAGATCGTGTTTGTGAACGGGCGTGCCATCGAGAATCCGACGGTTAACTACGGATTGCGCGAAGGCTATCACACGGCGCTCATGAAAGGGCAGCATCCCGTAACGTTCCTTTTTCTCGAAATGGACCCTGCGGTGGTTGACGTAAATGTCCATCCCGCGAAACGGGAAGTCCGTTTCCGGGATCCGAGCCTCGTCCGCGAAGTCCTGGCTTCGGTCATCCGCAAAACGCTGGAAGCCACTCGCCAGAGCTGGAGCCGGCAATTTGCCGCGCCTGCGCCTTCCGGTCCGACACCGCCCCAACGACTACCTGTTTTTCCCGTTTCACCGATTCCCGAGACGCCAGAACGAAGTCCATTTCGCCCTTCCGATGCTCGAATGGGCGCCTCGCCCGCGGAGCTTTCACCTTTTCAGCCCGTGGAACCTACCGCGCCTACTCCGGATTCTCGCGACGCGCACCAACTCCCGCTGCCGCCAGCAGCCGCAATCCCCGATCCGTCCGCCGAGAAGGCATCTTCGGTGCCTGCAGAGAACGGGACAACCGACTTCCTGGCTTCGAGTGGCAATCCAGAAGCGTCCGATTTCAGAATCCTGGGCGTGTTGGGGAAGCTCTACGTGCTCATGGAAAACGCCAATGGTCTCGTCCTGGTTGACCAGCACGCGGCGCACGAACGCATTTTGTTCGAGCAACTTCGTAACCGGATGGAAACCCGGGGAGTCGCTTCGCAGCGCTTGCTCATGCCGCTTACGCTGCCGGTGGCACCGCGCGACTCCGATTGGCTCGACCGCAATCTCGACACCCTCCAACGCATGGGGATCGGGATTGAGCAATTCGGGCCTTCCACGTGGAAAATCGATGCTCTCCCGTCTTTCATTAAGACCGGCGATCCGCTTCAGCTCGTTCGTCAGCTCATCGATGACCTGCGGAGCGCCACCGCTCAGACGTCCAAGCTAAGGTTGGGCGAAGATGTCATTGCCAAAACCGTCTGCCGCCATGCCGTGAAGGCCAACGACGTCCTGCGCCGTGAAGAATTAATGCAGCTCATTCGCGATCTACTCGCCTGCGAATTGCCGTACTGCTGTCCCCATGGCCGCCCGACCATGATTCAAATGTCCTACGGGGAGCTGGAGAAAAAATTCGGCCGAAAAGTCTGAGCCATAAAGATCCAGGCGAACTTAAAAAACGCCTCTGCGCAGATCCGCAAATGCGCGTCCCAGACGTAGCGCAATGTCGGACGGGAGAAGCGATTCCTGCGAGAAACCGTCTTCCCACACGGCAATTTCCGCGGCGTGACCACACACCCAGGCCCCCACACGAGCCGCATCAAAAACCGGCAGACCTTGGCCGATCAACGCCGCGCAAACCCCTGTTAATGTGTCGCCCATTCCGCCGGTTGCCATTCCCGGATGGCCGGTGGTATTGAATGCTGGCGCTTTACCGGTTTCGACGATGACCGTTCTGGAACCTTTAAGCAGCAGGGTGACTTCCGGCTTCTGATCTGCGACGAACTCCGCCGCCCAATTGCGCCGGGAACGTCCGTTACCGGGAAAGAGGCGGTTCATTTCGCCCGGATGCGGCGTGAGTAAAACGGGAACCTGCATTTCTTCGAGTAGACCGGTTTGTTGAGCCAGAATGGCCAGAGCGCCTGCGTCCACGACGACCGGGACGCGGACCGACCGCAGGAGCTGCGCCGCCTGTTCGCCAAACTCGGGTGAAAGTCCTGGGCCAATGGCGAGCGCATCGAAGTTCCATGTCGCGACTTCTGCCATGTCCGCCCCCCACGGATGGAGCATGACTTCTGGCGGCATCATCGGAGCGAGTGTCGGATGGATTTCCAACGGACAAAATGCTGTTACCAGCCCAGCTCCTGCCCGTAGGGCGCCATTTGCGGCAAGAACAGCGGCTCCGGCGGTCCCAAGGGAACCGGCGACGATTCCAACGCGGCCGGCGTTGCCTTTATGGACGTCAAATCCGCGCGGCGGGAGCAAAGTGCGCAAGTCGGCGGCGGTGGTCACTTCATCCCGGTCGCCCGTGGAGGCAACGAGGTCGTTGAGGGGCAAAACCGATAAGCGGCCAACGTTGTTGGTAGCGTTGTCACGAAGGAGTGTTTCCTTGGCAAAACCGATTGCCAGTGTGTGATCTGCCACAACGGCTTCTGCAACGTATTCGCCTTCGATACCACTGGGCAGGTCGAGAGCGAACACGACGGCGCCCGTATCGCGGCGCAACTCGTTGATTTCCAAAACCTTTTCCTGAATAGGCGACCGCAAGTTGCCGCTGGCGCCCGCTCCCAAAAGTCCGTCGAGGATAACATGTGGCACGACGGACGTCCGCGACGCTTCGCGAAGAAGAATGTCCAGGGCGCGACTGGCGAGGGGAGACATCTTGTCCGGCGCAAATGCGAGGTCCCAATCGATCTGCCAGCCCGCTTCGAAAAGAAATTTCAACGCCACGAGAGCGTCGCCACCATTGTTTCCCTTCCCGACAAAGGCCAGAACGCTGGCCGGTTTCGGGCAAAACTGCTGTACGGCTTCGGCGATTTGCCGTCCCGCTTCGAGCATCAAACTCCAGGGTTCGATACCTCGGGCGAATGCTGCGTTTTCCAGGGCGACAACTTCGGCGGTGGGGTGGACGGGTGGCATGGGGCAAGTAGAAGCGACATCCTGACGTTTTTAAAAGTAGAAGAAGCGTCCGGCATATTTCATTTTTCAAGACGGCGGTGAAAGAGCTCTTCCGCACGAAAAGCTGCGGAACGCTTTTCCATGCCAGACGTCAGCACTTTTTTCCATGTGCGCATGATGAGCCCAAGGGTGAATGCCAACCCTGCAAACCACGCCCAATTCGCCAGTTTTGTCATAGCCGGCTCGGATGCGATTCGGAAATCCAGCCGCGCGTTGGATTTGAGCTTTTTGAAATGATACTCGCGGCCTTCGAGCGGGAAGGCGGCATTGAGTGACACACGGCCTTGTAAGCCGAGTTGCTGCAATGCCGGCTGCGGCAGCGAGACAGGTCTTTGGAGGGCTGGGGGTGCTGTCGCTGGCGCCGGTGCCATTGCGGCTTGAAGCTCGGGAACCGCATTTCCCCGGGCTGCACCGAAGGCAGCCTGCTGTTGAGGAAGAAGCATTGCGTCTTGCCCGGCTTTTTCATCTGAAGTCCGATCTGGCGCGACTTCGTCGATGTCGTTCAACGCTTTGTCGGTGCCGCTTTCCGATAGGTCACTGGATTGATCGAGCGCGATATTGTCGTTCAGCAGCAATTGGGTACCAGGTTTCTTCGCAGCTTTGAGGTTCTCGGTGGCAGTTGCCTCACCATTGATGGCGTCAGCTTTTTGCTTGTAGACGGCGTTATCGTTCCACTCCTTGGCGTTGTACTGGCCAGTTTGCCCATCGAGATCGCCATCCCGCTCTACTCCGTTTTTAGTGGCTGCGCCGGCTCCGCCCTGTTTCTTGCGCTCCTGTTCAATCTGACTTTGGATTTCGGAGCGCCGCTTTGAGGCTTCCTCCGTTTGGAAAATTTCACGTTTGCCTTTTTTACCGAAACTTACGGCGTCGCCTCGGCGGTCGTGAGCCTCCGCAGTTTCCTTATCGAGTTGCCTTGCCAGATTGTCGAAGTTTTCCTGTGCCTCATTCCGCGAGTAACGACTGGCCCCGGAGCTACTTGCGATGGAGCCAAGGGATTTTAGTTCCTCAAGCATCCCGCTCCATTTCTCAGCCTGGTTTACTTCGGCGATCACGGTTTCCATATTTCCCGCACGATCGGGATTTCCCAGCAGTGGATATTTTTCCGGCAATCGCAAATTCCAGAGGGTCCTCTCGACTGTGATGCCTGGCAGGTCGGGATCGTCCAGTTCGCGCCGGGCAAGCCAGCGCAAATGCCTTGAGCCTGCGACACGCCGATAGACCAACTCAACGTCATACGAAATATCGCCGGGCCTTGTTTTGATGAGGGGAATCAGCAGCACGCTCTTCCCGTCGATCTGTCCGGAATCAGCCCGCGTGTTTTCACCGGCGACACGTGCCGTGATGAGTTCCGTATCGGCAGGCAGCCGGACGGGCAGGAATTGCAGGGACCGGTTTTGCAGATGATAAACGGCCCGGTTCCATTCCGTGCCGTCCTCGCGGATTGCGGTGGTGATTTCCACCCAGGACACAAACGCTGCGCGGGAGCCGGTTTTTTCCAGACGATCCAGCGCGACGCCCAGCGCCCAGCCATCCGAGCTCGATGGCGCGCGATGGATGCTCGCGCCAATGGTCAGCGGTGGGATAAACGGCAGATCAGTGGGCTGTGCCGTATCGAGTCCGCGCGGCTGGAGCGTCATTTCGTATTCGGAAACGTTCTCGGCGGCGATGTAGCCGTCCTGACGTTCGAGTCCGGAAAATTCAATGCCAGCCACGGGATCGGTTGCCGGTTGATCAAGATCGATGGTGATGTCCGTGGTTGAGATAAGGTCGTTTTGCAGTGCAACGGTATAAACGCGGCGTTCGTCGTCGATTTTGGATGTGACCTCCCGGACTTCCGGCCCGGTGATCCGTGCTTCGGGGGCCTTTTCCGGCAGCGAGAAGGTCACGTTTCGCGTGCTGCCCTGGCGAACGACGAAGCGGGCTTTGGTCCGCCACCCAAGCCAACCCTCGTGCGCCTGCACGTGAGTGACCCATGCGGCGCTCATGCGCACCGGTCGCGGAGCGAGCGTGACTTTTCCGTGAAAGTCCGGTTTGGAAAATGTGAATGCGCGTTTCCGCTCCAGCGGTGGCAGAATGGTGAACCCCTTTGCGGCTTTTTCCGGCGCAACTTCTATGGCGCCAGTGATTTGTAACGCCGCTTCATCGCCCTTATGTGCGGCGATGACGGCTTCTCCCGTCACATTTTGGAAGCCTTCAACACGGATCGGGAGCAGTTCGAGATCTTTCGGCGGTGTACCGAATTGTTTGACAAGATAGACGACAAGAGCCGTTTCCTTGTTCCGGGGATGGAACCGAAGATGCAACCCCTTTGAATCGCGCCACCAGTCGCGCAGAGTCCCGCCTTGCACGGTCTCAACGTCAAAATCGGAGGGAATAGCGAGTGTGATATCGGTCAAAGGCTGGACGTTCGTTTCCTTCGTCCTTAAACGAATCGACGCTACGACGTCGATTTTGGAGCGGTTGACCTGATAAACGGCGTTGATGACGGCGTCGCGCTTGATTTCGCGGATTTTAGTTTCGTAGGAAATCGTCGCATCGGTCCGCGCCAGGGCGAAGCTATCGACGCCGGTTTGTTGGGCATCGCCGGAATTTACGTTGAGGAACTCTGCGCCGGGCTCCGACTGGAGCGTGACTTCCACATCCACTCGCCGCGCTTCCGCTCCGATAAAGGGGCTGGTTTGTTTGCCTGGAGGAACCGGGCGTTCGGTGATGATCGTGACTGCGTATTTCCGGCTTACGGGCGAGAGCAGGACAATATCGAGCCTGGTTCTTCCGTCGGCGTCGGCGTTTGCAGTCAGTTTCCATGACCGCAAACCCGGCGCGCGAATATCCGTTGGCTGCAAATCAGCCGGAACGAACAGGGCAAATTGTCCAATGCCCGTACCATTGGGGTCGAATTCAGCGGTAGTTTCGATGTTTTCCCACGCCGCTCCCGTGGTAATTCTGTGCGTGAGTCTGGCCGATGCCGGGAGTGTGGCGGCGGTCCCGCCACGGCGGGATCTCCGTTCCTGGAAATCGAAATTTACTGAAATGTCGGTCGCACCCGCGAGCACGCGAGAGACGATTTTTCGGCTGTTCTCGACGCGTTCAAGAACGGGCGCATCCTCGGCAAAAGTGACGGAACTGAAGTCGTCTGGGAGCGTGATTGTGAGCAATCCAGCTGGTGTCTTTGGAATGCGAAGCAGCCAGGTTTTCGTGGATGACGCCTCCAAGGTTTCCGTGCTGGTTAGAACGAGCTGGTGTATGCCGGGTTTTGTAACCAGAAGCTTGCCGTTTTCGAATGGAGCAGGCGCTCCGTCGAGTGTGGCGGTGAGCCAGTTACGTCCGCCGAATTGGAGTGGAATCTCGACAGGGTCATTGCCAAACGTGTGGAAATCGAGCGCCGAGGTCAGTGTGAGCACCCTGCCGTCGAGCACTGCGTCATGCCGGGCGTTGTCGAGGGTGTATTTTTGCGGGGCATCGGGCGGAATCGGGCCGCGTCTGTGGGCCTTGGCGGCCTCCCAAAGTTCGAGAAAACGCTCATATGGGACGTATCGCTGGTTGGGTTGCTGCTGGGAAACAGGCTTGGAGGCGTCGTACGGAATGATGACGGTTTCCTGGGCGTACGCCGGTAGAACGAGGAAGGTAACCGCGATGACAAGATAATACATGGGGAGGACAGGCCGCCGGCCTGTTGCGCCCGGCGGCCCGCCGGTTTTCGTCTTCAGCAGACTCATTCGAAGGTCGACGGGCCGCCGAAGGCAACAGGCCGGCGGCCTGTCCTCCCCGTGTCTTATCTTGACTCGTCTCACGCCTCGCTCCTTTCCATCCGTGCCGCGACTGAGTCGCTGCGGCGGCAAAAGCGATGGAGCAATGTCGCGAGGAATCCAGCGATCCATCCAGCCAGCAGACCGTTACATTCCAGCGTCCAGACCCGTGATACGCACAGGGGGATGAACGTAAAGATCAACAAACCCCAAGCCACCGCCTGCCAGGGACGCCGCATCCCCACGAACACAAAAAGCAGTCCGCCCAGTACGAACCAGACCCATATCCGCCGTCCACGATTCCACCAATCCAGATAGCCAATCTTAACCCA
>DATDBU010000131.1:0-8182 GCA_036524675.1 Chthoniobacterales bacterium | reverse complement strand
CTAACTCCTCCTTTATCTTCTTAAATTCACGATTCTGTCTTTTGACGGAATCCGGACCAAAGTCCGAAATAAAGTGCTGAGCGTTCATTCTTGTCGACAATCGCAGACTCAGCGACCGTGGAGCCGCTCTCGAGGCTATTTCCCGTCATCCGGACTCGCATTTCTACGCCAGAATAACTCGACTCTACGAATACACTATCGGCAATACAATCGCCAAAATCGGCGGGCAGTAACCTGGCATGCGGCATAAGGCCCCGAGGAAGTGGTTTGCCAAGGAGAGGCGCTTTTCAAGCGCCTTCGGCTACTGTAAATCGGCGGTTGAAAACCGCCGCTCCTTGTTTGTTCGTCTATTTGATGCGCAGCGTGGAGGATAGCACTCTGGCAGGACGCTAGGATTTCTCAGTGGCTATCGCGACCCATTCGTGGCCTTCGATGATCTCGATGGGGATGCTAACACGTCCGGAAGTTTCGGTGAAGGTTAGGGGTGTTCCAGCGGGGTGAAGTGTCACGGATTTGACGGGCCCGGAAACGCTGACGTCCAGATGGAGATTTCGGGCGGGGACGGTGTCCTCGACAATTTCTCGTAGGGTGGTGCGTTTTTCAGGAATGAAACTGATCAGGTGCACGACTGTCAGGCCGGGCTTGAGAGCGACGACGGCATCTACGTACGCAGGCGCCTGGATGCGTAGAATCGGCTCGGGTAGTAGATGGCGCAGCGCGATGTCGACGAGGTGGCGGGTGGGGATGTTGCCGTGTTCCGCGTACGCACGGAAAATCGGCAGAGCAACACGCACGGAATTTGCCGTCGCAACGGCTGCTGCGTACGGGGACGCTTCGAGCCTGGCCGGAGTCTGCGCATGAGAAGAGAAATGGCGCCACGTTCTCTCGAAATAAGGCTCCACGATGGTGGCCAGTACCGTTTCACCCGGTTTCGGAACCAGCCGAACGCCACGTTCGTAAAAAGCATGGTCGCTATCCGGGAGAGCACCGCGGAACGGCTCCGGAAAACGGAGGTAGGTAACCGTAAAGGGAGAAGGCTCGCCATCCTGAACATCCACGTCGAGCACGCGGCCGCCTTTTGCGACGTAGGCATCAAGACGGGATTTCAACGATTCATCAGGAACGATCGATTCAGGGATAACGACCACTTTGTAGTCCTCCCAGGGAGTATCCTCGGTGACGAAATCGAATTGGTAGTGCAGTTCTTTCAATGCCCGCATAACGCCGGCATAGACGCGGTCGTCATGGGAATGTTCACGGATCAACACAGCGATTTCCTTGGGACTGACGGCGTCCCTCACAAAAGGTTCGCACGCTTCGACGTGACGATAGACTTTGCCGATCACGTCGTAGGCGCCTTTGTCGAGTGTGCCGGATGGATGCAATTGATCGCCGATGCTGCAGCGCGCGCCGTGTGCGAGAGCCTGAGCGCAATCGTAAAGGAGCGAGGGCACGGCACGTAAACCACCGAAATCGGCCCAGCTTTTGTGGAACCGGCCGGTCATAGCCGTGAACGGTTTGCCCAAGGTTTTTACGTAACGAATATATGTGGGGAGATAGGAATAACCCCATTGACCGGTGGGCAGCGCTTCGATTTCGACGTGACGCAGGTATTTAATCTCGTCCTTCAGCTGGAGCAGTGGTCTGCTGTTGAACCACACTGGCACATCGGGCTGAAAACTAGCGATGAGCGCGGTATAACGCTCCATGTAACCGTGAACGACCTGCCGCGCGTAGGTTTTTCGATCCGCCTCGTTTCCCGCGTCGAGTCCGGCGCGATCCATTCCTGCTTTGGCCCAGACCGAAGCACTTTGCTGATCCCAGCACATATCCAGAAAGATCCCGTCTACGGGGCTGAATTTGCGCATGACCTCGGCGATTTGGTCTGCGAGGTAGTCGGCGTAGGGGCTGGACATATCCAGAATTTGCCAGCTGAAAGTATCGCCGCTGAGCGGCTTGCGATAGGCCCGTGTGCCGTCGGGAGCGATAACGACCCATTCGGGGTGGGTGTCGGCGGCGAACTCGTCGCACATGACGCTGAGATAAATGGGTGTGGCGATGCCGCGCGATTTTAGAGCGGTGATCTGGCGTTCAAGCAGGTTTTCGCCGAGGTGCGGATGGCGTGCGGCACTTGGTGTGTCGTAGTACAAGTGCCCGTGATGGCATTTGGCAAACAGCGTGATGCTATTCACACGTGCTTCCGCCAGGGTATCGGCGAATTCCTCGGGATCAAAGGCAGCTCCAACGCCGGGAATAAAAGGGGATGTGTGGAAGTCGAGATGAATCTGGCGGAAATAATCTTCGGGGAACATGATGGGAGAAGCAGGTGATTAGCGGAATTGGGCGGGGAGGGAAGGAAAATCTACTTTGGCTCCGGGCAGTTTCATCGCCAGGAAGTAAGTTAATGAATTCCCGCTAGAAAAATCTGTTCTGACCCAGGGTTTGTATGGAATCTGTCCGGAATGCGTTTGTCGTTTCTCCCAAAACTTGTTGGATTTTGTTTGTGCGTTGCGTTTGCCGTGGCCGGTGATGAGAGGGTCTCTTCCGATCTCTTCGATGCCGCCCGCACCGGCGACGTGGTCAAATTGCAAACTGCATTGGATGGCGGAGCGAATATCAATTATCAAAACCCGCTTGGCGAAACGGCACTCATGAATGCTGCGGATGCGGGTCAGACGGAAGCGCTCAAGGTGTTAATTGCTAAAGGCGCAGATCTCAACATCCTGAGCAAGCGGAAGCGTTCGGCGCTGTTGCTTGCGACCCTGATGAAACACGAGGCCGCAGCCATGGAGCTGCTTCTGGCTGGGGCGGATTTTTCCACGCCGGATGTGGATGGCAAAACAGTCTGGGAGCAGGCAAATCGTCAGAAGCTTTTGAAGCTTCAGCTGGCTCTGCGCGAGCGAGGAGCCGACCTCCCGCAGAAAAAAGTTGCGACACTCTTCGACGTGGCCGCAGACGGCGACATTGAAGGCGCGGCGGCGATCCTCAAGGGTGGTGCAAATATCAATGCCCGGACGAAATCAGGCAATACGCCACTGATATTCGCAGCGATTAACGGAAGGTTGGAGATGGTCAAGTTCCTTGTGGAAGCCGGTGCTGATGTGAATGCGCAGAACAGGGAAGGCGACACGGCTCTTACGCGAGCGGGACAACGAGGCAAGCAGGAATACGTTCAATATCTTGCTGCTCATGGGGCCATGAAAACAGAGGTGCTTATCAACCCCTCGCCATGGCCATTCGAGCCGCTCCCGATGGAGAAACGCTGGGTGCTTGCCGCCTCAGCGATCCTCACTCAGTACAATCGTGATAGTCATGAAATTCTCGGAGGGAAACCGCTGTCATACCGCGAAAGAGAACGTTCCATGTTGCGGAATTGGTGGAAAATCGCCAATCGTGCGGACGCACTCCAGACGCTCGACTGGCTGCTGGCGTCCGGGCATCGCGATATTTTTGCCATGCTGGATGATGGGCAGATTGAGGCACGACTTCTCGCGTCGGGATTGGATCGGGCCGCGGTGAACGAAACGTTTCAGTGGATCCGGACAGCCCAGGATCAACGCGGGTTTGACAGGCGAAGCTTATTTCTGGCATGGGACTTGTGCCGGTGTATTCATGTGGCCCGCAAAGCCTATGTGTCAGGTTATCTCGATGAAGCAGAAGCCTGGGATAGAAGTATGACTGCTGCCCGATTGATTCAGAAGAGGTATGACTCCTGGAAAGATATGGGCGAGAGCTATTTGTTGGGACGCCAGCTTTGGAGCCAGGGAGGAGACCAGATGGAACAGGTGAGAGTCGTTTTTCAGCTGTTACTCAATCCCAAGGACGCGAATAGTCCCTGGAACAATATCCCTTGGGATACTGACCTGGCGGGCAACTAAACAGTTGACCCGAGCCGGTTTGAAAAGTCAGACCGGAAAGCCTACGAAGCAGGTTCTTCGATTGGTTCGGGTTCGGGTTCGAATTTGACAATCGGAATGAGCTTCTTGGGAGCCTCGGTGGCCCGGGC
Organism: Chthoniobacterales bacterium; assembly: GCA_036524675.1. GTDB lineage: Bacteria > Verrucomicrobiota > Verrucomicrobiia > Chthoniobacterales > DASVRZ01 > DATDAW01. The sequence continues at coordinate 4,176 of DATDBU010000131.1, read as the reverse complement.
GGCAGCGGCGGCGGCTTCACGCGCCCGACGGCGGAAGTAGTATTGGGCTTGGGTTGGTTTCTCTCCCGGTTTCGGCTTGAGGCGGATGTATGAGCCGTCGGACTGGAGCTCGCGGGCTTTGACATTGTCCGTGAGAAACGCGGGGAGGATGTCGTTGATGATCTGGTCGCGGCTGGCCGGTGCCTCGACCGGAAAGCAGACTTCGACGCGACGGAAGAGGTTTCTAGGCATCCAATCGGCGCTGCCGAGATACACCTCGGGGTTGCTGTCGTTGAGAAAATAAAAGATGCGGCTGTGTTCCAGAAAGCGACCGACGATGCTGATGACGCGGATATTCTCGCTGACGCCAGGGACGCCGGGGCGCAGGCAGCAGATGCCGCGAACGATCAGTTCGATCTGGACGCCGACAGCGGAGGCTTCGTAGAGGGCTTCGATGATGTCTTCGTCGACGAGCGAATTGACTTTGACGACGATGCGGGTCGGTTTTCCGGCGAGAGCGTAGTCGCGTTCGCGCTGGATCATTCCGACAAAGCGGTCACTGAGATCAAAAGGCGCCACGAGGAGTTTTTTGAAGCCGGGATATTCTGCCAGGCCGGTGAGCACGTTGAAAAGAGACGCCACTTCGGTCGTAATTTCGGGGTTCGACGTCAGCAAGCCGAGATCCGTGTAGATGCGGGCGGTTTTCGGATGGTAATTGCCGGTGCCGAGGTGGGCGTAAAAGCGGATACGTTTGTTTTCGCGGCGAACGACCAACAAAATTTTGCAATGGGTTTTCAGCCCGACGACGCCGTAAACGACACTGGCGCCGGCTTCTTCGAGTTTGCGAGCCCACTGGATATTGTTGGCTTCATCGAAACGGGCCTTGAGTTCGATCAAGGCCGTGACCTGCTTGCCGTTGCGGGCCGCGTTCATCAGGGCAGCGACAATGGGGGAATCGCCGCTGGTCCGGTAAAGCGTCATTTTGATGCCGAGCACTTTGGGATCGCGTGCGGCTCTCTCGACGAAGCGGACGACGGCGTCGAAGGTTTGATAAGGGTGATGCAGGAGAACATCCTGCTTTTTCAAAACGACAAATGGGTCGGAGTGCCGCGGAAGAGCGGGCGGCTGGGTAGGAGCGAAGGGCCGATCGCGCAGTTTGCCGAATTCGTCGCTGAAGACCAGCGAGTTGACATGGGCGAATGTGAGCGGCCCGTTGAGCTTATAGAGGTCGTCTGTGGTGAGCTTGAGGCGGTCGAGTAGGAATTGCTCGAAATCCGGGGGAATATCGGGCTCTGTTTCGAGGCGGACGGCGTTGCCGCGGTTGGATTTCTGCAACTCCTGCTCGATGGTTCGCAGGAGGTTTTCGGCTTCTTCGTCGTCAATATAGAGGTCACTGTTTCTCGTGACGCGAAAGGCGTGGACACCCTCGATTTTTAGTCCGGGAAAGAGCTGGCCGATGTGGAGTTTGATGAGAGAAGCGAGATAAACAAATTTTCGCGAGTCAGGCTCATCTTTTCCGGAAGCCAGCGGGACAAGCCTGGGCGCCACACGCGGGACGCCAACGACGGCGTACAAGGGCTCTTTTTTTCCACGTTTGTGGGCGCGAACGAGCAGGCTATGGGTCTTGTTCAGGACCTGCGGAAATGGATGACTGGCATCGATTGCAAGCGGCGTGAGGACCGGCAGCACTTCTTTGTGGAAATACTTTTGCATCTTGCGAGCCCGCTTGGGGTCAAGGTCTTTGGCATCGAGAATCTGGATGCCCTGCGCGGCGAGCAACGGGACGAGTTCGTTGTTCCACAGGTCGTACTGGGTTTTGACGAGCTCCCGGGTAGTGGCGACGATGCGATTGAATATTTCCGAGGACGTAAGGTGGTCCGGGCCCATGTCGATGTTGTCGCTGACGATCTGTTGTTTGATGCCTGCGACGCGGATCTCGAAAAACTCGTCAAGGTTGCTTCCGAAGATGCCGATGAATTTGACGCGTTCCATCAGGGGTTGCGTGGCATCCTGGGCCTCTTCGAGGACACGACGGTTGAATTCGAGCCAGCTGAGTTCGCGATTGATGAAGTTTTCTGGGGCTGAGAAACGGTTTTCCATGTAGCTCTTGCGGAGGGTAATTGCCGTCGCGTCCTCGCGCAATGGAAGGAATGCGACAAAAGCAAAAGTCCCGCGCCCCGAGGGACGCGAGACTTTTGTATCTGTTTTTAAATAAACGATTTACAGTTCGCTTGAAGCCGTGCCTGCAATGGCGGCCTGGGCGGCTTTGAAAAATACATCGGTGTTGTCGATGCTGCCGTGGAACATCGCCGCGCCGGCGCCATAAGCGGAGAGCGGAATGTCGTTGGCCGTGTGGACGGCGGTGGAGCCGTTGACCTGGCCCGTGATAAGGAAGTTGCCCGCGACGTCGCGGACAAGCGGACCGGACGGATAGTTGCTCAGCGGAGGGACATTGTTGAAGGGCTGCTGGCTGTCGCGAATAGGCTTGGCGTTGGTAAGCCAGTCTTCGTAACGGTCGGCGTTTGCTGCGTATCCGATCAGCATTTTGTGGTCGATATCCGTCGTGACCGGGTAACCGTCTTTTTGGATTTCGTAAATCGGGAACCCAGCGGTTTCATAGTTGCCAACGACGCCGGTGCGAAGCTGGGCGACGCCACCACCCGAAGCTGCGCGGGTAGCGAGATCGGCGTTGGTGACGAGGCTTGCGCCGATAACGGATGCGCCGGAGCATTCATGGTCGGCGGTGACGATGACGAGGGTGTCAGGATTGGCTTTCGCAAATTTTTTCGCCCGGGCAATGGCTTTGTCGAACTCGATGGTATCGATGATGAAGCGCTCGGTATCCATGTTATGCGCCTGTTTGTCGATGGACGCCCCTTCCACCATGAGAATGAATCCTTTTTTGGATTTGCTCAGGACTTTGAGCGCGGCATCGGTCATTTCGTCGAGCATCGGCTGGTTCGGGAAACCGTAGTCGTTGACGACGGTGGAAGTGCCGCGGCGGCCGTCAATTTTGTCCTTGGCGACGTTCATGTTCGAAAACGAAAACAGACCGAGGAGTTTGGTCGCGTTTGAGGCGTTGCTTACCAATTCCGCGCGTGTTGGAGCATAAGCGAAACCAGCGGTCTCGAAGTCCGCAATGAGATCGCGGGTTGGATCGATTGCTCCGGTTTGGGCGCCCCATGCCGCGGTAAGGTCTGCAGGCAGGACGTAGTCAGTAGCTTCGGTCCGAGCCGAACCAGGGGTGCCTTGCGGCAGAAACCATTTACGCCCGCCACCGAGCAGAACGCTGAGGCCGGTGAGACTGCGATCGTCGAGGTATTGATCGACGATGCCGGTGCCGGCTCCGCGATCCTGCGTGTGCGAGCCAAACGCGCCGGGAGTGGCGTCAAAAACGTCTGCCGTGGTTACGATTCCGGCTGCTTTGCCTTGTGTGCGATGGAAATACTCCGTGATGGATTCGACACGCGGATTGTCGAATTTTTCCGTCGTGTCATCCGGGAAGACTCCGTGCTGGTTGTTATTGCCTTTGTTTCCCGTGGAATAACACGAGGCGCCCGGCGACGAATCTGTGACGATGGAGTTGAGCGATGAGGTCAGGACCATTGCCGTGTACGGAAATGTGTCCATCGCGAGCGGGCTGATGGCTTTTCCTTGAAGGATGCCATTGGACATGATGCGCGCGGCGGTGCGATGGGCGATGCCCATGCCATCGCCGATCATGATGATGACATTGTTGGCTTTGCCACCCGAGGCGGATTTGATGGGGACGATTTCGAAATTGCCGGTTTGCGTCGTGGACTGACCGCCGGTCTGGCTGGCAACGACTGAAAACGTGTGGACCCCGGCGTTAACGACGGATATGGCACGAAGCGTGGCGATTTTGGTGCCTGGGAGCAAACCTGCAACGGTTGGATCGGTCAATACAGGCGTCGCATCGATGGGTTTGCCGTCCAGTTTGAAGGTGACGCTGCCAAGCGTTTCGCCGGCATCCGGCGATATCGTGGCCTGAATGTCGAAACGTTGTCCTGGCAGAAAACGTGCGGTGAAAGGAGCGGTCTTGTCGCCGAAGCTGAACAATGCGCTGGGTGGAGTGAGACGACTGACGGTGGGTGCGGCGAATGCCGTCGCGGCTGTGAGCGCTGTCGCAGCGAGAGCTATCGCGCTGAGCAGTGAGGTTTTCTTTTCCATGATGGG
>DATDBU010000130.1:0-13970 GCA_036524675.1 Chthoniobacterales bacterium | reverse complement strand
GAAAAGCGAGGAATTGAAGTTTCGTCTACTGCGGGCCAGCGATCTGAGCCCTGTGAATTTTAAACGGGTCGCCGAGGCCGACGGCAAGGAAGTGCAGTGGGATCAAATCGTTAAGGGTTACGAATACGAAAAAGGCCGGTTCGTGGTGTTCAAGGAAGAGGACTTCCGGCAACGGTTAGCGCCTATTCGCTGCGCGCAAAAAAGCGACCGACGGTTTCCACGCCGGTTCTGTGGGAGGAAGTCGAAGCAGCGTGGAAAAAACGGGATGCTGGAAGCTTGGTTTTCGAGAGCGACGCCGTGTTGCGCAGGGTGGAAGAGCACGGTGACTTGTTCGCCCCGGTGCTGGAGCTGAAACAGCGTCTGCCGTCGATCAAGCGCCTCGGTCGAAATTCAATAACAGCCGACGGGGCGGATAGCCTGATAAGTCTTTCAGGTGGAGTTCAGACCGCGAAAGCAACCGGAACGCCTTCCGGATTCGAAATTCATGTATGACAACGATTTTACTCATCGTGTTGATATTGTTGCTTGTCGGAGCCCTGCCTTCGTGGCCATACAGCAGCGGGTGGGGCTACTTCCCGAGTGGCACATTGGGATTGATCCTATTAATCCTTATCGTGCTTCTCCTGCTGGGGCGGATTTGATCGGAGTCGCGGTTTGAGGTTAACACTCCTCATCGCAAGATGCGCCTGTTTCGGCTCAGGGAAGGATTTCGCGTCGAGGTGTAAGGCCGGGCGCTTGAACCCAGTTCGAGCCGCAACGGCGATGAAAGGCTGCCAAATCGCCTCTGGCCAAACTCACTTTTAAATGTCCATCGGGTAGGGGACCGAAAGGGCGGTCGGGGGTTGAATTCTTGAAACCGCGGATGCGGTGCCTCGCGAACTTTTTTAGAGAACGAAATGACTTTATGAAAACGTATCTTCGAAGTTTTTTCTCGGTCCTCTCGGCGGCTCTGCTTGCCGCCGTCGTCCTTCCAGAAGCCGCGGTCCAGGCGGCAAAAACTGGGCCCAGGGAGACCGAAGCGCAGTTGGCAAAGAACGACGAAAAGTTTGTCCTGATGGTCTCGCAGGGCGGCATGACGGAAGTCCGCTTGGGCGAACTTGCACGTGAGAAGGCCACTCGTCCGGAAGTGAAAGAATTCGGCGCAATGATGGCTACAGACCACAGTAAAGTCGATTCCGAGTTGCGGTCGTTCGCTTCGGGGAGAGGAATCACTCTGAGCGCCATGTTGGATAGAAAGCATGCTGCCAAGGTGGAGCGGCTCTCGAAGCTCTCTGGCGCCGAGTTTGACAAGGAATACGTGGAGGAAGTGGTCAAAGACCACCGGAAGGTTGTGGATGCTTTTGAGGACGCATCGAAGGACGCCGCTGATCCGGCGTTGAAGACTTGGGCGACAAAAACTCTGCCAACTCTTCAGGCACACCTCGAAAGAATTGAAGCCATCCAAAAGCAAAAATGACCCTAATTTTACTTTGGTAAATCGTCGTCCGTGGCGTTTTCCAAGCGCCCATTTTCAAGCGGTTGGAAACCGCCCCTCCTTGGTTCTGCGCTCGAAACCGTCGTGTTCAGCGCTGTTTACCAAAGTAAAAACTAACGAGGAAAACCTATGGAACGCATCGAAAAGTCTATCGAAGTAAATGCGCCGTTGAGGGAGGTTTACAATCAGTGGACCCAATTTGAGGAATTTCCGCTTCATGGAAGGCGTGGAAGAAGTCCGGCAGCTCGACGACAAGCGCTTGCATTGGCGAGCGCAGATTTGGGGGAAGAAGGCGCAGTGGGATGCGGAGATCTACGAGCAATTCCCTGATCGCCGCATTGCCTGGCAAAGCATTAGCGGGCACGCGAATGCTGGTGCCGTCTCCTTCACCGAACTCGCTCCTGATCGGACGCGTGTGAATCTCGTCATTCAGTATCAACCGTTGGGAGCGACCGAGAAAATGGGTGAATTTCTTGGCATCGTCGCTGCCCGAGTGGAGGGGGACCTTGAAACGGTTCCGCGACTTCATCGAAGAGCGGGCCACCGCGACGGGCGCCTGGCGCGGCGAAATTCCCTAATGAATTCTCATGGTGAATCAGTGCTCTTCGGATTCACCGCCAAGGCGCCAAGGATATTTGATCGGGGATTTATTGTTGCAGACGGTCTACAACCGTCGTCCTTTACTTGTGAATCGGGCGGTCGCAGACCGCCGCTACGGTGTGCCATCCGCTTTAATTTTATTTTGGTAAACAGCACTGAACACGACGGTTTCCAACCGCCTGAAAACGGGCGCTTGGAAACCGCCCTCCTTGTAAAAACGCCACGGACGACGATTTACCAAAGTAAAATTAATCATGGTTTCCCTAACAGTCGGCGATCACGATTGGGTTTTAGCGGCTGTGTCGCTTCTGATACCAGTTCATGAGAGGAGTGACTGTGACACCGTGGACGACGATCGAGACCGCGATGCTGGTAAGTGTAAGAGCGGTTAGGCGTTCAGCCAGTCCTGACGGAAGGCCGCGGCCAAGAGCGAACCCAAGATAGTAAACTGAGCCGATGCCGCGGATGCGGAACCATGAGATGAGCCTGCGTTCCGTTGCGCCTATTTTTTTCACGCCGAGCAAACCTGCATGCACTGCGAATGGCCGGATGAGAAGGAAGAGCACGGCGATGAATCCGAACTCTTCGAGACGAAAATAGGCGGGAGAAAGCGCGGCGCCTATGACCAGCACGAGGGCGACTTCCATGATCCGCTCCATCTGCTCGTTGAAGACAAGAACTGAGCCAGCCATGTGTGCGGGGCCCTTCTCTGGATCGGTCGCCATCTCGTATTTGTCACCCACAGTCTCCATCGAAAGCACTTCGCCGGGCACTTGATCGCTGCTACTCCTCCGCTCCACGGCGCGCATCGAGACACCTGCGGCGAAGACGGCGAGAAATCCGTAGGAGTGTACAACTAGCGCCGCGCCGTAGGAGAACGCGATCAATCCGAGCGCGAGAAATTCGTCGCGGCCGAGCGCTTCCTTGTGCTCACGCCGAAGCCATAGCACGAAATGCGCAACAAGCGTGCCAAATAGCGCGCCGATCAGGATTCCTCCACCAATCGCCCAAGCGACCTCGACGATCCACCATCTCCAGCCAGCGGCGCCCAGGTCGTGCAATCCGAGCAGGCCGAGTCCGAGCATTACGAAAGGAAACGATGCGCCGTCGTTCAAACCTGCCTCGCCGGTGAGGCTGAAACGTAACCGGTCGCGATCGCGCACATCCTCGACCTGCACGCCCGAAGCGAGCACGGGATCGGTTGGCGCGAGTATCGCTCCCAGCAGAATCGCCGCGCCGACCGGCAGCTTCAGCCATAGGACGCTGATGAGCGCAATGAATGCGACCGTCAACGTCATGGAAACGGACGCAAGCCGAAGGGGCGTCCGCCATCGTGCGTCCAGCAATGGTACACGCAGTTTCAGACCTGCGGTGAAAAGAGAGACAACTACGGCGATTTCAGCGAGCCGTTCAAGCAAGGTCGCTGAAGTGAGCACATCGAGCGAGAATACGCCAAAGCCGAGAGGGCCCAGTGCCGCTCCAGCGATGAGGTAAATCATCGTCTCGGTAAGCGGCCATCGCTTCACGATAGATGCCACGATAGCCACCACCAAAAGCAGCGCGCCGATCACAGAATAGGCGACATCGAATGTCATATCCCTTCTTCGCGCAGACTGCCCGTTCCGGCCCCAGGATAGATGGGGATTAGCGGGGGATGGAAAATACTAACAGTGTCTATGGCTAGCTAAAGAATTGCTAAACGACAACCAATCTTGGGAGTGTCTTATCGACGTGAAGAACGTCGCGCTCACTTGCTATTTGGGCGAGAGACCGGTCCCGTCGAGAATTTCTGGTGCAATGCAACACCGGCGTAGAACGAGCCAGCCCAACGCAATACGACGCATCCTGTTGATAACCTCCGAACGATTTCTTATGTGTTATTATGCGAATTCAAGTCGGACACGAGATTATTTTCAACTTTCCATGGCCGGTGGCGATGGTGTTCATGTTGCGCATGCATCCTTCCCGGGATCCCAGTGTGCGAGAGCCGGAAAAAGTCACGATCAATCCGGATCTGCCGATTCACGAGTACATCGACGTTTTCGGCAACCGTTGCGGACGAACTGACGCGCCTGCGGGTCGGGTGGTTTTTAGCAACAACGCGATTGTCGAGGACGACGGTCAGCCTGATCCGCAGATTTTGGATGCTCCTCAGCACCACGTCCGGGATTTACCCGATGAGGCACTTCAGTTCCTTCTGGGCAGCCGATATTGTGAGGTCGACAGCGAGCTGAACGACTTCGCCTGGAATCAATTTGGAGCAACACCAACCGGCTGGCCTCGGGTGCAGGCTATTTGCGATTTCGTCCATAACCATATTCAGTTCGACTACCTTAAAGCGCGGGTCGATCGCACGGCGCGGGATGCTTTTAAGGAAGGCGTCGGTGTCTGCCGCGATTTCACCCATTTGGCGATCACCTTTTGCCGTTGTTTAAATATCCCAGCGCGCTATGCGACGGGTTACCTTGGCGACATCGGAGTTGCGCCTGCGCCTTTGCCCATGGATTTCAGTGCGTGGTTTGAAGTTTTCCTAGGCGGGAAATGGCATGTCTTCGACGCCCGCCACAATACGCCTCGAATTGGGCGTGTTCTCATGGCCCGCGGACGCGATGCAGCCGACGTGGCACTGACGACAACATTCGGTCATAACCATCTTGAGTCGTTCAAGGTGTGGACCGATGAAGTGTGACCCATTTTGCCTTGCGAAGCATTCCCCTGCAAACGCGCCACATTTTTGGCAGTGAGTAATACTGCGTAGAACCGGCCCGGGATTCGCTTGTGAAGCAAGCGGGCCATTTCCTTTTCCATGCAAACCGGGACGCGCAGTGCATCAGCAGCGGTTGTCGCCATGGCAAACGCCGTGATCGGGGCGCTGGTCGTCGCTGCACTCTATCTCGGGCGGGATATTTTCATTCCGCTTGCCCTGGCGGCGCTCCTAACGTTCCTGCTTTCGCCTGCCGTCGTGCGGCTCGAACGTTGGATCGGGCGCATTACCGCGGTTCTTGTGATGGTAGCGGCGCTCTTCGGAATTTGTGGCGGACTAGGCTGGGTGCTCACGCGGCAAATGATTGATCTCGCGAATAGTCTCCCGGACTATAAAGAAAATATCCAAGGTAAGCTCCGTAGTTTGCAGACGGCAACGGGCGGAAAATTCAAGCGGATTTCGGACACCGTTGAGGAGTTGCGTAAAGAGTTGCCGGGAGCGGAGCCGACGGCGGCTCCTAAACCGACAGCGGCGCCCCAATCTTCCCTCGCGGGAATCGGGCCGCGAAGGGAGCCAGCCGAGCCTGTGCCTACTCCTCCGAAACCGATGCCCGTGCAAATTGTTGATAACGGACAAGCGGGTTTGCCGGCGCAGATCGGATCGCTCGTCAAACCACTGCTCGGGCCGCTCGGAACCATCGCGCTCGTGCTGCTCCTGGTGATCTTCATGTTGCTGCATCACGAGGATCTGCGGGGTCGCATGATCCGGCTCATCGGCAAGGGCAATATTTCCGCGACGACGCGCGTCATGGACGATGCTGCACGGCGTGTAACGCGTTACCTTTTGATGCAGCTCATCGTCAACGCCACGTATGGGCTGGCGATCGGCTTGGGCCTGTATTTTATCGGTGTGCCAAGCGCGTTTGTTTGGGGAGTGCTCGCGACGGTGCTACGATTTATTCCCTACATCGGCCCATGGATTGCGGCCGCTTTTCCCATCGTGCTTTCGCTTGCGGTGACGGACAACTGGACAATGCCCGCACTCACCATCGGGCTTTTTGTGGTCATCGAATTGCTGAGCAACAATATCTTGGAGCCGCTTCTCTACGGATCCAGCACCGGAGTTTCAGCCGTTGCGCTCATTGTCGCAGCGGTTTTTTGGACCTGGCTTTGGGGCGCGGTCGGCCTGGTGCTGGCGGTACCGCTGACAGTCTGCCTCGTGGTAATGGGTCGGCATGTGCCTAAGCTTAGTGCGCTCGCGGTGCTGCTCAGCGATCAGCAAGCACTCGAACCCTACGAAGAGTTCTACCATCGGCTTCTCACACCCGACGTTAACGACGCAAGCGTCTTTGCCAGCGCCTATCTCAAAACGAACTCACTCACAACGCTTTACGACGCCGTCATCATCCCCGCTCTCGCTTCCGTCGAGTACGACCAAAAAAGCGACGAACTCGACGCCGAACAGTATATTGGGATTCAGCAGGAGCTGCGTGATGTGCTGGATGATCTCGGTTCTCAACCGGCTATAGAAACGTCGAGTGGGGAAGACGCTCCCCCAGATGCGCCGCCGGGAGCGTCTGCGTGTCGCGTTTTGTGCGTGCCGGCGCGAGCCGTGCGTGACGAGTTCGCATCCAAAATGCTTGCGCACCTGCTTCGGCAGCAAGGGCATTCATCGGAAGCGCTTTCTGCATCCCTGACCACCGGCGAAACGCTCGGCGCCCTGGAAAAAGACAGCGCCGAGGAGGTTTGTATTTCCGTGATGCCGCCCTCGGCAATCGTTCACGCGCGCTATCTCTGCCGAAAGTTGCGTGCGCAATTTCCGAGGATGCACATCGTGGTTGGTATATGGGGAGTGGCTGAAGATCTCGCCGACTCTGTGACGCGTCTCCGCGAGAGCGGCGCGAACGAAGTGGTTTCCACCTTTGCAGACGCCTTGGCACAGCTAAACAAATACACGGCCGGGCTCGCGAAGGATGAAAAACGGACGGGCCGCGACCAGGAGCAGCAGCAGTAGCACTTTTCGTCACTTCCGCGGCCGATGATCGATCGCGTTGGTCCACGCGACGATTTCCTGCGAGGTGATCTGCGACGCGTCGTCGGTGCGGGCGTCCTGATAACCCCACTGTTCGACATCGGGAAGGTATTGCTCGCGGGAAAGGAGAGTTCCGCGACAGACTCGATCCTTGTTATAGGTATTGTTTGAGCGGGAAATTTCTTTCCGAAGTCGCGTGAGCAGAGTCCGCAAAATCCGTGCCGGAACGGCGTCGGATTCGTTGGGGTAAACAAATCCAAACAAAATGAGGTGGCTCAGCAAAACCCGCCAATGGCTTCCAAAACGCCCAATGAGTCGCGGCCAGTCCATGTCCGCGGCGCAGCTCCGTAGCAGATGCTGAATATCTGCACCATCGAAACGTTCGCGCTCCATGATGAACGCTTTTTGCCAGACCATCTCCTCTGGCGGGCAAAGGCGCAATTTGCGTCCCATCACTTCCGCATCCCGGCTGGCGTCGAACCAGCCGTCGTCCACTTCGCACAAACCATTTCCAGCGCGATAGATCAGGTCGATGAAGTGCTCGCCCAAGTGCACCTTCGCGATCCAGTGTGTGAACGTATAATCCGCGCGCAGCCCCGCCTGGCGGCAAACCGAGAGTGCGTTCTCAACATCGCGAGGGCGTAACATCAAATCGAAATCTTTGGTATCCCGTTCCACACCTGTGTACGCGCGCAGTGCGAAAGCGCCGCCGACAAGAAAATCGATATCCGCGGCTTCCAACACGTCGAGAATCCGGTGATAAAAATCCTCGCCAGCAACCTCAAATCGGGGAATCGCATTCATTTCCATCATAAGAAACGCGACCGGAGTCCCTCTCGGTCCGCGATTTATAAATGATGAGCGACAATAACTCAGGAAAACCCCTGCGGATCGCAGCCACGGCCGATCTGCATTATACGCGGACCTCCAAAGGCCAATGCCAGAACTTGTTTGTCGAGGCTTCTCACGCTGCCGGGGTGCTCCTGCTTTGCGGTGATCTTACGGATTTTGGCCACGTCGATGAGGCGCAGGTGCTTGCCGAGGATATCCGCACTCACGCCACGATTCCCGTCATCGCCGTGCTGGGAAATCACGACTTTGAATCCGGGCATGCAGAACAAATCGTCCGCATCATGGAGGAAGCGGGGGTGAAAGTGCTGGACGGCGAATGTACAGAAATCGAGGGCATCGGGTTCGCTGGTGTATGCGGTTTCGGGGGAGGGTTTGGCCGCGAAATGCTTAGCCCTTGGGGCGAACCGCTCATCAAAGCCTTTGTGCAGGAGGCAGTGGATCATGCGATGCGGTTGGAGCGATCGTTGGCACGTTTGGGCACGGCAAAACGCGTTGTCCTGCTGCATTACGCGCCGATTCGCGACACCGTGCAGGGGGAATCGCCGGAAATTTTCCCGTTTCTCGGTTCCACACGGCTGGAAGGGCCGCTGAACCGTTTCCACGTGGATGCCGTATTTCACGGACACGCCCACAATGGCCAGGCCGAGGCCACAACGACGAATGGCGTGCCGATTTACAATGTTTCCATTCCTGTCTTGAAACGCTCACAACCGGATAGCCCCTGTTTTCGGGTGGTGGAAATAGTGCCGTGAACTCGGGGAGGGCAGCGCCGCGGCGTGCTTCCCCAAGCTCGGCAACACTTTCAAAAAATGCCTCGAAAACCCTTCAACCTTGTTCCAGAGCGACCCAGTCAGCAGCGAAACGAACCATCTCGGCAGGATCCTTGAAGCCGAGCTTTTCTTTGATGTGTGCCCGGTGGGTCTCGATGGTTTTGACGCTCAGATGAAGCTGGCCGGCGATGCCGCGGGTGCCGACGTTTTTTCCGAGCAATTGCAGGACTTCCAATTCGCGGTCGGACAGACCGTCAACGGGCGAACCGGTGCCGTTTTCCTGCGCCTGGATGGCCCTGAAAACGAGACGCTCACAGAAACGCGGGCTGACGTAAATGTTGCCGCTCAACACTTTGTGAATGGCCATAAGGACATTGTCCACCGGCTCCATTTTCATGACATAACCTTTGGCTCCGGCACGCAGCGCCCGTAACGCGTAAATGGATTCATCGTGCATCGAAAGCACCAGAATGATCAGCTTGGGTTGCTCAGCCATCATGAGCTTGATGAGCTCGATGCCGTCGATGCCAGGCATGGAAATATCGAGCAGGACGATATCCGGCTTGAGCGTGCGCATGGCGTCGAGAGCTGAATGAGCGTTTTCAGCTTCACCACAGACAGCCAGATCGGGCTCTTCTCCGATCAAAGCCGCCATTCCCAGGCGGAATCCTGGATGGTCATCCACAAGCAGGATGCGCTTTTCAAGCGCTGGCGTGGCTGGCGAGCTCTGGTTTTCGTTCAATTCTGCGAGTTGCATAGGTTTTCCATTCAGCAGGCTGTCGAAGGGACCATTTTGCAGCTTGTCCGTTTGGGATAACGAGCGTGGGAGCCCTGGTGAATGCATCGGGTGATGCAGAATTCAGGAGGCTCGATCGCAAGACGTTGCAAAAAAAACAGGACTGCCGGCTTTTGACCCGAATGGTTTTGAGAAATTAGCCGGTGTGACAACCACCGGACCGGATAAAAATACGACTGCCCCGGAGGGGCCGCGCGGGACTGGGATTTGCCGCATGAAAACCAAGCGCTCCATCGCCTCTCCATGTACGACTATCGCCATCGGCTAATTTCCAAATGCCCCTCCGGGTCAAACGCCGTTTTCGGGTTCATGTGTGTGGCGCCTCGGCAGCGACGAGTTTAGGAGGCGCCTTGAAAGGGGGATGCTTGATTTCCTGGCGGGCATCGGGGCGATCGGTCTTTTCCGCGGCACCGATTTTGATGGCGCGCCCGTCGCGGGCGGATTCGTAAAGGGCATTGATGATCCGCACATCGGCCACGCCTTCCGCACCCGAGGGTTCTGGTCGTTTGTCGTTCAAAAGACAATCCGAGAAGTAGGTCAGCTCACCGGCAAATTGGTCACCGGCTGGGAAAATGACTTCCTCGACGCGGTTGTTGGTTTTTTTGAACCAAGTCAACGGCCCCGAGTACGTGTAAGCCGGTTTGATCTGCAACGTGCCTTTTGTGCCAATGATGTCGAGCTGATCCACTTCGGTAGACCCGAAGCTGCATGTGAATGTCGCGAGCCGATCACCTGGGAAACGCAGGACGGCGCTCGTCATCTCCTCGATTTCCTGAAAACGTTCGTCGGGCCGGGTTCCCGTCGCCGCGATTACTTCCTCGGGTTCATCCTGGAAAAGGTAGCGCGCCGCGTTGATGCAATAAATGCCGATGTCGTACAACGTGCCGCCTCCCATATCGCGCCGGGTCCGGATATTTTCTTCCTTCACTTGCATGGCGAAGAGGGAATTGAAAAAGCGGATTTCGCCGAGCTCGCCCGAGCGTACGAGTTCGACGGCGCGGACATGGGCGTCGGTGAAATGCAGCCGGTAAGCGACCATCAGTGCGACATGATTCTTTTCGGCAGCGGACATGATCGCCCGGCAGTCTTCTTCGGTGACTGCCAGGGGTTTTTCACAAAGAACATGCGCTTTCGCCGCCGCGGCGCGCTCGGCGCATGCTCGATGGAGAGTGTTGGGCAGGCAGATATAAACCACATCAACGCCTTCCCGCAGGATGGCCGCTTCAAGATCGTGATAGTCGTATCCAGGCACGCCGTAGCGGTCGCTTAGCTCGGACTCTTTCCGCGGATCGCCAGTGATCAATGCTACGAGTTTCGAGTTTCGTGAATGTCGAAAAGCGGGCAGCACAGCCGTTTGCGCAATATGCCCGAGGCCAACAACAGCGTAACGAACGGGATCGGAGAGTGTTCTCATCACTTTAGGTTCGGTCCAACTGCCTCACATGCGCCTCAGGGGAAACCCTGAGTGCCGAATCAGCGGCGTTTTTGGTCTGGAAAGACGTTCATGAAAATCCTTTTTCCTCTTCGTTCTCGCCCTCGTCCGTCGCCCTCGAAATGCTGCGTTGTCGAGGACGCGTAGGAGAGCGAAGGTCGAGGACGAATTGCGGCGCCTCCGCCTTCCCGAACCCGTTTTCAGGCAGGGGCCTGATAGACCTCACACGTCCCATGCTGGGCGCACCAGCGAACCTCAAGTATGAAAATAAACTCGCTACGAGACGTTTACATCCACGAACTCAAAGACCTTTTCAGCGCGGAGAAACAACTGGTCCGCGCCCTGCCAAAGATGGCGAAAGCCGCCGCTCACAAGCAACTCGCAGACGGATTTGAACATCACCTTCACCAGACGGAGGAGCACGTTAATCGCCTCGAGAAAATTCTAACCAAGCTCGGCGAAAGCACACGCGGCGACAAGTGTCCTGCGATGGAAGGCCTCATCGAAGAAGGCGAACACGTCATTTCGGAAGGTGGCGTGCCGGAGGTCAAAGACGCACTGCTCATCAGCGCCGCGCAACGGGTCGAACACTACGAAATCGCCGGATACGGATCCGCGCGGACATTCGCGGAACTATTGGGGGAAAAGGAAGCGGCCAAAGTCCTTCAACAAACGCTCGATGAAGAAGCCGAGACGGACAAGAAACTCACGCAATTGGCCGAAACCGCAGTCAATGTCGATGCCCAGCAGATGGCAAAAACTTGACGGCGAAAAAAAATTCTCCTGGTTGGCTGCCACGGACAATTCCCGCGGTTGAGAGAAGCCGCGGGAATTGTTCTGTCGTTAGAGCAGCTGGATATCACCGCAAAGGCGCGAAGACGCAAAGAAGAAGAGGAAATCACTCGGGTCACCGCCGCAGCGTTTTTTCCATTGCTCCTGCTCTTTAACTTTAACTTACTCTGCGAAAAGCGCGGTAAGCGCAACCGCCGGGCTGCTGCCTGAAGCGTATCGATTAGAAGTCATTTGGTGGAGATCGGCTCAATGTGCTGATCGGATGCCGGTGGGCCCTCCCATTGCCAAAATCTGCAATGCCACAGCAGACGTCCGGTGCCCATTGTCGCTAACACAAACGTCATGGGCAGTGCTCCATCAGAGGCTCTCAACCAACCGGGGCATGTTCAAGCACAGGTGTATACGCCGGCTTCGCGGCCTTCAAAATCTGCGAAAATCTGTGAAATCTGCGGACAATCTCTCTTCGTTAGATTTTAATCAGCGTTTCCCTAGGCGCTTCGGTTGTCACTGAGAAAGTTGCTTCAGTAACGGAGCCCGTCGCAGTGCCCCCCCCTTCAAAGGGAAATCCACATCGGAAACGGAGTCCAACAGGTTCTTTGTCTTTGGATAATCGTCGATGTCTAAGGTCTTGAAGCCGTTGCGGCGGTAGAATCCGGGCGACTGCCGTATCCAGAACTTCACCGCGGCAATGACCTCAGGTCGCTCCACTGTGAGCGCCTGCGAAAAGGCGGGGTCGCCGCCACGAAAGAGAATCTCGGATAAGCCGCTGTGAATCGCCTCGCAGTCCTCGCCGCCAAGAAAGGGCGACGATGCCCGAAGATAAGAGGCCATGAAGCAGTCATGGATTGCTTGCCGATTGGACTTCAGGGCGAATGGAAGTGCCGACTGAAGTATGCGCCAGCCGTCCTGTGCCTCATACTCACGTGCCGTCTCGGCACCAAAGATGTGTGAAACGAGCAAAAGCATGACGGCAACGATCAAGTCTGTTTTGTGTTCGTTCATGGTTAACGCGCAGAAGGGCCTAACGACCGAAATATTGCTGGTCTGAAGGCACAACAAAGTTAATCACAATTTTCGGTCGGAAGAAATGTGAATAACTCCGCCTTTAACAACGTCTCGGGAAACGACCTTGCACGGCATTCCAATATTGCCGCCGAAGGGTCGTGACTGCGCCTCCATACATTGACTTTTAACTATTTAGGCGTTTTCGTTCATTCGGGTTCGAGCTTCGTCGCTTTCTTGTTGTGGGCGACGAAATCTACGCTGAAAGTCTTCGCCTGCACATCGTAGAGGCAATACCAATCGCTCGTGTGGTTCCGGCTGTCTCCATGTCCGTCGAGGTAGAGAAGTAAAGTTGGCGGCTCATCGTCCGCCCACCGCAGAGCCTCGATATAAGAGTGGTCGAAGTTGGTGGGTTTGGTGCGTCCGTGCTGCTCGTCGAAGAACTGCCATGCGGCATCCGTGAGGTCGGCGACCTGCTCGTAGTCCAAGGGGGCTTTCTGGTGGTAAAGCAACAAGCGGGATTTGTTGCTCAAACAATGGTTGTTGATGACCAGCCACTTTTGGTCGGGAGAGAAAACCACCTCGGCGTGGCGCTGATGGGTGAAGAGAAGGCGACGCTTGGATGGGTCTGCGGTCGAAACGAGCCAAATCTGATCCGTGCCGCCCCGCTCGAAATAGTGCTGAACGAGAATGTCGGTGTGGGGAGAAAAGTCGTTGCTGAGGACCTTGTCGTAAAACGGCGCAGCGTGAAGTGCGCAAGCCGCACTCAATGCGAGAATCGAAATCGCTCGGTTCACGGAACGCACATAAAAGCGCCTAACCCGACTTTCGCACGAAATGGGCATTTTGAGGAATTTTCGCGCGTAAGTCGCTGAGTTTGAAGGGGAGTGATGGTGCAAAGGCCCGTGTGACAACCTACCCCCTGGCGTGGGTGGGCGCCGAGGTGGCAAAGTAGCGGAGTGTTTTTGAAACGACATCTCGTGCGCAAGGATGGCAAGGAACATATCTACTACTCAGTATGTGAGAGTGTGCGCGTGAGCCGACGCCGTGTGTTGCAGCGCAAGGTGCTCCATCTTGGAGAGCTCAACACCACCCAGCTTGATCGCTGGCAGCGGGCGATCGAGGTGGTCTGTGAGAGCGGCGAGCGCAAGCAGATGCGCCTTCTTAGCGATCGCGAGAACCAGACACGCGTGGCGGTCGATCAGGACGAGGTGGCGCTGGTTAAGCTCTCCAGTCTGCTCATTCGACGACCCCGGCAGTTTGGCGCGTGTTGGGTGGGCTGCCGGCTCTTTGAAGAGCTCGAGCTCGATCAGTTCTGGACCGAGGCATTAGCGAACCAAAGGGGCGATGTGCCGTGGCAAAAGGTCGTCGAACTGCGGCGGTGTCGGAAATTTTGTGTTTAGGGTCGAGTTGTTAGTATTTGGGTTTTGGCTGTGATTGCAAATTGGCGCGGCAGCGGCCTCTGGTTCTCCCCAAACCGCGGGTCCCAGGGGCGCGCAGCCCCGGGGATTCCTACA
>DATDBU010000129.1:0-8592 GCA_036524675.1 Chthoniobacterales bacterium | reverse complement strand
TGTAGGAATCCCCGGGGCTGCGCGCCCCTGGGACCCGCGGTTTGGGGAGAACCAGAGGCCGCTGCCGCGCCAATTTGCAATCACAGCCAAAACCCAAATACTAACAACTCGACCCTAAACACAAAATTTCCGACACCGCCGTTACCTGATCAGAAAATGGAAGCAACGGAAAAAGAAACCTGAGTTGCCGGCGGATCTGGAGCGCATATTGTCGGATCCTGTTGCCTAATCTAACCCCTAGCTACGCATTTGCACGAGCTGAAAGCATTGTGGGAAGTGCTTTCTGGTCTTCCCGGTTCATAACGTCGGCACATCTCCAGCGGTTTCATCGAAACCGCCCTACTAACGGTTCCGGGCGTAATACTCTCTCAAACTTCCGCCACCGCCACCTGCGTCGTCATCAAACTCGTGGCACAAAGGCGCGCGTATATGCCTGATTTTGCAAGAAGTTCCTCGTGCGTCCCACGCTCGACGATTCGGCCGCGCTCCAGCACTAGAATTTGGTCGGCGTGGCGAACCGTGCTCAAACGGTGGGCGATTACAAAACTCGTGCGCCTTTCCAAAAGCCGGTCGAGAGCTTCCTGGATGAGACGTTCGGTCTCGGTGTCCACACTCGCTGTCGCTTCATCAAGGACCAGGATGGGTGGATCCTTCAGCAAGGCGCGCGCAATGGAAATACGCTGTTTTTCACCGACGCTTAGTTTGATACCACGCTCGCCCACTCTTGCGTCAAGACCCTCGCGAAGACGCTCGATGAATGACCAGGCATTCGCAGCACGTGCAGCCTCTTCGATCTCGGCATCAGTCGCTTCAGGACGTCCAAGACGAAGGTTGTCGCGAATCGTTCCATTGAAAAGAAAGCTCTCCTGCGTAACGACGCCAATGTTAGTCCGAAGCGCAGCCTTCGAGTAATCGCGCAGATTTTTCCCATCGATCTCGATCTCGCCGGAATCGTACTCATAGAAGCGCGTGAGCAGGTTCACCAAGGTGGATTTCCCCGCACCTGTCGCGCCTACCAGGGCAATGGTTTCCCCAGGCTCCGCTTCAAAATTGATATTTCGCAGTGTGGGCAGGTCTTCCGAATACGAAAAATGGACGTTCCGGTAGCGAATGGCGCCCGTGAACCGTTCACCGGTATCCGGATCCAATGCCCCTTGCTCGGTAGGTGTGTCGAGAATTTCAAAGACGCGCTCCCCCGCCGCCCGTCCAGCCTGGATGAGCTGATTCAGCTGATGCAGTCGGGAAATTGGCTCGTACAAAAACCGCGCCAGGAGCAGGAAGGCGAAAAGCTCTCCGATCTGCATTTGCCCGGACAGCACGGCGTGACCGCCGAAACCCGCGATAAGCACCAGCCCGCACGACGTAAAAAAATCCATGGACGGGCTGTAAATCGCCCATGCCTTCATCACGACCAGCGTCGCGCCTTTCAGCTCCGCGCTAATCCGATTGAAGTGCTCGTGCTCCTCATCCTCGCGAACATACGTTTTGATTTGACGGATCCCGGCCAGGTTATCGTGCAGCAGCGAATTCATCGACGACGACGCCTTCCGTTGCAGTCGGTAACGCTTGTGCGCCGTGAGCGTGTAGGAAAGCGCACCTGCAATCAGGAATGGGACGGGTGCCAGCGCGAGCCATGTGAGCCACGCATCCTGATAAAACATCAGGGCGGCGACAATGATCAGCTGGATAATGGCGATACTCCCCTGCTCGATGCCGTCGATGAGCACGCGCTCCACGGCATTTACGTCCTCGAGGATCCGGGTCATGATGTCGCCGGTCGCCCGATTATCGAACCAAGGCAATGGCAGCCGTTGAATGTGCGAGTAGAGGTCGCTGCGTAGATCAAAAATAACTTTTTGCTCAAATGTGTTGTTGAGCAGGATGCGCAGACTATTGAAAAGGTGTTGCAGGAAAAACGCCCCAAAACCGGTCAGCGCTAGTGGGACCAGCAAGTCGGGACGGTTTCCACGAATGGCACGGTCGATGATGAGCTGGGTCACAGTCGGAAAAACAACCACCATCAGAGTGGTCAGCACCGCCGCAGCGAGCGTCCCCAATGCCATCCATCGATAGCGCCCGACATAACCAAACACGCGCCAGACCGTAGAAAACTTCGGTTTTTCCCGTTTTTCAGACTCTTCTTCGCGGTATCTGGCACGGCGCATGAACCGCGAATGTGCGGGAGCATTGGCCAGTGCGCAAGAGCCCTCGCCGAAGGCATGGTCTGCGTATCCTTTTTCCTCCTCGTCCTCTCGTTCTCGAAACGAGGTGCTGTCGAGGACGAGCAGGAGGACAACGGACGAGAACGAATTCCGCCTGCTTGCTCTTCACCGGAACCACCTACATCAGCTCTTCCGCAGGGTACGTCCAGATTTCGCTCAAAGTCGGGTGATAATGCGGCATGCTTGCAAGATCGGCCGCAGTGCCACGGAAATGCATCGTGGCGACGATTTCATGGATCAGACTGGACGCCTCGGGTCCAATGACTGCGGCGCCAATGATCTCACCACTCGGACGTCGCGTGATGAGTTTTACAAAACCGTCCGTCTCCCCCAGGACCATCGATTTTCCGTGGTCGTCGAACGGATAAGTCGCCACGCCAAAATCGATACCGGCAGCGGCAGCTTCACGCTCCGTCAGCCCCACGAATGCGACCTCTGGACTCGTGAAAAGCACAAAGAGTTTGCTGTGGTAATCGGTCTTTTCCAGGGGCGCAGCGGTTTCCCCACGAATGAGGCGGTCGGCATTGCGCACCGCGACTTCGGCTTGTTGAATGGCGATGTGGACGATTTCATGTGGTCCTGCGGCATCTCCGGCTGCGAAAATGTGCGAGACGCCCGTTTGCTGCGTAGCTTCGACCTCAAGGCGACGATTTTGAAAGACGACCCCGGCATTTTCCAGGGCGAGTCCGCGCAAATTAGGACTACGCCCGAGGCCATTAAAAACTTCTGTCGCTTCGATGGAGCGAGGAAGAGCTTCATTTCCGGCGGTGAACGAAATGGATTTTCCGGTCGCTGTGCGTTGGGCTCCTACAAGTTGGGTACCGGTGATAATTTCGATGCCGAGTTTCGCAAGGCTGGCTCGAAGGCAATCGGCAACGTCCGTATCGGCGCCTTTCAAAATATGCGGGCTGCGCTGGAGAATGGTGACCTTGGTGCCGAGCGCATTAAAATAATTGGCGAACTCAAGGCTGACCGCGCCGGCACCGAGGATGATGAGGGATTCCGGTATTTCCGTAAGATTGAGCGCGGCGTCGCTATCGAGGCAGCCTATGTCAACGAGGCCCGGCACAGGCGGCGGATTTTGAATGCTGCCGGTAGCAATAAGAAATGTCCGGCTCGTGACGCGGCGCCCGTCGATCTCGACCGTGTGCGGATCCACAAAAACAGCATTGCTGTGGATAAAGGTAAATGGGCCATTCTTTATTCCATTGCGGCGGTCGCTGGCGAAATCTTCGATGAGGGCGTTCTTCCGTTCGACAATCCGGCGGGCGTCGATGGAGACACCGTTCGTTTTGACGCCGAACTCCGCGCTTTCGCGAGCGATTCGGACGCGATTGCCAGCAGCAATAAGCGCTTTGCTCGGCATGCACCCCCGCAAGATGCAAAGTCCCCCGAGTTCTTTGGCACCGTCAACAAGCGCGACACGAAGTCCGAGACGCGCCGCCGTTCGCGCACCGTTGTATCCGGCGCTGCCGGCGCCAATGACGAGAAGGTCGAAATCGAAACTATTGGGCGCTGAACTCATAGAGCTTGAAGAACGTCGATTCGAAACGCAGTTGCAACCACGGCGGCGCTTCGGCCGGATTTTGATAAAGGACCGTGTCCAATGCGTCCTGTGTTGCCTGCCGGTTGAGCAAAATCGCGGATGTGGACAATACGCGTGACGGTTCGTAGGCGACGATCCAACGGACGCGGCGTTTCTGCGCGATATCCCGGGCGCGATCTGGAAAACGCGCCAGATAAAACTCGGCCGTATCGACAATTCCGGGCAGGCTTTGGTGCGAACTCCCGGCCACGCACGGGGCGCCTGACCAATATGCAAGCGGCGGCGAGAGCCACCATGGAGCGATCACGCCGCTGTTTTGTGCATCGCCGGCCTCGCGAATTTTAGCCGCCACCTTGCGAAGCTCACGGTAGTCTTCCCTCTGTTCGGCGACGCGCTCCGATTCCTCGTTACTTGGAAACAGTCGGGCATCCCATTCACTGGCGATTGGCCAAAGGCTCACCGCGAAAAATAGAAACGCCGGCCAGCGACTCCGCCATGGTTCCAGCACGAAAGGCAGAGCAAACACGATCGTCAGCGCAAAAAAATAACCCCACCGAACCATCCACGCACTGAGTCCCCAAGTCACCAGCGCCAAAGTTAGCCACGGCACGCAGGCGAAGTCTTTGCTTCTTAGCAGTCGCCAACCCAGGACGATTGGCACGGCAAGACAAACCAGTCCCGTCCACCGCAAGAAAATCCCAGAAAACCAGCCCGAACGCGCCAACTCCCCGATGGATAAGCTCCAGCGGCGAAAGAGACCCGCATCGGGAAGGACGCCCACGCGCCAGTGCTCGATCACGAGCGACAGGAGGAAAATCCCGGCCGTAACGCCG
The DNA here is from genome assembly GCA_036524675.1 of Chthoniobacterales bacterium. Classification (GTDB taxonomy): domain Bacteria; phylum Verrucomicrobiota; class Verrucomicrobiia; order Chthoniobacterales; family DASVRZ01; genus DATDAW01. The sequence continues at coordinate 3,991 of DATDBU010000129.1, read as the reverse complement.
ACGCTAACAGCACGTTCCTTCGTAAATCTCCCCAAAAACACCGTGGAAAGCGTCATCACCAGCCACAAGACGACCGGCTCGAACAGCGACGTCCACAGCGCAAGCCCCCATGCAATACCGCTTGTTACTGGATAAAAAATTCCGTTCCAGCCGCTCGTCGCCAGTGCCAGTGTCACCACAAAAATCAGCAGCGCTTGGTGGTCCGGGCGCCCCAAAATCGTCCCGTGCACGAGGATCGGACTAATGCCAAACAAAGTCAGAACCGCCGCTTGCGTTGAAAACCGCCGACTCCGGGAGAACCACCAAAGCGCCACACCCGTTGCCAATGCCAGCATAAGAGGCGTGAATGCTCCCGCCAGATCCCGAGCACTCTCCCCAAAAAACGGCTGGAGGATCGACGCGCCTCCCGCAATGAGATAATCCAGGGGTGCGGTCGTGTGCGGTGTCGTGCCAACGGGCCAATTCTCAAAATCGTGTTGCCGCAAAACCGTTCCCGGATGCTCCATGACCGCCTTCACCCGTGTCATCCGCGAGTAACAATCCGCATCGGTAAAATAAACGGCGTCATCCGACCCGAAAACCGCCTTGTAGTCAAAGCGAGCCGCAAAAATCAGCGCCAATGCAAAGAAAAGCAGAACGATGCGGCCAAACACGTCGAGGGAGAGAGAAAGAATTGGCCCCGGGCGCCTAAAACAGACCGAAAAGGACGCAAAAAAGGCGCGGTCTTTTATTGAACCGCGCCTCTACCATTTAGCGAAATATCGGTGAAAGACTTACTTGGTTTTATCCTCGATGTATTTGACCACATCGCTGACGGTTTGGAGTTTTTCGGCATCCTCATCCGGCACTTCGACGTTGAATTCTTCTTCAAAAGCCATCACGAGTTCAACCGTGTCCAGCGAATCCGCACCCAGATCTTCGATAAACGAGGCGCTCGGAACGACCTGTTCCGGATTAACGCCGAGTTGTTCGACGATGATGTCTTTCACTTTCTCTTCGACTGTTTTGTCTGACATATAATAATAAAAGGAATTCCTATTGGGTTGATTGTTGGGCTACGCTTAATAACGAAGCCAACCCTTGGCAACCAATTATTTCTTAGTTTTTTCCTCCTTTTTCGCTCCCGAAATCGACACAGTTCATTACTCTCCAAGCCCGTCTCTCCCCGACTTCCGACAGCTTGACCGACCCAACGCAACGAACCGCCGAACCACCCAACACCCATGAGCGACTCCAACCCCACAGCGCCTCTTGACCTGAAATTTTTGCCTTCCTGGCTTAAAGAAGATTCCACCAGTGTCTCGCAACGCTACGCCGACTATGAAGGCAGCGACCGACGCTCACCGCGCCGCGACAGGCCGCCCGGACGTCCCGGAAGCGGCTTCCAACCCAATCGAGGTCCTCGGCGCGAGGGACCTGGAAGCTCCGGACCACGTCCCCAGGGCGGCGTCCGGCATTCCGACCGGCCTCCTTTTACAAATAGAGAAGGCGGAAAACCCGGCAGCCGTCCGCCACAGCACCAGAGCGGTGGTCCCCGGCGAGACTACGACCGGCGTTCACAACAATCGAGCGATGAGCGCGTCGCAGAGCAGGCAGCACCCGTCAACGTTCAATTTGTGCCCGAGGAAATTGCATTGGGAAAAGTGACGGCCCAAATCAAAGGATCACCCGCAGCCTATCCGCTTTTCGGGGTTGCTCGGATGTTTTTGCAGCGTCCGGAACGCCATCACGTGAAGTTTACACCCGCAGAAGGCGCTACGCTTTTTAAACTCGTCGGCACGTCCCTGATATCCACGGACCGCTCCCGGCTCGAAGTCATCGCTTTTAAAGAAACCCGCGACCAGTGGTTCCAGATCGAAGAAGGCGAAGTGGCGGAAATAAAAGGCAACTTTACGTCGGTCGCTCGGAGCATGCTCACGGGCAAACTTTTCGGCCCCACCAGTCATCACACGTTCCAAACAGCGATTCGGAAGGAATACGACGAACGCTTCAGCAAACGGATGAGCTTTAGCGAGTATCGTCAGAAGATCGAGACGACGAACGACCCCACTCTTGTCGAGCAATGGAAACAGGAAAGCCGGCGCACGGAAACCTTCATCACCCTTCAGGCGGAAACCGAGCAAACGTTTCCGTCCACGACGGAAGCCGAGCTTTATTTCAAAAAAGAAATTTTGCCAGGGCTCATCGTGGAAACCCCATCGGAATTGATGACGGGGCAAGCCGCGCGCGAGCAGCGGGACACTGCCGTCACAGCTGCCGTTCGGGTTGCCTGGGACAAGGAGACCAAATTCCCGATCACAGTAGTGAACGAGATACGCAATCATTTGCAAAGCAACGGCTTGCATATCTTTAAATTTAAAAAGCGTATTTTGCTCGTATCGTCGATTCGACCCGTGCCCATGGACGAAAAATCCGATTCCTTGTCGCCGTCGATTCGGGCTGTTCTGGCAACCCTGCGCGAAAATCCTGGTATCAACCGCAAACAGCTAGCCGAAAAGATTCTCGGCGCGGACGGTGCTTTGAGCGAGAGCGATGCGCAATCAAGGAAGACGATCCTCATCGGCGATCTCTATTGGTTGGCCCGACAAGGACATGTCATCGAATTCGCCGACGGCACACTGGACCTTCCCCTAGCCCACAAAACCATTGAGACCAGTAAGGAAACCGCTTCCGTGGAAGAAGTGCAAACCTCTCCAGCCGAGCATATTGAAGCCGCTGGGGCAGCTGAAACGACTTCGCAGCTTCAAAGCCATTCAAGTTCGGATCCACGCCCAACTGAAGACAGATTTGAGACCGGCCCAGGAGTCGAATTGGTTTCCCAGCCGGAACCTGTTCTTGTCGGGGAGGCATACGCGGCGCCGCTCCAACAGCAAGAGTAATAGGATGTCGGGCCGCCTTTCGAGGACATTCCTCGTCGTATGCCTGTCATTCGTATCGACGTTCAGCGCTTTCAGCCAGCCTTGGCAGCCTGCCAGGCCACTCGTTTTTCAAACGGATTTCGGACTGAAAGACGGCGCTGTTTCAGCCATGAAAGGTGTTGCCTTTCAGGTGAATTCCGAGCTGCGAATGTTCGACCTCACACATGAAATCCCGGCCTACAACATTTGGGAAGCGGCGTTCCGACTGAAACAGACGGTGCCGTACTGGCCCGCAGGCACCGTTTTCGTAAGCGTCGTCGATCCCGGGGTCGGCACGGCACGCAAGTCGGTCGTGGCGAAACTCGCAACCGGCCAGTTTGTCGTCACCCCGGACAATGGCACCCTCACGTTTCTCGCGGAACACCCAGGAATCGAGGAACTCAGGCAGATCGACGAAGGGAAGAACCGGCTCCCTGGGTCAGAAAAGTCATTCACGTTTCACGGGCGCGACGTTTACGCCTACACGGGTGCTCGGCTGGCCGCAGGGGTCATTGGGTTCGAAGGAGTCGGCCCCATTCTGAAAGAACCTGGCGAACCCGTAAAACTCCCCTACCAGCAACCCTCCGAAAAAGATGGCGTTCTGAAGGGCAATATCCCGATTTTAGATGCTCAGTACGGCAACGCCTGGACGAATATCGACGACGCTCTGTTCCAGCGGCTTACGCCCAAAAAGGGAGATATTTTTACGGTAACGATCCGCTACGAGGGCAAAGAGATTTACAAAGGCGAAATGCCCTATGTCGCCAGCTTTGGTGACGTGCCGGAAGGCAAACCGCTCTTGTATTTGAACAGCCTGCTGGAGATTTCCTTTGCAGTGAACATGGGCAATTTTTCCGCCCAAAATGGAGTGCAATCCGGTCCGGAATGGAGCGTGGAGATTTCCCGGGCTACGTCCAAGTCGGGATCGTAACCGGGGACGTTTCATTGAAACGGTATCTGTTTAGCCTCCTTGGTGGAGGGCGAGGCGTGGGGCGATGAAGGCGACAAAGTCGTGGGCGCGCTGGGAGCAGGTGGCGCTCAAAGAGGCGAGGAGTTGCCAGGCGGCGGCTCCCCGGTTGGTTTTGTTGCCGCAG
>DATDBU010000128.1:0-16356 GCA_036524675.1 Chthoniobacterales bacterium | reverse complement strand
GCCCCTGCGTCCGGGGCGGGTCGAACCCCGCGCCAAAAAACGACGCCCAAAAAACTATCTTCTCCTCATGAAACCACGACACGAAATGGTCGTCCCCAATCACAGAAACCGTCCCAAACCTGCCTTATCTTAGCGCCATTCTGGCATGACCCCAGTTCAGGCCCAGACCGAAAGGATTGTACTGGAAGTAAAGGTGGTAGGTCCCCTTGAAGTAAACGAGACCGTTTGGATCATTCATGAAATGGCTCGGCGGTGAAAAATGGAACTGCGGCCGATACTCTTCGTCGTACAAAGGAGCAGAGGGTTTGTTAGTATCCTTAGGCTTTTCAGCGTTTGCAGAGGCTGTCAGCATCATAGCTGACGCCAGGAGGAGGGGTAGGTGTTTTTGCATGGGGTGTTTGTTGGTGTGCAAGGAAACCGAAAAGCATAACGCATAGGGCGTATGCCAAGGTCCTCGTTCATGATTTATGAACCCTCAGGAGAGACGTAAGGTGATTGCCAAGGTCCGCGGGCATAGTGCATAAACTTCAAGGGAGAGGCAACCAATACGACGTGAAATGTTATTTTGTTTTCCCGATAATCATCTACTGGCATAGTGCGCGTCTGCGGCCATTTTCAACCAGTCAACCGGTCTAATATAGGTAAGTCGACTGTGCCGCGTAGGGCAATGGAACCCGGCGTCCGGGCCGTACTGATCCTAGCTACAAACTCATCCGACGGCTCCTTGAAGCCAAGCGGAAGTCAAACTGGAAGCCCGCTTGAAGAAAGTGAGCGCCACGAGGTGATTATCGCCGATTATCTGGGTTACGTGCAGCAAACCCGGGAGGAACCAAACAGAGCGAGATCGATTGGCCGCAGGCCCGCCGAAGGGTGCCGCCGGCGGGGCAAACCCCGCAAGCGGCTTCTAACAATATTAAAAACAAGGAATAGTCCCCACAAATAGAGGAATTATAACTTTCGCTGAATGAGGTAATAGCTGTCGCTGGATACCAAACCTATCATGCTATCGCCAAATGCTCTTCATAGTGTAGGCGCTCAAATTTTGAATGTTGACGGTTCCGTTGCTGGCGCTTAGTCGCAGTTCTGTGGCAGGTTTTTCCATGAAGAAAACGGTAGTGGCCACCCGTTCCCCATCATTCACGTACAGTTCGAGGATAGATCTGTCTACGAGTGCGTGCAGCTTGATCTGGCCGTTCTTCGGTGCAACAAAGGACGAGAATTTATCCGTAAAATACGGGTTCTCAAATCCTTCCGTGTCACCGCGATTGACATAAACATGCCGCCCGCCCCAGTCGTATCCAATCGTAAGCTTTTCGCCACCAGGGCCCTCCAAGTCAATATTTAGCACTTGCTGCGCATCCGCCGATATTGTTGCTTCGAACTCGAAGGAAGTATTCTTTTTAAGCGGAATCCGGAGAGGGTTCTTTTCCCCGATTTGCGCAGGTCCATTAAACAACGACTTGTCACGCAAGCTGGCGAGGGAAATAGGTTGCTGGACCAGTACTAAACCCTCATCGGCCGTCTGGCGTAACGTCAAATATCGCGCCACGGACTGGGCACTGCGCCAAGGACTGGTTGGCACTTGCTGGGAGTATTGCCAATTGCCTACCCAGGTGATCGCAACAACGTCATCGGTCGGCAGATTGTTATACGTAATCATAGCATAGGCATCCTTTCCGAATTCCATCCACCGATTCACGGGGTCTTGAGGCGTGAAAGTCGTCCCGTCGAAGTCTCCGATAAAATACTGGGTCGCGCTTCCACCCTGGGGAGCTCCTGGATTGATGCTCACGAGAAGCACCCACTTTTTCTCGTTTGTACCTTCCACGGGAACGTGGACAAGAGCAGGAACTTCGTAATCCACACCGGGCGTTCCTGCCGGACCAAAGCTGCTCAGATAACGCCACTCCTTCAGATCGGGCGAGTCATAGAACAGGACCTGATGCTGTCTGGACAGGGCTATCGCCATGACCCAGCGTTGCGTCTCGGGATACCAAAATACAAATGGATCGCGGAAATTTGGATCATCTATATTGATAACAGGATTCCCGGTATAATTCGTGTATGTGAACCCCCCGTCCAGGCTATAGGCTATGTTCTGCCACTGGTCTACCGGCCAGTGTGCAAGCGTATAAATGGCAACGAGGCCTCCCCCTGGAATTCCATTAAAGAATCCGGAAGTATTATTAGAATCGACTACGGCGCTGCCGCTATAGATGAAGTCATTTGTCGCGGGGTTGGACGGAATAGCTATGAATGGCGTTGCGTTTTGCCAATGGATCAAATCGGCGCTGGTCGCATGGCCCCAATTCTGATTCCCCGCAGTAATACCGGTTGCGTTGTATTGAAAGTATAGGTGATACGTCCCGTCAAAGTACACGAGACCGTTTGGATCGTTCATGAAATTTACGGGCGGCGAATAGTGAAACTGCGGCCGATACTGTTCGTCGTACAAGGGAGCAGGATGTTTATTAGGATCCTTATCACGCATTTCCGCATGTGCGGGTGCTGTCAGCGCAACAGCTGACGCCAGGAGGAGGGGTAAGTATTTTTGCATGGGGGATGAGGTGCACGGGGGGCCGACTGCCATAACGCAAAATGCGTATGCCAAGGGCCGTGTTCATAATTTATGAACCCTCAGGAGAGACGCCAGGTGTTTGCCAAGGTCCGCGACCATGATGCATGAACTTCAAGGAAGAGGCAACCAATAAGACGTGAAATATTATCTTTGTTTCCGATAATATGTAGTTGCATCGTGCGCGTCGCGGGCATTTTTAACCAGTCAACCGGTCTAATATATGTAAGCCGGCTGTGCCGCGTACGGCGATGGGATCCGGCGACCGTCCCGTATCCATTCCCACGTTTTGCTTCGGGCGTTGTATACCCGATAGGTTTTTTCAGAATCGCGTGCGTCTATGCCATGCGCTCGCCCAGCTAGAGGACTGGCGCAAGCGCCCATCCAGAATAGAAGCCCCAGCAGCCCGATTGCCGCGAGAAACGGCGTCGATGGAGTCTTCACGCGTATCCGTAGGGCCGATTTCCCACTCTGTCCATCTCCTTGGCATCGATGAAGCTTCACAGGCGAAGACAACTAGGCATCGTGAGCAAATTCAGGTTGTTGCCATGAAAGCATATTTTCGCCATATTTATGGAAATGAAGACTACCCTGGAGTTGCCAGACGATCTTTATCATAAGGCGAAAACCCGTGCCGCTGCCCAAAAGAGAAAGATCAAGGACTTGGTTTCCGATGGGTTGAGAGCGGTGTTGGCAGAGGAACCAGGAGCTGTGACCTCGGACAAGGATGAGGCCCAGCGGGTTTTGGCAGCCTTGGACGACATTCTGCGCTGCCCGCCCTCTGCACCCAATCGGACAGCCCGGCTCCAAGCCGAAGTCCGAAAATTGAGAGCGGAAGGCTGAAACCACAGAGGCGGCATCATGAACCGGTTTATCCAGCTGGATACGAACGCCCTTATCGCCCTGGCCGATCCAGCTGGCGGAGTCGTGCAGCTCGTACGTGAACGCGTTCAGCAAGGCCAGCTCCCCGCGGCAAGTGCAGTGGCCTGGCATGAGTTTGTGCGCGGGCCTCTGCTCTCAGACGAGCTGCTGCGCGTCGAGCGCGTCGTGGGAGCGCGCGTCCAGCCCGTTACTCGCGGGACCGCGGAGCTGGCCGCTCGCCTTTTCAACGCCACCGGCTGCCGTCGCGCGTCCACTGCCGATTGTTTCATCGCGGCCAGCGCCATCGAATCCGGCGCCGAACTCCTCGCCACCAATCTGGAGGATTTCCAACCCTTCGTGCCCTTTGGCCTGCACCTGACGGTGCCTGCATAAACAAGCCGTTCTTCGACTCCAACGTTCGGCGGCAGCCTGACACCGGGCCGCCCACGCACGAACACGCGCCCCGAAGGCTTCCGGAATTTTCCGTTAGGCCTTTAAGGGATTGACCACATCCAGGAATTCAAACTTGCGGAAATCAGCGTCTGCTGTGTAAAGGCGCCGTACGCCATGTTCCCTCAGAATGGTGGCGAGGTGGGCGTCCAGCACGAGATTTCCGCGTATGGGAAAAGCCGCCGCCGTGGCTGCATAGTCCTCGGCAAAGGAGACGTCCTCGCCGATGAGACGGACACGGGGAAGAGTGAGCAGCGCAGTGACGTTGGCCCACGCCTCAGCGGGAGCCAGAGGAGACCGAAAAATGGCCGGGTGCGTGGCGATCCGCTGGTAACTGAGAAGCGTGATCCAAGTCAGGCAAAGGAGATCGGGGTCGCGGGGAATCGCTTCCAGAAACGTCTTTGCGGAAGAAAAATGCGGAGAACTCGTGTCGGAAGCGTAAAGAAGCAGATTAGCATCCAAAGAATAACTCATGGCTGGTCCAGCACGCGATAGAGCGCTTCCTTGTCGGACAGGTCGATCCGGGCTTCCATGGCTTTAGATTTCCAAGCGAGGTGCTCCGGGGCGGATCGCGTGTGGGAATGTCGGGCCAGACCTTCTGCCAGAAGCCGGGAAGCAAGTTCGCTCAAGGAACGTTTTTCCTTTTTCTGTAAGGCCTTCAAACCATCCAGAAACAGGTTTGTCCAAATCCAGTGTAGTCCTCATACATCTGATGCTAAATCTAAGCACATCAGATGTCACTCTACCCGCTTCGCCCTTCGAGGCGTCCACCGCATGACACCTGGGATTTCGTGACATCTGTCCGCGGGCCGAAGTAAATGATCACCGCGCCCGCGAGGCAAACGGCTGCTCCAAGGATATTCCATGGTCGGCAGGGCTTTTCCACTGCCCAGAGCCATGCCAGTGAAGCCACGATATAGACACCGCCGTATGCCGCATACACCCGGCCGGCGCCCACCACGGGATGCAACCACGGCTGGCGCAAGGCGAAAACCGCCAGCACGATGACGCTGGAAATCATCCACCACAGCGGTCTTCCGAGGCGGATGACCATCAAAACGCATAACAGCCACAGATTTCAGCCAGCGCCGTTAAAATATAGAAGGCGGCCGTTTTTACCGTTTTCTCCAGACCTGCCAGGTTTCCCTTCCGATGAAAAGAGGAAGGGAATCGGACACCGTTGTTTTTTCTATCAGCGTGAATTGACCCGCGAGGAGCGCTTCCAGTTCGCCCGGAGCAAGGGGTGTAGGCGGCGGATTGGGTTCCTCCCCGACGAAGAAGAAACCGGCAAGACGTCCACCTTGACTCAAACAATGCGCGACCCGTTCGGCCCATGCAGGCCAGAGATTTCGTGGAAGCGCACATAGGAACGTACGCTCGTAAATGAGATCGAACCGCGCGTTTGGGTTCTCGGAAAAAAAATCCACGTTCCTCACAAAACGCCCGTGTTCGCCAAGCCATCCACGCGCCAAGCGAACGGCTTCTGCCGAGAAATCCAACGCATCCACGTCCCAGCCTGCCTGGGCGAAAGCGCGGACCTCATGCCCGCAGCCGCAGCCGGGAATGAGGACTTTCCCCGGCTTTCCCCTGGATAGAAATTCCCGCAGCGCACGGGGAACGCCGCCGAAGTCCCATGGCGTCTGCCGGGCGGCGTAGCGTTCGTCCCAAAATCGCGGTTGCGAAGGATCGGTCATAGCAAATTAGCGATCGGCGGGAGCTTTCAACAACCGCAATGCATTGGCCACGACTAGCAGCGTTGCGCCTGTGTCAGCGAGGATCGCCAACCAGAGGCTCGTGTACCCAGTGAGCGCAAGGACCAGGAAAAGGGCTTTCAATCCCAGAGCAAAAGCAATGTTGAACTTGATTATGCCTACGGTGCGACGGCCGAGCGCGACGGCTTCGGCAACTTTGCTGAGGTCATCCTCCATGAGCGCCATGTCGGCCGTTTCGATAGCCGTATCCGTGCCCGCGCCGCCCATTGCGATCCCGACACTTGCGGCGGCCATGGCCGGAGCGTCATTCACGCCGTCGCCAATCATCCCGACGTATTGGGATTCGGCGAGCAGTGTTTTGACCCGTTCGATTTTCTGATTGGGCAGCAAATCGCCATGCGCTTCGTCGATGCCCGCCCGACTCGCAATGGCGCTGGCAGTGCGCTGATTGTCGCCGCTAAGCATGACGATTTTTTGCACTCCCACCCGGTGCAATGCCGTGACAGCCTCCGCCGCGTTGGCGCGGATGGTGTCGCCGACGGCCAGAACACCGAGCACTTCGCCCGCACAGTCATCGTGCGGTTTATGACCGACAACGACCACCGATTGTGCATCCGCTTCGATCTCGGCAAGCCGCTGCTCGATTTGCGGCGAACAAACAGCCAGTTCATGCGTGAAACGGTGGTTGCCGACAAAATAGGAATGCCCGTCGATGACGCCCTCAGCGCCGCGTCCGTTTCTCGCCTGATAATTTTCGCAACGCGGGAAAGCGATTTGCTTCTCCTCCGCATACGCGACCACGGCTTGAGCGAGCGGATGCTCCGAGTGCGCGTCGATGGCGGCTGCGACGCGAATGATATCGGCCTCGGACTGGGAATTCAGCGCAAGCACTTTGGTAACGCGCGGTTTGCCTTCGGTAATCGTGCCGGTTTTATCGACAGCAAGAGCACGCAATTTTCCCACGGCTTCGAGAACGGCCCCACCTTTAATCAGCACGCCGCGCCGCGCCATGGCGGTCAGGCCGGAGACTACGGAGACTGGCGTGGAGATGACGAGTGCGCAGGGACATCCGACGACAAGCAGAACGAGGCCGCGATAGAACCACGTGACCCATTCGCCTCCGAACAGCAGCGGCGGCAGAACAACGACGAGCATGGCCGCTACCAAAACGGCCGGCGTGTAGTAGCGCGCAAAAACGTCCACGAACCGTTGAGACGGCGCTTTTTGCGACTGCGCTTCTTCCACGAGGTGGATGATCTTTGCGATGGTTGTGTCTGAGTAATCTTTGGTGGTGCGGATCTCGAGCGAGCCTTCACCATTGATCGTGCCAGCGAAAACCGCATCACCCGGTTTCTTTTCAACGGGCATCGATTCGCCAGTGATTGAAGCCTGGTTGACCGCCGATTCACCACGGATCACCTCGCCATCCAGCGGAATTCGCGAACCGGATTTGACGGCGATCGTCGAACCCGGAGCCACCTCCTCCACGGGCACTTCGCGAAACGCTTCGCCCCATTCGCCGTCCTTCAACAGCGCCGTTTCGGGCGTGAGCTGCATGAGCGCCTGCACCGCTTTGCGCGCACGTGCAAGGCTGAAAGCTTCCAATAATTCCGACAGCGCAAAAAGAAACGCCACGACCGCTCCCTCAGACCATTCGTGAATCGCCAGCGCGCCCATGACGGCAAGGGTCATGAGCACGTTCATATCGAGCGATTTACGTCGAATCGCCCGCCAGGCTTTTGGCACGACAAACCAGCCGCCCGCCACGATGCCAATCGCGAATGCCACATCAGCCACCCATTCCGGCGCAAGCTTCGTCCAATGAATCAGCAACCCGGCTCCAGTGAACACGCCGGAAATGACGACGGCGATCTGTCGCTCCCGCCTTGCATCTTCGACGCCGCTGTCGCCTGCGTCCTCACGCGACGCTTTGAGGCCCGTGGGCGAAATGGTCCGAATGAGCAAATCCGGAGTCACAGAATCATCATGCAGCAGCGTCACCTTGCCGCCCATGAGGTTCACACGCACCTCGCGCACCCCTTTGAGCGGGCGCAACACCTGCTCGAGCGCTTCGACTTCATCCGCGCAATCCATGCCTGCCACACGCAGCGTCGTCTGAACATCGCCTCTCGCGTCGGGATTGAGGGCGATGTTTTCCCGTGCCTTAGCTTTTCCAGAATGTTCATGATCGTGACCGCAACCGCAGGATGAGTGCTCGTGTTCGTGGCTCATGTTTCGGGCGTTTTCGGCATCAGTTTTCCGACGTCGACTTCACGTTGATCTGCCATCTTCGCCCCCTACCCCGATGGCGTCGAGGACATGGTTGACGTTTTTGCCGCCGCCGTCACGGTGAAACATCCCGGTAAAAGCTCATGAAAACATCATGGAGCCAAAGGAACAGCCGCGCAGCCGCTCGTTCGTTTTCCACGTCTTCATGGCCGGAAAGGGATCGTCCTGGCACCCGGATTTGCCGTGATTGCGTCCCCCGCATTCAGTGGCTCAGCGGGGCACAAATCAGGGCAACTTCAGGGCACATTGCAGCCATTGAGCCTTGAGACGTAGCCATCGCAGCTTGAGACGCAGCCATCGAGTCTTGAGACGCAGCCATCGAGTCTTGAGACGCAGTCGTTGAGGCTTGAGACGTCGTCATCGCCGCGTGCGTCGCAGTCATCGCAATGTGCATGTCAATCTGTCAATCATCGCCACGTGCCCATTGTTCTTCGCTCGTGCAGGCCCGAAACGGCGTTCTCTCTGCGTCTGCGGAAATCCCTGGCCTGCAACAAGTTCCCCACATCGGCTGCGCGCTCCAGGGCCATCGGCTCAACCAAGCGTGTTCAGTTTTTCCGGCACGTTTGGTTCTTAGTGGGCGCAGATGCAGGCGTATTCGTCCAATTTACACTCGGGGCATTTCGAAAGGCTCAGGTTGAATTTTTCCACCGCGGCTTTGGCTTCGGGCGTTGCCTTGATTTGCACGACGGTCGGGAAGCCATCGCCCTCGGGAAGCGCTTGCTCGGAAATCAGGACGTCTCCGGATTTTATGAATGTCAATTTTACGGGCGCGGAGCGATCTCCGGCTGTGACGGTGACGATCTGGGCAGCAGGAGCGATGGCTTTCCCGTCAGTTCCCAGAAACGTGATCTGAACCTTGCGATCGGCGGCCACGAAGAATTCCGCATTGGGCTCGACGACTTTGATGATACGCCCGCCGTTTGGACCGGCCTTTTTCTTCTCGTGACTGTGGTCACCCGTGGCAAAGGCAGGGATGGCGAGGACTAACGCAGACAGGAGGGCGAGGATGGTTGCTTTCATTTTTTGTGGGTTATTTGGGTTTGCTTGTCTGGGCTTACCGTGTGGCTGGAGCTTCCAGTCGCACGGCTTTTTCCGCTGCCTTGCGGCCGAAAGTGTAGAAAACGGTGGGGGTGACGCCGAGGCCCAGAAGGGTGCTGGTAACGAGGCCGCCACAAATGACGACGGCGACGGGGTGAAGGATCTCCTTGCCCGGTTGATCGGCGGCGAGAACGAGCGGAATCAGGCCAATGCCGGCGGCGAGCGCGGTCATGAGCACTGGCACAAGGCGCTCCTGGGTGCCGCGGATGATCATTTGCGGAGTAAAATTCTCGCCCTCCTGGCACATGAGATGCAGGTAATGGCTGATGAGCATGATGCTATTGCGCGCGGCGACTCCGGCGACGGCGATGAAGCCCACGAGCGTGGCGATGCTGATGTTATTGATTAGAAGCCAGGTGAGGACTAATCCCCCCACGAGCGCGAGCGGGATGTCGCACAACACCTGGATGGCGAAAAACGGCGTCCGAAAATAGCCAAGGAGAAGAAAGCCTATAACGACGAGAACGATGGCAGAAAACAGAATGATCCGCCGGGTCGCCTCCTGTTGCGCCTTGAACTCTCCTTCGTAGGCGATGAAGTAGCCTTCGGGTAGTTTCACTTTTTCGTTCACCTCCTTTTGGAGTTGAAGGACGAGCGTTCCGACGTCGCGAACGGTGGGCTTGATAGCAATTGTAAAACGGCGCTGGCTGTTTTCGCGGAAGATCACGTTCGGCCCTTTCGCCTCGCGCACGTCGGCTACGAGCGACAACGGAATACGCTGTCCGGATTCCGTTTCGACCGGGAGTTGAGCGATCTTGTCCGGCGAGTCGCGCCAGTCCAGGGGAAGACGGGTGACGAGGTTGATGGCGCGCTGGCCCTGGCGGAGTTCGGCAATTTCCTTACCACCGATCAAGGCACTTAACTGGTCGTTGAGGGCTCCGGGCGTGATACCATAGGCGGCAGCGCGGTCGCGGTCTGCCTCGATGCGAAGCTGCGGAATGGAGGATTGCTGGTCGAGTCTGGCGTCCTCGAATCCTGGGATTTCTCTAGCGATAGCCTGCACTTCGCTGCCGATGCGGCGCAGGGTGTCGAGGTCAGAGCCGAAGATTTTGATGGCGACCGGCGCGGAAACGCCACTCATCATGTGGCCAATGCGGTCGGCCAGCGGGCCGCCAACGACCGCAAAGATGCCAGGGACGGTTTTGATGCGGGCTCTGATGTCCGCGAGGATTTCCTGACGGTTCCGTCCTTTTTCCCTGTGGTCGTTTTCCCGAAAATCCACGTCAAACTCGGCTGTGGATACCGGGACGACATGGTCGCCCCGTTCGGCGCGGCCGAGACGGCGACCGACTTTGCGGACTTCCGGCACGGAAAGGATTTGTTCCTCGATCACGTCGGAGATCCGGTTCATTTCCTCCAGTGAAGTGCCGGGCGCGGCGGTGGCTGCCACGAGAGCGGTCTCTTCCTTGAATGCGGGCAGGAAGTCCTTGCTGATCCGGGGATACAGCGAGAATGCGGCCACGACGATGATTGCGACGATGCCCAGCAGGAGAAATGGCTGGTTGAGTCCGAAGCGCAGGAGCGTGCGTTCGAGCAACGTTTTCATGGTCCGAACGAGCCGCCCGTCTCTGTGCTCATGGCCGGACTTGGGATTCAGAAGAAACGAGCACAGCACTGGGATCACTGTGAGCGAGACCACGAACGAAGCGATCATCGAAATGATGGTCGCGATCGCGATGGGCGCAAAAAGTTTGCCCTCGACGCCGTTCAAACCGAGCAGCGGCAAAAACACGAGGATGATGAGGATCGTCGCGTAAAGAATGGAGTTTCGAACTTCGCCGGAGGCGCGCGCGATGACGTGCAGTTTCTCCAGGGGATGAGGGTGAGGCAGAGAGGCGTTTTCGCGCAGCCGGCGGAAAACATTCTCCACGTCCACGATGGCATCATCGACGACCATGCCGATGGCAACGGCGAGGCCGCCGAGAGTCATCGAGTTCACCGATATGCCGAACCATTGGAACGTGAGCATAGTGATCGCGAAGCTCAGGGGCATCGCCATAAGGGTGATGAACGTGGTGCGAATATTCAGCAGAAAGAGGAAAAGAACGATGGCAACCATGATGGCGCCGTCCCGGATGGCTTCCTTCAAGTTACCGATGGCGTGGTCAATGAAGTCCTTTTGCTGAAAAAGCAACGTGGTCTCCACGCCTCGCGGAAGGGCGGCCTTCAATTCGTCGAGGGCGACCTGGATCTGGCCGGTAAGCGCGCGGGTGTCGAAACCGGGGGCCTTGGTGATCGACATGATAACGCCGTAAGTGGGCATTTTCTCAGGAGCCTGGCTCACCGTTGCGTCTCCGCGCATGGGTTCGATGCCCCATGCCACGGTGGCCACGTCGGAAATGGTGATGGAACGGACGCCGATTTTTTTGATGACGGTGCGGGCGATGTCGCCCAAATCCGTGGTCATCGCCAGATTGCGCACCATGATTTCGGCCGGGCCGCTGTTGAGGAATCCTCCGGTGGTAGTATTCGCCGCCTCGCCCACAGCTTCCTCCAGCTCCGCGAAGCTCACGCCATGGGCCTGCATGCGGTAAGGATCGGGCTGCACTTCGATTTGCCGGATGCCGCCACCCATGTTCAGCACTTCGGCGATGCCCGAGATATTTTGTAGGCGGCGTTTGATCGTCCAATCCGCAATGGAGCGGACTTCGCTGGGCGACATATAGCCGGGCTCTCCCAGCTGGATCGTCGAGCGCACACCGACAAGCAGGATTTCGCCCATGAGCGAGGCAATGGGTGTCATGAACGGCTGCACTCCCGGCGGTAGCTGCTCGCGCGCAGTTTGCAGACGCTCCTGCACGAGCACGCGAGCTTGGCGGATGTCCGTCTCCCAACCGAATTCGGCGTAGACGAGCGAGAGGGACACGTCGGAGTTGGAACGCAAGCGGCTCAGTCCTGCGACGCCCATGAGAGCGCTTTCGAGGGGCTGGGTGACGCGGGTTTCAACTTCCTCGGGAGCGAGGCCGGGGGCTTCCGTAAGGATGATGGCCGTCGGTTTGGTGAGGTCGGGCAACACTTCGACGGGCAAACGGAACGCGGCCTGAAGCCCCAGCACGAGGACGATCACGGAGAGGCCCAATACAATCGCCCGATTATTGAGCGACCATTGGATGAGCTTATTGAGCACGGCGCTCCCCCCTTTTTTGCAAAGCTGTGAAAATGAGCAGGAGGAAAAGAACGCCGCTCACGATCATCCAGAATGGGCTTTGCTTTTGCTCACGACCGTGGTTGTGGCTGGCCGGCTGCGCGCCGGAGGCTTCCTCTTTTTGATCCGGCGTGATTTCGGAGCCGTCATCGTTGTGTTCGTGGCCGTGAGCGGCATCGAGCGCCGCTTTAAGAGAAATGTTGCCGCCTCCGGCAAACGCCAGGGAGTAGGCGCCGCGCGTCACGACTTCGTCAGCGGGGAGAAGTCCACTCACGATTTCAACGCTTCGATCGTTCATTTCACCTACGACGACCGGCGTTTTGACGAAGGCATTCGGCAAATCGAAGTCCTTTACATAGACAAACCGGTTGGCGGCATCTCCTTGCAGCGCGGATCGCGGAACGGAAAAGACGTTCTCGCGACGGTCCACGACGATCGAGAATTCGGCTCGCATTCCGGGTCGCAGGACGAACTCGGGATTCCCTACATGGAACGCAGCCTCAAGGGTGCCTGTTTCCGCATCGGCCATGGCGCCGAGGTGTTCGAGCGTCGCTTCGAAGACTTTTACAGCCGCCGCCGGAACGGTGATCCGCGCTGTCTGACCGGGCTGAAGACGTCCCGCGAGGTGCTCGGGGACGCGGGCCAGGGCATACACTTCCGAGAGGTCGAGGATTTCCGCGAGCACTTTGTCAGGTTCGACCGGTTCGCCGGGGACGATGTGCGTCGCGCTCACGAGGCCGGAAATCGGCGCCTCCAGACGGATCATCGGGGGCGGATTGCCCGGCTGCCGGCTCTCAACGACAACGGCAACGTCTCCTTTTTTGATCATATGATCGTGCTTGATCAGGACTTCGGCAGCACGCCCGGAAATGCGGCTGCTGATGGCAGCACGCCGGCCGGGATAGACATCGATGCGTCCCAACGCGAAGGCGGATTGTTCGAAAGTGGTTTCCTCCACCACAACGGTTTCGATGCGGAGGTTTTTAACGCCCGTTTCATCCAGAATCACCGTATCGGCTCCGCGGACTGCGCTGGTCTTCTCCGCGGCATTCACAAGAAAAAGCGGAGCGAACGTTAGTATGAGAAGGGCGAAAGATTTCATGGTTGCGTGGAAAATCCGCCGATGGCGGCAAGCCATTCGGAATGGGAAAGGTGAAATTTCTTGCGCGCTTCGAGGGCGGAGATCTCGAGTTCGGTCAGCCGTTCGCGGGCGCGAAAAAGGTTATGCACGTCGATCTCTCCGCGCCTGTAGGCAGCTTCGGTGTCCGTCACCTGCTTTCTGGCTATCGGAAGGACACGCGACTCTACGTGAGTCGCCGCGCGATATTGAGCTGCCATGGCCCGATAGGCAGCCAACCCTTGGTTCCGGGCGGAGTGGCGCAGGGCCTCGAGTTGCTTTTGTTGCCGCTCGTGGACGGCCTGTTTTTCCGCCACTTTGCCCGAACCGTCCTGCCAGACGGGCAACGGAACGCTGAACCGAATTCCAAAGAGCGCCCCGGATTCAATGCCGCCGGACTCCTCCCGCACGCGCTCTCCCTCCACGAAAACGCCGCCCCCCACATCGTCCCACCTCGACGCTTTTGCGAGCGACACGTCGATGGCGCCCGCTTGAACGGCCATTTCGGCTATCTGCAAATCGGGCCGAAAGCCCATGGGATGCATCACGGGAAGCACTTCTGGAAGGGCAAGCGTTCCTTCGAGCACAAACGGGGTGTCCGCGGCGAGCCCCAGGAGTACCGCGAGGCGGCTCGCGGCCAATACCTCGTCGGCGAAGAGCGATTCCTTCGCGGCATCAAGTTTCTCACTGGCCAGCCTGGCCAGCCCGGCATCCAGACTGGAAACGAGCCCTTCGGCGGCGCTTTCCTCGAGAGACCGGGCAAACTCCTTCGCCGCTTCGGCCTGTCTGCCGGTCAGCGAAATCGCTTCGCGGGCGGCAGCAAGTTCGTAGAACGCAACGCGCGACGCCACGGTAAGTTGACGCGTTTTTTCCAGCACCTCAAGCCGCGCACGCTCGACGTCCAGCGTGGACAGATTCCGCTCCAAACGCAGACGTGCCGTGAGCGGAAAGCGTTGGGTGATTCCAACGATTACCCTGCCTTCGAAGTTCCGCCCTCCGGCGATTTCCGTCTCGATCTCCGGATTCGCCAGCCGTCCCACGCTCCGGGCACGACTCTCCGCTTCCGCGACGATGCCGCGCGCTGCCAGCAAATCCGGATTCTTCTCCCGGGCTAGCTCCGTGGCGGCATCTGCCGTCAGCACAAGCTCCCCGGAAGCGGGCGTAATGATTGCCAGAAAGGCAGTGATTATTTTGAAAAGGCTGGGAAGCCCCTGGGGGAACGAAAAGGGAAACGTCATTTTTTGGTGTCCTGATGAACCGCATGAAGGAAGCGCTTCACGCGGAGATTGAGCAAAACCGAACGCGACGTTCGGAGATACCGGGGCAAATCCGGTCAATCGAGAAACGCGGACAAACTGCGCCGCGCCGCGTCAGGACAGTTGCGGCGGAAGATCGATCTCCGGCACCGGACCTTCCGACGGAGAATCACTGAAACCAAAAACGAGCCCCGAAGGAACTCTCCCCGCTATCAGCGGTGATTCCGCAGTTAGCATTGCCGAATGGACGTGCGAGTGGCAGCAATGCGACGCGTGCGACGCGTCATGCGAATTCCCTCCCGCCGTTGAATCGTCGCGATCGTGTTGAGCTGCCGCTTTGCAGCAGCCCCATACGCCGGTGTCATCGGCAAAGCAAACCATGACCTGTGCACAAAACAGCAGCGCCATGCCGAGGCACAACGTTGCAAGCCATGTCTTTTGCCGAGGTCGCATCGCGGCTGTCTTAGGAGCAACGGGCGGATTTGTCAAATCTGCTCTGCCAGGCCCCCACGCTCATCCAACACAACAACTAGCCCCGAGCTGAACCGGTGGACACTTGACCGAGCCATATGAGCAGAACACGCAACAATCTCCCTGCTTGGGCCGCAACTTCGCGAGACAACTCTCGCATTCGTAAAAATACACGCACGCGTCCGTCGGCATCGTCTCCTGCTTCTGATGGCCGCACCGCGGGCAAGTGATCGTGGACTGCAACTCGACCGGCCGACCGTTAGCACTCACACGACGCTTGGCGATGACGTTCCAGACGGCGGCGACGACCAGGCCGGCTAGCCCACCATAAATCAACGCGACGTAATAGCTGACGTAGAAAGCAAAGAAAATCATTACTGCGCTCGCCAAACCCATGGCCAACGGCCACGCCCGCCGGTGCTGACGAAAAGCGAACACGCCACCGAGTGCGGAAATGCCGGCGAACACCTGAATGGCATAATCCATGTAACCGCGCCACGCCTGCAACGCGCCCAAGCCGAGAGCGGCACCGACGGCTGCCAGCAACGGGAAGCAACAGGGCGCGGCAGCAGCAGCGACGAGCGCTCCGAGCGCCCCGAATTTGTCCAACACTGCAAGCCTCGAACCGGCCATGTTTATACGATACGTGAAGCGATGGTCATCGTCCATGAGCCGTGCTCAGCGCTGCAAGAGGCTCAAGCCTCTCCAAATTGATCACAATCGCGCGAAAAAATGACATGTCATCCTGGCATGTCGCCAATTATCAACGCGCCTCAATCGACGTAGCGCTGCAAAACTTCCAGAAATTCGCGCAGCTTTTTTTGGCCTTCCCTAGGATCGGCCGCGGCGTCGATGCAGTGGTGCATGTGCGAGTGGATGAGTTTTTCGGAGAGCGATTTGATGGCCTTTCGCGCGGAGACGAGCTGGGTCAGAACCTCCGCGCAATCGCGGTCTGCTTCCAGCATCCGTTCGACGCCGTTGAGCTGTCCGATGATTTTCCGGACACGGATTTTCAGGGCCTTCGTTTCCTCCTCTGGGTGGATGTGAGTGTGTGCGTCCAGGGATTCGTTCATGAGGGAAAATTTACCAATGGATGGTGCAAAATGCGATTCGAGGAGTGAAGCGTTGATTCATAAGGAGTATAGGGGTATACCCCATATATGACCTCTTTTCAGGATTTGATCAACCAGGGCGCGGCCAATGCGTGGTTTTTTATTCCCTCCGCCATCGTTCTCGGCGCGTTGCACGGACTCGAGCCGGGGCATTCCAAGACCATGATGGCGGCGTTCATCGTCGCGATCCGCGGCACGATCCGGCAGGCTGTTCTTCTCGGCGTGTCGGCGGCGTTTTCGCATTCGTTGATCATCTGGTTGCTCGCGGCT
>DATDBU010000127.1:0-9698 GCA_036524675.1 Chthoniobacterales bacterium | reverse complement strand
AGGACGGGACAATCCGGCATGACCGGTTCAGGAAAAGCGAGTGTTTGCATAGAGCGTGTGAATAATTCGCTCGATTCGTCGCAACCGCCCGCCGTTCCTTACACCGGCCCTACCGAAAGTGTTCTGCCTGCAAGTGATTCGCTTTCCTACTTGACGCCTTGGCGGTGATTCCAACTGTATCGTTACGGGCTAGGGCGACTACGATGCGATGTCCGCCAAGATTGTTCGCCCCAGCGCAGTGCTAGCATCTCGTAAGCGAGGCGTTCGATCCTCGACGAGGCGTCAAGGCGTTCTGCATCTTGCCGGATCGCCGCTCCCAGCGACTGGGCCGCTTCCCGATATCCAGGCTCACTCAACAACCGACGTACTGCCTTCTCAATTTCGTCCTCCGGCGCGTGACGTGGCAGACTGAGTCCGACCCCTCGCAGATGGCGCAGGTAGTCGCAGATTCATGAACCCCATTCTTTATCTGCATCCATCTGCGGTTGAATTCTTTTCATCAGGATTTAATCACGTTTCCTTAGCGGGCCGGTGGTGCTATGCAGTGTTTTACCGGGCTGACCCGTTGTATGTCTGAGTGCAACAAAGTCGAAACTCCTCCAACGGATACCCTTCGCGTTATCGCGGAAGGGACCGCAGCCGCGATTGGCGATGAATTTTTCCGTTCACTGGCCAGGTGTGCGGCACAGGCTCTGGGGGCGCGATACGCCTTCGTCGCGGAGACACTCAGCGAGATGGAATCCCGATCGCTCGCTTATTGGGAGGGCGCGGATTTCGGTGAGGGATTCAGTTACCGGTTTCCCGGCACGCCGTGCCAGCGAGTAGCAGCCGGCTATGTGTGCGCAACTGCATCCGGTCTGGCGACCAAATTTCCAGAAGACCTCTGGCTGCAGCAGATCGGCGCAGAGAGCTACGTCGGTGTCCCGATGAAAAATGCCCAGGGCCGCACACTCGGGCATATCGCCGTCCTGCACACGGAGCCGATGGAGCCGAGCGAGGATGACATCGCGACGCTGAAGATTTTCGCCGCGCGCGGTTGTGCCGAACTAGAGCGCAAACAGGCCGACGAAAAATTACGCAAAGCCCACGCGGATCTCCGAAGGGCGAATGTCGAGACTCAGGCGCTTCTAAATATTACCCGGGCCATTGGCCATCACCTGGGCCGTGATGTGCTTTTTGGCGCTTTGGCGGAGTGTTTGCAAACGGCGGTATCGGCCGAGTGCTTCGGTATCATTCTGCCTGCCGAAGGCGAACAATTGCAGGGTTACTTTCTAACCAGGCGCAATGTGCGGTCGGAGGGCGTGACGCCCACCGTCGAGGAACGCCGAGGGACAGCCACCGATTGGGTGATGAAGAACCGCGAATGGTATGTGGCTTCGGAACGCGATGAAGTGCGTGAACGCTTTCCGGCCACCGGAATGACCATGGAACAGGAAGGCATGGAATCGCTCTGCGTGCTCCCGCTCATCACGGGCGGCCGTGTGAGAGGAGCGCTGTTTTTTATGGCGTCCGCAAAAAATGCCTATGGCGATCTTCAGCATTCCTTTCTCGAACAGGTGGCCGGCGCGGTCGCTATTGCCCTCGACGATTGCCTCGTTCATGAGGAAGTGCGCCGGCTCGGCGACGAACTGACCGCACGGAAAATCGCGGATCTGGAACAGCAGAAACGGCGGATGAAGGATCAGTTGGCAGAAGTCAGCCGCGCGCTGGACGCCAGCGAGGAGCGGTTTCGCGACCTTTTTGACGAGGCGCCCATCGCCTACGTGTTGGAGGGACTGGATACGCGTTTCGTCCGTGCGAACCGCACCGCGATGCGCATCCTGGGCATCACACCCGATCAAGTCGCCGGGACGTACGGGAAGTCGTTCGTGCCGGACGCGCCTGAGGCGCAAAGACGGCTAAAACAAGCCATGGAGTCCTTCGGCCAGGGCACGGATACGGCCGGCGTCGTCCTCGAATTGCGCAGGCGCGACAACGGCAAGCCGATTTTCATTCAATGGTGGACGCGCCCCGATGCGGAAAGTGGTCTCACGCGAACGATGTTCGTGGACATCACCGATCGCGTGTTAATGGAACAGGAGAAAGCACGGCTGGAAGCGCAGAACGTCTATTTGCAGGAGGAAATTCGCAGTCAGCACAATTTCGTCGAAATCATTGGCAACAGCCCGCCGCTGCTCAAGGTGCTTGGGCAGGTCGATCAAATCGCATCGACGGAGTCCACCGCCCTCATTTACGGCGAAACGGGCACCGGCAAGGAGCTTATCGCCCGCGCCATTCACGACCGCGGTCCGCGGCACGAGCATCCGCTCGTGAAGGTCAACTGCGGAGTAATGAGCGTCGGGCTAGTCGAAAGCGAGCTCTTCGGCCATGTGAAAGGTGCTTTTACGGGTGCGATTTCGAACCGCGAAGGACGCTTCGCTCTTGCGGACGGTGGCACCCTGTTTCTGGACGAAGTGGGCGAACTGCCGCCGGAGACGCAGGTAAAACTGTTGCGCGTGCTACAAGAGCAGGAGTTTGAGCCGATCGGCAGCACGAAGACGGTGCGCGTCGATGTGCGGGTCATCGCAGCGACGAATCGCGACCTGGGCGCGATGGTTCGCGAAGGCAAATTCCGGAGCGATTTGTTCTATCGATTGAACGTCGTGCCCCTGACCATTCCGCCGTTGCGCGAACGCGCGGAGGATATTCCTCTGCTCACCATGTTTTTCCTCGAAAAGTTCGCCCGAAAACTAGGCCGACCGGTCAAGCACGTGTCCGAGGAAACCATGGCGCGGCTCTGCGGATATCCGTGGCCCGGAAATATCCGTGAATTGCAAAATGTCATCGAGCGCGCGGTCGTGCTGTCGAATGGCCCGCTGCTGCGCGTGGACGAAAGCGCATTGCCGGGAGCAACGCCCCACCCCCTTGCCCGCGCGCTAGGGCTCGAGCTGCGAACGAAGAACAGCGGCGCTTCGCTCGATGATGTGGAGCGCGAGCACATTGTTTCGGTGCTCACACAGACTCGATGGCAGATCGAAGGCGAACGCGGCGCGGCAAAAATTCTGAGTCTCCAGCCGAGCACGTTACGAAGCCGGATGCAGAAACTCGGGATCACGCGGCCGGCGTAAGATTGGTCTCATAGGACCTATAGGTCTCATGGGACCTATGAGTCCCATTCAGCACTCCGAAAGCCCGCGAAATATCGTGGCAGCCCACGAAATCACGCGGCCGCGAAGCCCGGGGAAACTGGGAGTCCCGCGTCAAAAATAAAAATCCACCCTGGGGGACGCGCCCTAATCCCTTCAAAAATCGCCTTCGGACGCGTCGTGGCACGGCGTTTGCGATAGCTAATAGAGCGAACACAAAACCGCCGAACTTCCCTTCGTGACCATGCTCAGAATTTCCATTACCGAATTCGCCGAATCCGCAACCCTGCGGCTCGAGGGCCACCTCGCAGGCGCCTGGATAGCAGAGCTGAACGACGTATGCGACCGGATGCTCGTCGCAGGCCGGACGGTTACCCTCGACCTTGGGGACGTGTCGCTCATCGACCGGCCTGGCTTTGACCTGCTCGATTCCCTTTCCCGCCGCGCGGTCTTGTTCGTGCGATGCTCGCCTTTCCAGGAAGAGCAGCTCCGGCGGACCGCGGCCGCTCATCAGCATATCACTCCAATATCACCATGAATGCTCCCGAAATCTCTGCGGCGGCTTCTTCGCCAGGTTCCTCCGCCGATCCCGAGCGTTGGGTCGATGAACACGGCGACTGTCTTTACCGCTATGCGCTCACCCGCGTGCGCCGGCAGGAGATCGCCGAGGATCTCGTGCAGGAAACCTTACTCGTCGCGGTGCGAACCCATGACCACTTTGCCGGACGTTCCAGTGAACGGAGCTGGCTCGTCGGCATTCTGAAAAACAAAATCTGCGACCACTTTCGTAAGTTGGGTCGCGAAACGAATTTCACCGATCTCGAGTTTTTCAGCGACGAACACTCGGACCGATTCGACGCAGAAAATTACTGGATCCACGAGCGCGGCCCGTCGGAGTGGAAACCTGAGGGCGAGGAAGCGATGAAGCGCGCCGAGTTCTGGCAGGCGATGCAGAGTTGTCTTGGAAAGTTGCCTGAGCGAGTCGCGCAAGTCTTCATGATGCGCGAAATGGACGAGCTGTCGGGCAAGGAGGTGTGTGAGACGTTGAATATCACCGAAGCCAATCTGTGGGTCATGTTGCATCGGGCACGCATGGCGCTCAGACAATGCCTGGAAATCAACTTCTTCGACGGCGAGGGAGGCACCAAGTTGTGATCGAGCCAACAAATTGGTGGAAAACGAAGCTGGTGATGTTTATCGCCGAGCACACGCCGAAATGCCATGACATCACGCGTCTGATCTCGGAGTCGCTCGATCGTCCCCTGCCCTTGCGAACACGAATTGCCATGCGGTTTCACTACCTTATCTGCGCGTGGTGCGAACGTTACCGGGACCAATTAGGCTTTCTCCGCAAGGCGCTGCATTCCTGTCCGGAACAGGGCACGGAAAAGATGCGCGGCAGTTTGTCACCCGAGGCTCGCGAAAAATTAAAAGTGGCGGTTAAAACCGGGAAACGACCACGGCCGTAACTCCACACACGGCAGCCTGTCGGCATCCTCGCCCAACAATCGTCTTCCTCGAGAGGGAAATTTCCCGTAAGTTTTCGCGCCGAGCGACGACGAATCACGGAGATGTCCCATCAAACTCACGACGAACCTCCTCCGAACTGGCTGAAAACAAAGCTTTCGAACTGGTTTTGGCGGCTGACGCCTGCCTGTCGGGAAGTCTCGCGGCTGACGTCGGAGGAACGCGATCACCGGCTTCCGCTGGTGACGCGGCTACGGCTCCGATTGCACCGCCGCTTCTGCAAATGGTGCGCCCGTTATGCCCGGCAGCTCGATCTCATGCATGAGGCGAGCCATCTTTTCCCGGAGCACGCCGATCAAATCGACGGCCCGACTCTCGACAGCAATGCCAAGGCACGGCTGAAACGTGCACTGCGAAAGTAATCTCCTCCAGGTCTTCGGGGCTTCCCGCTCCGATCCGATGAACAACAGGACCGGGACAGCAAGTCTCCCTGCACGATAAAAATACGACGCTCCATGAGCGTTGTAAGGATTCTGGATGTTAGGCGACGAAGGAAGCGCGCCCTGTGGCAGCACCGCGCGGCGCGCAATACCACTAACACAACCAATACATCCCACTACTCAATGAACATTAAATCCATACTCTACACATTTTTCGCGCTAATTATCGCCGCGACACTTTCACTCGCTGGCGCCGCCGAACACAAAACCGGCAAATTCGAAGGCACGAAAGCCAACACCGGTTACGCTATTCACACCACTCAAGACGGTAAAAGCGTGCTCAAAGTGTCCGACGATTTCGTGATCCCCAACACCCGCGCCCAGCTGGCAGGTCGTGGATTCGAAAGGCAATACCTATCTCCTGAACCAGTTTAAAACCAAAGGCGGCACTAATCGCCAGGTCACCGTGCCGAGCTATGTGGCCGATATCGCGAAGGTGCAGGTGTGGCGCTCATTCGCCGAAGTGCTGTTAGGCGAAGCGAAGTTCGAAGAGCCCGTGAAATAACATCAAGGCGTGGCCGCAGTGCGCCCACGTTTTACGTTCTAACGCAACTCATGAAAACACTCACGTACACCCTTTCGGCGCCGCTGATTTTTGCCGGCGCCGCCCACGCGCAACTTGCCGAAAAGAAAAACCTCACGCTCGAAGGCGCGCGCCAGGTCATCGCCGGCGCCATGGTCTTTGCCAAAGCTAACTACGCTCCTGGGGAGCCATCAGCGCGCCAAAAGAAACCGAAATGCGGCTCAATGGCGCCGACGGTGGGAAAAGCTTTGCCGTTGTGATGTGCTTTGGCTCATAGAGAAATCCAAGCTCACCGGGAAGCGTGGCAGCGTCTCTCGCGTTCGGCGGCGGCAAATCGTGGACATGATCAACGCCGCAATGGGTTGGAAATTGGTTTGAACCGCCGAATCACCTGCTGAGGACGCCAGCCCAGAGCCACCAACGACGGCGCCCGTCCTGGAAGGAATCCAACGGCAGCGCGACGAATCGTGACGATGATTCGCCCACTCCGTTTTCATTGGCCCAAACATCCCCCTTCTCATCGCCCGCGCCAGGTTGCGCAGCCGGTGCGGACCACACGCTCCACCTCTGCGCGCACACCAGTATCCATTGGGTGCGGTTGAATCTGGAAGGCGTGCGGTCGTATGCCACCGCGGAAAATGATTCGGCTTGCACCAAGTAGTAGTAACGTTAGATCTGGTATTGCCAAAATGCAGCGCGAGTATTACCGTCCGTACATGACGACGATCTCGCTCAAAGTCCCCGACATTCTTGACACTCGGCTGGCCGAGGAAGCCCAACGGCGGCGGACCTCAAAGTCCGCCGTGGTGCGGGATTGCGTGGAGAAAATGCTGCTGAAGCCGCACAAGGGCGGCGCCGGTTCATGTCTCGACCTGGCGGAAGATCTCGCCGGTTGCCTTACAGGTCCTCGCGACATCGCCACGAATCCCGAATATCTCGACGACTTCGGCCAGTGAGCGAAGTCGTCATTGCCGATACCGGTCCGCTGGTCGCATTTCTCGTGCGGCAGGCGCAACATCATCGTTGGGCTTGCGACGTGATGTCGTCTCTCCGTCCGCCTTTGCTCACCTGCGAACCGGTGCTGGCAGAAGCCGCGCATATCCTGCGTCGGCACGGTTGCGACATGGACCCACTGCTCGCGCTGATCGAGCGGGGCGTGCTCAATATCGCTTTCTCCGTCGAAAGCGAACTTGCCCCACTTCGCCAGCTTATCCGACGTTATCGCGACCAACCGATGTCGCTCGCGGACGCTTGTTTGGTCCGCCTCGCCGAGTTGCACGACAAACCGCGTGTCTGGACCCTGGATTCCGACTTCCGCGTGTATCGGCGGCTGGGACGCTTGGTCATTCCGACGTTGATGCCGGAAAAAACATAAGTGATGGTGCACATTCCGTTTTCCCGTCCAGCAATAACAACTCCGGATGGCCACACTGGATCAAGTTAAAAGCGCAAGATACGGTTTTCGCCGAACCAACTCTCTGTGCGGAACGGTCACCACAACAACAAACGACCTGTCCCCTTGTCGTTTCTCACGATTTGTTCTTCGCTGACTCGGCTCTTTTTCATTTCATTCTGTCTTTCTCTTAAGGCCGTCCTCTTTTCGGGGTCAGGCCGACCAGGCAGGGAATCTGGAGGCCCCGGGCGATGCCGAACCCCAGAGGGACCAGCTTCGTAGCTGGCCTCGAGCACGACGGCCGGAGGGGGCCCTACGGGTCTTGCCAAGGAGTTTCTCGATGGCGTGCAGGTCGTTACTGATGGTGCCGTGGACGCGCACTTCGCCGCTGCGGCGGCCTTCGGCTGTCGCGATGGTGATGGTTTCCTTGTGGACATCGAGTCCGAGATGGAGTGTATTTTTCTTCATGGTGTGGCTGCCGGCTCTAGTTAATGATTGGCGGCACAACGCCCCGTCCTGCCCTTTAAGTCCGGCACTGCGCTCATCTGCGAGCCCAACCCGTTCAATCCCTCCCACACAGGCTGCCGCACGAACCACCGGGCGCCGACAGCCATAAAGTCTAGGCCACTAGCGCGTTGCAGTGCATGAACGTATTTATTTCCTACAGCCGCAGCGACTCCAGTATTGCTGACGACATCTCGATGCGCCTCAGAAAAGACGGCGACACCGTCTTCGTCGACCGGGATTCGCTCCCTCGCGGAGGTGAATTTGACAGGCGCATTCGGACGGAGATATCCACATGCGATTTCTTGCTCTTTCTCATTAGCCCGAAATCCATCGCGCGTGGGAGCTACTGCCGCACTGAGCTGCGTTTCGCGAAGGAGCGTTGGCCTCATCCCGAGGGCTATATCCTTCCCGTTATTGTTTCCCCCACCACCTTCGCGGACATTCCGAGCTACCTTCGGTCAGTTACTATACTCGAACCCGAAGGAAGTGTCGTCGCCGAGGTCGCCGCAGAAATGGATCGTCACAGAGGCCGAATAACTAAAACAAATCGACCCGCTGTCTTACATCCTTCGCCGGACCTTCCAATCCTGTCAGAAGTAGAGAGTAACGTCCATGCTGCCCTCCATGAAAAAAACATACGAGCGCTGACTCGATTGTGGGCAGTTCTCTCAGTTGTAGCAGTAGCGTGCTTTGCCGTGTGGAAAAGTATCCCGGACAAGGAACGCTCTCTGTTTCTTGAGCGCTTCCTGAACACAACCAGTCGCGTGTGTTCGCAGGATATAACCCTCGTGACAGGTCACGCCGACATCGGTATTACCGACCGGGCCAATCTGGTCGGATTACCTTTTGCCAAGGAGGCTGCAACTTTCATCGAGGTTACGAGCCTCCCACCGAACACGCGTATCAAACGCGTGATCCGCTGGGAGACCGCCAAAGACAAAACGGGTCAAAACTTCGGTCCCGGTGATCAGTTCCTCTACACCGTCGAGATGACCGAGGGTCCGCGACACCTCAAAGTAGCTGGACAGTCCAGCTACAATGGCGACGCCAAGAGCTTTATTCGTGTGTTCGTCGAATATGAACCTGTTCCAGCGGCCAAACACGATTAGGATCGAGCAGTGAACGGACCCTTGATCTTGGCTGCGGTTAACAAGCCCTTGCCCGGCGACGCGGGCTTTCTCTGACGCACACCAGCGTCTATCGGGTGCGATTGAACGCGGAAGGCATCTGGCCATAGGCTGAGCGGTTGCGGGTGAACTAAAAAAACCGGGCCACCTCACACTGTGAGGCGCCGCCTCACGCCTATGGGATGAAACCATTCAATCCCTATGCATACCCATCAATCCCAACTCCCGCATCAGTCGCCCATTCCGTTCATCACGGACGGCGGCCTCGAAACGACGCTCGTCTTCCTTGAAAAACTCGACCTGCCCTGCTTTGCCGCCTTTCCGCTGCTCAATGCGGCGGATGGACGGGAAACGCTGCGCCGCTACTACCGCACTTACGCGGAACTGGCGGTTCGGTTCGGCGCGGGGTTCATCCTCGAAAGTCCCACCTGGCGCGCCAATCCCGATTGGGCCGCGAAGCTTGGTTACACGCCCGCGGCGCTTGAATCGGTGAACCGCGACGCGATCGACCTCATGCGCGAGATTCAGGCTGAGTTTGAGACACCGGCCACACCGTTCATCATCAGTGGTTGCCTCGGGCCACGCGGGGACGGCTACCAGGTTGGCACGGCGATGACCCGGGAGCAGGCGGCCAGATATCATGCGCCACAGATCCGCACCTACCGCGATGCGGGCGCGGACATTGTCACCGCCGTCACCATGACGTATGTGGAAGAAGCCCTGGGTATCGCCGACGCCGCCGGCGTGCTGGAGATCCCGTCGGTGATTTCTTTCACTGTCGAGACGGATGGCCGGCTTCCCAGCGGCCAGACTTTGCGCGAGGCGATCGCGTTCGTGGATGCGAAAGCGGCGCGTGCGCCGGCTTACTACATGATCAATTGCGCGCATCCCACGCACTTCGCGTCGGAACTGACGGCGGGCGCGTCGTGGCTCTCCCGCATCGTCGGGCTACGCGCGAACGCTTCCTGCCGGAGCCACGCGGAGCTCGATGAGAGTTCCAGTCTCGACGCGGGCAATCCCGCGGAACTCGGCATGCAATACCGCCAACTCCGGGAA
>DATDBU010000126.1:0-37123 GCA_036524675.1 Chthoniobacterales bacterium | reverse complement strand
AGCCGGAACGCTAATCCTTCCGGCGACCCGATTCGACTCCTTCATCGTTCATCCGCTGGGAGGAGATCACGCAGTATCTTCCTGGCAAGGAGTTCGTTGATCTCACGGTGCCTCGGGAGAGGCTGTGATCTTCCCGTTTTCTGGCGAGACTTTACGGTCGGCGCTCGGTGACTGACCGTGTTTCAGTCCGAAGGGGGCCGAAACCGGGAGGGAAGGGGCGGCACTTGTATTTGCCGGTTAGCTGAGTGCTTTTGGCCTCATGGTCGGGTCCCAGTAGGGCTTGCGATCATGGACAATGTCCTCCAGCGTGGCCAGGTGTTGCGCAAATAAAAAGGCCAGCACTCGATCTGCTCCTTCAGCACTCGAGACCCGCGCGCCTCGGGAAATAGCGGCGGTCGCTAACAGAACAATACCACGAGCAAGAGAAGGTAAGACTCTCATATTTTTGGTTCCAGGCGTTTTTGGTTGCGGCTCGCTGCCAGATTCGGCGACGTTTGTAGTAGCATCGAGGCATCTCCCGTAATAGCGTGCTCAGCGTGAAGGACGATCCAATCTCGTTTTGGCTGTCCGACGGTCTCGCGTGGGTCAAGCCGACCGGGGATGGCTGCCACCTCAACGCACCAAAGGTGAAAGCGTTCGTAAAAGAAATGATGCGCCAGGGGTGCTATAATTTCGCGGTGGACCTCGGCGAATGCACAGGCATGGATGAAGATTTCATGGGCACGCTTGCCGGGGTAGCGCTCCGACTTCGACAGTTCGGACGCGGCAAACTGCAAGTTGTCCACTGCCGTCCCGAGCTGGACGCACAGCTCAGAGGTCTCGGGTTGGACCGCCTTTTCAAGATGTAAGCGACTCACGACCTTGCTGGCTGTTCGTTGAGGTTGCTGAAACCAGAATTCTTCGACATCCTGGAAACCTTGTAATCCTCACATCCGTGGAAATGGGAGAAAACATCTTGTAAAGCTCTTCATCGTCGAAAAAGTGCTTTATGACTCGAAATTTCCCCTCTCCATTTAGCGTCCTCTCTTGAATGTGATTTCCCTCGTAATCGATTACTCCGCTCAACGAACGAGGTCCTGGCAGCTGGTCTACAAATGCAATTTGGGAACCACGGGGAACACGGGTCGCAACTCCATCTAAGAATGATTCGATCCTCGATCGTGGAACGTGCGCTAACCAGTCAACAGCCATCACCATATTAAACTCTCCAGGAATCGCCGAGAGATTGTAGGCGTCGGCTTGCGCCAGCGACACGCGATCCCAGGGGAGATTCTTCTTACGGGCTTGTTCCAAAGTAGATGCATTGAAATCGGTTGCCTTGACACTCTCAGCTACACTCGCGACATGCTGCGTCCAGAACGCAGGCCCACATGCTAGCTCTAAGACTCGGCGGCCCCGACCAAGCGCCTTAAGAGTCGAAATCACAGGGGCGAGGCATTCAACCACGCCCGTGTCGTTGTAACCCATTGATTCATCATACTCAGCGGCGCGCTTGCTGTAGTACGTTTGCATTTCTTTGACGAGCATATTTTTTTCAGCGAATGTTAAAGCTCAACCGCAGCCCGTTCCCGGTTACCGCCAAAGACGACCGGCGGATCGCCAAGGCCGTAGGCTGTTGGATGTAGTGTTTTGTTCTCTCTTCGGCACCTGGGCTGTGCATTTCGCATTCGGATACAGGAGAATTGAAGGCTTGATTCAATGACTGCGTCCCGCAAGGGCCACAGCGAAGTGACAACCCTCAATTCAATTCCTAAGGAAACAAGTTCACTAACGGGATTCTCAATTTCTCGTTTTCCGCTTGGTACAACGGCCGCTTTGGAAGTGTAATAACCAGCTCCGATATCGACAAGGGAGAAGGAGTCAGAATTAAACTCATAAATCCAAATTTTATTGTTGTACGCTCTTTCAAACCATACAGCTTCGATTGCCACCACATGATTAGCAACACTCGGACCAATGAGGTTTTGAATGTCTACCAGCTTGCTCGTGGGTAACGAATAGTAGGTTACTCTTGGACAATCACGGGGCAACAAATAGTTAGGCACATGCCTTTCGTCAACTGCCCAAACTGATGGTTGTGCCACCCCGGCATCCGTTGAGGGTGGTTGACGCGGCTCAAATCGAGTTATCGAATCGTCCTCGCTGACATGAAATAGTCGGATCATTTTGTTTCTGCTGAACACATTCTCCTTCCCTCAGCCCAATCCGCAAGATCGAAGAAACCTCAGCCGGCACTTGTATTTGCCGGTTAGCTGAGTGCTTTGGCCTCATGGTCGGGTCCCAGTAGGGCTTGCGATCATGGACAATGTCCTCCAGCGTGGCCAGGTGTTGCGCAAATAAAGGCCAGCACTCGATCCGCTCCTTCAGCACTCGAGACCCGCGCGCCTCGGGATCGTTTGCCTTCCACACGACGCAAGCCGCGTTTTGCAAACAGCGGCCCGTAGGCTCAAGCGTCCCTGAAAAACTTCGTCTAAAACCCTTTACATCGCGATCGATCTGATACGATAACTGCGAGCGTCCCACAGATTGGGGGCGATTAGAACCTGAAACCGTTCGTTAAATACGCAAACTCGGAAAGATGAACGGACTAGTTCGCTCACTTGTTAGGCATGAGTTCCACCGAGGTGGAAAAGAGGTGGGCCAGTAACAGCGTTCATTGGCAAAATAGCGTTTAAATTTTTCTACCACGCCACCACGATAGGGAGACCCCACACGCCATGTCAGAAGTACAAGAATCTCTCGCGCGATCTTCAATGCGCTCAGGGCCAAGAGTACAAGTCGGAGG
This sequence comes from Chthoniobacterales bacterium, assembly GCA_036524675.1. Classification (GTDB taxonomy): domain Bacteria; phylum Verrucomicrobiota; class Verrucomicrobiia; order Chthoniobacterales; family DASVRZ01; genus DATDAW01. The sequence continues at coordinate 34,338 of DATDBU010000126.1, read as the reverse complement.
CGTCAGATTGGGTGATCGAGCCAGCCTGGGATCGCGTGTCCGGAATAGCGATCGACGATGACCACCTGTGGATCTGGAAATCAGACTCGATCGGATGCCTCTCACACGTGCGAATCAAGCGCATGCTGGACGAACAAAAATCTCCGAAAGATTTTCACATAGTATCGAGAAAAGCCTGGGTCTGGCACAATCTCAAGGGGACAGTTTTGGACAAGTCCCCGGGCAGGCCTAACCTCTACGAGGAGGGCCGGGCGGGCCTGACATATCTTGCTCCGTCCGGTGACGGAACGCTGATGGTCATCTTCAACGCGCGCTTGAACACCGCGACACCGGTCGCCAATCAGTACTCCGACACGTTTGACATCGTACCGTCATGCTGAAATTAAGAAACTTGCGGTTACACGGAAGCCCCGCCCGGCCGTCGCCTCGTGATCTTAGGCTACAGCTACTTTTCCAGATACTGCTTGATAGAGGCCATCATCCGTTCACCGGCCTCCGAGTTCTCTCGCGTCATCTTATTGACTGACTGCTGAAGTCAGGTACGCTGCTAAAGCGTTAAAAGCCAGACGAGTCTCCGGCGGCAAAAACCGAAAGGTTTTATGGCAAAAAATCTTACTTATCGTGTCGTCCGGGTATGGGAGCGATGGCTGTTGTTATCCTCACGCGAGGTCTTGAAGAACAGCAATGACAAAGACTGTAATCCAGCACGTGCTTTCCCGATTGTGCGAGATCGGTGTGGCTGACATATTCGGTGTGCCCGGGGATTTTGCTTTCCCGGTCAACGATGCGATTTGCCTCCATCCCGAAATTCGCTGGATAGGTTGTTGCAATGAACTCAACGCGGCCTATGCGGCCGACGGCTATGCACGTCTCAAGGGTGTCGGCGCAGTTTGCACCACTTATGGCGTGGGTGAACTAAGCGCCCTTGCCGGAATTGCGGGGGCTTATGCCGAACATCTCCCGATTTTCCACTTGGTCGGCATGCCCAACACATCGGTGCAATTGGGTCGCGCCTTGCTGCACCACACACTCGGCAACGGAGAATTCGACCTGTTCTATCGGATGACCCAACCGGTGGTCTGTGCGCGGGCCATCATGACGCCGCAAAATGTCGTGTTCGAGACGGAACGACTGATTGCTGAAGCGCTCTATCACCGTCGCCCGGTTTACATGGCGTTCCCTGCGGACGTGGCTGATCAGCCGGTGCTCGGGGCGCCTCAATCCCTTTTTTCTCCGCCCCACAGCGATGCTGCCTCTTTGGCTGCCGCGGTTGAGGCCGTCGTGAGGGCTCTGTCGGAGGCTCGAACCGCCTGTGTCCTGCCCGGCATCCTCGTTGCGCGAACTGGACTGCGTGCCGCCATGCAATCGGTCATAGATGCCTCGAATCTGCCATTTGCCACGATGTTTATGGACAAATCGGTGCTCGAAGAGCAGCAACCGGGCTACGTCGGAATGTATGACGGCGCACTGATGAATGATGACGTTCGCGCTTTCGTCGAGAATTGCGACCGTGTCCTCGCCGTCGGCACATTATTGACCGATTTTAATACCGGTGCGTTTACGGCGCGGTTGGAAGACAAGAGGGTGATCAGCATTTCGCATCATCACACACGCATCGATGGGAAAACCTACCCCAACGTGGAGTTGGGCGACATCCTGACGGTGCTGGCGCAACGGCTGGCAAACCGCAACTGGAACCGGGTGACGGCAACCACTCTCGATGCTCCTTCGGGAAACGGGGATGATCCGATTACCGCCCCTGCGCTTTATCCGCGCTGGGCAAACTTTTTGAAGCCGGACGACATCCTCGTGGCTGAGACGGGCACAGCTTCCATGGGCCTCGGCTTCGCGAGGATGCCATTGGGGGCCTCATTCCACAATCAAACGCTTTGGGGTTCGATCGGCTGGGCGACCCCGGCCGCGTTGGGAGCCGCCATCGCCGAACCACGCCGTCGTGTGGTGCTGGTCACGGGTGAAGGAGCGCACCAGCTGACAGCCCAAGAAGTGTGTCAGTTCGGTCGGCTCGGCCTGCGGCCGGTTATCTTTGTGCTGAATAATTTTGGATACCTGATTGAACGGTTGTTGTGCAAGGATCCGGCGATCGCCTACAACGATGTGGCGTCCTGGCGGTACACGGAATTGCCGCGTGCGCTGGGTTGCGACGGCTGGTTTACCGCACGCGTGACAACCTGCGCAGAATTAGATCAGGCGTTGGCGGCAGCAGATCAGGCCAAAACAGGTGTCTATATTGAGGTCGTAACAGATCTTTACGCCGCTTCCTCACTAGCGATGAAACTCCACGACAGCCTGGAGACACTCTACAAACCGTGACGCCGCAAATATGAAGATGAGTTTTACCATTCACCTTTCACTATTCACCAATCACGTTTTCGAACGTAAGACGCCCTACCCTTTCACCGCACCGCTGGAGAGACCGCTGACCAGCAAGCGTTGCGTTACAAAGAAGAGAATGACGGCCGGCAGGGCGCCGACCAGGGATGCGGCCGTGATGACGCCCCATTCCTGGGCGCGGCCGCTGTTGAAAAGGAACAAGCCGACCATCAACGTGTAGTTTTCTGTTCCTTTGAGGATGACCCGCGCGATGAGGAATTCTCCGTAAGTGCCAATGAATGTCAGGATTCCAATAACGACAAGAATCGGACGCGCTAGCGGGAGAATGATCGACCAAAAGACCTGCCATTTTGTAGCTCCATCGATGTTAGCGACTTCGTCGAGCTCCTTTGGGATGGAATCAAAGAACCCTTTCATCAGCCAGGTATTGAAGCCCAAGGCACCTCCGGCATAAATCAGGATCAATCCACCGTGTGTATTCAGTCCGAACCAGGAAAGGCCGGGAATGTTTCCTATTTGCTGGAGCAACAGGAAGAGTGAAACGATGGCGAGACTGTTAGGGAACAGTTGGATAAGCAGAATAACCAACAGTCCGGTGCGCCGCCCTTTGTACCGGAAGCGCGAAAAAGAATAGGCCGCCAACGCTGTCAAAAACACCGTCAAGACGGACGTGATGGCGGCGACTTTGATGGAATTCCAAATCCAAAGCGGAAAGGGATATTGAGGGTCGGAAACGAGCCGCTCGAAGTTTGCCAGACTGGCCGGCTCCGGAATGATGGACAGGTTCAGCAGGGAATTGGCTGGATTGAGAGAGGCGGAAATAATCCAGACAACCGGATAAAGCGCGAACGCTACCGCAAGGATCGCGATGCCTATTTTGAGAAACAGGTTTGCACGGCGTGCTGTCGAAAGGGATGTTCCTGCCATAAATTAGGTCACTTCCTCCAGTTGGCGCGTGTAGCGGAAGTTCAACATCGTCAACCCGCCAACGAGCAGGAAAATAAAGAGCGCAATCGCCGAAGCGAGGCCATAGTCGGCGCCTGCCCCGCTGCCGAATGCGAGGCGAAATGTATAGGAAATGAGAATGTCGGTCTGACCAGCAGGCGTCGCTTCGCCCGCGATGGGAGGACCGCCTTTGTTGTAGGCTTCGATGAGACCGAAGTTGTTGAAATTGAAAGCAAAGGTGCCGATGAGCAAAGGCGCAATGCTTACGAGCAGCAATGGCAATGTTAGCTTGCGAAACTGCAACCACTTTCCGGCGCCGTCGATATCCGCGGCTTCGAACATGTCCCCGGGAATCGATTGCAGCGCACCCAGACAGATGAGCATCATGTACGGATAACCCAACCAGGTATTGATGAGGAGAATACCCGCTTTCGCCCAGAAAGGATCAATGAACCACTGCGGGCTCGTGCCGAAAACGCCTTTGATCAAACCGCTGAACTGCCCATAGTTGGGATTAAGCAGTCCTCTCCAGATCAGCGTGCTGATGATCGCGGGGATGGCGTATGGGATGATGATCAGCGTCCGGAAAAGCCCCCGAAACGGCAAACTCTTATCGTTCAGGACGACCGCCATGCTCAGCCCGACCACGAAAGTTAGCAACACGGAAAAAGCGGCGAAAAGAAACGTCCAGACAAAAACACGCAGGAAAGGACTGCGAATGTTAGGATCTTTGACCACGCGAAGGTAGTTCTCAAAACCAATCATCACGTGATAGCCAGGACTGAGCGTCTTGCCATCGGGCGCCGTGAAAGTCCCCTTCACCGGCTTGTAAACGACACCGGTCCGGTTGTCCGTCAACTGATCGGTTGCGGGATCAAATGCGTAAGCCGGTTTGCGCTGCGAGGCTTTTCCCATCCCGGTTACCTGGACAACGTTCGTGCCGTCGGAAAAGGGAATCTTCGTCAACCGATCGAGGAGACGGAGCGTTTTCATAGCCTCGACTTTCGAGTACTCTTTACCGGTAGAATCCTTGAGCGCGCCCGGCAAATCGCCAGTGGCATCGATCGGTTTAAGTATCTCGTCCGCGGTGCCGGCCAGACGCGTGTTTGTCTTGGGATCCGTGAAAACGAGCAAAAACGCGCCGTCAGCGCTCATATACACAGTGGTCTGATAAACGACGGCGTCGGGAGGTTGGTAGTGCTGAGTGGTAAACTGGCGGACGACCTGTTCTTTGCTCAAGAGGTGGCCATCGCCGTAGTTGGTTAGCGCGACATAAACCGTAAACAGCAGCGGATAAACTACCATGAGCAACATCATGAGCAGTCCGGGCGAAAGCCAGCGAACCGGATACAACCGTTCGTCGAGGAAAATCCAGTTGATCGCGATGGTGACGACTACCAAGGCAATAGCAGCTGGCCACAAACCATTTCCCACTAGCGCGTAAGCCAACAGCAACGCCAGAGCGTCGATGAAAGCCAGACCTAAAAGGCGCAGGAGGAGGCCTCCGACCGAGCTACGGCTTGATTTGGGCGCGGATGGAGGTTGCGGCATTTTTAATGGCTTTCGCAGGATCTTCGGATTGCTGAAAAACGAGGTTCAGCGCTTTTCCCCAATCGGTCCAGACCTTGGACATCTGGGGAATGGCTGGCATGGGCTGGCCTGTGGCAGCAGACGCCGCAAATGCCGCGATATCGGGATCGGTCACCGCTTTTTGCGTCGCCAGCCAGGCGGGTATCCGCGGATCCGCGTCGTAAATGCTCTTCATCGAAGCGTCGTCGGCCATGAATTCAACGAGGAAAGCCTTGGCGACTTCTTTGTTTTTGCCCAAGGCGGAGACCATAAAACCTTGCGCGCCCACAAAAGGAATGGGCTGCTGTTTCATCGTGGGGATCTTGGCGATGCCATATTTGATTCCCGACTTGCGCAGATCCGGCAAACGCCACGGGCCGTCGATGACCATGGCAATTTTGCCTGCAACAAACAGGCTGTCGATATCCGAGCCGCCAATATTCTGTCGAAGAAGACCGGCTTTCACCATGGAATTGAGTTCCCGCATGGCCTCCTGACCGCCTTCGTTGTCGAGACCGAGATCTGAAGGATCGTACGTGCCGTCGGGGTTTTGCTTGAAAACGTAACTGCCGAAGCCGGTGAAAATAGGATACGTGTGGTATGGGTCCGCCGGACCGGTGTGGAGGCCGTATCCCTGGTCGACTTTGCCTCCGTCCTGGAGCTTCTTGGCCAATGCTTTCAGCTCTTCCCAAGTCGCCGGAGGGGTGGGGACAAGCTCTTTGTTATAAATTAAAGCGATGGCCTCGAGACCGTACGGCAAACCGTAGACCTTGCTGTCGTAGGTAAATGCCTTCAGACTAACCGGATCAAACCCGGCCGCCTTGTCGCCAAGATCGAGTGGTTCAAGCAAGCCATTAGCAACCAGTTCGCCCAGCCAGTCGTGAGCCCCGACAATAATATCCGGACCCTCTCCGGCCGGCGCCGCGGTTTTCAGGTCATCGCGAATTGAGTCGAAAGAGACTTCTTGTACGGAAACCTCCACCCCATATTTGGCAGTGAAGTCCTTGCCCGCATTGGAAACAGCCTGCACGGCGAGCTTGGGCACCCAAAGTGTAAGCACGCCCTCCTTGGCTGCGGCAGCCTTGCCTGCATCCGGTTTGGCCTGACCGAAAACTGGCGCCACCAAGGTGGCGAGGACGGCGACGGGCAGAAGTCGCGTTAGTTTTTTAAAGAAACTTAAGAGGGATGAGGGCGGCATAACTTATTCTCCTTATGGATATTCTTCGAATGGACTTTCCCGATTGGCATTTGGGGTGCACGCCAAGCCGGAGAAACCACAATCCTCCCATCGGAGAGCCTGCTTCCGAACAATGAAAGGCATGACATGGCAGCGTTAGACAAGGAACGGCTGAGGGGATTCTGGTTAGTGTCGATCCATTTCTTTCAGTTAACCAAAGTGCCGTCAAGGGTATCTTTCGGAAACCTCAGTAACCGAAATCCATCTGGCCGGACGCTTTGAATTAAATTGCTGACGGATTCGGACATGGATCACATTTCAGCATATGGCTGACCTCATCTTCGCCCATCTTTACGGAATTCTGGACCTGGGATACGTCACTCCCGAAGACATGCCGGACGTCGCGCGGCAGATGATCGACGGAGGTGTGGAAATCGTTCAGCTACGCGCAAAAGGGTTGCCGGCCGGTGAATTCGCGGACCTGGCACGCAAACTGGCACCGATCTTCACCACCGCAGGCGTGCCGTTCGTCTTGAATGATCACCCAGAACTAGTTGCCTCAGCCGGCGCGACGGGAGCGCACGTGGGCCAGGACGATATGACGGTGGCTGTCGCGCGAGAGCTGGCGGGGACCAAAGGGATCATTGGCAAATCGACGCATTCGCTGGAACAGGCAACGGCGGCCCAGGATGCAGGCGCTGATTACATTGGATACGGACCGCTTTTTCCAACGCCGACAAAACCGGAATACACCGCCGTCGGCCTCAGCGAAATACGGAGGATTCATGAAGCGGTCAAAATCCCCATTTATTGCATCGGCGGCATCAAACTCGAAAATCTGCGGCAAGTTCTCGACGCCGGGGCGAAGCGGGTGGTAATCGTCTCCGGATTGCTGCAGGCGCCGGATCTCGTCACGTACGCCCGTGAGGTCCGCAAACTCCTGAGCTGAGCTGGCGCCTCGAGATCATCCATCCCCGTTTAATCATACTCTCTCAGACATGTCAGTCCTCATTGTCGGTTCCGTTGCGTTGGATTCGGTTATTACGCCCATTGAAAAGCACGACGATCTGCTCGGTGGCTCTGCGTCGTTTGCGGCGGTAAGCGCCAGTTTTTTCTCGCCGGTGAACCTTGTGGGCGTGGTCGGTGACGATTTCCCGAAAGAGCACATCGCTTACTTTCAATCGCGGAACGTCGATTTAAGCGGCTTGCAGATCGTCCCCGGAGCAACGATGCGCTGGACGGGCGAGTACGAGTGGGATCTCAACGTGCGGCATACCCGGCACATAGCGCTCAACGTTTTCGAACATTTCACGCCGGTGATTCCGGAGTCCTTCAAGAAACCGGCTATCACGTTGCTGGCGAACATCGCGCCCGGACTCCAAAGTCATGTGCTCGACCAGGTGCCGGAGCCGCGGTTTGTAATCGCCGACACCATGGATTTGTGGATCAATATCGCAGCCGGTGACTTGGCCAATCTTCTCAAGCGAGTGGACCTGCTGATCCTCAACGACAGCGAGGCGCGCCTCCTGACAAAGGACAACAGCCTCATCCGTGCAGCACGCACCATTCAGGACATGGGGCCGAAATATGTTGCGATCAAGAAGGGGGAACACGGCTGTTTATTGTTCGGGCCGAGTGCATTCTTCAGCTGCGGCGCGTACCCGCTCGAAGAAATTCGCGACCCTACGGGCGCCGGGGACACGTTTGCGGGCGGTTTCGCCGGTTATCTGGCAAGCCTGCCTCCCGACGGTGAAATTGCTTTCTCGCAGCTCAAGCAGGCAGTCGTACACGGAAGCGTCATGGCGAGTTTCAATGTCGAGGCGTTCAGTCTGGAACGGTTACGGACGCTCGATGCAGCACAAATTGCGGAACGCTACAAGGGCTTCCAGACGATGACGGATTTTACGTCGCTGTCATGACCCGGGAAGAGCTGGCAGACATGCGCGGAAACTCAGGAACGGGGACCCAAAAGACGGGCACTATGGGACACCCTTTCCAGTCATTAACCGCCGCCTACATCGGACCGTTCGTCGTTTTCATGCTGCTGATGGCTGTGGGACCGTTCATCCTGGACATCCTCCCGGTCTGGCCGTTTGCGCCCGAGTATATCGTTTATCCCCTCCAAACTCTCGTTTGTGGCGCGTTGCTAGCCTATTTCTGGAAACGCTACGAGTTTAACGGAATCCGATACCTGTCCGTAATCTTCGCTGTCGGGTTTTTCGTTTTCGCGATCTGGACAGCGCCCCAGTTTTTTCACTGGGCAGGCCCACGGCGCATGGGTTTCAATCCGGATTTTTTCGCAGCGAACCCGACGGGTTACTGGGCGACGGTCATCCTGCGTTTTGTGCGACTGGTCATTGTCGTTCCGCTGCTTGAAGAGATTTTTTGGCGCGGGTTCCTGATGCGTTATCTCATCTCGGATCGTTGGAACGAGGTTCCCTTCGGGCAGTTTCAATGGAAAGCCTACCTCCTTACGACAGCTGCCTTCACGCTGGCGCATTGGGGCAGCGAACCCAACTGGATGCCCGGGCCTGACGTTCCAGCGGCATTTCTTTGCGGGCTCATTTACAACGGCATTGCCTGCGTCACGAAGAGCCTCGGCTCGTGCGTTTTTGCGCATGCCGTCACGAACCTTTTTCTCGGTTTGTATATCATGTTCACCAAACAGTGGGGTTTCTGGTAAACTGACGCGTCAGAATCACTCATGCGAATCGGCCTGGCCCAAATCAACACCACTGTCGGCGACATCCCCGGCAACAGCGCCGCCATTTTCGCCGCTTACGAAAAGGCGGCGACAGATGGAGCACAACTCGTTGTCACACCAGAACTTACGATTACGGGCTACCCGCCGCAGGATCTCATTTTCAAATCGCAGTTTGTTCCGCTCGCTCTGGAGGCGATTCACGGACTGCACACCCAGGTAGGCGACGTGCCGCTGCTCATAGGCGGTATCGATTTTAATGAAAAACTGAGCGGACGCCCCTTCCGGAATACTGCGTTCCTGCTCGAAAAAGGAAAATCGATCCGCAAATTCCACAAAACATTGTTGCCCACTTACGACGTTTTCGACGAATCACGTTATTTTGAGCCGAGCGAAGACATCAATTTGGCGACCATCGCGGGAACCCGCATCGGAGTGACGATCTGCGAGGATATCTGGACCGAGGAATACCTCAGCCGGAACCTGTACGACCGGGACCCAGTCGAAAAACTCGTCAAAGCCGGAGCACAAATCATCGTCAACCTCAGCGCGTCCCCCTTTCAAGTCGGCAAATCGGAGATCCGGCGACAAATGATTGCCTCGCTGGCCCGCCAGTATCGGCGTCCGTTTGTCTACTGCAACGCCGTGGGTGGAAACGATCAGCTCATTTTCGACGGCAACTCGCTCGCCATCGACGCTCAAGGCCACATTCTGACCCGGCTCAAGGCGTTTGAAGAAGATATCCAGATCGTCGACACCGCCGGGCCGGGCGTCGAACCCGCTGTAGCCGACGAGCCGGAGGAGCTTTTCAATGCGCTCACCCTGGGTATCCGGGATTACATCCGAAAAACCGGCTTCAAAACGGCCGTTATCGGTCTCAGCGGCGGCATCGATTCGGCGGTCACCGCCGTGCTTGCCGCTGCCGCGCTCGAGCCCGAAAACGTCACGGGCGTCGCGATGCCAGGACCCTATTCCAGCCAGGGCAGTATCGATGATGCGCTCGCCATTGCCAAAAACCTGGGCATCCGTCATCTCACGATTCCGATCCGCGACAGTTTTACAGGAATGCAAGCGCAACTCTCCGAAGCCTTTGCGAATGACGCTGAAGACACGACCGAGGAGAACATTCAGAGCCGTCTTCGAGGGCTCACGCTCATGTCGCTCTCGAACAAGTTTGGCCACATCGTTCTCAACACCGGCAATAAAAGCGAGCTGGCTGTTGGCTATTGCACGCTTTACGGCGACATGTGCGGTGGCCTGGCTGTTATCAGTGATGTCCCGAAAACCAAAGTCTACGAGCTCGCCCGCTGGATCAATCGTGATCGCGAGATTATACCCCCTGCCTCCATTGAAAAACCGCCCAGCGCCGAACTTCGCCCAAACCAGATCGATCAGGACAGCCTCCCACCCTACGAGGTGCTCGACGCCATCCTTGCCCTTTACGTGGAACGAAGAATGGGGGTTCGCGACATCATCGCCCACGGACACGACGAAAAAACGGTGCGATGGCTCGTCCGCCAGATTGACCGGAACGAATATAAACGCTCCCAGGCTGCGCCCGGATTAAAAGTCACCAGCACGGCCTTCGGCATTGGCCGGAGAATGCCCATCGCCCAGCGCTTTACGGAATAACCCCCCAGATCGGTCTGGTAGACAGGCCCGCAAAAGCATTCAACGATCGTTTCGTTTGCCCTGACCCACCGCATTTGATTTCCTCGACCGGATGGATCTCCCTTCCTACCTGAAAACCACCCAACGCGCCGTCGACGAGGCGCTCAAGATTTTCCTTCCTGCTGCCTCGACAAAACCTGCGACGCTGCATAGGGCCATGCGGTACAGTATTTTCGCCGGAGGCAAGCGACTGCGGCCGATTCTGACCGTGGCCGCAGCGGAAGCGTGTGGCGGACGCATTGCCAATGCTCTGCCCCTCGCCTGCGCCACGGAAATCGTCCACACTTATTCGCTGATCCACGACGATTTGCCCTCCATGGACAACGACGATTTCCGCCGCGGCAAACCCACCAATCACAAGGTTTTCGGCGAGGCAGTCGCGATCCTGGCCGGTGACGCTCTGCTCACACTCGCATTCGAAATCGCGGCAGCAGCGCCGCCAACCAAACGTTATTCCGTCGCCGATCACGTTCGCGAGCTCGCAGTCGCCGCTGGCAGCCGCCACCTCGTAGGCGGGCAGGTAGCCGATCTCGAAGCCGAAGGCAAGAAGGTCACCCCAACGCAGCTACGCTTCATTCACGGCGCGAAAACGTCTGCACTGCTCACCGCAGCCATCCGGCTCGGCGGTATGAGCGCCAACGCCACCGACAGGCAACTCGAAGCCCTCACCGATTTCGCCCAAAACCTGGGCCTCGCCTTTCAGGTTATCGACGACATCCTTGACGTCACCCAGACCAGTGAAAAGCTCGGTAAGAGCGCCGGCAAAGATATTGCGGCGCAAAAGGCGACCTACCCTGCTGTGTTCGGCCTCAAAAAAGCGCGTAACGAAGCGCAGCGCTTAACCGCGGCCGCATTAGCCGCAACAGGATCTTTCGGAGCCAAAGCGGATATTCTGCGAGCGCTCGCGAACTACCTGCTGGATCGGGAGTATTGAGCGGCGGCCCTGATCCGCCGGGCACATCGAACCCGTCGGCGCCGGCATAGGAGAAGAGACGTTTGCTAACTAATACAAAAAAAGCCGGTGACTTTCGCCACCGGCTTCGATTTTTTGCGGAAACTGGATTACCTGCAACGAGGATCAACCTTTTCACGCTCGCTGAGCGAAAATTCGTCAGACGATTCGGAAAAAGAATTAACGACGTTCAGGACCCAGGAATACAATTCAAAGTTCATAGTTTTTCTCTCTCTTTTCTTGGTTCTTAATACGGATGTTACTTGTGACGCGGGTCTTCGACCTCAGTGTTGAGGGTCATTTCTTCGGGACGCACGGAAAAAGCGTCTACCACGTTCAAGAGCCAGGAGTACCATTCGTTCTTCATATTATTCTGTGTCTTTCGTTCTTTTGTTAGCTTTTGTCTTGTTGTTTGTCAATTACCGGCAGCGGGGATCCTCAAGCTCGCCGGAATTGTGGTTTTCGGGCGACAAGGTGTTAACCATTGTCATAATCAATGAATACCATTCGATGTTCATAAATATTTTTCTCTAAACGGCTGTTTCTGTTTTGTGCCTGTTCTGGCTATTATCTGCCGTCGTATTCCTCCTCCGGGCGTTGCTCCTGCCGCAGACTCACAAAAACAAAGAAGTCTGAGATTTTCTTCCAGAGGTTGTCATTTTCGTTGTTCATAAATTGTCTTTCGTTCTACGGATGTCCTGACTTTCGATTCCCACTTCAGCGCCAGTCGTATTCTTCGCGCGGATCCTTGTCTTCAACTTTGAGATTCCCAAGGAAGTCCACGAATTTTTCGCGCCAGCTATTGATTTTAGTGTTCATAATTTTAATCGCCCAAGACGATTTCCGTTTTAGTTAATGCGTCCCCCTTCATGTCCTAAGGAGAACGTTAAGGTTCCCATTTGTAATTAGCTCATCAGCGCTACAGGAACTTCGACCATGTGATTTGCGTTTTCGATTTTGTGAAACGTCAACCAGTCGGTGCGGATCTTGTCCCAGCCGTGAATTGCTAGACCGTGCGCTTCAAAAAGATCACGAATCTGTGTCGCATTCCAGCCAAGAATATCTTCTAGAATCGGAGCCATAACGCTCGCCGCATTCTCGCTAAGCACGGAGCGTTGCGCGATGCGACCGATGTCTTTTGTTTCCGACACCGCAATCGTGTGACCGTCACGGCTGTTAACGTGGTGCATTACATAGAGATCCGAGCTGCCGTCACCGATGTAGATCGTGTGGTTCGGGCTAACATCGAACTTCTGCTCAAGCTCCTGAAGCACCGCCACCTTGCCACTGCCGGCAGGCACGCGTTTCACGGACGCAACTTCGTCAGTTTCCGGATCGTATTCGAATTCCGTGCCGTAAATGTTCTCGGCGGGCAGGATGCCTTCGAGAGCGGACTGCACCACTTCCCGGGGCGCAGCCGAGATGACGACAAACTTAAATTGCACGTCTCCAAGGTCGTCATTGAGGATATTGGCCAGCAATCCAACGTTATCCTTCAACCGGACATGCTTGCCTGCTTCAATGAGATGTTTACGGCGAATACTGCGAAATTCCGGGTCGTGGCGCAGCAGATACGCGAGTTCCGCCCCTTGTTGCACTAGATTCGACCGCGAAAGACCTTTTACTTTGCCTTCGAAGTCTTTGATGCCGGCGATTTCGCCCAACACATGGCCCGAGTCATTGAAACTCAGAGTCTGGTCAAAGTCGCTCGCCACCAGGTAGCGCACGCTTCTTCTTTCAGTCATTTTGTCTCGTTCTTGGTTCATGTTGATATAACCGTTTACACCACTGCTGTTATGCTGTCAAATGCATCTTCGCGAGCCGGTGAACGCTTACCAAGCTACGACGTGCGCCCCTTTACGCTAGGGGAATATTGGCCGGAAGGCATTACTGCCAAAGTTTTACCTTGCGGATGCCGCGACGTGCTGTTATAACTGCTTTATCATGGAATCCCTCCAAACTTCTGACTCGCTTTCCGATTCGTCGTCGCCCAAGCACCGGCAGATCTTTGAGGTCCTCCGCTCGGAAATCCTTTCCGGAAAATATCGCCCAGGCGAAAAGTTGCCGAGTGAAGCGGGGCTCGTTAAGCGTTTCGGGGCCTCACGCATCACAGTGGGGCGGGCGGTCCGTGACTTGCGAGACCAGGATCTAATTGAACGCCGTGCCGGTTCGGGCTCGTACGTACGACACGTGAAGACTTCCGGTCTTACGTTTGGTTTACTGATTCCGAATCTGGGTCAGACGGATATCTTCGAGCCGATTTGCCAGGGCATGGCGGACGCTGCTCAAACGGGACGCCACGCACTTCTTTGGGGGAATGCCGCCGAACCCGGCGGTGACACTGGCCAGGCATGGCGCCTTTGTCAGCAATTTATCGAGCGCCGCGTTTCCGGGGTCTTTTTTGCCCCACTCGAACTCACCGCCGACAACAACGCGGTTAACCGCAAAATCGCCACCGCGCTCGACAAAGCGCGCATCCCGGTTGTTCTGCTCGACCGCTGCTATATGCCTTACCCGCACCGGAGTAAATACGACCTCGTGGGGATCAGCAACCGCCAGGCCGGTTACATTGTTACCGAGCATTTACTCAACCTTGGCGTAAAACGCCCCTCGTTTGTCGCTTACCCCCATTCCGCCGCAACCGTAGACGCCAGAATCGTCGGGTTTCGCGAGGCACTTCGTGCACACGACCTAGCCGAAAACATTAATTGCATCCAGACTCTTCGGGTCGATGACGCGGAAGCCGTTCGCCATCTTGTCGAGACACAAAACCCGGATGCCATCGTGGCGGCAAATGATCGCACCGCAGGTGGTTTGATGCAGTCCCTGCTCGCCCAGGGCATTCGCATTCCGGAAGATATTCGCGTGGTCGGGATCGACGATTCGGGCTACTCCGGGATGCTGCCCGTGCCATTGACAACCGTGCATCAACCTTGTCGCGACATTGGTATGGCCGCCATGGAAGCCATGCTCGCCCGTTTGGCGCGACCGGAGATGCCGACGCGTGACATTCTGCTCGCAGCAAAGCTCATTGTGCGCCGTTCCTGCGGCGCAAAATCGCAGCAACAACAGCAGACTGACAAAATCGTCCCGGTTGCCGCCTAAATGTCGTCATAGTGCAGTCTTCGCGCTTTGGCCGCGCGGCGCAAGACTGTTTGATGTCCGAGCCTTGCAATTGAGGCGCGTTGCCGGGAACAGCCTTCGCAACCTTCGCTTGAATTAGAATGCAATTTCGACTGACTGCGTGGCAGAACCGGAAAATCCGCTCTTTACCCAGTATCGATCCTTTATATTACGAAGGATCGCTGAATCCAGTAGAGCGCTGCCAGAGCTGCGAATGATCGATACGCGCTTGACGGTTCCATCCGAATACAAAATGGAGACCGCAGCGGAACTCTTGAGTCCTGCAAGGCGCTGCCGAAGCGAGTACGGTACTGCCACGTATTTCGGAATCGCTCTGAAATCGGCCTTGCCGCCGGCTTGACTGACGGTCAAACTGATCGTCCCCGCATGCACCGACGTCGCCACAACCAAACCCAACGCGATGATCATGGCCGCATAATTGCCCAGTTTTTTCATGGTTTTTCTCCTCTCACGTTTTCCCTGTTCAGAAGATGGCCCGGCTCATCTTCATAGAATTCCTTGAGGTTCCACGGTTCGGAGTTTCAAAAAATCGCTGTGTTCCGAAACGAAATCGCACCGCGCCTGTTCTTCGGTAGATTCGAAAAGCCACTCCGGTGCTGTAATGCAAGTGATGCGAGACAATGCCGGAGACACGCGCTAAACATGTCCCGAATGAACGCCCCCACCACCCGCGGAGAGCAAATTACCAAGGCAAGCCGGTCGAATCTGGCTTTCGCTTTTTTTGCCCTGCCTGAGGAGCAGCGGCGGGAGATCTCGATATTTTACGGCTTCTGTCGCGTGGTTGATGACATTGCGGATGATCCTGGCGTAGCCGTGGAAGAGCGTCGCCGACAGTTAAATCTCTGGCGCGCCTCGCTCAGCGGTCCGGCCTGCGGCGAGGATCCACTTGCGGGTGAGTTGCGCAGTGTGCTGGCGAAATACAGAATCGACCCAGCGTTGCCGCGAGAAATTATTGCCGGAGTAGAGATGGACCTGGATGCGCGCCGGTATGAAACCTTTGAGGATCTGCAGCTGTATTGTTATCGGGTCGCAGGCGCGGTGGGGCTGGTGAGTATTGCGATTTTTGGCTGCCATGACCCCCTTTCCCGAGATCACGCCGTGACACTTGGAGAGGCCCTGCAACTGACAAACATTCTGCGCGATGTGGGCGAAGATTACCGGAATGGACGACGGATTTATTTGCCGTTGAGTTGGATGCGAGAGGCAGGAGTCACAGAATCCGACCTTGGCAAAGGGAATGTTTCCGAACCCTTCGTACACCTGATGAACCGCCTGGCGACTCGTGCCCAGACCGATTACGCCCAAGCTGACCGGCTTATCACACCGGGCGACCGCCGGAAACTTCTGCCCGGATTGATGATGCGGGATATTTATTTCGGTGTACTGACAAAAATGAGACACGATGGATTTCGCGTTTTTGACAAGCGATATCGCCTCGGCAAATTGGGAAAAATGCTGGCGGTCGCTCCTCGACTGATGCGATCCCGATTCGCCTCCAAAAACTGAGTTTCTCGAATAATCCTCGGAAAATTTCGTCCTGTTTAATGATGAAAACATTTACTTGTCTTGCCCTCGCTGCGGCTTTGGGTTCCTCCTCGCTGCTCACCTCCTGTGAAACCGCTACGGGTACGGGCGCGGCCTTGGGTGCCACTGCCGGCGGCATCATTGGTGCAAATACCAATAGCGGCGGCACTGGACGCACTCTCGCCGGCGTCGGTCTTGGAGCCCTGGCCGGAGCGCTGATTGGTTCCATCGTCGACGACGAACGCGCCAGCAGGACTTATCAAGGACGCACTACCGATTATCCGTATGGCGAACCCACTCCGTATCGAGGCTACGTCCGGAGCCCTTACCGCCCTTACAACATCATTGATGTTCGCGGCATCCCGCACGGCGCATTGGTAATCGATCCGTCCACGGATCGACCTTTCCGGAATCCTTGACCGTTGCGCCTACTCGAGTTGCGGACTTGCAGTAAGTAAGCATCGAGCTGCCGGCCAAAAGCGGAGGAATGCAAGGGCAGAAATGCAGCTTAACCGCGGAGAACGTGCAACACTCCGCGCAGCGGAATTTGTAGCCAGGCGGGGCGATTGTTGAGTTCGTAATCGATCTCATACACCGACTTATCGAGCAGGTATGCATCGAGCATCACCCGCGTGTGCTCCGGATTGTCAGGCAGAAATGCCGCGCCGCTCGCTCGTTGCAAATAGGCATCCAGAAACGTCCGGCCAACGTATTGAGCCCAATGTTCCGCCCAAGGCAACAACGCGTCCCGATCCTCCTGTCTGTGCCACGCCGGATGCAACGCGAGTGTTGCATGCGGTGCGTAATGGAATGACCGAATCATCGATGCCACATCCCGCAACGGCGAACGTTTCAGGCGCCGCTCACCCATAGGGCGCTGGGGTTCGCCTTCGAAATCGATAATCATGACGTCTTTCCCCGTTCCCAGCACCTGCCCCAAGTGATAATCCCCATGAATCCGCGTCCGAATTGCGTGGATTTTTATCTGCAGAATTTGGGCTTCCCGAGCGAGAATATCCTTTTCCAATGTCAACAGTTGCTGCAGTAAATCCCGCTCAGGACTGGGTGCCGTTTTCTTCAATTGCCGCTTCACCAGCTCCATCGTTCGCTTCACAGTTGCACGCATGGTTTGCACAATTGATCTCTGAGAGTACGACGTAAATGGTTCCGGAGCGAAGGCAGGATCGTCCGTCGGCGAAGCCAAGCCGAGATGCATCTCGGCAGTTCGTATTCCTAACAATTTTGCTTTCTCCGGATAGACGCCCCCTATTAGTTCGATGACTTTTTCGTATCCCACCGGCACCGCTTCAGCAAACAATCCGGGCACCGGCACATCCGTTCCTCTGCGAGACTCCAGCAGCACCCGCTCGTAGTAGCGTCCGATATTATCCAATGTAGCCGTCCAGCTATCGCCTTCGTTCGGCACGAGCGCCTGCAATAACCCGAGAGAAATCGGCTCCCGACCCGGGCGAGCATACGAGATCGTCCCAGCAAACGGCGGCGACTGCGTAAAGCTCGCCAGCTCTGTCAGGTGCCGCGTTATCTCAATATCGGGATTAATTCCTTCATCGAGCTTCCGGTACAGCTTGAAGAAATAACGCCCGCAATATGTGATTGCCGAGTTGCTCTGCTCCACTTTGAGCAACTGTGACGGCACCAACCCGTCCGGTGTTATCCCACAATCGACATCCGCGCCCATCCCCTGCCCGCGCAAACCGGCAACTACGCCGGTTTCGCATTTCGCCTCCGTTTGTTTTGCAATCAAATGAAAGAGAGCGCTCCGGAATTCCTCGTCTGCCACGGCGTCACACAACACCCACTCCTCCCCCGTCGTCGCCAGATGAAATCGTGCAACCACGCCGGGTGCCCAGTCACGAATAAGTCTCTGCGCTTTTTCGTGTCCGGCCAATGCCAGCGGCACCAAATACAACTCCGCGCCGCCTTCGTAATATTCAACATTCAGGAACACCATCCGCGATCCCGGAGCCTCCGGAAATAGCACCGAGTCGAGCACGCTTACCGTCCGTAGCGTTCGCGACTTTGAGGCAAACCATCGACACGTCGGGAGATATGCCGGAAGCAAATTCTCCTCGAGCAAAGACCTAGCTTCTTCCGAAAGCAGCCTATCCAACTCCGGGACAGTCTCGACATCTATCACAGGCGGCTCATATTTGGTCTGCGTCCCGAGCCCGATCGCAGCAGGTGTTATTCTTAAGACGAAGTAGTCATGGCGCGTCATCGTCATCAGATAGGGTTTATCCGTGATCGGTGGGAATTCGTTGTGGCTGTACAGTTCGAACATTCGCTGTCCGGAAAAGCGAGACAAATCCAGCTCCACGATTTGCGAGAACCGCGACAGGTTAATAACTACAAGAATCGTTTCATCTTCATAATGACGGATAAACGCCAGTATATGGGAGTTCTCAGGATTTAGAAACTCCAGCGTCCCGCGCCCAAACGCCTTGTACCGCTTTCGCATGGCTATCACCCGCCGCATCCACCACAGCAAAGACGTGACATTCCGCTCCCGGTTTTCCACGTTGACGGCTTCGTAATGATACTCCGAATCAATCGTCACCGGCAGATAGAGCTGTTGCGGATTTGCCCGCGAAAACCCCGCGTTTCGATCCGAACTCCACTGCATCGGCGTGCGGCAACCGTTCCGGTCGCCTAGATAAATATTATCCCCCATCCCGATCTCGTCGCCATAGTACACCACCGGTGTCCCAGGCAGGGAGAAGAGCAGCACATTGATCAGCTCCACCTTCCGGCGGTTGTTGGACATTAACGGCGCCAGGCGACGCCGGATTCCGAGATTGATCCGCGCCCGGGCATCCGTTGCGTACACACGCCACATGTAGTCGCGCTCCTCGTCGGTCACCATCTCCAGAGTTAACTCATCGTGGTTCCGCAAAAACGTCGCCCACTGGCACGTCTCAGGAAGAGCCGGTGTCTGCTCCAAGATGTCGATGACAGGAAACCTGTCCTCCATCTGCAGCGCCATAAACATCCGCGGCATCACCGGAAAATGAAACGCCATGTGACACTCATCGCCATTTCCAAAATATTGCACCGCGTCCTCCGGCCACATGTTCGCTTCCGCCAGCAGCATCACATCGGGATATTTTTCGTCCAGAAACGTGCGCAATTTCTTCAGGATCTCATGCGTCTCTGGCAAATTCTCGCAATTCGTTCCCTCCCGTTCCACCAGATACGGGATGGCGTCCAGCCGCAGGCCATCCACTCCCATCGCCAGCCAGAAATCGATGGCGCGCAGCATTTCCTTGAACACTGCCGGATTGTCGAAATTCAGGTCCGGCTGATGCGAATAAAACCGGTGCCAAAAATACGACTTTGCCACGGGATCCCATGACCAGTTCGACGTCTCGAAATCTTTGAAAATGATTCGCGCGTCCGCGTACTTGAACGGCGAATCGTTCCACACGTAAAAATCCCTCCACTCGCTGCCCGGCGCAGCCCGACGCGACTTCTGAAACCACGCGTTCTGGTCCGAAGTATGGTTCATCACCAATTCCGTAATCACCCGGATGCCCCTCCGATGCGCTGCATCAAGAAAGTCCTTGAAGTCCTGCAACGTGCCGTAGCTCGGGTTCACCGCGTAATAATCGGCGATATCGTACCCGTCGTCCCTCAGTGGGGAGGGATAAAACGGCAGCAGCCAGATGGCCGAAACGCCCAGGTCATCCAGGTAATCGAGCTTCTGCAAAAGGCCCGGAAAATCCCCGATTCCGTCTCCGTTGCTGTCGTAGAAGGACTTGACATGCGTTTGGTAAATGACGGCGTCTTTGTACCACTGTGGTTCGGGCTTGAGAGGAGTCATACGATGCGTTCATGGAGGAGGGAGATGGAGCAATTTGACTGGCACACCAGCTTCGTCAACTTGCAGCGAACTGAATTAAAAGGGCAGACCCGGGTTGGGTCCAGCGCAATCCCAGCAAAGAATCGGCCCCACAAAGCCGAAGCTTTCGTGGGGCCGCCCATCGACTTGATGTCCAACAGGAGCTGTTTCGCCTCAAGGACCCACCGGCTAACCGGCGATTCGATCTTCAAACCAGCGTTTTGTCGTATCGACCGTATGTTGCGTCAGACCGTGCCCAGCGTTCTCGAAATACGCGTTAACATCGGCGCCGGCTTCGCGAAGCATGCCAATCAGCCTCCTGGTATTTTCCACAGGAACGATCGGATCATGATTTCCCGAGGCGACCAACACTGGTATCCCTTTCAGATCCGGCAATTTTTCCGGAACCAGCGGAACCATTGGGCGCAACAGGGCCGCTCCCGCAAGAATACCGGGCCGCAGAAGGAGCAGGCTTCCGGCAATGTTAGCTCCGTTGGAAAAGCCCAGCGCTGTCAGATTTTTCAGATCAAATCCGTAACGCACCGACGCCTCGTCGATAAATTCCGCTAGTTCGTGCGTACGAAGAATAAGATCCTTCTCGTCAAACACGCCTTCCGCGAGCCTGCGGAAGAAACGCGGCATACCATTTTCCAATACTTTCCCCCGGGGGCTCAGCAGCGACGCCTCCGGGTCCAATGCACGTCCCAAAGGGATAAGGTCGGTCTCTGAGCCGCCTGTTCCGTGAAGGAGCAGCAGTGTGCGCTCCGAACTGCCCGGAACAAACTGATGAATAAAATCCGGTGATTGGTTCATAAAAAGCTCTCTTTCGTTGGAATCGTAATCGGCTGAAGAACATCCTCGATTTGCTGGCGGAATGCCTCGACTTGGGGCGGCAACCGCAGATTGGTTCCAAGTTCGTTCAACGGTTCATCGTACGTGAAGCCAGGTGGATTGGTTGCGAATTCGAAAAGCACGCCGCCCGGTTCGCGGAAATAGATCGAATGGAAATACGTGCGATCCATCACGGGACTAACGTGATAGCCGAGATCGATCAACTGGTTGCGCCATGCTAACTGTTGTTCATCGTCGGGAACGCTAAAAGCGATGTGGTGCACTGAACCGGCGCCCCCTCCCGCGCGCGCACTGCCAGGCGTATGGAGAAGATCGATCGTTTTCGCCAATCCCGAGTTCCCAGCAGCAACAAACCGAAACCGGTTTCCCGCCTCCTGCGCGAGTTTGTAACCAAAGGTTTCAGTCAGAAGCTGCGCAGTCGGCGCGTAGTCTGCGAGCGCGGCGGACACGCTGTGAAACCCGCGAAGCGCGTGTTCGGCAGGCACGGCGGCATCCGTCCACGGTTGGGTTTCGCCGGCAGCAGCCGAAGCGACAAGCTCCAGCGGCATTCCATCCAGGTCGGCAAAACGAATCACTTCTTCACCGAACCGCGCGGGCTTGCGCTCAGCGCTTACGTTATTCTTCTTCAACCGCTCCAGCCAATAGCCAACCGAGTCCGGCGAAATTGCGAATGCGGTTGCCTCGACCTCACCCGTTCCGCGGCGTCCGCGGCGCGCGTTCGGCCATGGGAAAAAGGTCATGATTGTTCCGGGCGTGCCTTGGGCGTCGCCGAAGTAAAAATGATAGGTGCCGGGATCGTCGAAGTTAACGGTACGCTTTACGAGACGGAGTCCGAGCAGTCCGACGTAGAAATCCAGATTGGACTGAGGATCACTTGCAATCGCAGTTACGTGGTGCAGCCCACTAATAGTGTGGTTCATAATAAATTAGGTTTTTTTGTTTATCAGTTTCGTTTTGTTAGACAGTAGCCGGACGACCTGCAGGCAGCGCTTCTTCCGCGATGGAATCGAGCGCCCATTTGCCGCCGCCCCGGACTACCAGGAAAAGCGCGAGGCCAATTGCCAGCAGATGAAACTCATAACCTTCACCTTTCTGGCTGCCGGCCCAGTTCATGAAAAAACCGTTGGGCGCATGCACCATGAACATCGCGACAGTCATGGTGATACCGATACCGAACGCAGCCGCACGCGTGAACAGCCCCAGGATCAGTCCGATGGATCCTAAGAATTCCGTGGCAATCGCGAGATAGGCAAAGATCGCCGGGATATGAAGCGTCCCACTCAGGAAGCTCATCGTATCGTTGAATCCGTAGCCGCCGAACCAGCCGAGGACTTTTTGGGCGCCGTGGGGAAAGATCACGATCCCCAACAGCACGCGCAAAAGGAAAGTGGCGATACAATCGGGGGTCTTAAACAGAGCGCTAACGATTTTCATGGTTGTTATTTGGTTAAAGTTTGGTGTCTGAATCCGGATGGGATTCGCATGTCAGATTCTTAACCCGCATTCGCCGAAACTGCCCAATACCTTGTTTTTCGGGCATCGATACCTTTTGTATATGCTCCTCGGCAATGGAGCCGGCCTATGGCACCCTCGCCACGTCGGGATGCCGTCCCCAGCCGGACGTTTTCATCGAAACGTCCCTCCCGAAAACTGTGCGGCGAACTTCGCTACGCGGGACGAACCATTTCGAAACGATCCTTCGTGCGGCAATACCAGTGTGGACTCGCCATGCGTCCCACCGTAAGGAGGCGTTCGCTACGAATACGGAGCGTTTCCGGATCCAGTAGATCGTCACGCACGTGGACGCGCTTGACCAGGCCAATGATAAGGCGGTTGTCGCCGATCTGCAGGGTGCCCCATTCCGTACACTCCAAGCTTGCAGGCGCCTGGGCGATACGCGGCGGTTTGACCACCGACGCAGGCAGTGCGGTCAAGCCGGCGCTCTCCAATTCATTGATACCGTAGGGAAATGAGGCGGCCGTGTGATTCATGGCTTCGGCAACGGATTCATCGACAAGATTGACAACAAAATCGTGAGTGAGTCGCACGTTGCGCGCCGTATCCTTCGGCGTGCCATCAGCGCGGTCACCCGGGCAGAAGCCGATAATCGGCGGGGTTGATCCCAACACATTAAAAAAAGAAAACGGCGCAGCATTGACGACCCCCTCAAGGTTCACTGTCGTGACCCATGCTATCGGACGTGGTGTTACCAGCGAGGCGAGCATCGCGTAGGCGCGGTCGGCGTGTTTTCCTTCGATATCGAGTTCCATTTCCGGGAGATATGACATGAGCACGCTGCTATTGCGAATACTGGCGATCTTTGACCATTTTTTGGCAAGGCACAAGATCTGCTAGTTATAAACTTATGACGCTCGATCGAAGCGATACAGTGAATCGAGCCGGACATTTGGCTCTTATTTTTTCGTCGCTGAAGGCTTTGGGAATCAGCGATCGCGCTTTTTTTAATGATGTTCTGAGAGGTGTGCTCCTTGCGAACCCTTGCGTGCTCGGCGTGTGGTCTGTCTGGGAACCCAATGCGCTGGACGGTCGTGACACGGAGTTCGCGGGCGCACTGGGACACGACACTTCCGGGCGTTTTGTCCCTCTGTGGCATCGTCACGGTGGAAAAATCCAGCTCGAGCCGAATACAAACTACGATCAGCCGGAAGCCGAATGGTACTTTGCAGCGTCGCGGCGGCGCCGGGAAGTTGTCATCGATCCGTACGAATATCCCGTCGGAGGAAAGTGGTTGTTTATCACAAGCCAGGCGGCCCCCATCATGTCCAACGGAAATTGTGTCGGTGTGGCGGGCTTTGACATTCACATGGATTCGCTGCTGGAGGCGGAACAGAAGCCCGCGGTTTTTGAGCCCATTGAGGCTGTGCTCGGGCGGGGCCATGTGCTACTTGATGAACACGGAGCGATGCGGTACTGCAGCCATTCCACGCGGCGGCTCATCACGCGATACGTGGGTAAATGCCCTGATTCATCGCGGGTTTTACCCGAGCCGTTGCACGATCTGGTGATCAAAAAGCTGGAGCGTGGCTTTTTTTCGTCATCCAGATCGCAAAACTCAGAATGGACGTTCGAAAATGGGGATCACAAATTGGTCATGCGCTTTACGCGGCACCCCCATGCCGGATGTTTCCTGCTGCTGGTTGACGAGCAGTTTTCGGGCGGAAAAACATGCGCGCCAGCGGCTGAACTGACTCCGAGGGAACAAGAGGTCGCGGATTGGATGTGCCAGGGGAAATCGAACGAGGAAATCGCGATTATCTTGGGCATCAGCGTGCACACGGTGAAAAATCATCTCGACAAAGTCTTCCGAAAACTTGGCGTGGAAAACCGGTACGCGGCGGCCGTCGCGCTCCAATTCAGAAGCGGAAGAAGACAGGAAACGCAGGCACGGACATAGGAAGATCTTCCTATTGTGGTTACGACGTCGGATCCTCAGTATCGTGGCACATGTTCAATGTGTTTGCGTTTAACAAACGCCTGACATCCAAACGGTCGAAAAGCTGCGCTGCACTCGTTGCGCTGCCCGTTGGAAAACACATGATCCGCAAGACATGGTATGGCTTGGTTGCGGCGGCTCTCGCGCTTTTCCCTGTACACGCTGAACCCCTTAAAATTGGATACAGCGACTGGCCCGGCTGGATCGCCTGGGAAGTCGGTCTTCGGAAAGGATGGTTCAAGGATGCAGGCGTCGATGTTGAATTCCAGTGGTTCGAATATGTGCCCTCCCTGGAGGCATTTTCCGCGGGAAAACTGGACGCCGTTTGCATGACCAATGGCGACGCACTGGTCACCGGTTCCACCGGCGCACCCAGCAAAATCATTCTCATCAATGATTACTCAAACGGCAACGACATGATCGTCGCAAAGCCCGGCATCGAATCGGTGAAAGATCTCCGAGGCAAAAAAATCGGGCTGGAAAAGAATCTCGTGGAGCATTTGCTCCTGCTGAAGGCGCTCGAAACGAACGGCATGAAAGAATCCGATGTCGAGTTGATCAATGTCGCCACGGACGACACTCCGGAGGCGCTGGCTTCCGGCGACGTCGACGCAATCGCTGCGTGGCAGCCGAGCTCCGGTAAGGTGTTGAAAGCGGTTCCCGGCTCGAAAGCCATTTACACCAGCGCCGATGTCCCTGGCCTCATTTACGATGTGCTCGCCGTTAGACCAGCAAGCCTCCAAGCGCACGCCGGAGAATGGAAAAAAATCACCCAAGTGTGGTACAAGATCGTCGACTACATCTACGATCCGTCGACTCGCGCTCACGCCATCAGGATCATGGCTCCGCGCGTCCACTTGAGCCCCAAGGAATACGCCAGCTTCATCGACGGCACGAAATTCCTGAAATTGGAGGAAGCAAAAAAGGCGTTTGAGAAAGCCGAAGGTCTCGGGTCGATCTACGGCTCCAGCGTCGTCGCCGATCAATTCAACGTCGCCAACAAAGTTTATCAACGCCCCATGCCGACTGCCGATTACATCGATCCTTCAATCACACTCGGACTGTAATGTTTTGGACAATTGCGGATCGCCATTTCGAATTCCCCATGAAAAAAACGCCAGACAAGCAGTCGTTAACCCCGTCGGGCCGCCCCTGCCCCCGTGTAGAATGCTGCTTGTCTGGTTTCAATTTATTCGCGTTTACCCGATGAGCGCTCATCAATCAAAAGCCGTTTCAACCCGGACCAAAGGCATTACTGCTGCAAAATGAACTCCTGTGTTTGCCATGCAAGCGGACACGCGAATCACCGAAATTTTGCTCAGAAGACAAATTCCAAACTGCGCAAGCCGGGACGCGAGCTTGCGGAGGGAAGCCCCTTTCCTCCAGCAACGTAGCGAGGAAAGGGGCAGCCGACCAAAGCGTGAATATCACCGCGGGACTGCCGATTCGGACGTCTCCGTCAGAATCGGCGAAAGTGGAGTGGCCATCCACAATCCGGCCGCCTACGGATCCATCACGTGCGAATAGTCAGCCCGCTTTCTCGTTTTGGCTATTCCCCCAAATGGGGGAGCAAATGCGAGTGACACCTGTCCGGGAAACGCAGTCATCGAAAATAACCTCGACCCGGGCGTTCGCCGTTTCCCCTAAGGAACCACTGATTTAAAAGAATCAGTCACCACCAAGACACCAAGAACCCCAAGGATTTAAGGATATTTTAGGTCAAAAATCAGCTTTCCAGTGGGATTACGTTCTTCGATGCGTTGTTTTCCTCTTCCTTGGTGTCTTGGTGCCTTGGTGGTTCATTTAATCAGCGTTTCCCTAACGTCTCTCATGTTTTTCGATTCCCAGACAGGCACGTCGCCGCCATCTCCGCGAGTGAAACGTGCGATAAGAGCAGGCTGGGAGTTGACCCCGAAATGGCGGTAAACGGCCTTGATGTAGCCATGCACCGTGTGCACGCTGAGACCGAGATGGCTGGCAATACGTTTCCGAGCCCAGCCCTGGATGAGAAGGTTGAGAACGACGTACTGGCGCGGTGTAAGGACGTTCTTTGATTGCCTTGGACTCGAAGGCCACTCCTGATCATGCAACCAGGGGATTTCACTGAGGAGGATGTGCGCAATGCGACTTTCGCGAGCCGTAAACGGGGGACGATCCTTTTGGCGATAAATGCCGATGCCATGCAGGCTGCCACCCGCAACCGGTTGGGCAGAAACGATAAACGAGCCGTTTCCTGCCTGTTCCCAGAAAGCAATGCATTCTTTGGTATAAAACTCCGGTGTCGCAACCTGCTCCTCATAGACCGTACACCGGCGTTGCGAAGAGAGCGCCTGCCTGGCCACCGGGCCCTGGGCATCATCAGCGCCGTCGGCTTCGCAGGCACGCACGAAATACCCGTAGCTTTCCTCGTCGAAACCGCCGTGATCGATGAAAACGGGATGAGGAATTTTTCCTTTATCGAATTGCACCACGGACCATGCCCATCGATCGGCGGCGATGATTTCGCACAAGCCATTCATGAGTACGGCTCGGGTCGTTTTAAAATCAGCACCCGTCCCGGCCTGTGCAGCCACCTCACCGAGCAGGCGCACGATGGCCCGAACGTCGGTTTCCGGAAGTGAATCTGGTTCGTCCATACAGGGACGGAACTCGGAACCTCCTTTTACGCAATAGAATTCCTCATTTTAATAAAATACCGGAGCTCAGGATGGAATGTGAATCGTGTGCAGTTGAGTTATTTCTTCGCGTCTCAAACGACGCTTTTGCCCTTCTGCCAAATGCTTTCCGTCCATGGCCAAATGCTTTCCGTCCACGGCAGAATGCTTTCCGTCCGCGGCAGAATGCTTTTCGCCCACGGCAGAATGCTTCCGAGTTGTCGGCAAAACGCTGTCAGGCCAACCGCGAAAGGTTTTCGGCTCACCGCAAAAAGATTTCCGCTGACCGCCAAAGGTTTTCCGCCGACCGCAAAGGGGTGGGAGCCTCGATAAGGGGGCCTTCAGACTTCGCCCCGTTTCACCTGACCCAAGTTACACTGCCCCAGCGAGGTCTGCAGATCGCCGCTGACAGCTCATCGAAATTGAATAAGCCAGCTGCCAAGTCGGTCTTACCCGGATGCGCTGTGTAAAAAAAACATACCTTCCCTTCATTTGGACGGCAGCCGCTTTGGCGCTCGCTTCCTGCAACCAAAAGCCGGACAATTCCACGCAGGTCCAGGCCCTCGAAGAGCGGATCCGGCAGCTCGAGGACCAGGAAAAGCAGCTTCAATTGCAGGCCGAGAAAGACAAACTTGCCTCTGAACGCGCAGCGTTGGATGCGGAAAGGCAGAAGTTTTTGAACCAAAAAGAGTCGGCATCCAAATCAGCTCCGGTCCGTGAAACTATTTCAACGAAGTCCGCCGGGCGAAATCGTTCCGATGTGATTGACGAAGATGCTGGCTATCGAGAAGAGGCTGTTCCGGAAGGTGAAACGTACGATGTTTTCTACGACCGCCTGCGAGACGATGGCCGCTGGTACAACGACGATACATACGGCTACGTTTTTCAGCCGGACGTTGCTGAGCGGGAGGATTGGCGGCCGTATACCGACGGCCATTGGGCCTACACAGACCGGGGGTATACGTGGGTATCGAACGAAAATTTCGGCTGGGCGACGTATCATTACGGCCGCTGGGTCCGGGTTCGAGGCACCGGCTGGGTGTGGGTCCCCGGCCGTAAATGGGCGCCAGCGTGGGTCTCCTGGCGAAAAAGCGAGCCGCGCGAAGATGTATCCGACGACTACATCGGATGGGCGCCGTTACCACCGGAATGCGACGATGACTCCGCGCCCGCCACGGTCGATGCCTGGTCGGACAACTACTACGGGGTCGGCCCTACTGCGTACGTTTTCCTGAAAACAACGAATTTCGGCCACGACAACTATCGTGAAGCGGTCCTCCCGCAGCGTGAAAACGTCAGCGTCATCAACCGCACCACCAATATCACCAACATCACGATCAACGACCGTGAGGTAAACAACCACGGGCCGCAATTCGATGAGTTGAACCGTGTGAACAACAACCGGCTGCAACGTTATCAGCTCGAATACGAAGCCGAAAAACAGCCGGGGGCCCGTTATAAAACCGTCGCTGAAGGCAACCGTCTTCAGGTTTTCGCGCCTTCGGCACGATTGAAAGCCGTCGCGACAGCCACGCCTAAAGTTGTCCGGACCATTCAAAACGCACAAGTCGACCGCGGTTGGGAGGATATGGATCCCAACCAGCAACAGCAGCTCAGGCAGCAGCTCCAATCCCAGGCTCCGCCCCCGCCAAAAACGCTACCCTCGAAGCCGGTTGCACCTCCCAAACCTAAGATCATCCCAACGGTCACTCGGAGATCGGATCCACCCAAAGACCACTCAGCCGAGGCTCAGCGTGCCATTATTGAAGCCGAGAAGGCACGACTCGAGAAAGAAAAACGGGAGCTTGTGAAAGCTGGGGAATCGCGGCCGCCGGCTCCGGAAACACCCGACAAATCACAGGACCAAAAGCGTGAGGACCGCGAAAACAAACGGCGCGAAGCGGAAACACAAAAACCACCCCAACCTCCTCAGGCTACTGCGCAACCACCTGCAGCCATCCCGGCGCAACCTGGCGAAAAAAAGCCAAAATCAAGTCCCCAATCCTCAACCCAGGAGCAGCAAGAAGTGGCTGAACCCAAAAAGGAAGTGCCGGCTGACATTCATCGGGCATCGCCACAGCTCAAGCTCCCGGAAAAGAAGCCCGTTCAAGCTGAAAAGCCGAAACCAGAGGTCCAAAAGGCGCCGATAATAGACCCGCAACAGGATGCCCGGAAAGCAGCTGCCGAGCACAAGCAAGAAGTTGAAGCCACCCGCATCCAGACTGAAAAACGTCTACGGGAACTGGCTCCCAAGGCATCGACCCTGCCCCAACGTTCCGAGTTGTCCGAGGAAACCAAACGGGATCGACCGAGCGGCGAAGACGGTCGTGACGCGCGAAAACAGGATCCAAAGGCCCGGCAATCGGATGAACGCCAGCAACTGCAAGAACGCCAGCAGCTACTCGATTCCGACCAGCGACCCGGACGCCAAAAACCGGCAGAACGCGAGTTACCCGAAATCATCGCCCCCGACCGGCCACAGCGCGAAAATCGGCCAGACATGGACGCACCACCTCCGAGAGTCGAGCAGCCGCCAGCAGAGCGCGACCAAGGGTTACGAGATGACCGTGCAACCCGGCACATCCAGCAAAATGATAAACAGGGCGATCTTCCTGAAAAATCCCGCCCGGAAAAGAAACAGCCCAAAGAAAAGGATCGCGACAGCAAATTCCCGCCATCGGGGCCTCCAGACGAACAGCATTGATACCCATGTAATCCAACGGGCGGACCGCTTTGCACCGGCACGAAAAGTCTGGCAAAGGCGCTCCCGACGTAGATAGTGGCGGCTTCATCTTCGAAAGATGAACGCCTCATGAGTTCCGAATCTGCCGTTAACATCAACAACGACGAAATCATCACCTGCCGCCTTACCCGCTGGTATTTACGCCGCATCGGACTGCTCACAGCCGCCATTTTCGCAATGGGCTGCTATTTCCTATATGACGGCCAATGGGGTTATCCGAAGAAAAACAAAATCGCAGAGCAGAAGGAATGGTATACCGCCGAAGTCATAGGAGCTTTCAAAGAAGCCCAATCCCAAGGCGATAACGCGGCTGCGGAATGGATGCGCGAAGCCCGGAAAAAAGGCTGGGTAGTGGATCCCAATCTCACCCAGCCTCAATGGATAGATTACGCAGCGCCTCGGGGCTGGGCTGCGGAACCCAAAAAATATACTGCCGAAGAAATTCAACAGCAGTTCTGGATCGGCTGGGCGATGGTCGCCGCGGCCGCGATCATGGGCGCGCTCCTGGCATTAAATCGCAGCAAGACACTCGTTGGACACGCAGACCACATGATTCTGCCGAACGGCAGGACCGTCCGTTTCGCCGACGCGTTTAAAGTGGACACTCGAAAGTGGGACAGCAAAGGCCTTGCCTATGTGTACTCCCGCGAACCGGGAGACAAGTCCACGCACAAGGCCACGATTGACGACCTGAAGTACCATCCGGCAGAACAGGTGCTCAAACGGTTGCTTTCTCAATTCCAAGGAGAATTAATCGCGCCTGCGAAAGAAGCGACTCCAAGTAAAACCACTTGAGCCGTGTAATATTTTCTTCGCCGGATTCCCACTGGCGTTGACTTTACAATTCGGGAAATGCCATACCTGAATCCGCACCAACCGCGTGTTCAGATTCAGGAATCATCCATGGAAAATACCGAAACCGATTTCGCCCAAAAATCCGATCTCACCGCTATCGGGTTTGAAAAAATTCACAGTGACCTTCGCTTCCTCGTGGAGTGTTTCCGGGAGGTCCTGGTCGATCTCGGTGAAACGGAGCTTGCCAACTATGTCCCCTGGACAGGCACGAATGTTGAGGATGGCAATTATCCGGCCCGGATGGCGCAGGTTTACTCGATCGCCTTTCAGCTATTAAACATCGTCGAGGAAAATGTTGCCTCGCAAATGCGGCGCCGGCGCGAGACGGAACAGGGGACAACGATTGAACCCGGATTGTGGGGCTATGAGTTCTCGCGCCTCCGCCAGCTCCAAATCTCGGAGCAGGATCTGGCAAATATTTTGCGGGAAGTCGAAGTCGAACCTGTCCTAACGGCACATCCGACCGAAGCGAAACGCACCACGGTCATTGAACAGCTGCGCGCGCTTTATCAGCTCCTCCTCCAGCGTGAAAACCAGATGTGGACGCCGCGCGAGCGCGAAAATATTCGCGACGAAATTAAGGCTACTCTTGAGCGCCTATGGCGCACTGGCGAGATCCCGCGTCAAAAACCCGAAGTGGCCGACGAACGCAGGAACATGGCTCACTATTTGCAGGACGTTTTCCCGGAAGTGCTCCCGCGTCTCGACCGCAGCCTGGAGTTTTCCTGGAAAGAAGCTGGTTTCGACCCGGCGAAACTCGAGGGAGAAGGCACGCTTCCTCTCCTGCATTTCGGCACATGGGTCGGCGGCGATCGGGATGGGCATCCGTTCGTCACCGCCAACGTCACCCGTGAATCCCTCGACGAACTCCGCATCACCGCTCTGACTGTCGTCGATCGGCAGCTTGAAAAGGCGGCCTACGAACTAACGCTCTCTCAACACGTCCACAAAGCACCCGCCTTTTTGCGGGATGCCATCGTCGCCCTCGCCGATGAAACGGGCCCGACAGTCGCCGAACCGATCATGCGGCATCATCCCGATGAACCCTGGCGGCAGTTTGTAAAACTCATTCAGCAAAAACTCCCGCTTGCCCGATCCTTCGCCGACGACGCTCACCTCGACCAGGCGCCGAATCGCTACCGTTACTCGCACGAACTTCGGGCCGACCTGCGCATTCTGCACTCCTCGCTCATCGACGTCGGTGCCAAACGCCTCGCCCGGTTGGAAGTACGCCCAATCATGCGGACGATCGAAGTTTTCGGCTTCCACGCAGGTGCTCTCGACATCCGCCAGAACAGCGAGTTTCACGAGAAAGCGCTCGCTCAGATCATGAACAAAGCCGGTCTCCCCGGTGATTCCCTCAAAGGCTGGGATGAAGCTCAACGCATCGAATTTCTCAACCAGGAGCTCCAAAGTTCGAGGCCGTTTCTCCTGGCTGGGACTTCCGCCGGCCCGGAAGCGGATGCCGTTCTTTCCTGTTATCGAGTGCTGGCAGAGCATCGTCAAAAATACGGTCCGGACGGCCTCGGCGCCCTGATTGTATCGATGACGCGGTCCGTTTCCGATCTTCTGATCGTGTATCTTTTCTGCCGCGAGACGGGTCTCGTCGAGAATACCGCTGAGGGCCTCGCGTGTCTGCTCCCTGTCGTTCCGCTTTTCGAAACGACCGAGGACCTCGAAAAGAGTCCAACCATCATGAAGGACTTCCTCGCGCACCCGGTTACGAAGCGCAGCCTCTACCGCCAGCACGCCCAGCGTCCGACACGCCATCCGTTGCCAGTCCAGCAAGTAATGGTTGGCTACAGCGATTCAAATAAGGAAGGCGGCATTCTTGCAAGCCAATGGGCATTGCAAATGGCGCAGGAAGCTATCACAGCCGTGGGCTTCGACGCCGGAGTCCGCATCCGGTATTTTCACGGTCGCGGGGGCACGATCAGCCGTGGTGCGGGTCCGACACACCGGTTCCTCGAGGCTCTGCCCGAAGGGACTGTCAATGGCGACCTCCGCGTCACCGAACAAGGGGAAACCATCGCCCAAAAATACGCCAATCTCGGAACCGCCACCTATAACCTCGAGCTCCTGCTCGCAGGTGTGATGGGCGTCACCGCGCGCCAGGCGCAGACGAAGGAACCCAATCGCCCGCTCAAAGGCGTCGTCAACCGGCTCGCTCGCGCCAGCCGCGACACTTACCAGGCCTTTCTCAAGCTGCCTGAATTCATGGAGTTCTACAGCCAGGCAACGCCCATCGACGCTCTCGAGCGCAGCAGCATCGGTTCCCGTCCGTCACGGCGCACCGGACAACGCAAACTCAGCGATCTCCGCGCCATTCCGTGGGTGTTTTCCTGGAACCAATCACGATTCTATCTCCCAGGCTGGTACGGCGTCGGCACCGCGCTCTCTCAACTGAAATCGGAAGATGAAGAAAGTTTTGTCTGGCTGTCTCGGGAGCAGAAAGCGTGGCCGTTTCTCCGGTTTGTTCTAAACAACGTCGAGACCAATCTCGCCAGTGCCAACCTGGAGTTGATGACTCTTTATTCAAGTCTCGTCACCAACGATGAAGTTCGTGAGAAAATTTTCGCCAAGATTCGCGATGAATTCATCCTCACCGGCGAAATGATCAACGAAGTGATGGGGGGGCACCTCACCAGCCGCCGTCCGCGTTTCTTTAAGACCCTGGCAGTCCGCGCCGATGCGCTCACGGTACTTCATCACCAGCAAGTCACTCTCTTGCGCAAGTGGCGCCACATCCAGGCCAGCGACGATCATCAAGCCGCTGACCGCCTCCTTCCGGAGGTGATGCTTTCCATCAACGCGATTGCCGCTGGCCTGCGCACAACCGGTTAGCCGACGTCGCCCCCCATGCTCCGCAGTTTTCAGGCGCGGATTTTCGTCTTGATACTTCTGTTAGCGCCCCTGCCCGCCGATGCCGGCGGCCAGGGTTGGCTCGGAATGTCGGTGAAAGCTTCCGTCGAAGGCGACGCCGACCCCGTCCTGAAAACGATTACCATCGTTGGCGTCGAGCCTGGGTCGCCCGCTGCAAACGCAAAGCTCGCCCCCGGCGACACGATCATTGAGATCGAGAGTGTCCAGGTCAGCGGCTGCAAGCCAGCCGATGCGAAGCAACTGATGACAAGAGCCGCAGGCGAAATATTAACCCTCCGGCTCAAACGAACCGACGGCACCACGTATTTCGCCACTCTCCTCGCAGCGAGCGAATCCAGGTGACGGCACCCGTTGACACCATCGAGACACCAAGAACACCAACATAGAGAGGCTTCTTGAAGATGGTCCCCGCTAAATTGCAACGATACCGTTGGGGCGCAGACATCTCACCATTCACAACGGTTTGGGTTTGGGGCAATGTGACACACAGCCCTCAATGGCGCCTATCACCGGGTATGGGTTTAGTCGTCGGAATAGAGCCAAAGGCGCAGTTACCGTTTGGGCGTTTGAGTATCGCCTGCTCAAGCAAGGTCCATCCCTGTGTATCTTCTTGCCCCATGCATAGGAATAAACTAACTCCAAATTCAATCGCAAGGATTATCAAGCGGCGGCCCTTCATCAAGGGTCTCGTTAAAGGCATCGATGAGGTCGAATATATCGTGACTGGCCACGACCCCGCGCTGCGCCCGTTCGCAAAATCACGCCCCCTCCGACAGGCGAGAGGAAGCGCGTTGCCATTTCGGAACGGCGCATCGGGATTTTACAGTTGAGGATAGTCAAGTTTGCACAGGGCCCCGCAGCCTGACCCGAATGGCGCTAAGATAAGGCAGGTTTGGGACGATTTTTCGGGACGCGGCGGACGGGACCTTCGGTGGATTCGAGCAGGAACTTTTGGCTTAGGGAACGCATTTCCTTGATGATTTCCTCCAGGCGCCGGTGATTG
>DATDBU010000125.1:0-10949 GCA_036524675.1 Chthoniobacterales bacterium | reverse complement strand
GACTCCCTTCAGCCGGTACCAATGTCGGCGTGTCCTTCTTCGAACTCCCACTCGATGCCATAGCGGTCGATGGCGTAAAAAAAGCGGATCCCTTTGACGATTTCGCAAATCGCCTCCTTGGCGCCTGCCGTGTCGGGGTCCGCGCCGGGAAGTTCGATGGCGCGCGGCTTGACCGGGCTGATGAAAAACGGCCGGTACTCGGGCGAATCGTTGATCAAGTGCACGCCGTCGACGGATTTCACATGCGCGAACACTTCGTCGATGTTGGTGACCCGAAGGCAAACGTGCCTCGGCCCGCCGACGTCGTTCGTCTTCCTGGGCGTGATCTCCTGCCGGCCGGCCGGATTGTGAAACGTGAATAGTTCCAGGAACAAATCGTCCGATCGGCCAAACGGAATCTTCAGGAAACGAATGCTCACATCGACGGATTCCGGATCCTACAAAAAACCGGCCGACCGCGCGAATCCCACATTCTTGAAGTGCGGGAAGGTTTGCTCAACGCTCGCATCAAAGAGCGTTTTATAAAAGCGTGTCGCCTCTTCGATATCGGGGACAACGACATTGATGTGTCCCAGCGAATCGAAGGAGAACATGACGCGGCGAAATTCGAGGCTTGAACGGCTTCTCGCCGCAGCGCACACGAGGCAAGCCGAGGGCACGGAGGAGGTCAAGCGAATTGGATTGCGCCGACCCCTGCTATTGCCGCAGCGGACAGGAGAATCGTCCAAAGGGCTAAAGAATTGCGCGAGCGCGGTCAGACGTTGGGGAACGCATTCTCGAAGTCGACTGCGAGCTCCTGAACACGATCGTCTTTCCCGAATTCCTTTCTTGACTGCTTTCGACATCATTCGTATCAGCGGCCAACACCGCTCCGTAGGGATGAAACTCGACCACCCACAATTGCGCCAGAGCGCTACCTCCCACCACGGCCCGAATCTCCCGCCCGGTCCGGCAACAAAGCTCGATTTT
This sequence comes from Chthoniobacterales bacterium, assembly GCA_036524675.1. Taxonomy (GTDB): domain Bacteria; phylum Verrucomicrobiota; class Verrucomicrobiia; order Chthoniobacterales; family DASVRZ01; genus DATDAW01. Next base: position 9,980 of record DATDBU010000125.1, on the reverse strand, counting down.
GGCGCCACGCAACGCGATCCGCTCGGATTCCTGCTCGATCTCACAACACACTACGGCGACCTTGTACGTTATGAAACAGCTTACGGGGCGACGTATCTCGTCAATGACCCGGAGCACATCGGGCATGTGCTTAACAACGCGAACTATCCCCGCGGATCGCTGCTGACGATGGTGCTCGGCGATGGTCTCCTTGCAAGCGAAGGGGACTACTGGCGGCGCCAGCGACGGATGGTGCAACCGGATTTCCACCACCACCGCATCGCCGGGTTCGCCCAGGTGGTGACCAGCGCGACCCTCAAGATGCTTGATCGCTGGCAGCGGCACATGTCAGAGGGCGAGCCGGTCGAGCTTGCCTCGGAAATGGCGCGTCTGACATTGGACATTATCATCGAGGCGCTGTTCAGCGGCGACCTCCAAGAGCAAGCAGAAACTTTGCGTGAAGCCGTTACGCCGCTGATGATGGATATCGGCAGCATCGTCTGCACGCAATTTGGCTCGCCGCTCAGCATCTCGCGATCTCGCAATGCGCGATTTCAAGAAACGCTCCGAACGGTCGATCAAATCGTCTACAGTGCAATCCGCGCGCGACGTCAGCGGTCCGGCGGCGGCTTCGACTTATTGTCACTGCTGTTGTCCGTGCGTGATGAAGGTGGTGAAGGCTTGGACGACCGGCAGGTGCGCGACGAGGTGGTTACCTTCGTCTTTGCTGGAAGCGAGACCTCCTCACTTATGCTCGGCTGGACGTGGTATCTGCTTGCATCGCACCCAGACGTCGAGCGTCGCTTGAAGGCGGAGCTGGACGCGGTACTCTGCGGTCGCGCGCCGGATTTTCGCCATCTCATCGAGCTGAAATACACGCGCATGGTGATCGAGGAATCCTTGCGGCTTTACCCGCCGGTATGGTCGATTTTTCGCCAGGCGGAGGCGGAAGATATGCTCGGCGGCTGCCGTGTGACGGCAAAGGCGTCGATGGTCGTGAGTCCATACACCATGCATCGGCATCCGCGATACTGGCCTGATCCCGACCGGTTTGATCCCGAACGCTTCGCCCCTGAAGTGTCCGCGACTCGTCCACGCAATGCGTATCTCCCGTTTGGCGGTGGGAGGCACGTCTGCCTCGGGAACTATTTCGCAATGATGGAAGGCCAGCTCATCATCGCAACTGTTGCGCAGCACTACCGGTTGCGGTTGGTTCCCGGCCATCCCGTGGAGCCGCATCCGCTGGTGACCCTGAGACAGCGCCATGGGATCATGGCGACGCTGGACCCGCGCTGAGCGTGTCCTGCCCCGGAGATCCGGACACTACGTCGTGACACTTATCGAATTGCTCACTTCTCGCGCCGAGACCGATCCACGGCTCTGCGGGTTTCGCTTTCTTCACGAGACGAGCGCAAATGGCGGCGCGCGCCTCACCTACTTTGAGTTGCGGGAAAAAGCACAAACCATCGCGGTGGCGCTACGCGCAATTGGGGTTCGAAAAGGTGACCGCGTCCTCCTGCTCTATCCCCCGGGGTTGGATTTCGTAGCCGCTTTTTTTGGCGTGTTGTGCGCGGGCGCGGCTGCCGTTCCCGCTCATCCCCCCCATCCGGCGCGGCTGCGTTCGACGCTGCCCCGACTCGAGGCGGTCGTCGCGGATGCAAGACCGGCTGCGGTGCTCGCGACGGCGGCGATCAGAACCGCCGCCATCACGGCGCGGCTTCTGCCCGCGGCCCGGTGGCTTGCGACTGACGAACTTGATGAGAGCCAGGCCGCGGAATGGTGTGAGCCGCACGTCGATCGCGATGCGCTAGCCCTCGTTCAATATACCTCCGGCTCCACCGCATCGCCCAAAGGCGTCCTTGTAACGCACCACAATCTTGTTCGGAACTCTGTCGTCATTCATCACGCGTTCGGACACTCGCCGCGGAGCCGCGGCGTTATCTGGCTGCCTCCCTATCATGACATGGGCCTGATCGGCGGCGTGGTTCAACCGCTGTTCGGCGGTTTTCCGGTGACGCTGATGTCGCCAGCCTCCTTCCTGATGTGTCCCCTCAATTGGCTGAAGGCGATTGCGCGCGAGGGCGCGACGACCAGCGGCGGACCGAATTTCGCGTTCGACCTCTGCGTGCGAAAGACGACGCCGGAACAGCGCGCTCGGCTTGATTTGAGCAGTTGGGAGGTCGCTTTCGTAGGCGCCGAACCGGTCCGGCAAGAGACGCTTGAGCGCTTTGCCGATGCGTTCGCTCCGAGCGGCTTTCGACCGGAAGCTTTTCACCCTTGCTACGGGCTTGCGGAATCTACGTTGTTTGTCACCGGCGGCGTAAAGGGCGCGCGACCCGCCGTCTGCTCCGTGAGCGCAACGGCGCTCAGCTCGGGCCGCGTCGCGCCGGTTGAGAGCGACAGCCGGAAGATGGTTAGCTGTGGGAGCGCAACGCACGGAGCGAGGGTCCTTATTGTCGATCCGGAGCGCTGCGTTCGCTGCGAGCCCGAAGAGGTTGGCGAAATTTGGATTGCCAGCGAAAGCGTCGCCCGTGGCTATCATGATCGGCCGGAGGAAAGCGAGCGCGTATTTGGTGCGCGACTCGCCGATACGGACGAAGGGCCGTTTCTGCGCACAGGCGATCTCGGTTTTGTGCGCGAGGACGAGTTGTTCCTTACCGGCCGGCTCAAGAACGTCATCATCATCGGCGGGCGGAATCATTGTGCCGAGGACATTGAGCGGACGGTTGAGAATTGCCATCCCGCCCTGCGGCCGGGCTGCTGCGCTGCGTTTTCTGTGGACTTGGAAGGCGAAGAGCGCCTGGTTATCGCAGCGGAGTTGGAGCGAAGGCCGACGGAGGGCGTGGAACAATCGCCGACCGGCATCCAGATGCTTGTTAACACCATTCGCAGCGCTGTAGCCGAACTGCACGATGTAAGAGCCCATGCCGTTCTTATGCTCCGGCCAGCAGCTTTTCCGAGAACAAGCAGCGGCAAGGCGCAGCGGCACCTCTGCCGTGCAAACTTCTTAGCAAGCACTCAACCTTAACGAGGAGAAGCCGTGCAATCCGATTCAGAATTAGAGCCCGCGTCACAGAACCGTCCCACTGCCGAAGCGATCCAGGGTTTCATCATTTCGAAGCTAGCCGAAGAATTAAAAATTAATCCTGCGGAGGTGGAAGTTCGCGCGCAATTCGCCAGCCTCGGGCTGGATTCAATCGTCATCTTCAACATCACTGGCGACCTTGCCGCCTGGCTCCAGCGCGACCTTGAGTCCACCCTGCTGTGGGAACGCCCAACTATTGAAGCCGTTGCGCAATTTCTCGCCGCAGATGCGAGTGCGGCCTGTGAGGCACTTTGACGAGATAGCCGTCCGCGGCACACGCAGCAGCGGTCCGGAGATTATCCCTCCAAGCAACCGTGTCGCGCCGATGTCGTTTGGGCAGGAACGGCTCTGGTTCCTGGAACAATTCCACCCGGACACGCCCGCCTACAACGTCGCTTTTGCGACGCGCTCGGTCGGTCGGCTCGACGTTGCCGCGGTCGAACGGGCGATTCAAGAAATTCGCCGCCGCCACGAGGCGCTGCGCACGATCTTTCCCGCGCAGAACGGCAGCGCCGTGCAGCTCATCGTTCCCGACGAAGCATGGACGCTGCCTGTAATCGAGGTTCCCGGAGACAATGATAAAGCGCAGCAGGTTTTGATCGAAGAAGCACAACGGCCGTTTGACCTCTCGCGCGGTCCGCTGTTTCGAACCACACTGCTGCGCCTGGGCGAGAACGATCACGTCCTGGCATGCACGCTTCATCACATCGTGTGCGATGGATGGTCGATTGCGATCTTCACGCGCGAGCTTGCGAGTCTTTATGCCGCATTCACCGCCGGCAAGCCGTCGCCCCTGCCCGAGCTGTCGGCGCAATACGCAGATTTTGCGCGATGGCAGCGGGAGCGGCTGCAGGGTAAGTTACTTGAGAGTGATATTGCTTGGTGGAAGCGGCGTCTGGGAGGCCAGCTGCCGATGCTCGAGCTGCCAATCGACCGGCCACGCGGGCCGCGGCGGTCAGTTCGCGGAGCTCGGGAGACTATCAAGTTGCCGGCATCGCTAACCAACTCGCTGCGTGATTTCAGCCGAAGGAATAATGTCACGCTTTTCATTACTCTGACTGCGGTGTTCAAGGCGCTGCTGCTCCGGCATACTGGTCAGGAAGACATCGTGATTGGGATCCCTATTGCCACCCGGAGCCGGGTGGAGACCCGCGGACTGATCGGATTCCTCGTCAATACCGTTGCACTGCGGACCGATCTCTCAGGCAATCCCACGTTTGTGGAGCTGATTGCTCGTGTGCGCGAGGCGGCGCTGGGCGCCTATGCGCACCACGAGACGCCCTTTAATGCCCTTGTTCAGCACCTTAGCCTGGCGCGCTCGCCGGACACGAATCCCCTTTTCCAAGTCTTGGTCGTCATGGAGCCTCGAGTGCCAAAAGTGCAATGGCCCGGCTTAACACGCACGCCAGTACCCATGGACTGCAAGGCGACCATTTTTGATCTGACGCTCGGAATCATAGAAGAAGGGCTTGAGCTGGTCTGCTACTTCGACTACAGCACCGCCCTCTTCGACGACGCGACCATCCAGCGAATAGCAGCGCAGTTCCGGGCTCTGCTGGACGCGATCCTCGACAACCCGGAGTGCCGGCTGTCAGATCTGCCCCTGCTCAGTGAAAGAGAGCGTCGTCAGTTGCTGGTCGAATGGAACGAGACGGGGGCGGAGTATGCGCGGGGGAAGAGCTTTGACGAGCTCTTTGCAGAACAGGTGGCACGCACGCCTGGAGCGGTTGCCGTGGAGTGCGAGGGCCGGCAGTTGAGCTATGGCGAGCTTGATGCAAGGAGCTCAGAGGTGGCGGGCAAGCTGAGGGGGCTTGGAGTGGAGCCGGAGGGGCTTGTGGGCCTCTGCATGGAGCGCTCGGTGGAGATGCTCGTGGGGGTTTTGGGGATCATGAAAGCCGGTGGGGCGTATGTGCCCTTGGACCCGAGCTATCCGAGGGAGCGGCTCGCCCACATCATTCAGGACGCGCAGCCTGGGGTGATTTTAAGCCAGCAGAGCCTCAAGGGAGAACTGCTCGAGGGGATCGCCGGGGTGGTGTGCTATGAGGAGCTTGGCGAGCTCGAGAGCGAGGCGCTGCCCGGGCGTGAAGAAAGGAGTGCGGAGAACCTCGTTTACGTGCTCTACACCTCGGGATCGACAGGCGAGCCCAAGGGGGTGGAGATCAGTCACAGGGCGCTGGTGAACTTCCTCACTTCGATGGAGAGGGAGCCCGGGATGGGGGCGCAGGAGGTGATCCTGGCGGTGACGACGCTGGCGTTTGACATCGCGGGGCTGGAGTTGTTTTTACCTCTCATGGTTGGGGCTCGGGTGGTGATTGCGAGCAGCGAGATGGCACGGGACGGGGGCAAGTTGAGGGAGTTACTTGAGAGGAGCGGGGCCAGCGTGATGCAGGCGACGCCGGCGAGCTGGAAGATGCTCTTGGAGGCGGGCTGGGAGGGAGACGGGAGGCTGAAAGTGCTGTGCGGGGGAGAGGCCTGGACGCAGGAACTGGCTGGCGAACTGCTCAAGCGCTGCGGATCGCTCTGGAACATGTATGGGCCCACAGAGACGACGATTTGGTCGGCGGTAAGCCCAGTGGAGGCGGGCAAGCCGGTGGTGGTAGGCGGACCGATAGCCAACACAAGCTTCTATATCCTCGATGAGCACCGCCAGCCGCTTCCGGTGGGAGTGCCCGGGGAGCTCTATATCGGCGGGGAGAGCGTGGCGCGGGGATATCACAACCGCCCGGAGCTCACGGCGGAGAGATTCGTTTGCGACCCATTCGGAGCCCAGGGAGGCGGGCGCCTGTATCGCACGGGCGATCTGGCACGTTACCGGGCTGACGGGAGGATCGAGTTTTTGGGCCGTACCGACCACCAAGTCAAACTCCGCGGCTTCCGCATTGAGCCAGGGGAGATCGAGACCGCCCTGACCCGTCATCCCGCCGTGGCCCAGGCCGCCGTGATTGCTCGAGAGGATCGCCCCGGAGACAGGCGCCTGGTGGGCTATGTGGTGGCCAGAGAGCAGAATGCAGTCTCGCAAGCACCACTCACTGAAGAGGCAGAGAAGCAATGGATCGAAGAGTGGAGAGAAGTTTGGGACGAACAGGCTTACAGCAAGTCTGCTCAAACTTTGCCAGATCCGACCTTCAACACCCAAGGCTGGATCAGTACATACACCGGACAACCCATTCCGGAAACTGAGATGCGCGAATGGCTCGAAGACGCTGTGGACCGGATTAGAAGTTTCGGCGCGCGGCAGGTATTGGAGATCGGCTGTGGCACAGGGATGATCCTGTTCCAAATAGCCCATGGCTGTCAGCGTTATTTCGCCTCCGACATTTCCGCAAACGCCCTCGATTACGTGCGTCGGCATCTGCACCTGTTGGACACCCGAACGACGGAACTGGAGTTGGCTCGGCGCAGCGCGGATAACTTCGCCGGTCGGAAGGAGCAAGAGTTTGACGCGGTGGTGCTCAACTCTGTGGTCCAATATTTTCCGAACATTGAATACTTGAAAGCGGTGATAGAAAAGGCGCTCAAAGTAGTCCGTCCACGAGGTCATCTTTTCTTGGGCGACATCCGCAGTTTACCGTTGCACGAAACTTTCCAGACCTGGGTGCAGTGGCACCGAGCCAAGGCCGAAGTAACAATCGGTGAGTTACGGTGCCGGATCGCGTCGGGACAACGACAGGAAGAAGAGCTCTTGATTGAGCCAGCCTTTTTTTACGCTCTTCAGCAGAGTTTGCCGCAGATCGGGCAGGTGGAGATATTGCCCAAGCGCGGGACAAGTCTGAACGAATTGACAAAGTTTCGCTACCAAGTGGTCCTGCATATCGATGAGTCGAGCCGCAAGCTTGCGCTCGAGGAATGGCACGACTGGGAAGGTGAGGGGCTGAGCTTAGCCTGGATTGAGGAGACCTTGCGCCAGAACCGTCCTGAGTGCCTGGCGATCAGTGGGGTACCGAACCATCGTTTAGATGAGGAAAAGCAATTGTTAGAAATTTTATCTCGGGCCCAGGAAACTCAGACGGTTGGTGAACTCAAAGAGTGCATCGCAACAGTCAAAACGGTTGGAGTTACTATCGAGCACCTGGAGCAAGTGGCTGCTGCGACTGATTACGATCTTCAGCTGAGCTGGGCCGCGCATGATCGCCGCGGAAACTACCAAGTGGTCTTTAGCCAAAGGTCCCACGAGCAGATCGGCAGAACACAATTTCCTAATGGCAGGGGCAACCTGCATTCATTGCAGGAATACGCAAACCGTCCTTTACGCGGTAGAGCTAGGCATGAACTTGTGCCGCAACTGCGTGGCTTTCTCAAGGAACGCTTGCCTGATTACATGGTGCCGGCCGCCATCGTGCTGCTCGAGAGTCTGCCGCTGACGCCCAACGGCAAGCTGGACCGCAAAGCGCTGCCCGCCCCGGAGTTTGCGCCTGAAGAAGGCTCGCGGGGGCCGCGCACCCCGCAGGAGGAGATCCTGTGCGAGCTCTTTTGCGACGTGCTCGATGCGCCGAAGGTGGGGATCGACGACAACTTCTTTGCCCTTGGCGGGCACTCGCTGCTCGCCGTGCGGCTTGCCAGCAGAGTGCACGGCGCGCTGGGGGTAGAGTTGCCGGTCCGAACGATCTTCGAGTCCCCGATTGTCTCCGAGCTCGCGTTCCGCCTTGGCGGGGCGCAGGAGCACCCCCGCGATGACCCGGGAGGCACTTCGTCCTTCGAGGGACCGGCGAGCGGCTTTGAACCGATTGTTCCGGACCCCGAGCAACGAAACGCGGCGTTTCCGATGACGGAACTTCAGGCTGCCTACTGGGTCGGGCAAGATAGCTCTCTTCAGGCCGGCAATATTCCGAACGCATATTTCGAAATCGACTGCCATGAACTGGATGTCGGGAGGCTTGAGGCGGCTTGGCAGAAGCTGATCGAGCGGCACGACATGCTCCACGCCATCGTAACGAGCGACGGATTGATCCATGTGTTGGAAGAAGCGCCGATTTATCGAATTGAAGTCAGCGATCTCCGCGGTCGACTCCGATCTGAAGTGGAGAAGGAATTAGAGGCAGCACGGAGTCGCATGTCTCACAGAGAACGGAGCGCCGGTCAATGGCCGCCTTTTGAGATTCGCGTTGCCCAGTTTGACGACGGCGGTGCCCGCCTCTTCATGAGTTTCGACATAATTTTTACCGACGGCTGGAGCAGCTCCATCATCTTTTCGGAGTGGAGAAAGTTCTACGAAAAGCCTCAAACGACGCTGCCGCTGCTAAGAGTTACGTTTCGCGACTATGTCGTAGCCCAGGAAAGGCAGAGGGATGCAGCCCCGGTTCAACGCGCCCGTGAGTACTGGAAGAAGCGCCTGAATGAGCTTCCCTCCGGACCGCGCCTTTCAATCAAGGCAGATATCTCAACGTTAAGGCGGCCACAGGTCAAACGGCGAACAGTGAGTCTGACGGCAGAGGACTGGTTTTCCGTGCGCCGGTTCGCCAGAAAGGCCAATCTTACGCCGTCGGCGGCCCTTCTCACTGCCTACTCAGACGTCTTGCGCCGTTGGAGTGAGGAACCGATGTTTACTCTCAATATTCCGCTATTCAATCGCGAGCCGCTGCACTCTCAGGTCAATGACGTCGTAGGCGACTTCACATCGATTACCCTTCTGGAAGTCAAGGAGCCCTCGGAAACTGCGACCTTTAGAGAGCGTGCCCTCCGCTTGCAAAGCCAGCTCTGGAGGGATCTCGATCACCGTCAGTTTAGCGGAATTGAAGTGCAGCGCGAGCTTGCCCGTCAAACTGGTTACATGAACTGGACGGGCACGCCCGTTGTCTTCACAAGCTTGCTCTGGAGCGGTGCTGGCTCGAATTACGCCAATGCACTCGACTGGTTGGGTGAGTGCGTTTTCGGCCTTTCTCAGACTCCTCAAGTCTGGCTTGATTGTATTGTCTATGAAGTTGACGGTGGCTTGAAACTATCATGGGACGCGGCAGAGGTGTTGTTTCCAGAGGGTATGCTCGACGCGATGTTCAAGGCGTTTTCCGAGCATGTGGCCGGGCTGGCGGGCGACGATGCGGCCTGGGCTGAAGCCTGGAGCGATACGGCACGCCGGTTGATTCCTTCCGATCAGGCCGAGAGGTTTGCGTCTGTCAACGACACCGGCGTCGCAGTTTCGCATCAGCTTCTCCATGAGTTATTCATGGATCAGGCGGCCAGCTCTCCTGATCAGCCGGCCCTCATCAGCTCTTCGGGATTAATGACCTATCGCGAACTTGAAGAACTCTCGAACCGGCTTGCCTGCTGGCTTAAGAGTCATGGTGCCCGGTCGAACGCACTGGTTGCGGTGGTGATGGAGAAGGGTTGGGAGCAAATTGTGGCGGTCCTGGGCATTTTGAAGGCGGGCGCCGCGTATCTTCCCATTGAAGCGGGGCTTCCTGCCCAACGGTTGCAGAAGCTTCTTAGGCATGGTGAGGTCACCATTGCTTTGACCCAAGGTCGGCATATAGGCAATATCCAATGGCCCGAGGGTGTGAAAGCTCTTGCGTTGAGTCAAGAGGAGCTGCGGGCTTCGCCCTCCGAGAGGCCTTCCCGGAATATTCGTCCTGAGGATCTCGCTTATGTCATCTACACCTCGGGCTCCACCGGCGAGCCAAAGGGTGTGATGATCGACCATCGGGGTGCGGTCAACACGATTCTAGATATCAATTCGCGCTTTGGGATCGGAAAAGAAGACCGCGTGCTGGCGCTTTCCTCGCTGAGTTTCGATCTTTCGGTGTATGACATCTTTGGAGCGCTTGCGGTCGGTGCGGCCATTGTGCTTCCCGAGGCGGAGGGCACGCGCGATCCCTCGCATTGGGCCGATCTGATCATTCGGCATGGCGTGACGGTGTGGAATTCCGTGCCTGCGCTGATGGATCTGCTTGTCGATTACCTCCGCGGTCATGCCGGCGTGCGG
>DATDBU010000124.1:0-76563 GCA_036524675.1 Chthoniobacterales bacterium | reverse complement strand
ACTTGAAGCGGACCATCATGGGGCGGGAAGTTGTTGTCGCGGTGACGGGTGGGAAGCTGGATTTTGGTCCATGGGAACAAATTTTCTACGGCGAGTTCGACGGGAAACGCCGGAAACGGGTGCTGGTGAAGGTAATTGGAGACTGAGCCCTAGGAATTTTCGATTCTGGATTTTCTATTGCTGAGTTTGGCTGTTCTAAAGAATTGAGCAGCTATGTTGCTTCGCTCCGTTCTGGATTTTCGATTTTTGAATTTTTGATTTGCTGGTTTGTTCGAATAGCGGTGTCCGTGTTAGAAAATCGCCATTTGGAGGCGGAAGACATCGCCGGTGTCGCCGCTATGGACTTCGCGAGGACCGTCTTTGATTTCATAGCGTTCCCTTAGGTGATCGTCTTATTTACCGGAGCCGAAGAGATTCAAGTTGAGCTCCTGGGCGATGTACTCGATGGCTTTTGCGCCTCGCACGCTGTTGCCGGCTGCGTTAAGGGGAGGCGCGAAGCCGACGATTGCGAATTTCCCTGGGACAACGGCAACGATGCCACCGCCGACGCCGGTCTTGGCTGGAAGACCCGTTTCCCATGACCATTGGCCTGCCTCGTCGTAGAACCCAGCAGTTAGCATGGCGGAAAGTACCTTCGGGACGTATTTCTTTTCAATGCAGCGCTCTTTCGTCACTGGATTGACTCCACCATTGGCGAGAGTGGCTCCCATTATAGCTAGTTGTTTTGCGGTTACATTAACAGAGCATTGCTTGGTGTAAACGTCGCAGGCTTCAAGCGGATCGCTATAGAGCCTATTATAACTAGCCAGCAGTTCGGCAATGCCGCGGTTGTGCTGATTGGTCGCCGCTTCGGATTGATAGACTTCATTGTTCAACGGCAACTTTTCACCGGCGAACTTGCTGTAGTAATCCAAGATTTTTGTCCAGCGTTCTTCTGGACTCGAAGCCGTTACCAGGCTGACCGCGGCGATTGCACCGGCATTGACCAGCGGGTTAACCGCACGGGCCTTGAGCTGCTCAACGGCGATGACCGAATTAAACGGCATGCCAGTCGGCTCCACGCCGATCTTTTCAACCACCGCATCCTCTCCCAGCTCCTGCAAGATGAGGCATAGGGTAAAGGGTTTGGAAACCGACTCGATGGCAAACCCATAGTCCACGTCTCCTGCGGTGAAAATCTGCCCATCGACGGTTGCGATTGCGACACCGAACAGGTCGGAAGGCACGGAAGCAAGATAGGGAATGTAATCCGCATTCTTGCCTCCCTTTTCGTCGAGGAACTTCGCGTGTGCTTCCTGAACCAGCTTCTGGAGTATTTCTTTGGCCGGGAGTGTGCTCAGCACATTTTCACGAGCGTGCGCGGCAATGTCAGAAACGAGTAGGGTTGTCGAAAGAGCTAGTGCGCCAAGTGAACGAAGAAGGAAATTGACCGGTTTAAGTTTCATGAATGGCTGTTTTAAAAAAGGCAATTGACACGCGCGAAGAAGTTAACAATTGGCTGAAGTGGCCAATTGATTCGTCATCTAGAGTCTTAAGCGCACGAAAGATCTCTTTGAGTCGCGGACTTAGGTGCGACGATTCAATCATTATGAGTGGGGATTTGCATGGCAGTGCGCGCTTCCGCGTTCAGCAGATTTGATGCCATGTAATAAAGCCTCCGCAGTGTTATTCGCTCGTGGACAAAACGATTCCGGAAGCTGACTAAAAACCGACGCCGAGTGAAAAAGGCCACATTCGAACCTGAGCGCCACGCCCAAGCCAATGACGCAAGTCGAGAATCAAGATTCGGGCAGCTTTCAGCTCCTTCGAATTCTGAGCTGACTGCGAAGGGAAATATAAAGAACGATTAGCAGCGCGATGGATGTGGCATGGAGGACGAAAGCGTTTACGACGAAAACGGAGAAATTTCGTCCAAAATGCCGCTGGACGGGGCCGAAAAAAACGTTGATGAGAACGCGTGTGCCGTTCTGGTCGGTGCGGCGGTAGTCGGCTTGCTCAGTTTCGGCTTTGGAGACCAGATCGACGATTTTCTGGTTCACATAAATTTGTTCGGCGGAAAAGTTGCCTTCATGGCCTTCGGTCTGATCTTGCGGGGAGTGCTTGCTGATGATGACCTGGTCGATCAGGCGAAGCTGTTCATCGATGGCGCCGGGGGTGCGCGCCACGATGCTGCTTAACGCGGCGAGGGCGTCCTTCAGCTCGTTGAGGCGTGCGACATCTGCGTCCGTGCGTAGTCGCTTATCTTTGTCTCGAAGGGGGCGAATGAGATCGTTGAGAAGCTCCTGCCGCCGGGTAAATCGGTTGAGTTTCTCCTGCGCGACGACCATGGCTTCGTAGGACCAGCGGAGCGGCATGAACTGGCAGATGAAAGGCACTTTGAGCTTGCTCCGGTCCTGCGCCCCTTCGTTGTCTTTGTGTTGGGAAAACCAGCGATTGATCGTGTAAACGAAATCGAGGTTGCGATTCATCTCTTCGTATTTGATGAGGGCGCCCCCCAGAATCATCTGCGGGATCAAGATCATCGGGACAATGTTGGCGGCGGTTTTGGCGTCATTAACAAATGACGAAACGACAAGGCCCATGGCGATACCCCAAAAACTAGTTGTTCCCATCCAGATCAAATGCCACCAAAACATGCCGCGGATCTCGAGGATTGCATTGCCGATCAGTAAAAACAGGACGCATTGAATAAGGCCGAAAAGGGCCAGTGTCAGTGCTTTGGCCCAGACGTAATAGCCGATGTGGACATTGAGGTTGCGCTCCCGCTGGAGTACTGTGCGATCGCGAATGATGTCATCGGCGCTGTTGGTGAGCCCCAGAAACATCGCGACAATCAGGGCGACGAATAGATAAGTCGGAATGTGATAAGCAGACGCGAAGTCATAGTTTTCGGCTTCGCTATATTTCAGGACGAAGCCGACCAAAACGGCCAGCAACGGTGAGACCACGGTCGTGATGACGAGGTTGGCGCGATTGCGCAACTTGCTTTTGAAAGCACGGGCAAGCAGCGTTCTGAATTGCGTCCATTCCTCGCCGAAACGACGGAAGCGACGCGGCTTGTAAGTATGCGGTAGGGGCGGAGCGGGCTCGCGTTTAACGGACACCTGGCGCATGTCCTGGAAGAGGCGATGGCTTTCGTATTTGTCGCGCCAGTAGTCGGGCGAATAGCGCCGGGCAGCGACAAGTTGGCCACGGCTATTCTCCTCGTAAATAATATCGCCGCTGAGGTCGCGGAGCGGAGTTTCCAGCACGTCAAAGATGAACTCAGGCCGCGTGGTGCCGCAGGAGGGGCAGCCACCCAATTCGGCGCCAAATTGCTGCTGGTGTTCGGCGCGGGCGAAGTATTGCAGCATTTCCTGCGGAGTGCCGAAGAAGACGAGGCGTCCACCCTTGTCGAGCAGCATAGCCTTGTTGAACATCATGAAAATTTTCGAGGTGGGCTGGTGAAGCGTCACGAGCACAATCTTGTTGTGTGCCATGCCTCTGATGATGTCGATGACGTGTTCGGAATCTTTCGAGGAAAGACCTGAGGTTGGTTCGTCGAAAAGATAGACATCGGCATTGCTAATCATGTCCAGGCCGATGTTGAGACGCTTGCGTTCGCCGCCGGAAAGAAGCTTACGCTGGGAGCTTCCGACGATGGAATCACGTCGTTCGGCGAGACCGAGTTCTATCAGTTTTGCGTCTATGCGACGTTCTCGGTCCCGAGGGGAAAGGTGCGGACTTCTAATCGCTGCCGCAAAATCGAGATTCTCGGCAATAGTTAGATGATCGTCAAACGCGTCATCCTGCGGGATGTAAGCGACATAGTTTTTGAGAGACTCGAGATTTTGATAGAAATGCTGGCCATTGAGCAGAACCTGGCCGCTTTGCGGCTGAAGACGGCCGGCGAGGATCCGCATGAGGGTGCTTTTGCCGCTGCCGCTGGCGCCCATGACACAGACCATTTCGCCGCGCTGAATGGAAAATGAGATGCCATCGATGGCGGTTTCGCTGGCACGGAACCGGTGATTGAGATCCTGCACCTCGAGCTGGCGGATAATGTTTCTCTCTTCTTCGATGATGCGTTCGGAGAAGTCGCAGCGGAGAATTTGACCAGTATCGATCCGAATGGTGTCGCCGTCGCGGAGATTGGCGCTGTGGCGGATGGGATGATCTCCGACCAGGATGGGGCGATCGGCTTGCAGGATGAGAACCTGACCAACACGCTTATCGTAATCGCAGAAAATCTTAAGGAGAACTTCGCCGCCTGCACCAGGGCTGAGCAGAATGTCGTCTTCGTCGAGAAGAGCAGGGTTGTTGGAAACGAGATACTCGGATTTTTGGGCTTGCAGGTGAAACCGGCCGCCCATGGCGCGGGCGCGACGGCGAAGGTCCAGGAGCTCAAGTTCGTTGCCGTTGGCAAAGACGATTTTATCTTCGAGGTGAGCCTCCAACGTGGCGCCTTCTGCCAGGTCGACGTCGTTGAGTGAGCCGTCAACCGTATTGATGACGTTCACCTGAACTTTGAGGCCGAAACGCACTTCGAGATCCGTGTCGCGGCTTTTTGTTCGATCGATCTCCACTTCATCCTCGGCGCGGACATGAACGTAAACGATCGGGATGGAGACATTCTTTTTTGCGTTAAAATAGGCAACAAGGTCCTGCTGGGTGATGACGACTTCATCAACGATGATGCGTTGTCCCGGGTAAATGCGGCAGAACTGACCGGGAGCCAGTTGTTGGCCACGGACGACGATGGGTTTGGCGGCCTGATTCTTGAGAATGATGAGGTCGTGGTAACGGTAGGCCATGAGGCGTTCGTCACCTGTGAGCTCGTGGAGAATGACGTCGGATGGATCGGCGGGGCCAAAGCTCAGCGACTCGAGCGGCGAGGCGCCTTTTTCGTAAATGGTAGTGTCAGTGGTGTCGGAAGCATTGAGCTGGTAGACAATGTCGATTGCCTGGGTTGCCATGCCGAGCTGTGACATGAACGTGTAGTAGGCGATGACCTGCTCCTGCCTCAGTCCGGCTTTGGAAATCAGGTCGTACAGCTGCACCCCGAGGAGAATTTTGCGATCGGCCGGGAGATCGGTGGCCAGTTTTTGCGCCATGCCCGAGAGATCCTGCTGCTCGTTCAGAGCCTGGCGGAAGAGACGGCGGAGTTCGGAATAGACCGCTTCTGGGTAGTCATATCGAAGAAATCCAAGCGATGAATCCACTTCGTCCTCCTGGATTTCGCCGTCGATCTTGGTGAACGCGGCGAGCACCTTGATCATGAGAGGGAGGAGATTGCTGTTTTCGGAGACCGCCCGCGGTTTTTTGAGGGCTTTTCGCGAGAGAGCGACGGTGCGGTTGACGGCGCGATGCCATGCGGGTGTGATGGTGTTGATTCGGTCGATCAACGTTTTTCCGATAGTTACCAGGGCGCTCACTTGGACAAGAAATATACGTAAGTAGTCAAAAGGGAAAGAGGCCCGGTGCTCCGCGTGAGGTGGGAAGGGATGTGATCGCGGAGATCAGTTGGGAAAACGGTATGGACCGTGGTGCTGCGAAGGGCCGTTTTCCGGATGCCGGACGCGTTTTGGCATCAGAGCGAGACCAAGACGAAGGGGAATGGAAGGAGAGAAGAGGATTGCGATTTATGAGCAGGAGTAGGAGTAAGATTATTTTCTCTTTCGGAAGAGGTTGAGGAAGCTGTCGAGGACCCGGACGGGGAGCGGCGGACGGGAGTCTTCTTCCTCCTTTTGGTCCAAAGTCATTTCTGGGCCGGCGAGTGAGCCTCGATGGATGGAACACAAATTCTTGGGTAGCACAGAAACGGGGAGGTCGACCGCGTATGCCGTGTCGGCGGTCTGACAAGCTGTTGTCGCCTGGGCGTTGGAGACGGAGCACAAAAGTGTTTTCCGCAAAGAGACGCCGGGTTGGAACGGCGCCGTTGGGTACTGCGTGGAGTCAGCCGTTTTCATGATTTTCGTCCAGACAGGGAGAGCCAGTGTCGCGCCGTACCCGCCGCGGAAAATGGGTTCCGGTTTATCCAGACCGACCCATACACCGCAGGTAAGCGATTTCGTGAAACCGAGGAACCAGGCATCCTTGAAATCGTTTGTGGTGCCGGTTTTGCCCGCAGCAACGCCGGTGAATCCCAGGGACCTGGCGCTTGCTGCTGTCCCGCGAGTAAAGACTTCTCGCATGGCGCTGGTGGTCAGCCACGCGACGCCGGGGTCAAGGGGCTGTGTCTCGATATGGGCTGCGCGATAGATCGGGACGCCGCTTCTGTCGTCGATGCGCTCAATGAGGTAGGTCTGACGACGTTTGCCCTGGTTGGCAAAAATGGTGTAGGAGGCAGTGAGGTCGCGTGGCGTTTCTTCGAATGCGCCCAGAAAGGATGACGGGTAGTTCGGGATATCGCCCAGACCGGATTTACTGGCGAGCTCGCGGACATTTTTGATGGAAGCAAATTCGCCGACCCGAACGGTCATGGTGTTTCGAGACAAGACAAGGCCGTCCTTGGCAGGGAGAAAGCCCCGGTTGGTTCCGTCGGAATTTGCAGGGCTCCAGTTAGGCGCTTCGGGAACTTCGCCGGGGTGGATTGGTTCATCGCTAACACTGGAGCCTGGAAACAGGCCATTGGCGTAAGCGGCGGCATACACGAAGGGTTTGATGGCGGAACCGACCTGCCGTTTCGCAAAGAGGGATCGATTAAAATCGCTCGGGGAGCGGCGGTCGCGCCCACCGACGAGGGCGCAAATACCACCACTGCGATTGTCGATGATGACAACCGCGCCCTGGAGGTAATTGGTCGATTGGCCCTGGTTCGGCTGCGACGGAGCGGCTGCTTTTCTCGGATGCGGATAGTTGGGGCGGGATTCGATGCTGGTGAGGTGATCGTCCAGGGCCTTTTCGGCGGCAGATTGGAGTTTTGGGTCGATCGTCGTGTAAATTTTCATTCCTCCCGCGTCGATCTGGTCCTGCGTGAGCAGGTTTTGGAGTTCCGCGTCGACAGCATCCATCACGTAGTTTTCCTGGACGACGGTTGGCCGATTTTTGGCGACATGAATGGGCGCCTGGCGCGCCGCATCGGCGTCAGATTGGGAAATTTTGCCGAGCTCGACCATGCGGGCGAGCACGGTATCCCGCTCGTTCTTTGCTCCTTTGAGATTTTTGAAGGGCGAAAAGCGGTTTGGACTTCGAATCAAGCCGGCCATCATCGCGGCTTCGCCGAGGGTGAGATTTTTGCAAGGCTTGCCAAAGTAGGCCTGTGTGGCGATTTCGAGGCCGTAAAAGCCGGAGCCGTAATAAATGCGGTTGGTGTAATGCTCGAGAATTTGCCGTTTGGTGAATGAGTGCTCAATGCGGAAAGCGACGAAGGCCTCGAGGATTTTGCGGTCGATGGTGCGTCCACCGAGATCGAAGGAATTGCGGGCGAGTTGTTGGGTGATCGTGCTGGCACCTTCCCGAAAAGAGCCTCGCAAAGTATTGCGGATGATGGCGCGTCCAATGCCGAAAATGTCTACGCCGCCATGTTGATAAAAACGCGAATCTTCACGCGCCAGAAGGGCGTCGATGAAGTTTGGGGAGACATCGTCGATTTTGACCAGAACCCGGTTTTGGCCATAGAGACGGCTGTAGGCGTTGCCATTGACGTCGAAAACGAAGGAGCGTTGCGGAATCTGGCCGACATCCTTGATGTCCAGCATCGAGGCACGAATGGCGTAAACCGTGCAAATGGCGATGACTACAGCCGCAGCCAAGACGCTGGCGATGAGGAATCCGCGGCGGAGCCAGGATGGCTGTTTTTTGGTGGACTTCCGGTGGGCGGGATTGTGGCTGGATCTTGGCTTGTTCAAAATCGTGGGGCCGCGGATGAGCTGCGCGACAGTATCACGGATGATGGGAAACAGGAAATGGAGCGGTGGCGCCGGACTTGGGGGGAGTTACCATCAAATAAAACCAAGTCTCTAAGCGAAGATTATTCTGACTCTGTGCGACGCCCGGTGTGAGGTTTTGTCTTACTTCTTGCTCTTGCTCTGAGCGGACCGCGATGTCCCTTAGAGGAAGGGCAAGGCGGAGCCTTACTCCTCGCTCATTCCCCAAAACTTTTCGAATGCCCGGGTCCAATCGCGCTCTCCAACACGCGCGCGGGCATTGACCCCCATTTGGCGGCGTAATTCGGGATCGGCAATCAGCCTTTGAATGGCGGCGGAAAAGTCGGTGACATCGAGAGACCTAGTAACGAAGCCGTCTTCGCCGTGATGGATCAATTCGCGCGGACCCCCGGTGTCGGACACAACGCAAGGCAACCCGGCGGCTTGGGCCTCGAGGATGACGTTGCCGAACGTATCTGTCGTGCTTGGGAAGACAAAAATATCCGCGGATGCATAGGCTCGTGCCAGTTCGTAGCCCGCCAGATAACCGGTGTAGCAGCCATTTGGCAGCAGTCGCTTCATTTCCTCCAGAAAAGGACCATTGCCTACGATGAGGGGACGGATTTTCGCGCCTGACGAGGCCAGCCGCTCACACGCTCGCATGAAGATTTCGAGATCTTTTTCCCGGGAAACGCGTCCTACGTAAAGGAGGCCAGTTTCGTCGGTTCGCTTGCCATATTTTTCCCAGAAAGCGGGGTCGCGATGGGACGGATTGAAGAGGGTTGTGTCGAGTCCGCGTGGGAGAATTTTTAGCTTGTCCGAATCGATACCGCGTTCCATCCATGCCTGCCGGTAATGTTCGGAATTCACAAAAATCACATCGAACTGGGTGTAGAACCAGTGCATGTAACCCCAGGCCAGTGACTCCAGAAAGCTATCATCAGTGAGGATGCGGATGTACTGCGGGAAATCGGTGTGGTAGATGCCTACCGTCCGCAGACCGAGCATTTTACCGGCAATCATTGCCGTGACGCCGACGGGTCCGGGTGTGGAAATGATCAGCTCCGTAAACTTCTCTCGCTGAATGAAATCCAGCATGTGGAGGATGGGCGGGAAGCTGAGTTTCTGGAGCTCGTATTCGGGCAGTTCGAACTCACCGATTGGCTCGAAATTTTTAATCGGGATGTCTGTGATGGTGATTTCCGAACGCGAGGTTATGACGAGCAAATCCGCTCCCTTGGCGACTCCCGCGGCTGTCATCCGACGAATGGTGTTCGCCACGCCGTTGACGTCTTCCAAGGTATCCGTAAACCACGCCCGTTTTCGATTGTGCAGAAAGTCGGGTACCGCACCGCCCAGTTCTCGACACATCCGCCGGAGCCAGTCCCTGGAAGGCGAATGACTGCGGAAGGCATACCAATACGGGCTCAGCAACAGAGCCATGGGCACCATGCCCGCGATGCTGCCGACGCTTTCGGCGAGGTTGCCGGAGGAAAGGTGCCGGACCAGTTTTAAAAAGAATCGGTACAGAAGCTGGTTGCCAAAAAGATTTGCAATGAGAAATGCACGGCGCTCCGGTTCGGCCACCCCGGCGGTCTCTCTCGCGAGTGTTTCGTGAAGGTTTTGCTGGGTGAAATAGTCGCTGTATTCCTTCCAGATCGACGCGTTGCCAGGGCGAGCCAGCTCGAAAACCTTTCCGGAGAGAACTCCCTGCGCGATGAAGTTGATTTTCTCCATCAGCGTGAACCGAGTCGGGTCTTCACCCTCCATGAACCGCGATACGGCTTTTTCCAAAAAAGCGGCATGGGGGCTCACCTGCGACGAAAACTTGTCCTTCGCGAATTGGTAAACCGTGTTGTACAGACTGTGTGACAGCACGAGCGGCGTCCCAGATTTTCCCCGGCCAACGCATTTACCCTTTTTGACCAGGGCCAGAAACTCCTGCCATGTAGTCACTTGTGCCGTTTCTGTCCAGGCGCTACCGGGAAATATTCCGCCGTGATCGTCCGAACCCGCCGTCAGAACAAATTTCGGTCCCAACTCCGGATTGTCGGGAAGCCGGGCGAAAACCCATTGCGCAGTCTGGCTCAGCAATTCATTTCGCAATCCGTTAATTCCCTCAAAATGCCGGAAGATTTTCGCCAGCCGTCGGATATGGGAGGCACCAAGGCGGTCATTGACTCGGTAAAACGGATGCGCAACCGCGTGTGCGATTCCGTTTTGGAGTAGATAGGGCTGAAGCTCGAAAATGTTTTCCCGCAATTCACTGATTGCGGCATGCTGGGCGACGGTGATTCCCCAGACGAGGAGATGGATTTTACATTGGTCGTCGGGAAAATAAGTGGTGACTTCTTCGCTGATGAATGTGTCCGGAAGGTCAGCGATCTCGAGGCAGCCATCGATATGGTTGTGGTCCGTAATGGTCACAAAATCCATGCGACGCTCTTTTAGTCTTTCGTAAAGCTCGCGCGGTTTTGAGTAGGAATCGGGAAAATTGAACCGCCGAAAAAGCCATTCCGCAGAGCGATTGGAATACTTCGAGTGGACGTGAAGATCGACGCGGGAGACCATATGTGGCTGTCGGCTATCGGATTTGGATTTCGATTTAGAGCTTGAGCACTTGTAGCGCCTCTTCAAGCGTCAACCCGTGATGCGCGGCGATGGCTTTGAGAACCCCCGGCGAGCGTGCCGAGTGTAATCGATGAATGGTTTGCACTGGCACGTGGTGCCTGCCATTTTGTTCGGTGGTTAGTCGGATATGAGAACCGCCCTGCCTCATGACCTCATATCCAAAAACGCCTAGCGCTTTGGCAAGTTTGGCACCGGAGACGTCACGCGGAATTTTCACGCGACCATCACTTCATCGCGCACAAGGTGAAGCCGGATCATTTTAGGCCGGTCTCCCGCCGGGAAGTCAAAAAAATGGCATTGTACGGCATCGCGCACCATGTGACGCAGTTCGTCGAGCGTTTCGGCTTCAGTGAAAATATCGTGACCGAGTGCCGTCGCTGTGTAGCCCCCATCCATTTCGTCTTCGCGGACCTCGAAGATAATTTCGCTCATGTTCTGCAGTCTATCGTTCTAATTTTGTCCAGGCAATCCTCAGTTTTGCGCGCTTACCCACGCACCGTAAGTAGTCACGTCGCGTTCCCGGGCGAGGCTGGCGGCAAAGCGAAGGATTTGTGCGCGGATGGCAGGGAATTTCCAGTCGGGGGGATGAATGCCGAGACGAATGACGGGAGTTTTGGCGAGCGTTCCTTTCAAAAACGGGTTCCAGACCTTGCTGCTTTGCCTCCGCCACGCGCTGCGGACACTGTAAACGAGAGACTGAGCCGGATAAACCACCCCAGCCTGGATATCCACGATGCCACGCAGGGTTGTCGTATAGCGAAAACCGTTATTTCGGACCGATTCCTTTCCTTCCACGCTCAACAGCCAAGCCGGAGCAACGAACCCCGTCGGCGACAACCCAAGTTCAGCAAATTCGGCAAGTGCCATCCCCAGTTTCTCGTCGGCTTCCGCCCGGGAAATATCGAAAAACTCGCCTTCTCCCGCAGTATAGACCTCGGTAATCAAGCGGTCTTTCACCGATTCGCGATCCTTCGAATCACGCTCGTGGAAATAGCCGTGGACTACGATCTCGTCTCCTTCGGCTGCTCGCGCTTTCAACCAGTCGCATAATGCCGGATCGTCCAGGAAATGCCCGCGATGGTGATGGTTGGGAATAACCAGCAACGACGCGCGGGGGACTCCTGCGGCGTGCAAATCGGTTACGATCGCACGGCAGGCTTCGAAGGTGACTGGCGACACGTCGTGAAGGGAGACGATCAACACTTGCGGGGTGGAGGTCATAGCGGAAGGACTCCAAGTTACTTCTCTTATAGTTCCTCTGCGCGGAACCGCCTGATGTCAAAAAAACCGTTTCGAGCCGAGCCCCCTGCGCGGCCCGTGGCTATACTTTAAGGCCCGCTAGTGAACCGACGCGACGTAAGGCAACGGGAGCGCTGTTCTCGGCCTAATCCTTGCCTCCCAGGCCTTCCTCTTCCAGTCGGCGGACGATCGTCTTGACCGTCGTCAGACGAGCGTACCACTTAAAATTGCCTGGAATAACTTTCCATGGGGCGATCTTGGTGGATGTTTTGGCGAATAAATCCTGGGCAGCCTGATTGTGTTCGTCCCACTTGTTGCGGTTGCGCCAGTCTTCGTCGCTGATTTTCCAATGTTTGTACGGGTCAGCTTCGCGTCGCTTGAAACGCTCCAGTTGTTCGTCTTTGGAAATGTGGATGTAAAGCTTGATGATAATTGCCCCATCATCACTGAGGGTGTGTTCGAATTCGTTGATCTCCCGGTAGGCGCGCTGCCATTCTTCAACCTTGGCAAACCCTTCGACGCGCTCGACAAGCACTCGTCCGTACCAGGAGCGATCGAATACGACCGTTTCGCCATACTTCGGCAGTTTGTTCCAAAACCGCCACATGTAATGGTGCTGATATTCCTCCGCCGTTGGTTTGATGATCGAATAAACACGATACCACCGCGGGTCGAGGCGCTCGGTAACGCGCTTGATGGCGCCGCCTTTGCCTGCAGCATCAGGGCCTTCAAAGACCAAAATGATGGATCGCTTGGTTTTGGCGAGTTTCAGCTGCATGTTCAGCAGCGAAAGCTGATATTCCTTCAGCTTTTTTTTGTACTCGTCCGGTTCGATGGATTGTTTTTGGTCGAGATCGTCAAGGATGACGGTCTTGGCCGCGGTGGCGATGACGGAGGCTGAGGGCATGGCGGGGCAGAAGATGCGCCGTCCTTTTACGAGGTGGAAATGGCTTCATCAAGCAACATCACCGGGATTCCATCAAAAATGGGGAAAACGAGGCGGCCATCGTCGCGAAGAAGTCCGGCCGAAATCGGAGCGGTGATGCGGGCGTTGACGGTAGCCAACTCGTACGGTGTCATCTCGCGAACGCACTGACCGGTTTCCGGACAGCGGAGAAGCGCGAGCAGGTCGGGATCGATCATCTGGAAAAGAGTGAGCAGATTTCACAAAAACCGGCGGGCCGCCGAAGGCAGGCCGGCGGCCTGCCCTACTTTTCGCAAAGAACGCTCAATATTTCGCCACGGATGGGTCGACTTCGTCAGCCCACGCGGTAATGCCTCCAGTGAGGTTGGAAAGCTTGCCGAAGCCTGCACTTTCCAACACGTGAAGCGCTTTGACGCTTCGGACGCCGCTTTTGCATTGAAGGACGATTTCGTCAGCTGAATCGAGTTCGCTCATGCGTGATGGGAGTTCGCCGAGCGGAATCAGTTTTGCGCCTGGGATATGGGCAATGTCCCATTCAAATTTTTCGCGCACGTCGAGGAGCACGAATTTCTCGCCGGCATCGAATTTTTTCTTCAGTTCCGTCGCGGTGATCGATGGCACGTCGGCCTCTTCTTCATCTTTCGCAGCGGCCTGAGGCACGCCGCAGAATTCGTCGTAGTCGATGAGCTCGGTGATGGTTGGATTCGGGCCGCAAACGGGGCAACTGGGATCTTTCCTGAGCTTAAACTCGCGGAACTTCATCTTCAGTGCGTCGAAGTGGACGAGACGGCCGATGAGCGGTTCGCCGATCCCCATGATCAATTTTACGGCCTCGATGGCCTGCATCACGCCGATGATTCCCGGGAGAACGCCCAAAACGCCGCCTTCTGCGCAGCTCGGCACCATGCCGGGGGGTGGCGGTTCCGGGAACATGCAGCGGTAACACGGGCCACCGCGGTGGGGAGCGAAAACCGTGCATTGTCCGTCGAACCGGAAGATTGAGCCGTAAATATTCGGCTTTTTCAAAAAAACGCTGACGTCGTTGGAGAGATATCGCGTCGGAAAATTGTCGGTGCCGTCTATGATGACGTCGTAGGGCTCGACGATTTCTTTGGCGTTGGCTGAGGTGAAAAGGGCCTCATGCAGATTAACCTGCACGTTTGGGTTCACGTCGCGGATGCGGTCGCGTGCGGAAAGGATTTTTTTACGTCCGACGTCCTTGGTTCCGTGCAGAATCTGGCGCTGGAGATTCGAAAAGTCGACCACGTCAAAATCGACGAGGCCAATGGTTCCGACGCCCGCTGCGGCGAGATAGAGGGCAATGGGCGAGCCGAGGCCGCCGGTGCCGATGCACAGCACTTTGGCGGCTTTGAGCCGTTTCTGGCCTTCGAGGGTCACCTCCGGCATGATGAGATGCCGGGAGTAACGGGCGATCTCGTCATTGCTAAACTGGATTTTTTCCAGCCGGTCGGCATCGATTGTGGTCATCGGTTGTTAGTTGTTAGTTATTTAGTTATCTACCCTTCCGATCGGGTTTTCAAATCGGCTTCGATATTCGGGTGGCGCATACGCTCGATGCTCGGGCGTTCGTCGGTCAATTGGCGCAACTGGCTGACTTCGCGTTCGGTCAGGAGTCGATGTGTACCTGCGGGGAGGTGGCCGAGCAAAACGGGGCCGATGCGCGTGCGGCAAAGGCGTTTCACTTCGTAGCCGAGATCATAAAACATGAGACGAATCTGCCGCTTCATACCCTGGAGCAGGATAACTTTAAGGTGATTGGGAGCGACGAAACGGATTTGCTCCATCCGGGCACGGCCTTGTTCGAGGACGATGCCGCGTTTTAATTTCTCCGTCAGCGCTGGGTCGAACGGCTTGTCGAGGAGGACTTCATATTCTTTTTCGACTTTGAAACGCGGATGCGTCAGGCGCTGGCTCAGTTCTCCATCGTTTGTGAGCAGGAGTAAACCTTCGCTATCTTTGTCCAGGCGTCCCACGTGAAAGAGGCGTGGCAAGCTCCGCGGGAGCAGGTCTTCGATCGTCCGTCGCCCGAGTTCGTCATCAAGCGTCGTCACGTAGCCGCGTGGCTTGTGAAGCGCCACGTAAACGAGCTGTTCGACGCGAGCCAGTTTGCCGTTGACCTTGACGTGATCTTGCGGAGCAACCGTGGTGGCAAGTTCAAGGACGACTTTGCCGTTGATCGTCACCTTGCCTTCGGTGATCAGCGATTCGCAGGAGCGACGGGAGCCGAAGCCGGCTGCCGCCAGATAGCGGTTCAGACGCATCGGGATTGGCTTAGGAAGTCAGACGGAGGAAACGGTGAACCAAGAGAGCAGGGCAGGCAGACGCCCGATCTCATTCGTCGGGTTTGGTCTTCTTGAGGCCGATCACACGATCGCCTTCCTGAAATTGGCCGCGTTTTTTGAGAACGTCGACGCGCTCAAAACGCTTGAGCACATTACGCTTCGCCGCAATTTTGCTGGCGCCTTTGAGACTGCGATGTTGGGACATGATCGATCTGGCTGTTGAGGTTCGAGTTTTTCGAGGGGTGGGAAAGTAGGCACCGTGCAGGTGTTTTGCAACCGCGATTTCTTTCCTCAAGCAGGACGTTCTGCGAAGGTGTTGACTTTATGCCATTCGCCAAGGCGTGTTATCCTGTGCGGCGGCGGCCGCAATGGACGGATGCTTTTCTGAAACTCTCAATACCGAGCCCTTATGCCTTCCTTTTTCCAAGAAAGTTTGAACGGACTCGCGGCTCTCTTCGCACGAAACTCCGACGTTGAAGCCGTTGTATTGTCTGGCTCTGTAGCTTCGGAAATGGCGGATGATCGATCGGATTTTGACCTGTACGTATATTCGCGAAAGGCTGTTCCACCGAGTTTCCGTGAGAAGATTCTACGTCCGAGAGCGAGGCGTTTGGAGATCTATCGGACTTTCTGGGAGGAGGACGACGTCTGGATCGAACACGACGGAATGCACATTGAGACGATGTATAGGTCTTGCGATTGGGCAGAAAACGAAGTCGCCGCTCGCATGGACCGCTTCGAAGCGTGTCTGGGTTACACGACTGCGTTGCTCTTCAATATTTCACGATCTCGTATCCTTTTTGATCGGACCGGGTGGTTCGCAAGATTACAAAATCGGTTGACGCACCCTTATCCGGCAGGATTGGCTAAGGCGATCATTGAAAAGAACCTTCCAGTACTTGGAGGTATCATCAGCTCGTATGAGCATCAAATTCGCTCCGCTTTTGCCCGCAAAGATTTGGTCAGCCTGAATCACCGCGTCACAGCCTGGCTGGTGAGTTATTTCGATGTTCTTTTTGCCGCCAATCACCGATTTCACCCGGGAGAGAAGCGGCTTTTGATCTATTCCGCTACTTTGCCAAGTCAACCGGAAGGAATGTCTGAAGATCTTTCGCTTGCGTGTCGTGGGGCGACAGACCTTGAGGACAATGTGGCCAATCATTTGACTGAGATGCGTGCCCACCTTCAGGAATGGCTGTCGGCAAAGGGCTATTGACGGGAAATTCGCCATACGGAGCCCAGTCTCTTGCATCTGCTCATGCGTTGAGAGCGCTTGGCATCCGTTCAGAATAGAACCCATTCGCGAGTGAACATGCCTGCCGGGAATGATCGCCGAGGCTCAGAGCAGGAGCAGGAGTAAAAGAAAGACATCAGGGGCGGCTTCGCGCTGAAAAAAACCGGGGATTGAACCGACCTCCGAAAAGAATATGATCGTCCCCGCACATGCCTTCTGCCTCACGCGCTGCCAAACCCAATCATTGGAACGAAGTCATCGGACTTTGTCTGATCGTGCTCGGAGTCGCCTATTTCATGGCGCTGGTGTCGTACACGCCGCGCGATGTGCCGACCTGGGTGTGGTTTTCCACGGCGTCGCCGCCGAACAATCCGGCGCAAAATTTCGTCGGCCCTGTTGGTGCCGTCATTGCTGGATTCAGTTATTTGTGCCTGGGCGCTGCTGCGTATCTCCTCGCAGCGCTGGCGATGGGATACGGCGGATACAAGGTGCTGACCGGATCAAAAATCGGCAAGAGGCTTCCCTGGGTGCTGGGCGTCATTATCAGCGGGGCTTGCCTGGCTCAGTTGCAGCCGTGGTTTCTGCGAAGCTGGAAACAGGACTTTAATATCGACGGTCCCGGCGGAACGCTCGGATATCAGCTGGGTGCATCGCTGCTGGAAAAATTACTGGGCGGACCCGGATCGCTGGTCCTCATCGGTGGCCTTTACGTTATCAGCCTCATTCTGGCTACGGGAGTCCGGCCCATTCACGTCTTGATGGCGTCCGTGACGGCTCTCAAGCATGGAATTTCGGAGTCCATCGCTACCGCCGAGAAGCGGAAGCTTGAGCGCGCTTCCGAAGCCGAGCGTAAGGCTGTTGAGCTCAAGCGACTGGCCAAGGAACAACGTCTTGTCGAAAAAACGCTGCGTAAAAGAGGAATCTCTCCTGAGTCCATTTCGTCGCCAAGTCCGGCCGGTTCTGAGCCTGAATCATTTCGTCCGCCGCCCAAGGTCACTGATACGTCCCTGCCGTTGCCTGCTGCGTCAAAATCGAAGCCCAAGTCGGAAAAAAAAGAGCAGAGCCTGCTTCAAAACAATGCTGCCGCCTTCGAAGATTACGAGCTTCCGGAGATGGAACTTCTCGACGAACTGGATCTCGCCGGACGCACCGGAGCCAATCATGACGAACTGCTCGCGATTCAGGCGACGCTGATCGAGACGCTCGCTCATTTCGGCATTCAAGCGAGTCCGGGCGACATCACGAAAGGCCCGACGATCACCCGATACGAAGTATATCCGGCACAAGGCGTTCGGGTGGATCGTATCAGCTCGCTCGAGGCCGATATTCAACGAGCGACCCGGGCCGAACGTATCAATATCCTGGCTCCAATCCCGGGCAAAGACACGGTCGG
The DNA here is from genome assembly GCA_036524675.1 of Chthoniobacterales bacterium. Lineage (GTDB taxonomy): Bacteria > Verrucomicrobiota > Verrucomicrobiia > Chthoniobacterales > DASVRZ01 > DATDAW01. The sequence goes on along the minus strand of DATDBU010000124.1, from coordinate 58,991 downwards.
AATCGAAATCGCCAACTCAAAGAAGGTCAAAGTCATCCTCCGCGAAATCCTGGAATCCGAAGATTGGGCGAATACGAAAGCCAAAATTCCCATCGCCTTGGGTAAAGACGTCTACGGCAAGACCATTATCGCTGACCTCGCAGCGATGCCGCATTGCCTGGTCGCGGGAACGACCGGTTCGGGTAAGAGCGTCTGCATCAACGCGATCATCGCCAGCATCTTATATCGTTTCACTCCGGATGAACTGCGGTTCATCATGATCGATCCGAAGGTGGTCGAAATGCAGATCTACAACACGTTGCCACATCTGGTGGTGCCCGTAGTGACGGACCCTAAAAAGGTGTTGCTCGCTCTCCGTTGGGTCATCAACGAAATGGAAAACCGATACCAAATGTTTGCCAAAATCGGCGTCCGGAACATCGCAACCTTTAACGCTCGTCCTCTTCCCAAGACACAAAAGGAGCTCGATGCCGAAAAATCGGCGGGCAGGAATGGTGAAATTCCTTCCGGGACAGATATTTTGGCAACCGACGAGAATGGCGGTTCCGGCGAGGAAGATGCACCGCGTCCTCCGGTCCGCAATATTCGCGATTCCGACCTCATCATTCCCGATCGCCTTCCGTTTATTATCGTCATTGTGGACGAACTTGCCGACCTCATGCAAACCGCTCCTGCGGATGTCGAAAGCGCCATTGCCCGGATTACACAAAAAGCGCGTGCAGCGGGCATTCATATGATCGTTGCCACGCAAACGCCGCGTGCGGATGTCATTACTGGCGTCATTAAAGCCAATGTGCCCAGCCGAATTGCCTTTCAGGTGGCCAGCGGCCTGGACAGCCGGATTATTCTCGATGAAAAGGGTGCGGAACGTCTTCTCGGCCAGGGAGATATGCTGTATTTACCCCCGAGCTCATCGCGTTTGATCCGGTCCCAGGGCGTACTTGTAACCGATGACGAGATCCGTCGCTTGGTCGAATTTGTTTCAAAACAAGCGCCGGCCTCTTTCGACGTCAACGTCCAGGAAAGCATCGACTCAGGGTCAGATTCAGCGGAGGAAGTCAGCGAAGAAGACGAAGAACTGGTGCAAAAGTGCATGGAGATCATTCGTCAGGAGAAGAAGGCTTCAACATCGCTCTTGCAGAGGCGGCTGCGGCTCGGTTACACGAGAGCCGCGCGCATCGTGGACATTTTGGAGGACCGTGGCATTCTCGGCCCGGGCGAAGGCGCAAAACCACGCGAAATTCTAGTTGATCTCGACGCTTTGGTGTAACGGTTAAGTAGCGCGACGACCGTGGCGACTCCGATGTCTGAGACACCAATACACGACAATAGGAATCCGATGGGCGATTCTCCGGGCCAACGATTGGAAGCGGCCCGCCAGCAGCGAGGATTGACGATAGACGACGTGGCGCGCTCCACCAAAATGCGGGCCCGACAGATTCGCGATCTAGAAGCGGACAACTATAGGAATTTTCCGAATCTGGCGTATGCCCGGGGTTTTCTTAAAATCTACGCGAAATATCTTCATCTTGATCTCGGCGAGGCGATCGAGCGTTTGCACCCGCCCGAGAGGATCGGAGTGGAGGACTATCAATATTTGAATGTTCCCCTGGACAATGTGGCACCCTACCGGCCAAGTTTACGGAGTCGCCGGCGGTCGTCATCGCCGTCGTTGCGATCCGGCTCCGGCTCCATTGTTAAATGGTTGATTTTTACCGTGATCACATTGCCGCTTGTTGCGTTGTTAGCGGTTTTTGCTGTTAACCTGCAACGGCTTGACCTCGGCAAAACTGCTGAAACCGGCGATGCAACTCCCGCGGTTGAAACGTTAGCGACGCCATCGGCCAGTCCGGCGACTGAAAAACCCGTAGCCGATACGCCTGCTCCTGAAGCAAACCCTTCGGCAACGACTCCTCCCCGTGCGCTTCCGGTGCATCCTCCCAACGTATTCGCACCGCTAGACTTGGACGGAACATCAGTGGCAACAGGCGTCGAGAGTCCGGCTGCAGCACTATTATCCAGCCCCACGCCTGGGCAACCAGAAATTCGACGCGCTCAACCGGTCCGTCCGCTACCGCAATAGATTCATTCCAGCTTGCTATTGGCGCCGCCACTTTGCCAGAATTGCTTCTTTCGTGGCAGCCTATGTTCTCTCCCAAGAGCCTGCTTGTTATTGTTCTCGTCTTTCTGACAGGCGGCATCGCTGGACGTCTCACGGCGCCGGAAAATAGAAAGCTATCGCCTCCAACTTCCGCAAATGGGAGCGAAGGCTCTCCCGCGAAGGCGCGGCTGAATGGCGCTTCCGTCGCTTCCGCCAACTCCCGTGTCTTTGTTGACGGTGCGCCGGCTCAATCACAAAACACCGAACCGGTCCCTACGCTTGACGAACTCTTGGCCATGAACGGGAGCGGAAAGCTCTCTTCTGGTATGGCGGGTTTCGCTGAATCCCTGGACAAGAATGGAGTGAAGGACGCCCTTGAAAAAGTCCTAGCCGCGTCGCCCGGGAACGCTCGCCGCAGTATTTTGAACGTTCTCGTGGGGCGTTTGGCGGCGCTCGATCCCAAGGAAGCGATTCGTTTTGTTGACGAACTGCCTGCGGGCGAAGCGCGGCAGAATGGGTACAGCCAGATCGCCTCAAACTGGGCTTCCAAAGATCCATCGGCGGCGAAAACCTGGGTGCTTGGGCTCAAAGATGCCAACGCCCGTTCCCGAGCGATGATGGGCGTCATTAACAGCATGGCGGGGAAAGATCCTGAGGGCGCTTTGAAGCTTGCCTTGCAACTCCCAATGGGAGTGCTTTCGCGGTATAGTTGGGCCTACAGCGTTTTTCGGCCCATGGTGGAAAAAAATCCGGCAGACGCTGCCCGGCGAGCGCTTGATTTACCTCCCGGAAACATCCGGCACCAGGCAATCAACGCAGTCGCAACCCAGTGGGGCTACAGCGATCCTGCCGCTGCATTGCGGTGGGCAGAATCGCTTCCACCGGGACAAGCTAGAAACAACGCACTCAGTCAAATCGTTGGCCAATGGGCTCGGAACGATCCTTCGGCTGCGGCGGAGTATGCTCGTGACAACACAAACCGCCAGCTTGGCGGTCAGATGTTGCAGAATGTGGCATCGAATTGGGCACAGAACGATCTCAATGCTGCTCTCGACTGGATCAATGGCCTGCCGGAAGGCTCTCCAAAGGTGAACGCCTTACGCAGTATCGGTTTTCAAATGGTGCAAAACGATCCGGAGCAAGCGCTGAAGTTTGCCGCGAAGCTTCCCCCCGGCCAGGCGCGAAATGATCTCCTGCAAAATATTGCGTCAAATTGGGCGCAAACCGATGCCAAAGCCGCCCTTGCGTGGGTGGAAAGTCTGCCGCCCGGTCAGGCGCGGGAGAATGGTATCCGCCAGGCGCTTTCCTCGTGGGCAAACAATGAGCCGGAGGCAGCGACGAACTACATTTTAAGGATGCAAGGGGACAACAGGTTCGAGCGTTACCTTTCCAGCGTCAGTTACCAATGGGCGTCACAGGATCCCGCTGCCGGGATTAAGTGGGCGGCTGCGCAGAATAATCCGCAAATCGAGCAATATTTTACGGTGAACGTCGTGGGTAGTTGGGCACAATTTGAACCCGAAAAAGCTGCGGCGGCAGCCGTTTCACTCAAGTCGGATCAGGCCAGGCAGCGGGCCATCAGCCAAGTCGCCAGTGCGTGGTCCAACAACGATCCGCCGGCTGCGATGACATGGCTCGTCCGGATGCCGGAAGACGACACTCGCGATAATGCCATGAGCAGTGTCGTGTCGAACTGGACGCGCAGCGATCCTGCCGCCACGGCAAACTGGCTCGGACAACTTCCGGATGGCAAAACACGGGATCAAATGGTCAGTAGTTTTTCTTCCAATGTCGTGGAGGTTGATCCCGAAGCCGCGATCAGTTGGGCAGCGTCCGTCGGGGATGAGAACCAGCGCCGGAATACGGTGCAGAATGTTGTTCGGAACTGGGCTCGTAACGATCGCGCCTCGGCTGAAGGGTGGGTCAATCGGCAGAATTTTCCGCCCGAGCAACAACAACAGCTTCTTCAACAAATACGCAATACAAGGTAGCGGCTGTTGCAGTCGTCCCGACAACGATGCGAGTGGCCGATCAAAACTTCTTCGAAAATTTTATTCGGCAATTGGACATCCAGAGTTGAGAGTTTCGCGCCGTGACTTTTCCCGAATTTTACCGCCGCTCCGATCTTCCAGACTCCGCTTTGTTGCGGAAATTTTCTGCGCTGCTGGCGCTGAAAACGGACGCCGAACTCGAAGCCATGGCCGCCGAAAGTGCCAAGCTTACCGCGCGCAATTTCGGGAAGGCAATCCGGCTTTTTGCGCCGATCTATTTGTCCAACGAATGCATCAACACCTGCGCATATTGCGGGTTTTCCCGCGACAATCCGATCGTTCGAGTGACGCTTGAAGTTGAGCAGGTCGCTGCCGAGACGCGGTATCTGGTCCAGGAAGGATTTCGCAGCATTCTCCTCGTTGCAGGCGAGCACCCGAAGTTTGTCTCGAACGGTTATCTGGAGCGCTGCATCCTGCGTTTGCGCGAAGAGATCCCCTCTATTTCTCTCGAAGTCGCTCCCATGGAAACGGAGGAATACATTCCCATGGTCGCTGCCGGCGCGGAAGGATTGGTCGTTTACCAAGAAACGTATCATCGCGAGACGTACGCCGCGCTGCACCTTGCCGGACCGAAAAAAAATTTCGATTGGCGGCTGGAATGCCCCGAGCGCGCGTATGCGGCCGGTTTTCGCCGGATCGGGATCGGCGCGCTATACGGGCTTTACGAATGGAAATACGAAGCCCAGGCGCTGGCGCGACATTTGGAGTTTTTGTTGCGCCACTGCTGGAAAGCCCAATTCACGGTATCGCTGCCCCGGATGCGGCCTGCGGCGGGCGGCTTTGAGCCGAAATATGGTCTATCGGACCGCGAGTATGTTCAGCTTTTGTGTGCTTTGCGGATCTGTTTTCCGCAGGTCGGCATCGTGTTGAGTACGCGCGAAACCCCCGCGTTGCGCGACGCGCTCATCCCGCTCGGCGTGACTATGATGAGCGCTGGAAGCCACACGGAACCAGGTGGTTACACTGGGCAAGGGAAGGAAGCTCTGCACCTTACCGTGAAGGGTCGTGTCGTCGCCGAAACCGGGGGCGCGGAGAGCGCGACGGGGCAATTCGACATCGCCGACGAACGTTCTCCAGATGAAATCGCCTGTCTTTTGCGCAGTCGCGGCTTTGAAGCGGTGTGGAAGGATTGGGATCAGGGGATTTTGGGATCATGATCCGACTCGAGCTTAACGGCGAACCTCGCGACATTCCGGAAAATCTGACCGTCTCTGGCCTCCTGGCGTACCTCGACCTGACCGGACAACCGCTGCTGATCGAGCAGAACGGCGTCGCGCTTTTTAAATATGAATGGGCCGAAAAGCCGGTGAATGCCGGGGACAAAATCGAGTTGATTCGTGTCGTGGCCGGCGGCTAACCCCCCAGGAACGGAGGGCTTGCTGCCCTTCGTGTCGTGGCTGCTAAATCAACCCGCGCATTCAGAGCTCCGGAACATGGAGACCGGCAGCCTTCGCAAGGGCGGCCCGACGCTGGTCAAAGGTGAGGAATTCCTTGATTCCAAGGATGATCGCATGGGCCACATGGAGGAGGTCGAGCGAGCGCACTCCCAGCGTTTCTGTATACGCAGCACTTAACCGCTCTGCTTCGCCTGACGACTCTTCGACGGGCGGAATGACTGTTTGATACACCCCCGAAGTGCTTCGGAGAGTGACTTTTCCAAAGACCCGGTACAACTCCTCTTCGCGGATCTGTCTGCGGAAAACGCGAAGGCGCATCGCATTACGAAATTCCAATTCATGCAGCCAACTCCAGGGAAGCGGAAAAACCTGGATGTCCATTCTTGCGATGGCTCTTCCGGTATTTGCATCCGGACTGTGAACCGATATCAGAAATCCGGTGTCGGCGTACGCGGTCACCTTTCGCCTCTTCCTTCGCTGACGATTTCGGTGCCGGTGACTGGTAATACGCGATTTCCGAAGATCTCCCGAATATCCTCCGCAAAGTCACGCGTGATAGGTGGCTTTTCTTTTGGAGTTGGTGGCGGTGAAAGAATGGCGACAACCTTGTCGCGGCGTCTCACTTCAACCGTCTCGCCTTGTTCCACCCACCCGAGGACCATGGATGTGGCGTGTTTGAGCTCGCGAATATTGGTTGTTTTCATTGTGACACAATCATGTGACACATTTCAAGTATTGCAAGGTCGACAGAAATATTTACCGCGCGGTTCTTTTACTTCCGTCTTCCTCCTTTACTTTCTGCCACTCCTAAATGGGCCGGATTTCTGAAGACACGATCGAACAAATTGCCGCGGCGAATGACATCGTCGAGGTAATCGGTTCGTATTTTCCATTGAAACGCGTGGGATCCACATGGCGGGCATTGTGTCCGTTTCATTCGGAAAAGACTCCGTCATTCCATGTGTATCAGGCGCGGCAGTCATATCATTGCTTTGGCTGCGGCGCGGGCGGATCCGTTTTTCGATTTATCATGGCCTACGAAAATCTGGATTTTGTTTCGGCGGTACGGCGGTTGGCTGAGCGGGCAGGGATTCCGATTTCGGAAGAAGCTGTTACGGCTGAGGAGGATGTGCGGGTTCGTATGCGTAAACGGCTGCTCGCTCTGCATAAGGAGGCGGCCGATTGGTTTCACCGGAATCTTTTGCGCACGGTCGCGGCCGCTCATGCACGTGACTACCTAAAAAGTCGGGGCTTCAACAAAGAGATCGCCGTTCGCTGGGCGTTGGGATACGCGCCGGATTCGTGGGATGCGTTTGGTCACTTCGCCCAAGAACGCGGTTTTTCGGTGCAGGAGCTCGTTGCCAGCGGCCTTGTCTCGACTCGCGACGAAGCGGATCCGCAATCTTCGGTTCGCAATCCGCAGTTTTACGATCGTTTTCGGGATCGGCTGATGTTTCCGATTCGGAATGACTACGGTGAAGTCATTGCCTTCAGTGGCCGTGTTTTGGGACAAACGGACGGGGCGAAATATGTGAACTCGCCGGAAACGATGCTTTTCACCAAAGGCAACGTGTTGTTTGGATTGCATGCCAGCAAACGAGACCTCATCAACGCGAAGACAGCCATTATTTGTGAGGGCCAGATCGATCTCATCAGTGCATTCGAGTCCGGAGTGAAAAATGTCGTTGCGCCGCAAGGAACGGCATTCACCGAAAAACAGGCGGCCATGTTGAGGCGTTTTGTTGAGGAAGTGGTGCTGTGTTTCGATGCGGATGCCGCGGGAGAAAAAGCAGCGGAGCGCTCGCTTGCAGCTTTGCTTGACCAAGGTCTGCTGGTGCGTGTTGCCACGATGCCGCGGGGCGAAGATCCGGATTCGTTGATCCGGAGCAGGGGAGCGGCAGCGTTCCGACAGATCATTGATCAGAGTCCCAATTTTTTTGATTTCCAGGTTGCCCGGTTGCCGGCAGATGCCGACATGCGGGCGCGGCAGGCGTTTGCCCGGAAGATGGCTGGGTTTGTCGTTCTCATTCAAGATCCGGTTCAGCGCGAGGATGCAATTGCGAAAACAGTGTCCCGGCTGGGCATTTTGCGTGCAGATTTCGAGAGAATGCTGCCTCGCAAGACTTTTTCCCAGAGGCAACCCATTCTGAATGAGCCGGGTGCAGACACGGGCCTGACGTTTGATCCGCCCACTCACACGATGCGGATGCTTTGCCTCTTTACGCTTCGCAGCCTGGCGCTTCGCAAAAAACTCCGCCAACAACCCTGGCATGCGCTTCTTGACGGCCAACCCGGATGCGATTTGCTCGAAAAACTGATTGCATGCAATGTCGACAGCGATGATGAGTCCGCCGATGCGAGTTTTGCCTGTTTCCTTGCTACTCTTGACCAAGCTCAGGAAGCCTACGTTACGCGCCTGCTTACCGAAAAATTTCCCGATGACATTGATACAACCGCCGGAGCGTTCTGGCGCGATTTGGTCGATCAGGAAATCTCAAAAAAACTTCGGCAAATCGACTTCAAGATCACTGCTGCTGTGGCAGGAGACTTGCCTTTGGAAGATTTACAAGATCAACGGAAAGAAACCCTTGACCTCAAAAATCTCTTCACTGATATTCCGCGACCTTCCGGCCCTCCGGATGACCCGTTCTAACAAAGGATGGGCAGTTTGTTGATCATAAAGAGCGTTACGCTGGTTATGCCGAATTTAATTACGAAGACCCCGCCCGCATCCGAATCCTCGAGACCCAACAAAGCTAGCCCTCCAAAGACGAAAAAGTCACCACCAGAGTCGAAAAAATCCGTGACCGAGCCCGTAGATCCTGCGGAAGCATCTCTTGACCCTTCGGGAGCCGATTTTGCAGAAGTCCCTTTTGACGAGCTAGTTGCGCCAGAATCTGCATTCGAAAAGGAAGAAACCGTCCACGACAAGAGCGACGCCGGTAAACTTCACGGAACAAATGGTTCGAACGGCGTAACCTCCGTCACCGATCCTGCGGCCAAACCCGTTTCTGGTCCGAACGCTGAAACCCAGGAGAAAGTTCGTGAGCTCATCAAACTCGCCAAGGAGCAGGGTTACCTCACTTTTGACGATCTCAATGAGGCGCTCCCCGAAGCGGTCAATGATGCGGATGAGCTTGAGATCATTTATTCCCAACTGCGGGCGGTAGAGATCGATGTCATCGACGCCTCCGAGGTCGACCGTTACAAAGACGGTAAAAAGGACGGCGACGAGGAGGGCAGCGGTGAAGAGGAGAAAGTCGATTCCCGGCTCGATATCCTCGATGATCCGGTTCGGATGTATCTGAAGCAAATGGGCCAAGTTCCACTCCTGACGCGGGAGCAGGAAGTCGAGATTTCGAAACGCATCGAGGACGCCGAGTCCAATGTGCAAAAGCACATCAATCGCTTCGGGTTCATCGCCCGGGCTCACATTGATCTCGCTCAAAAATTGCTCGAAGGCCGGGAGCGTTTTGATCGCGTAATTCTCGATAAAAAAATCGAAAGTCGTGAGCGCTATATGAAGGCGCTGCCGAAACTCGTGGATACCGTTGAAAAACTGTCCATCGAGACGGCGCAATTATTTAAAGAACATTGCCACGCTGCCGTTACAGCGACCTGCGAGGAAACGCAGAAAGCCGCTAAAAATTGCCATGCGGCGTTTGCGAAGGCCCACAAAACTCTCCAGGGGCTCTATCCAAAGTTTTATTTCAAACAGAAAGTCACTGAGGAGTTTGTGCATCTGGCTGACGAAAATTGCCGGCTGTTGCAACATCTGCAGGTAGAAGTCGAAAAACTCGCCAGCGGTGCCTCGAATTCGAAAACGGATTATCGTGGCAAGCTGCGTGAGATGGAACTGCGAATGTGGCAATCACCCGACCAGTTCCATCACGAATACGGCGAGATGAAAAAATGGCTGCGCAAAGCCCTCAAAGCCAAGACCGAGATGGTCGAAGCCAACCTGCGCCTCGTCATTTCCATCGCCAAAAAATACACGAACCGTGGTCTGTCGTTCCTCGACCTGATCCAGGAAGGCAACATGGGTTTGATGAAAGCGGTTGAGAAGTTCGAATACCGTCGCGGCTACAAATTTTCGACGTATGCGACCTGGTGGATCCGCCAGGCAATTACCCGATCGATTGCGGATCAGGCGCGCACCATTCGCATCCCGGTGCACATGATCGAAACGATCAACAAATTGATGCGGGTACAGAAGCAGCTCGTTCAAGACTACGGACGGGAACCCACCCCGGAAGAAGTGGCTGACGAAATTCAGCTTCCCGTTGAGCGAGTGCGGGCGGTCTTGAAAATGGCGCAACAGCCCATTTCGCTGCAATCGCCGGTTGGGGATGGGGACGACACGAATTTTGGCGATTTTATCGAGGATAAAGGGGCCGAGAATCCGAGCGACATGACGGCGATCGTGTTGCTAAAGGAGAAGATCAAAGATGTCCTGGAAACGTTGACCGAGCGCGAGCGGCAGGTTTTGGAGCAGCGTTTTGGGTTGGTTGACGGTTATAGCCGCACGCTCGAGGAAGTGGGCCGGCAGTTCAAAGTGACGCGCGAACGCATTCGCCAGATCGAAGCAAAGGCTTTGCGAAAAATGCGGCATCCGACCCGCATCCGGCAGCTCGAGGGCTTCCTCGAGGCGACCGAGGTGTAGAACCGCTGAGGTAATTTGTGCCTCGTTTCAAAAATAGAAGGAACCGTTATCCAAGGTTCCTTCTATGAGGAAATTTACAGGACGTTTCAGGCGAAACGTTCCTATCCGAAGCGCGTAGGGCGGTTTCGATAAGCGCCGGGTGAAAAGCGTCTCGAAAGGGAGGCGCCTTTAAATTTCATTTACACGTGGCCCGGCGTGCCCTATTTCGGACACGCATTTTCCCCATGAACACTCTCCCCTGGATCGTCCTGTTCACACCACTGGTCGCCGCAACGATCATTGCGTTGGTGACCAAGCCCCTAAAGACGCTTTCCTCGGGCATTTCCGTCCTTGCGGTCGCGATTTCGTTCGTGGGCAGTGTCGTTCTGTTCCTTCAGGCCGATCATGCAGCGGATACGCAATTCCTGTGGTTAAATCTGCCGCAGCTTCAGGTGCCGTTCGGTGTGACGATCAGCGAATTGGAAAAATTGATGCTGTTGGTGGTAAGCGGCATCGGCCTGCTTATTCACATTTATTCCCTCGGCTACATGAAGGACGACGCCGGGAAATCGCGCTATTTCGCGGGGCTGTCGCTCTTCATTTTTTCGATGCTAGGCATCGTGCTCGCGAACAATTTCGTGATGATGTTCATCTGCTGGGAACTGGTCGGCGTGAGTTCCTACCTGCTCATTGGCCACTGGTTTGAACGGCCTGCGGCTGCTGAGGCTGCGAAAAAGGCGTTTTTGGTGAACCGCATCGGTGATTTCGGTTTCATGCTTGGCATTTTGATGGTTTGGCTGGCGACAGGATCCGTGGTGTTTTCCGAGATCGCGCCGAAATGGGTCGGACTGAACCTGCCAGGCTGGTTTTTGACTTTGTCGACACTTGGCATTTTCGCTGGAGCGGTCGGAAAAAGCGCGCAAGTGCCTCTACACGTGTGGCTTCCGGACGCGATGGAAGGTCCCACGCCGGTTTCAGCGTTGATCCATGCGGCGACGATGGTGGCAGCTGGCGTGTTCATGCTGGCGAAGACGTTTTTTCTGTTCGTTCCTGCGCACGCGACGCTGGAGATCATCATGTGGATCGGCATCGCGACAGCGGTTTTGGCGGCTCTCATGGCGACGCAGCAGGATGACATCAAACGTGTCCTTGCTTATTCGACACTGTCACAGCTGGGCTACATGATTTGCGCGGTTGGGCTGTCTGCACCGGCCGTGGGCATGTTTCATCTTTTCACCCATGCTTCGTTCAAAGCGTTGCTCTTCCTTGGAGCCGGATCGGTCATCCATTCGCTCCATCACGAACAGAATATTTGGAAAATGGGCGGCGTTGGGAAGAAAATGCCGGTCACGTTCGTGACGTTCACAATAGCGACGGCGGCCCTGACGGGTGTGCCGTTTTTGAGCGGTTTTTTTTCAAAAGATGCGATTATCGCGGCGGCATTCGAACACAACAAACTCGTCTTTGCGCTCGCTGTGTTCGTGGCGGCGCTGACTTCGTACTACATGTTTCGCCTCTGGCTGGTGACCTTTGTTGGCGAGGCCCGCAGCCACAGCGCGGAACACGCTCATGAATCGCCGCTCGTAATGACGGCGCCACTGGTCTTGCTGGCGATTCTGTCGGTAATTGCCGGGTATCCGTTTTTCATCGAGCATTTCTTGAAATTGCCGGAAGAACACGCACCCGCAATCGTACCGATTTCGGCGGTGTCGGCATTTCTGATTGGTTTGATCGCTGCTGTCTCCCTGTACAAAGGTCGCAAGAAGGATCCGATCGAGATTCGTCTTTTTGCTAACAAGTTTTACATCGACGAAGCCTATGCCGCGTTGGTCAAGGGCACGCAGGATGCGGCGGCATCGATCAGTGCGTTTATCGACAAATGGGTGCTCGACGCGCTATTCGTTCGTTGGATCGCCGCAGGCGGCGTTTGGGTGACGGGTTATATCCTTCGCTTCCTACAATATGGGAACCTCCAGGCCTACGCGATTCTCTTCGCCGCGGGCGTGGTGGCGTTGCTCTACTTCGTGATTTTTGCCTAAAATGAACGCTCTCCTTCATCTCATTGTCTTGCTTCCGCTGCTGGCGGCGATTGCCGTTCTCGCAGGTGCACCTGCGAGACAAACCTCTCTTTTCGGATCGATCGGCGCGCTGGCTCTCAGCCTCGTCACGGCTTTCGCCTATGCAAAAACGGCGGGTGGATTTCAGTTCCAGAGTTCGTTTCCGGTCATTGCGCAGTGGGATCTGAAGTATTTCCTCGGAGTTGATGGCTTGAGTCTCGCCATGGTGTTGCTGTCGGCCATCGTGACGGTCAGCGCAGTCTGGATGGCGCCGAAAGTGGACAAGCAAGAAAATGCCTTTTATGCCTGCCTGCTATTCATTTCCGTTGGAGCAATTGGGGCATTTCTGTCGCTGGATTTGTTTTTCTTTTATGCATTTCACGAACTGGCGCTGATTCCGACATTCCTACTCATTGGCATCTGGGGCAGCGGCGAACGGCAGCTTGCGGCGTGGAAAGTGACCACCTACCTGGCGTTCGGAAGCATGGTTTTGCTCGTCGGATTGCTGGGGCTTTATCTGGCATTTCCGCAGGAAGCGCGGACGTTTGATATACCGAAGCTCTATGCGCTGGCTGAAGCCGGGAATGTTTTCCCTGCGAAATGGGTGTTCCCCGTGCTGCTTTTCGGGTTTGGGACGTTGGTATCGCTGTTTCCCTTCCACACATGGGCCCCTCAAGCGTATGCGTGTGCGCCAGCGCCTGCAGCGATGCTGCATGCTGGGGTTCTGAAAAAATTTGGATTGTACGGACTTCTGCGCGTTGCGGTTCCGCTGATTCCGGGCGGAGTGGAATCGTGGAGTTGGCTCATTCTGGTGCTATTGATCGGCAATATTCTCTATGTGGGACTGGCGACGATTTCGCAGAAGCAGCTCGATCTGACGCTCGGCTACGCGAGCGTGATGCACATGGGCTACATTTTCCTCGGCATCGTGAGTATGAATTCGACGGGATTCAACGGTGCGGCGTTGATGATGTTCGCGCACGGTCTGATGATCGCCGCTCTTTTTGCTTTGAGCGGCGTCATTCGCGAGAAGACAGGCACGCTGGATTACGTCGATCTTGGCGGATTGGGTCAAAAGGCGCCGGCATTGATGTTCGCTTTCGGGGTCGTAACGTTTGCTTCGATCGGCCTCCCTGGATTCGGGAACTTCTCCTCGGAAGTGCTTGTGTTTTTCGGTGGATTCAGCGCGGGTGGCGCGAAAGTGGGCCCGTTCAGTCTGTATCAAATTACGACCATCATTGCTCTTTGGGGTGTGGTTATGTCAGCGGTCTTCATGCTGCGGGCATTCCGGCAGATTTTCTTCGGCGACTTGATGTCACGTTGGAATGAGGTTGGAGACATTTCCGTTGGGACCAAGATCCCTGTTGCGATTCTGACGGTGGGATTACTGCTTTTCGGGCTGTATCCTCAACTCTTCCTAAATTTTGTCGGCCCCAGTCTCCTGACGCTTCTTCGCTAATTCTCCCATGGTCCAGCCGATTATCCTCGAACCTATCGTTCTATTTCTTGGCCTTGTAATTCTGCTACTCGAAGCGTTTCTTCCGTCGCCAAATCGCAAACAATTCGCCTTTCTGGGAATCTGGGGTCTTGCCGGAGTAGTGGTGCTCACGTTTTTTACTTCGAAAGTCACTCCGGACGCCGGGTTTTATGCTGCCGATTCGCTAGCGATCTTCTTCAAGCAGATCATTCTCGTAACGACCATCGTCGTCCTGATCATGAGCCTTGAGTTTTCCGGCACGCTGCAACAACTGGTTCCTGCAGCAAAACCCGGAGCGGGGCTTGGCGAATTTTATGCATTGCCGGTTTTTGCCTGTGCCGGGCTGATGTGGATGGCTTCAGCCAATGATTTTATCCAGATTTTTGTGTCGCTAGAACTGGTGACGATCACGTTTTACGTGCTCGTTAGTTACCTGCGCAAGACCCGCCCGTCGCTGGAAGCTGGCGTTAAATATCTCATTCTCGGAGCGCTTTCGACAGGAATATTGGTCTATGGCATCACGTGGATTTTCGGGGTGACTGGCCAAACGAATCTCGCTCTCGTTGGCCAGGAAGCGGCGAAACTGGATCCCAAAAACCACACGGCGTTGCTGTTTGGAATTGTGCTGGTGCTAATAGCGCTGGGATTCAAAGTCGCTGCTGCGCCGTTCCAGTTCTGGGTGCCGGATGTATATCAAGGTGCGCCTTCGCCTGTAACCGCATTTCTGTCGGTCGGATCCAAATCCGCGGGATTCATTGTGCTTATCCGGTTTCTACTGGCGATCTTGCCTGTTCCCGGCATCGGGACAAAAGTGGCAGCCGGTGTATCGGTCCTTGCCTTTTGCACGCTTATCTACGGCAATTTTGCGGCTTTGCCGCAGACCAATTTGAAGCGGCTCCTGGCATATTCGAGTATCGCGCATGCCGGATATCTGCTCATTGCAGCGACCGCTTTGACGGCCGTGGGTGCCGTCGAGGCGATTGCAATCTATCTGGCTGCCTATCTGGTGATGACCCTTCTGAGCTTCCTCGTTCTGATCGTCGCCACGGCCAATCTCGAAGGTGATGACATTTCGCATTTCAATGGGCTGAGCAGCAAGTCGCCGATCCTCGCGTTCGGGATGCTCGTGGCGATGATCTCCCTCGCGGGTGTGCCGTTTACCGCTGGATTTATCGGCAAATTCCTGATCTTCAAAGTCGCCATTGAATCGCATCTCTGGTGGCTTGTCGGCCTTGGCGTCGTATCTGTGGCATGCGGTTTTTACTATTACCTGAAAGTTGTGAAAGCCATGTATTGGCAGCCGGCGACCGGTAACACACCTCGTTTTCAGGTGTCGGCTCTCGCGAAAGGAACCATTAGCGTCGCGGTAGCGGCCATTTTCGTTCTCGGTGTTTATCCGCAACCGCTTCTTGATCTACTGGCGCGGTGACCCATCCTCCATCGGTTCGCTGACTTTGACTCACTTAGATCGGCGTCAAACCAGTAGCAGCCACACGGTCCGTGCCCCTGCACCTGCGGGGAAATCCGGAAGCGCCTCCGTGTAATGGAGTTTTCCCTGACGTGCAGCCACCCGAAGCTCGCTGCGGGCGATTCGCTGGAGCAGGGAAGTATCAATTCGAGTGCAGTTTGTTGAAAGCAGGATGGCTGCTCCAGGCGCGGCGAACTGCAGGCCAAGGCGCAGCAAATCCGTGAGATTCTCTTCGGCCTGAAAACGTTTTCCCCTTGCTCCGCGGGAAAACGTGGGCGGATCGAGGATGATCGCGTCGAAAAGCTCCTTTTTTCGGATCATTCGCGGCAGGACTTCCAACACGTCATCCGCGATGAATTTATGACCGGCCACATCCAGCCCGTTTAATGCGAAATTCGCTTTGCCGCGGGTGAGGGATTTGCCGGAAAGATCAATACTCACCGTTTTTGCGCCGGCTTGCGCAGCTACGACTGAAAACGAGCACGTGTACGAAAACGTATTAAGTACTCGGTCGGCACTGCGCTTCTGCAGGAATAAACGATTGGCTCGCTGATCGATGAAGAGGCCCGCCGAATACCCGGCCGAAAAATCGATGCCGTAGCGCAGATGGTTTTCAGTGACGACGGTTTCGATGGATCTTTCAGCGTCCCCACGCACGAGCACAGGCGAGACGCGATCCGCATTCTGTTTCGCCAAGAATCGCGCGAAAACGCGATCTGCCATCAGCCCCGCTTCTGAGCACCATTCGTCCAGGCCACCTAAAATCTCGTCTCGTGCGGCATCGGTTTTGTAAGAAATGAGAACGTCATTTCCCAATCGCTCCGCCCAGCCCTCTGCTCCCGTAAAGATCCGGTGCGCGTCCGTCCCCGCAGCGGCAAATTGAGGGACGAAGGCAGGCGAGATCCAGTGAGGGGACAGGTTCATTCCGATCGTGATCTTACTCATAACTCTTACTCCTGATCGCAATCCTTCCTGCTCTTACCCTTTATCATCTCGAAACCCGAGGCGGACTATGGGGAGAAAGAAGAGAGACTACGATTACGAGTAAGAATTTTTACGCAGCCAGTGTGGGATAATCGGTGTAGCCCTTTACGCCTGGCGCGTAGAACAGCTCCGCGATCGGTTCGTTCAATGCAGCCTGTTGGGCAAAGCGCCGCGGCAGATCCGGGTTGGCGATAAAAGGTATGCCGTATCCAACAGCGTCAGCCTCACCCGCGCCGAGCACGCTTTCACCGCTCTCCCTCGTAAATTCTTCATTTGCAATGTAGAATCCGCCGAAAGCTTTTCTGATTTCCGGGCTGAAGCGATGGCCTTCAAGCGATTCACGGGCGAAAAGGAACGCAATATCGCGGTTCCGCAATTCTGCGGCCACATAGCCAAATGTTGCTGTCGGGTCTGAATCTGGACCTGGTTCAGATCGCGAACCACGCGGCGAGATATGCACGCCGACACGGCTTGCGCCCCACACCGAGATCGCGGCATCCGTCGCTTCCAGAAGAAACCTCGCGCGGTTTTCAATGGAGCCGCCGTATGAATCCGTCCGAAAATTGTTGGCGTCGCTTAAGAACTGACTCGGGAGATAGCCGTTTGCGCCGTGAATTTCCACACCATCAAAACCCGCCGCCAGTGCGTTCTCCGCGCCCCTGCGATATTCTTCGATAATTCCGGGAATTTCATCGATCTCCAGGGCCCGTGGCGTCACATAAGGTCTTTGCGGGCGGACAAGGCTTACTGTTCCAACGGCCGCGACGGCACTCGCCGAAACAGGAAGTTTTCCATCCAGGTAAATCGGATCAGAAACGCGTCCGACATGCCACAGTTGCAGGAAAATCCGGCCGCCAGCATTGTGAACAGCTTTCGTCACTAGCTTCCAGCCTTCGACCTGCTCCGCAGACCATATCCCTGGTGTATCCGGATATCCGACGCCCATGGGTGTTACCGAGGTCGCTTCAGATAGAATGAAACCGGCCGAGGCGCGTTGCGCGTAATATTCCGCGTTTAAAGCGTTTGGAACGCGTCCGGCGCTCGCACGGCAGCGAGTAAGCGGCGCCATGATGATTCGATTTGGAATTTTCAGGTCTCCGATTTTTGCGGGATCGAATAGAGTAGGCATTTTTTCGTGGGTGTTTGTTTAGATCAATTGGTGGCGCACGCTGCACTGGAGGGATCGCTGGATGCAGTTTCAGGTTGGCGGGGCCGCAACGATGCCAGGTAGAGTGTCACCAGCAGCGCCACAACAGCCACTCCTGCGGCGGTCAACGGAACGGCCGTCCAGCCGAAGTTTCGATCAATGACAATGCCCCCGAGCCATGCGCCCAATGCGTTACCGGCATTAAACGCTCCGATGTTCATAGTTGACACCAGATTCGGCGCGTCTTTGCCGAGCGATACCACGTTCATTTGGAGTCCGTTAGCGACGCAAAACGTCGTCACAGCCCAGAGAAATAGCGTTATGGACGCCGGCACGAGGTTATGGCTCGTCCAGGAAAATAGCGCTTCCAGGATCGCCATCGCGATAAACCCGCTTATAAGGGCCGTCATCGGGCGCCAGTCGGTCAATTTGCCGCCCAGCACGCCGCCAATGGTCATCCCGACGCCGATCAGAAGTAAAACCCACGTGACTCCACGGGGTGAAACCTTCGTCACTTCGCCTAGAATTGGCGCGATATACGTGAAAAGGACAAACATCGATGCCGAGAACAGAACGGTCATCGCCAAGCCCAGCCAGATCCGTCCTTCACGCAGGGCTGACAATTCGCGCCGGATGCTGCTGGTTTCATCGTTCTTATCCGAGGGAAGCAGCGTAATCAGCGAAACAAACGTGATTATACCGAGGCCCGTTACCGCCCAAAAGGTTGAACGCCAGCCCGCTGCCTGTCCGAGCGCTGTGCCGAGCGGCACGCCGAGAACGTTGGCCAGAGTCAAGCCTGTGAAAATGAGGGCAACCACGGCCGCTTTGCGTCCTGGAGGCGCAAGGCTCGCGCCAACAACGGTGCTGATTCCGAAAAACGCACCGTGACAGAGCGCCGTGACGACTCGCGCCGTCATTAGCATGCTGTAATTGGCCGCCAGCGCGCATAGCAGATTGCCGATGACAAAAATCACCATCAGGACAACCAGTGCCGTTTTCCGAGGCAATCGTGCTGTTGCCATTGCCATGATCGGCGCCCCGACGGCCACTCCCAGGGCATAGCCACTCACCAGCCAGCCGGCGGATGGAATGGACACACCGAGATTGGTCGCCACTTGCGGCAGGAGACCCATGATTACGAACTCGGTTGTTCCGATTGCGAATGCCGCAATCGCGAGCGCCAAAATGGCGAGTGATGTCTGTTTGTTATTCTCGGCCGGGTCAGAAAGCGCCGCGGGAGCTGATTCGGAGATCGGTCCTTGCATGGTTCGAAACTATTGAACAATGGAACTCTTGAATTGCAAGCGGCTTTGACTATTTTCTCCGCATCAGACCGTTACATCACCCCTCCATCGAATCTGTTACCGTCGCAGGCATTCTTCATGCCCTGTCCGATCCCGTGCGCGCCGCACTCTTCAATGAACTCGTGCAGGAAACCGATTGTTTGAACTGCACTGACGCCATGTCGCGCGCCAAGTTGAAAATGCCAAAATCCACTTGCTCGCAGCATTACCAAATCCTGCGCGAAAGCGGCCTCATCTGGAGCGAGCGCCGCGGTGTGGAGCTCGCGAGCCGGCCCCGCACGGAAGAGCTTGAAACCCGTTTTCCAGGATTGATCAAATCCATTCTGTACGCATACGAAGCGGAGACTGAAGGAACTTCCCCGGTGCGAGGCTGATTCTTATCGCCGCGGAGATAGGATGCGGCGTTGAAGGGGATAGTAGGGGAATGGTGCACCCCGCAGAGTGATTTCACAGGCATAGCGGAAGGGTCCGGCAGGCAGTCGGATTTAGTTAGATGAATTATCCTTGTAACAACCAGACCGAGTGGACCTTGTGAACGTCATCGGTTCTCATCGATCCGTGCGGTCAGCCTTGGCGTGTAGAGTCTGCGAAAACCTCAGAATAGGCGTCGCAGCACCATCGACAACCCTGCAATTCTTCGCTATTTTGCGTGGTGACGATGCGTTTACAGTGGAATCCTCTTCCTCGGCGCTTTCGCGGGTGGCCTAATCCCGATGCTCCCGCTACCTGGATTGTCATTGCATTCGCCGTTTCGTGTTTTTGCTCGGAATTGATCCTGGATCGGTTTGAACCCGGGGCGAGCCTCGACAGCCTTGCGCTCTCCACGCATGGCATTGGTTCCGGGCGCGTCTGGCAGTTTATTACGTGCTTATTTGTTGATTACTCAGTATTGCAGCTAGCCGTTGCGGTAACCGGGCTTTACATCTGTGGGGGCGAGCTCGAGCCAATCATTGGGGCCAAGCAATTAATCGGCGTTTTCCTTTCGACCGGAGTGTTAGGGAGTGCATCGGCGCTGCTTCTTATGGGGACATCGTCCCACCAAATGGGTGTGATACCCGCCGTCGCAGGCATCCTCGCGACATATGCAACGGTTCTGCCGGGACTTAAAGTCTATCGGTTTTTGTTTATCCCAATTGCCGGCGGAGTCACCGTTCGTTCCCTTTCCTGGATAGCGCTCGCATCCGGCGTAAGCGTGTCGGCACTGGGGTGGCTTCCGGGAGATTCGCCGGTCGTTTTTCCGGTCGCGATGGCGTCTGGCTGGATATACGCGCGAATGCTTGGTTTCGGTATCCCGACAGCTGTTGAGCGTCATTTTATTGAGCGTCGCGTCCGGCGCCATCGGCGTGCTCGCATGTCCCGGGAACAGTTTATCGCGCAGGAGATCGATCCAATCCTGGAAAAAATATCGCGCACTGGTATTCGCAGCTTAACGCGGGAAGAGCGTCGTATTCTCGAACAGGGGCGCGAAAAAATCGATGCGGAGGTTAAGCATTAGTGAATCGGAGCCGCGGGGGATAGGCCGCCGCAGGGACGTCGAGTCTGGGTTATTGATTCAGGCTGATAGCTAGGTTTCGGAAATAAGAACGGCGATCGGGAAGCCATCAAACAAGGCTCTTGCGCGGATGGTTTCCGAGCCCCCTAGAGTGTTCTGCGTGAAGACGTTTCGCCAACGCGTGTTTTTATCCAGGCCACTGACAGCTGTATCGCCCCATCTTTCAGCCGGTGGATTGAACCCTGCCTTTATCGCAAGGCGCGGAACAACGACCAGGAGCGTTATCCCTTCGTATTCGCGCTGGAAAGCAATCAGGTTCTGACTATGGAGGCCTTTGGCTTTCAAAGCTTCATAATTCCCTTCCTGGAAGAGTTGCGTGTGATTTTTCCGTAAATGCAGAAGTGTCTTGGTGACATGCAGTTTAATCCTGCCGTCGCGCCAGTGGGCAAGAAGGTCCGGGATGGACACATTGTCCAGCGTCCTTAGGAGTTCGGTTCGCAGAGGGTAATCGACGGGCCGGCGATTGTCCGGGTCGACCAGGCTCCAGTCCCAGAGCTCTGTTCCCTGGTAAATGTCTGGCATGCCCGGAACGGTTAGTTTCAGGGTGAGTTGTGCCAGAGCGTTGACCGCTCCAGGGAAAAGCGTGGTTTCCACAAAAGCCTGAAATTGCGGAAGGAACTGGTTTTGCGGTTCGCGTACTAGCAATTGTTTAACGAATTCCAAAACGGCCTGGTCCCATTGCTCGTGAGGTTCGATCCAGCTTGAGTGCGTTTTGGCTTCGTGCAACGCCTTTAGCATGTATTCCTGGATACGCGAAATGTAAGTGGCATGTTCCTCATCGTCCATTGGATGCGAGGGCCACGACCCTGCGAGTGTTTGATAGATCAAATACTCTTCGTTAGGATCGGGAGCCATTTCTCCGTCTATCTCGCGGCGCAGCTTGCGGTTCAACTTGCGCCATTTGCGCACGGCAGCGAGCCATTTGTATGGAATTTCTGAGAGAACGGCCAGCCGCGCACGCACGTCTTCGCTGCGCTTGGTATCGTGGGTCGATGTCGTGAGCATGCTGTGCGGAAATTCAGCGAGCCGCCGGATGTTGGCTTCATGAAACTTCTCGATGCTCATGCCGAAGACGTCCGGTTCGCCGCCGACTTCGTTGAGGGCGATGAAACGGTTGTAAACATAGAAGGTCGTATCCTCGACTCCCTTTGCCATGATAGGGCCGGTGCATTGCTGGAGTTTCAGAATGAATTGTTTTCGCAATTCCGGATCCACGGGATGGAGATTGGGATCTGGTGGCAGAAGAACGTCACGAATGAATTCGAAAACCGTCCTCTCAAGAGCTGGATTGCGCCGGCGTGCGAAAGCGATGGCACGCAGGATAATTCTCCGGTCAAGGTCATCCGGCGGGGTGTCCGGGATAAGGTACGTGCGGTAAACAGGAAAGCAGGCGATCACTTCGCGAAGGGCTATAGTTAGCGCGTTGACGGTGAAATCGCGATACCAACGGTTGCTCTCCGAGATTCTATTGAGGATGTAGCCGAGATTATTTACTTCACTGGAGAGCGAAACTTGCATCACCAGCTTTTTGTTCCGGTAAACCATCTCCCGGTAGTTCCATTCGTCACCGATGATGTCGTGATAACCTTCTGTCAGTCGTTTTTCAGCTGACGGATCCACAAGGAGTGCGGTAGTTCGTGCCGCAAATTCGTATCCGGTCGTGCCATGCACGGGCCAGTCGGGACGCAGTTGTTCGGTGTGGCCCAGGATTTTTTCGACCAAAAGATAGATCGCCTTGTCGCCATCGGTTTTTCCCAGCAACTTTGCGAGTTCGCTTTGTAGTTGCGTGAGATAGGAACGCGGATCTGCGAGGCCGTCGATATGATCGATCCGGACTCCAGTGACCACGCCGCGCGCGGCAAGATCGAAAAGGAGACGATGCGTGTCGTTGAAAACCTCGGGGAGTTCCATTCGCAGGGCTGCGAGGTCATTGATGTCGAAGAAGCGACGGTAATTGATTTCTTCCGAAGCAACTTTCCAGAAACTCAGCCGATAGTGTTGGGGGCCTATCAATGCGTCAAGGCGGTCAAAATCTGCGTTGAGAGTCCTTAATTCCGTATCGATAGCCTGAGCCAGTTGTGATCCAGAAGATGTTAAGCTAACCAGCAAGTCCTTCAGCGCCTGGCGCTCTTCAGCGGGCATTGCTCCAGTCATTCTGTAGCCACGGTCCAGTCCGTCAAGAAGACTTCTCTTTTCATTGACAGGCATGTCCGTTTTGGCGACGGCATTTTCGAGAATCGGTAGCGTCGACGACGGAGTTAAAGGAAGGCGATTTTGGTAATAATTCAGAGTGAAAGCGCCGGCGTTCCACTCCACATGAAGCTCGCCTTTTTCCAGGATCCGCCCGTATTGATCTCCCAGGATGGGGAGAAGGACTTTGTTGTGGAGCTCATGCTTCAGCGGATGCCAGTCGATGTCGAAATAGCGGGCATATATGGAATTGGCGCCGTTTTCGAGGACATCAGCCCACCAACGGTTTTCCATGCCGGTAATACCCATGTGGTTCGGCACGAAATCCACGACCATGTGCATCCCATGCTGCGTCAGGGCTGCCGAAAGCGCCTCGAAATCCTGCTCGGAACCGATTTCGGAATCAAATGCGTTGTGGTCGCAGACGTCGTATCCGTGGGTGCTGCCAGGGGCAGATTTAAAAAACGGCGACGCGTAAAGGCTGCTGATGCCGAGGTCCGCAAGATACGGGACCAAGGCAAGGGCGTCGCGGAAGGTGAAATTCTGGTGAAATTGCAGCCGATAAGTTGCCGTGGGAATCATGCACGTGATCTATTCGGTTGAAGTGGGCGATCTGGATGTAAAAAGCAAGATCAGGGAATCTCCTGATCGTGATGACGTGGTGCAGACTGGCGTCAGCCCTGGCAAAAACGGCGTGTTATCCAGACGGGGGGATCCGGCGGGAGGCCGATGTATTCATCGAGATTGAATGTTTTGACCAGGGCTGAAGTCCAAACCTCCTTTCGCGATGGAGATGGACCGATTCCCGCTAGAGCAACAAGGGAGTGCTGCCGGTCGCGAGACCTGTGTGGCATTGGGTTAGCGATGAACGAGGTCGTGGATCATTCGGGGCGGGCACTAGCTACTTGTCGCCGCGGCGTCACTTTGAACGATGACTTGCATGGCTGCGCCTCACCTGTTTCGAAGAAAAACAGCAAGTATTCAGACCTGTTCCGACAGCCGCGGGGACTAATTTCGAGGAAGCTCAGGCCTGTTCGTGCTGCGCTGAATTTGCTCGAGCTGGCGGGAGCTGCTGGTCTCGTTCGGATTGTCGACGGAATTACCATTTTCGTCCGTGTAAATGCCGTCGTCGGAAACTTCGACGCGCTTGGGGACATTGCTGCCGAGGGTCGGGACGTAGGCATACTTCTTTTTCGATGAGCCGGTGGTGGCCGTCTTTTTCTCGGCAGGCCTGGATCCGGCAGTCTCACAGCTAGTAGCCAAAAACGGCAGGATAGCGATTGTGGTAACAACCATCGCAAATCGAAAGGAGAGCATTCCACACATGAGGTGCGGATCGTAAAGATCACGGATCGAGAAGCAACGGAAAATGGCAAAAATGGAAATCTTAGTTGCCTGGCTGTGGCAGCGGAGAATAACGAAATTCTTTGTGACGGATTTTCCCGCCGGCCGACGCTATCCAGACGCCGGCGGAAACTGCGATAAGGCCACACAGGAGGGTGGCGACAGCCAGGGAGGCAATAGTTCTGGGAAATTTTATTGGGAGAATCATGCCGGCCAGGGCAAATATGGCTGTGAGATAAAAAAGGAAGGCGGCCTTTTCGGCGCGCTCCTCGTGTTCGTGCAACCAGACGCTGCCGTCCTTATCGAGTACGCTTTGGATGCCATCTTCGGCTTTTTCACCGAACTCTGAGACCGGATAAACGGAAAGAGCGGTTGCAAGGATAACGGCGTAAGCCGCAATGGCGGTGGCCCGGGTGCGCTGAAAAAGAGCGAAGAGCAAGACGGCGAGGCCAGCGAGAAGACCAACAACCGGCAGGTGGTTGAGGATAGCGTGAAGGTATTCCGGTTGCTGGAGACCTTTGAGGATTTCGTCCATGTGGCAGTTTTTAATCTTAGTCGCAATTGCAATCGGAGCCGCCGACGCGGGTTTAGCTGCAACTGCGCTGGGTCAAGTTTGTAGGTCTGGAAAAAGCCGGGTGCTACTCCATTTCTTTCAACATATTCCGGGCCAGGCGGGCAAGCGTGACCGCAATGGCAACGGTCACCACGAAACCTCCGAGCCAGAAAATGTATTCGTACAGGGTTGGATGTGTTCGGCCTTTAAGGAGCTGAATGCCGTGCTGGCCGAGGGTGCCCAGATAGGCATAAAGAAACAATCCAGGCGTCCGGCCCGCTGCCGTCCAGCCCATACAGGACCAAAATCGCATTCGGGTGACGCCATACAGATAGTTGAACAGGCTTGTGGGAAAAAGCGGGTGGAGTTGAGTAAGAAAGACGATGCGCCCGTTACTGCGCGCGATGAGACTGTCGAAAGTCCGCCACTTGGGATTGCGTAAGAGATGTTTCTCGATCCACGCGCGTCCGACGAGACGTCCGATACCGAACGAAGCGGCGGCCGCAAGGATGTTGCCGATGAGAACAATCAGAAAGCCCTTCCAGAGTCCGAACAACATTCCAGCGCCGGCCGAGAGGATACCCCCCGGTAGCAGCAGGATGTTGCAGATGGCGCAGAGCAAGGGGTAAACCAAAAAGCTTAGCGTTCCGAGGTTTACAGCAGTCGCCTGAGCAGTAGCGATCCAGGCTGCCACCGGAAATTGCCGGCTAATGGTGACTACAACGATGAGCCCGAGGCATAAAGAGCCGCCCTGAAACCACAACGAACGGCGTTGCATGGGTTATTGCCCGCGGACAAAAGCCGCGAGTTCCGCCGTGGTGTCGTAGGCGAGAAAGGGGGTGATGAGGTAAACGCCTGGGAAATAGTCCAGCGCTGCCCGTGCGATGTCTTTCGCCAGATCCACCCCTTTTTTCCTGCCTTCCGGGCCTTCGAGACCTTCCATTGCAGCACGAACGGGATCGGGAATGATAATGCCAGGGACTTCATTGTGCAGAAACTCGGTCTGGCGCCCGCTTAGCAGCGGCCAGACGCCAGTGAAAATCGGAATTTTCAAATGAGCGATTCGACGGGCCATTTCCTGGACGAGGCGGGTGTCGAATATGGGTTGGGTCATTACATACTGGGCACCTGCCGCGATTTTGCGCTCGAGGCGATTGATTTGAGCGTCGAGAGATTTGGCGTTGGGATTAAACGTGCAGCCGATGACGAAATTGGTCTGAATCTTGATGCTTTTGCCCGCGTGATTGTAGCCTTCGTTGAGGCGTCTCACGATTTTCATGAGCTCGATGGAATTCACGTCAAAGACGGATGTCGCGCCCGGATGATCGCCGACTTTTGCGGGGTCACCCGTGAGTGGGAGCACGTGGCGGATGCCAAGGGCGGACATACCCATGAGTTCGCTCTGGAGTCCGAGCAGGTTCCGGTCACGGCAGCTCACGTGGAGGAGGGGCATGATCCCGAAACGATGTTTGAGCATCGCGCCCACGGCCAGATTTGAGACGCGGAGAATGGCCAGCGAATTGTCTGCGAGCGTGATCGCGTCGCTTCCGGCGTCGCTGAGAGCTTTGGCCGCAGTAAAATATTTTTCCAGATCAAGCGTCTTGGGCGGATCGAGTTCGGTGACGATGACGGTTTTTCCCTGAGCAATCAGGTCGAGCAGACTGGGTTCGTCCGCAATCCTCTTCGGCTCGATGGGAGGCGGCGGCTCCGAAATTCGGATGACCGTTTTGGTTGTGGCTGGCTTTAGATCCTTGATCGCGTCCGCCATGGCGGCGATTTGCGTCGGACCGACGCCGCAGCAGCCGCCGATCAATCGGGCTCCCTGTTCAGCGAGATTGCGAGCAGCTTCAGCGAAATAGGCAGGGGCTGTGTTGTAAAGATAACGCCCGTCACGATAAAGCGGATATCCGGCGTTCGGAAAAGCGCTCAGAATGAAATCCAGCGGAACTTTTTCCAGGGCCCGCAGCATCGCGTAAGGGCCTGTGAGGCAATTGAGGCCGACGATGTCGGCGCCGGAGGCAGACAATTTTCGGAAAGCCTCGACGACGGACAGGCCCGAAGCGAGGTGGCCGCTTTCCGAGCAAACCATCGATGCCACAACAGGGCGATGGGCGAGGCTCTGTTGGACGTCGAGAGCGATCAGCAATTCATCGAGATCGCGAAACGTTTCGAACATGACAAGATCGATTCCGCCTTCGATCAATGCTTCGATTTGTTCCCGAAAAACCGCGCGCCGATCGATTCCCTGAGCAGCAGCTTCGTCGGCAGTGATGCCAAGCGGACCCACGCTGCCGGCAACGTAGGCATTCCTGCCTGTTGCAGCTTTTTTAGCGAGCCATGCGGCTGTCCGATTGATTTCAGCGACCTGGTTCTCGAAATCGAAGCGTGCCAGGCGCACGGCATTCCCTCCAAAAGAATTCGTCTCGATAATACGCGCTCCCGCGGCGAGATATTTTTCGTGAATGCCCGAAACCAGTTCCGGCTCCGAAAGAACGAGTTCCTCGAAACAGCGTTCGATGGAAATGCCGGCGTCCATCAGCTCGGTTCCCATTGCTCCATCGCCACAGAGAATCGAGGTACGCAGTTCATCGAGGAGATCCATGTGTCGAGAGGGAATCTTAAGTGGCAAAATCTGAGAAGCGAAAAGTGTCGTCGTTGCAAACCGGGCGAATTTCGGTAGATAACGAAGGTTCAACCCTATGCCGACGTACGATTATCAATGTAGCAAATGCGGAAAGACGTTCGAGGCGTTCCAGTCGATGAAAGACAACGCCTTCGAAACCTGCCCGGAGAAATTCTGCCAGATGGAAACCTGGGGACAAGGGGCTGTCAAACGTCTCCTTGGAACTGGTGCGGGGCTTATTTTCAAAGGTTCCGGCTTCTACATCACGGATTACCGCAGCGAAAATTACAAGCAAGGCGCGAAAAGCGACAGCGGAGCGGGTTCCTCAAAGGCGTCCGAACCAGGATCTTCGAAGCCCGCCACGCCGAAGCCTGGCTCGGATTAAACTTCCGGGCGTTCAGTTTTTAACTCTCCCCAAACGATCCCGTGTCGAAGTGTCCCCAGTGTGGCTACGAAAACGATGCGCGGCGTGTCTATTGTCACCAGTGCGGGGCGAAACTTCCTGAGGCCGGATTTACTGAAGGATCCGCTCCGGTGTCAAAACAGCCGACCGGAAGAGTCCGGCAACATCAGGCTCAGGCACAGACCGGGGCGCCCCGGGCAGGTCTCCTTGGCGGGCTGTTTTGGGTTATCGGTTGGGCGGCTATCTTCGCTGCGGTGATTCAGATTGCCCGTCCTCCGGATGATGTGCCAGCGCCGCTGGCGCCTGGGGTCGGCGAAGTACCAGCTTTTGCAGAGGATTTTGAGGGTGCAGCAAAGGGTTCGCGCCGGCTCATTTATCAAGAACAGGCCGTTAACGCCTTTCTTCAGAACCGGCTCAAAGCCAGTAAAGGACCGTTGCCGGCCTCCATTGCCCGTTTCGAACGGGCCTTTGTGAATCTCGAGACGGGAAAGGTTCGGCTGACCAAAGAATATCGGCTGTTGGGTTATCCGATCTACGTCGCCGGCTATTTTGAACCATCGCTCAGCAATGGCGCCTTTCGGATCAATACCGAACGCGGCGCCATTGGGCGGCTTCCCATCGATGCCCTGATTTTTGATCGAATCGATACGTGGCTTTTTAGTGAATTCGTTGAAGGTCTTTCACCGGAACGTGCCGCATTGGAGAAGATGAAAAGGGTGATTATTCGACCTGGCGAAGCGGTAGTGGTTTCAAAATCGTAACCGACGCATGAGAACGCGTTTTCGCCTTCGCACGTTGTTTTTGCTGGCGGCGTTGGCCGCGGGAAGTTTTTCCGGCCAGGCGGCCGCTCAGAACGGCGAACGCAGTGTCAGCGGCTCGGGGCGTTTTTTTGTCTTCAGCGAGAACAAGGATCTCCGCCAAAAAATTGCTGGCGAGTCCGATGAAATTCGCCGTGTTGTTCTTGATGAACTGGGACTGCAAACCGGTGCCTCCACGCCGGTCGTCGTAACTGTTGACCGCAAACGCACGACGCAACCTGGCGCGCCGGATGCGGATTTGAATTGGATTTTTACTGATGCGGGTCCTCGCGTGCAGCTCAATTTGCGCGTGGAAGACGGTCAAACTCCCATCGATTTTCGGACGCAGATTGTGCAGGCCGTGTTGCTTGCAGAGAAGTTCCGCGACAAGCCGCCTGAACCAGGAAAGACATACGCCGAACCTCCAACCTGGTTTGTCGAGGGAATTTCGGAAAAGGAACGCCTGCGCCGAAGCGAGCCTGATGCTTCTATTTACAAAGGGCTTATGGACCTGCATGAAGTCCCTGATCTTGCCGATTTTCTCGCGACCAATCCCTCGAAAATGACGGGTGCCGAGCTCTCGATATTCCGCGCTTACGGTTGCGCTCTCGTTAACCTTCTTCAAAACCTCCCTGGCGGAAAACGGGCGTTGCTCGCCTTTCTCAAACAGGCGCCGGCTGACCGCGCGGACCAAATCAAGCTGCTTTTCAAGACGTTTCCGCAGGTAAATGCGTCGCCTTCCAGTCTTGAAAAGTGGTGGACGCTTAGCCTCGCCAAGCTTTCGGCAGCAGATCGTTACACAGCGTTTACCGCTTCGGAAACGGACAGGCAGCTTGCCAAAGCCCTCGCTGTCACTATTACAGATCCGGCGACAGCCCAGCGCCAGGAATACACCCTCGAACAGTTTCCGGAATTCATGAAATCCAAATCCCGGAAAACGGCGATGATCGGCGTCAATTGGGAATTGATTCGGCTCTCCGTCCGAGCCACCCCGCTTTTTCGGCCGGTCTTAAACGAGTACCGGGAAATCGTTCGTAGTCTGGAGCGTGGTAAAACCCGAAATGTGGCGCAAAAACTCATCGATCTTGCCGAACTTCGTGCGCAAATCCTCCGGCGGGTCGATGAAGTCGCTGATTATCTGAACTGGATGGAAGTCACTCAGCTTCCGGCCCAGAGCCATGAATTTGACAGTTACATGCGCTTATCCAGCCAATTCGACAATCCTGCCGCGAAGCGTCACACAGATCCGGTCGGCAAATACCTCGACGCTGTCGAATACGAGATCCAGTAACCCCGGCGGTGCCGGCACGCCTGCGCGGGGGAAGGGATCCCAATGACTCCCTCGCCATTGCCGTTTTCCCGTGCATAAGTGTCGGCCCTATGCGTCTGGCTTTTTTTGCCCCCCTCATTTTTCTGACGGCGTTTACGGCTGTAAGATCGGCCACTGTTGCCTCCGTCCCGGAGAAATCCACTGCTGCCGTCATTGAGCTTCACGCCCTTCTTGACGAAGCCTGGCAATTTCGCATGAAGCAGTTTCCCGTAGAGGCTTCCTATCTCGGCGACCGTCGCTATGCGGATCAATGGAATCGTCTGTCTCCCGTTGACTATGTCGCCCGGCAGGAAGTCTTTCAGGGATTTCTTAAGAAACTTGTCAGGATAGACCGTGATGAGCTGCCGCCTGACGATCAGCTTGATGCCGACCTGTTCGACCGGCAGCTGGCCGCCGATATCGAAGAAATTAGTTTCGGCGTCCAGTTTCTAGCGGTCAACCAGCGGTGCGGTCTGCAAATCGACAACGAACCCGGCAACGCCATCGCATTTGAAACGGTTGCCGACTATGAAGCCTGGATTGGCCGCCTTAACGCTTTTTCTGCGCACGCCGAGGATGTGATAGAATTGCTTCGGGAAGGCATCAAACGCAAGATTCTCTATCCGAAAGTTCTGATGGCGCGGGTTTCATCGCAGATCGAAAGGCAACTCGTTGCTCAACCCGAAGACAGTCCGTTTTTCAAACCGTTCCGAAAATTTCCGGCATCCATTTCCCAAGCTGACCAGGATCGCCTTGCCAAGGGCGGCGCGGCCGCTATCGGTGCCTCTGTTCTCCCTGCATTTACCGAATTCAAAAAGTTCTTTGCGGGAGAATATCTTCCCGCCTGTCCGGATGAAGTAGGGCTCAGCCATGTTCCTAATGGTCAGGAGCTTTATGGTTTCCTGGCTCGGAAGTGGACCACAACGGACCTGACGCCGCAACAGCTCCATCAATTGGGCACGAGCGAGGTCTCCCGTATCCGGGCGGAGATGGAAAAAGTGAAAGCCGAAGCCGGGTTTGAGGGTACGCTTGACGAGTTTTTTGTCCATCTGCGCACAAGCCCGGGATATTTCTGCAATACGTCCGAAGAATTGCTGGCACGTTACCGTGACGTTGCCAGTCGCATCGAACCAGTCGCTGTCAAGGTCTTCAAAAATCCGCAGAAGACCCCCTGCGTCGTCACGCCTATCCCGGACGATGTCGCTCCCGACGCCGTGACCGCCTACTATCTGCAGCCCTCTGCTGATGGAGCCCGGACAGGAAGCTTTTTCGTTAATCTCTACAAACCGGAAACGCGTCCGACGTGGGAAATGATTGCTTTGACATTGCACGAAACGGTACCCGGCCATCATTCACAAACGGCGCTGGCGCTGGAGCAGTCCGATCTACCCAGTTTTCGAAAATCCGGTGGCTATGCGGCCTTCATCGAGGGGTGGGCGCTCTATGCCGAATCATTGGGGGACGAGCTCGGACTCTACACCGAGTCGCTCGACAAAATGGGCCGGTTGGCCTGTGAAATGCGGAATGCTGTCGGCGTTGTTATCGATACCGGCATGAACTCGCTGAGCTGGGATCGCCAGAAAGCTATCGATTATTGCAAAGCAAACTCGCCGCTCAGCGAACTCGACATCGTCAACCAGGTCGATGGCTGCCTTGCGATTCCTGGACTGGCTCTTGCTGGCACGATTGGCGCGTTAAAGATCAAGCAGCTTCGTGACGAATGTGCGCTAGCTTTGGGAAATAAATTTGACGCCCGTGACTATCACGATTTCTTGATGAGGACCGGTGCTGTGCCGCTGGACATCCTGGAGCGCAACGTCCGCGCATGGACTGCAGCCAAGGCGAAGGCCGAGCACATTACGACCATCCCGGAGTGAGGAGAACAGCGGCCATTACGCTGGCTGGTTCCATCGAGCGAGCTGGTTCATTCCAAATCGCTTGCTTGCTTGATAGTTTTCAATTTGTCCTTGGGTCTCATTTGCGCGATGTTTCCCGCCGATGCGGCAAATCTGTCTGATGCTTCTCGTCATTTGTTCTGTACTCAACGCCGGGTGCAGAGACGTTCTGCAAGGCTACAAACCTCAAGTCGGGGACGTTATCTTTCAGTCTTTTCCACATGGTCCCCTGACGGACGCCATTGAAACGGTCTCACAATCTCCCTACTCGCATTGTGGGATGATTGTAAAAACCGCATTCGGGTTCCATGTGTTGGAAGCGATCGGACCCGTAACAACAACGCCGCTTGGCGATTGGATCAAGCGGGGCCGCGACCAGGGATTTGCTGTCTATCGCTTAAAGGCGGCCTATTCCAAGCATATGACCGCATTTGTTAGCGCGGCGAAAGGCTATTTCGGCCGGCCGTATGACATTCACTTCAATTTCGACGATGCGACCATCTATTGTTCGGAATTGGTTTTCAAAGCATTCAAGCAGGCGACCGGCGAAAACCTCGGTGTTATTCGCAGGCTCGGTGATTTGAATTGGAGGCCGGAAGAAACTTTCATTCGAAAGATCGAAAACGGTGATTTGCCTTTGGACCGGGAAATGATCACACCAAAGGCGCTTGCGGAAGCTACTCAGCTTGAAATGGTGATTCCGTGGAGAACCCCGTGAAAGACTTCGTTGCGATAGCCGTCAGTGGATTGTTAGGATTTATCGGCGCGACTCCCGCGGATGCTGTGGGTGTCCGGCACCAAAATCCGGTCCTGCTGGTCCATGGCATTTATGATTCAGCCGCGTCGATGCGGGTCATGAAGCAATGGTTGAAGAGTCAAGGATGGAAGGTTCACGAATTGAGCCTGGTGCCGAATGACGGGCGTTTGCCGCTGGAGGAACTGGCAAGACAGGTGGACACATTTGTTAGCGCCACTTTTGTACAAGGACAGAAATTTGATATGGTCGCTTTTAGCATGGGAGGGATTGTGTGCAGGTACTACTTGCAGCGGATGGCAGGCGAGCGTCGTGTAAGTCGATTTGTCCAGATCTCTTCGCCGAATCATGGGACATGGACGGCGTCGCTATTTTCCAAACCGGGTTGTGTTCAGATGCGGCGTGACAGTCAGTTTCTGAAAAGTCTGAATTCGGATGTATCAGGCTTGGCAAAAGTTCAATTCACGACCATTTGGACGCCCCTGGATTTGGTGATCCTGCCTGCGACCAGCTCGGTGATGCCGATAGGCAAAAACATCCGACTTTGGGTGCTGGCACATCCTCTAATGGTAGTGCAGCCGTCGGTTTTTCGAGCGGTTGCGAACGCGCTGAGCCAGGCAGTCCCAGAATGACTGGCAACAAGGCCGGACCGCGAGGCTTTTCAGGGCCACCAACAAGAGCGCTATGCTATAATGACTTTCACTCCCAGCTGTTCCAGGGCGGCACGTGCCGGAACCGGAAAGGCCGAATCGGTGATGAGAGTGTCGACTTCTTCCAGCGGCGCAACTTTGCTAAACCCAGAATGGTCCCACTTGCTGGAATCGGTGAGCAGAATCACTTGTTGAGCGGCGCGGATCATGGCGCGTTTGACCTGGGCGATTTCCATGGTGGAATCGGTAAGGCCGTGTTGGAGATCGAATGCCTGGGTGCCCAGGAAAAGTTTGTGAACGATAATTTCACCGAGATTGTGAACGGTGAGAGGGCCCAGGTTGCTTGATGATTCACGGTGAAACGTGCCTCCCAAGAGGATGAGTTCTTGCCGGATACTGCTCACTGAGCCGATTTTGAGAGCGATGTTGAGGGCGTTGGTAACGACCGTCAAAGATGAAATCTCGGCAAGCCGCGGAGTCATCTGGATAGTCGTTGTTCCAGCGTCAAGAATGATCGTGTCGCCCGGCCCGACGAGCCCGGCAGCGGTCTGTCCAATACGCTGTTTTCGTTCCAGGTAGTGGGTGGCGCGTTCGTCCACCCGCAAGAGTGTTTTGACGATGCGGCTGGATTGAATGGCAGTTGCGCCGCCGTGATCGCGGAGCAGGTGGCCATCCCGTTCGAGGATTTCGAGATCGTTCCGGATGGTGACCTCGGAGACGGAAAAATGTTTCGCAAGGTCGATGACGCGTGCCATGCCCTGGTCGAGCACTTTCTCGGCAATCGCAACGCGCCTTTGATTGGTGAGACGGGGTTTTTGAGGGGGCATAGAAAAGTTGCGAGTTGCCAAAGGTGTCAAAAAGGCGGTTTAAACACACTCATAATCGAAAGAATACGAAAGAATTTATTCAAGTCGAAAGAAAACGAAAATTTATTTGACGGCAAGCTTTCGAATCGCCATGATGCGTCATCAAAACAAACCGGAACCCCAATTCCCTCCATGAATAAAATCGTCGCTATCGCTGCGTGTCCTCAAAGTGTCGCCCATGAGAAAATGGCGACTGAAGCTTTAAAGGCCCTAGCATCCCGTCTGGATGTCGGCCTGAAAATCGAATCACCCCGCCCGAATGGCGGGGAAATCGGATTGTCCGCGGCCGACATCGCCGAGGCCGACGTGGTGCTGGTTGCCTCGGAAGGGCCGTTGGAGACGGAACGTTTTGCAGGAAAGCCGGTTTATCATACCCGGATTGGGGATGTGATTTCGAAAACTTCCGAAGTGCTCGAGTCAACGATTGGGCTCATTCCGAAGAGCAAGGCGATCGCTCCTGCTTCCGTGCCGGCGCCGGTAATCGCGCCTGCGCCCGCTGCTTCCAACAGTGAGAGCGTGCCTGCAAGCCCGGATGCCGCATCGGTCGCGAAGAAGAAAATTGTGTCGATCACATCCTGCCCGACAGGTATCGCACACACATTTATGGCCGCAAAGGCGTTGCAGAATGCCGCGGCTGCCCTTGGACATGAGATTAAGGTTGAAACGCAGGGCTCCGTCGGCGCGAAGAACATGCTGACTGCCGAAGAGATCGCGGCTGCGGACGCGGTGATCATCGCCGCTGATACGAATGTCGATCTCTCGCGTTTTGCCGGGAAAAGGCTGTATTCCACGTCTACAAAAGCTGCGCTCCACAACGGAAAAAAAGTCATCGAAGAGGGTCTTAACCAGCCTCTGCCCGTTGGAGGCGGGGGAGCCGCTCCCAGTCTTGCTGCGAGCGTCGAGCAAGAAAAGGCGGCCCGTGCCAAGGCTCGTACCGGAGCTTACAAACATTTGATGACCGGTGTGTCGCACATGCTCCCAGTCGTCGTCGCGGGCGGTCTTTCGATCGCCTTGGCGTTTGCGATCGGCGGAATTTACGCGGGGGACCATAAAGGAACGCTGGCTTGGGCACTCGCAGAGATCGGCGGGGGAACAGCGTTCAAATTGTTCGTCGCCGTCTTCTCAGGATTTATTGCATTTTCCATCGCCGACCGACCGGGTCTGGCGCCGGGGTTGATCGGCGGTTTTCTCGCTCAGAACCTCGGCGCCGGATTCCTGGGCGGCATTGCCTCCGGGTTTTTGGCGGGTTACTTAACCAAATTTCTCAACGATAAAATTCGCCTGCCCGACACGTTGCAGGGGTTGAAGCCAGTGCTTATCCTGCCGTTTTTGTCGTCGATCATTGTCGGATTGCTGATGATTTTCGTCATTGCGCCGCCGGTTCAGGGAATCTTGACTGCGATGACCGCCTGGTTGAATGCCATGCAGGGCGCCAACGCGATCCTTCTTGGTGTGATTCTTGGCACAATGATGGCCTTCGATATGGGTGGGCCCATCAACAAAGCCTCTTACACGTTCGCCGTCGGTTTGCTTGCGAGCAAAGTTTATGGGCCGATGGCGGCGGTCATGGCTGCAGGAATGACGCCGCCGCTCGGATTGGCGCTGGCTTCCTGGCTGTTCAAGAACCGTTTTGAAGAAGAGGAACGCAAGGCGGGCGGCCCAGCATTTGTCCTCGGTCTGTGCTTTATCACTGAAGGCGCGATCCCGTTTGCGGCGAAAGACCCGCTGCGTGTGATTCCGGCGCTTATTGCAGGGTCCGCGGTTGCGGGTTCGATCTCTATGCTCGCTGGGACGCGTCTACTGGTGCCACACGGTGGTATTTTTGCGGCGCTGATTCCTGGTGCTGTAACGCCGGTCCTTCCGTATGTCTTCGCGATTGTAAGCGGAGCGGTCGTGACTGCTGCGGTATTGTTTTTCCTCAAGAAACCGATTGCAGCTGCTGAAACTGTCGCCTGATTGCTTCACATGACATCCACCGATTCTCCGGCTCTCCAGCTCAACTTCGATGACGTCCGCTTGCACGCTTCGGCGCGCAATAAGGAAGACGCCATCGCGAAGGTAGCGGAAATTCTCACGCAAAACGGCTGTATCCATCCCGATTACGCCAGTAGCATGCTGGCTCGGGAGCGTCAGGCAAACACGTTTCTTGGCAACGGCATCGCCATACCTCACGGCAAACCAGAAAATCGCGACCTCATTTTGCGCACCGGTGTGGCTGTTTTGCAGCTCACCGAAGGCGTGGAATGGAATGCCGGACAAGTCGTCCGGGTCGTTGTGGGGATCGCGGCAAAATCCGATGAACATTTGACCATCCTCGCCGCGCTAACGGACGTCCTTGATGATCCAGCGCGAGCGGAACGCCTCGCGGTGACGGATGATCCGGAAGACATTATTGCGGCACTGCAAGGAGGCGCGCCAACGGCGGAAGCCGCTCCCGTCGAGACGATTGCCGGGGCGTTGACGTCAGACGTCACCGTCGTTGGAAAACACGGTTTGCACGCTCGTCCTGCTTCGGTTCTCGCGGAAGTTGCAGCTCGTTTCCAATCCGAGCAGCGCGTTCATTTCAAAGGAAAAACCGCGAATGCCAAAGCCATGGCGTCGTTGCTGAAACTTGGCGCGAACGGTGGCGCGAATATCCGGTTGGAAGTGAGTGGACCTGATGCCGCCGAAGCGTTGGTAGCCCTTGAGGAAGCCATTGCCAGCGGGTTGGGCGACGGCGATGAACCCGAGCCGACACCGGCAGCAGTGCCAGTTCGTGGTTGGACGCCGGTGTCGAAGCTGAACTCGGTGGTTGGCATGACGGCATGCCCCGGCCTGGCGGTCGGACCTGTTTTCCGGTTTGCCGGTAGCGATATTGTCGTTGAAGACAAATCTGGTGATGGGGCGTCGGAGGAAGCTGCTTTTGCAAACGCTATCACCGCGGCTTCGCAGCAACTGGACGAATTGTATCAAACATTCTCGACGCGAGCCGGGAAAGCGGATGCCGCGATCTTTCGGGCGCATCTGGGACTCGTGCAGGATCCGGAAGTACGGGACGAGGTTCACACGCTCATCAATGCGGGTCACAGCGCCGCCTGGGCCTGGCAGGACTCTGTCAAGAAACGCGTAGCTGAGTTCGCCGATATTGAAGATGAACGTTTGGCTGCTCGCGCTGCTGACTGGCACGATGTCGGTCAACGCGTGTTGCGCGTCCTCACGGGGCGCGATCAAGCGGCCATTACATTGCCAGACGACCCGATCATTTTGCTGGCAGAGGACCTCGCTCCTTCGGAAACGGCGCGGCTGGATCCTTCGCGCATATTGGGTGTTTGCACTGCCTTGGGAGGACCCACGTCCCACACAGCCATTCTGGCGCGCTCGCTGGATATCCCGGCACTTGTCGGAATGGGCAAATCGCTGGACGAATTGCAGAACGGCGCTGTTACGATTCTTGATGCATCGTCAGGACGTCTCTATCTCGAGCCGGCTGACGCCGATCTTCAATCCGCGAAGGATTTCCAGAAAGAACTCGATGCGTTGCGCGAGACGGAACAGGATGCGCGCTTCCAACCAGCCGTTTTGACAGATGGTCACCGCGTTGAAGTGGTCGCGAACATTGGAAAACCCGAGGACGCTGCAGCTGCGGTCGAAGCCGGCGCTGAAGGCGTCGGGCTCATGCGTACGGAGTTTTTGTTTTTGGGCCGCGACTCCGCTCCGAATGAAGAAGAGCAATTCGAAGCGTATTCGACCATGATCAAAGCGCTGCGCGGGTTGCCGCTTATTATCCGAACCCTCGACATTGGTGGCGACAAAGCGGTGCCTTATATCGCAGTTCCGAAGGAGGAAAATCCGTTCCTGGGTGTTCGCGGAATCCGGCTCTGCCTGGCTCAACCGGAAATTTTCCTGCCACAGTTGCGGGCGATTTACCGGGCGACAGCGTTCGGGCCAGTAAAAATCATGTTTCCGATGATCGCCACGCTTGAAGACCTGCGTGCTGCGAAGGAACTTGCCGAAAGAGTCCGGCAAGAAATCAATGTCCCGCCGGTCGAAATCGGCATCATGGTTGAGGTGCCGTCCGCCGCGTTGATGGCAGAGGAACTTGCCGAAGAAGCAGACTTCTTCTCAATCGGAACCAATGACCTTACCCAATACGCCCTCGCGATGGATCGGTTGCACGCCTCGCTCGGCAAATACGTCGATGGCCTGCATCCGGCTGTTTTGCGTTTGATTTCTCAAACGGTTCGCGCGGCGAAATCAAAGGGAAAATGGGTCGGCGTTTGCGGCGGTATAGCGGGCGAACCGCTTGGAGCGGCGATTTTGACGGGCATCGGAGTCAAGGAACTCAGTGCGAGTATGCCGGCGATTCCAGGCATCAAAGCCGCTTTGCGTCGCCTGTCGCTGCCACAGGCTGAAGCCCTGGCCAAATCCGCGCTCGCCGCGGCAACAACAAATGAAGTCCGCCAGCTCACATTGCCATGAAAACGGGAATTTATAATGCAGTTACAGTTACTTTGAACGCGGCGATCGATCAGACTCTGACGATCCCGGAGTTTACGCCTGGAGCCGTGAATCGGGTCAAATCGTCGCGCTCTGATCCCGGCGGAAAGGGCGTCAATGTTGCGTCCTCTCTCGCCGATCATGGCTTGAAAGTGGCGGTGACAGGTTTTCTCGGAACCGACAATTCCGCATCTTTCGACGAATTGTTTAAGGAGAAGAACATCGCCAACTATTTTGTTCGGATCCCTGGTTTGACACGGGTCGGCGTCAAAATCGCGGACCCGGTTCGTAACGAAACGACGGATATCAATTTTCCAGGACTGCCTCCATCGCCGGAAGACCAGAGGATGTTTGCGGCGCTTCTCAAGGTGTTGGACGCGGATTGGTTCATCCTTTCCGGAAGCGTTCCTCCTGGAGTGGATAAAGCCTTTTATAAGGAGTTGATTGTTCAGTTAAAGGCTTCCGGCAAGAAAGTGCTGCTCGACGCAAGTGGTGATCCGTTGCTGAACGCTGTTGCGGCTGCCCCTGCCATTATCAAACCAAATGTTGCCGAACTCGAGGAGCTCATGGGGCGCAAGCTTCCGGAAATCGGCGATGTTGTTGGTGCCGCGCGCCAGTTGGTCAGCACGGGTATTGCCCTTGTGGTGGTATCGATGGGCGAACGAGGAGCGTGTTTTGTTACAGCCTCCGAAGCGCTTCTGGCCGTGCCACCCAAAATCGAAATAACGAGCACGACGGTCGGCGCAGGCGATGCCATGGTAGCTGGAATCGTAACGGGCCAGTTCCGTGGATTATCGCTCGCTGAAACTGCGCGTCTCGCGACCGCTTCGTCACTTGCCCTTTTGACAAAATCGGGCCGGGAAAGCGTCGCGGATTTTGTCGCCCAAACGACGATCTCGCCTCTCTGACGAAAACGCGCGACGCGCCTACAGTCGCTCCAAATCGAAAGATCAGGACGATGGCGTCCGTTCATCCGCCTCAATCGCTTCGAAAACAGAAGTGATCGAGGCTGGATCAAGATGTTTATAGGTGGTTGAAAGAGCGATCGGTAAACGATCGCTCAACGGAAAACCTGGCCGACCTAAATTTTCGGCCGTGTAGTTCCAATCGTCGATCAGGCCGGGTGTCGCGTTCGGAAACCCGAGGAACCACTTTGCGACCTCGGCATCCGGAAGTCGCGAGGCAGTGACAATCGCGGCCTGAGTGAGTTCGAAGAACCTCAAAAACTGGCTGTCCACACCGGTGGGATGACAGAAGCGGTCCGCGTATTCGGGGGGAAGTTCGCCGCTCTGCAAACGCCTCGCTTTGGCGACAATGCGAGGCAGCCACATGCAACCGGCGAGTTTTTCATAGGGAGAAGGAAGTGGACTCATGGCGGCTTAGCGAGGTCGGTTCTCGGTCTAGACGTTGAAACGGAACTCCATTACGTCGCCGTCGTGAACGACGTAGTCCTTGCCTTCGATGCGGAGTTTTCCCGCCTCGCGAGCTTTCGCAAACGAACCGTAATGCACCAAATCATTGTAAGCGACAGTCTCGGCTGCAATGAAGCCACGCTCGAAATCGGAGTGAATGACGCCGGCTGCTGCGGGCGCCTTGTCTCCGGCGCGAATAGTCCATGCGCGGGTTTCTTTTTCGCCGGTTGTGAGATACGTGCGGAGACCGAGCAAATGGTAAACGGCTCGAATGAGTGAGCCAACGCCGCTGCTGGCAACGCCGAGATCCTTCAAATACTCCGCCGCCTCCGCGGGGTCGAGATCGACAAGCTCGCTCTCGATTTGCGCGCTGATGATGACGGCTTCGGTGCCGAGATGGGTGCCGACGTACTGTTGCACCTGCCGAACGTAAGTCGCAGCAGGTGAATCTGTTCCGGCTAGATCTGCCGACAGCTCGGGAAGATCGCTTTCGGCGACGTTGCAGGCGAAGAGCGTCGGTTTTCCGCTGAGCAGGAAGAAATCGTGCAGGATCCTCTTTTCATCGGCGCTGACTTCGAGGGTCGTCGCCGGTTTGCCGGCATCGAGATGAGGCAGGAGGCGTTCGATGAGTGCGACTTCGGATTTGGCGGCTTTATCTCCGGTGCGGACCTGTTTTTGCAGACGCTCAGCGCGTTTTTGTAAAGCGGCCATATCGGCCAGAATGAGTTCCGTGTTAATGACCTCGATGTCTCGCACCGGGTCGACTGAACCGCTCACGTGATGAATATCGTTGTCTTCAAAACACCGGACGACCTGGACAATTGCATCGACCTCGCGGATATGGCTCAAAAATTGGTTCCCCAGTCCTTCACCCTGGCTGGCGCCGCGAACGAGGCCGGCGATGTCCACAAATTCAATGGCGGCAGGAATGATTTTTTGCGATCCGCTGATTTTTGATAAGACTTCGAGTCTCGGGTCCGGCACGGTGACCATGCCCACGTTGGGATCGATGGTGCAAAATGGGTAATTCGCCGCCTGCGCCTTGCGGGTGCGGGTGACGGCGTTAAAAAGCGTGGATTTGCCGACGTTTGGAAGGCCGACGATGCCTGCGGATAGCATGGGATGATTCTTAAGTTGGTAATGTTGCCGGTACGAGTCCGACGGAAGTTGGATTACCTCCCGCTTCGCCCGGCTTTCAATTTTAGGAGGGCGGCCAACTTCGCTTTCGTGGTTCAATCCGCAATCTGAAATCTCCTCGTTTTCGCTGGCAAAACGTCCCGGCGGCGGCTTTAGTTTCTGAGAATGCTTCAAGCCGTCGAACAATTGCTGGTTCTGCAGGATAGGGATCAGAAGATCCGTGGACTGAAAATGGAGTTGCAGCGAGTACCCGACGATAGAAAGCGGATCGCCGCTGATCTCGCGGCGGCGACGGCGTCTTTTGAAAAGGCCCGGCAGACGTTGCGCGAGCTCGAGCTGCGCAAGCAAAAGCTGGAACTCGATGCTCAAGCGAAGCGGGATTCGATCGCAAAATTCAAGACCCAACAATTTCAGACCCGGAAAAACGAGGAGTTTCAAGCGTTCGGGCATGAGATCGCGCGTTACGAACGCGACGTTGTGCTGATCGAAGACGAGGAAATCGAAATCATGGAGCAATCGGAGATCCTGAAGGCAGGGCTCATTGCTCACGAGAAGGAATTCGCTTCTGCCAGACAGTTGTCTGTGAGCAGAACCCAGGCGTTGGAGGAGAAAATCGCGACGATCCAACAACGTCTTGCCGCTCTGGAGGCGGATCGGGCAACGCTCGTGAAGCCGCTGGACGAGGATCTGCTGTATCGCTACACGCGGCTTTTTGATAAGAAAAACGGACACGCGGTAGTTGCCCTCGAACACGAAGTCTGCATGGGCTGCCATATGAAAGTGACACCGCAAACGGTTCATGCCGTCAAAGGCGGTCGTGAACTGACTTCATGCGAACAATGTGGCCGGATACTGTATTACGGAGAGTAATTTTGGCAGCGCAGCATTCGACGCATCGCGTGATTGCTTCAACAAATTGATTGCATTGACCGGGTGCCTTTCTAAGTTTGTCTGCCCACTTTTAACACTGATTTTATGGCCGACCTTGCAAACAAATACGAAGAGAACATCGCTGGGAAATACTACGTCGATGACCAATGCATCGACTGCGATCTTTGTCGCGAGACTGCTCCGGCGAACTTTGGCCGCAACGACGACGGCGGGCATTCCTACGTTTATAAACAACCTGAAACCGAAGAAGAAGAGGCGCTCTGCAAAGAGGCTATGGAAGGTTGTCCTGTAGAGGCGATCGGAAACGACGGGGAATAATTACCTTCGTCAGATAATTTCGAGAAAGCCTTCGATCCAATGGGTTGAGGGCTTTTTTAGGGCAAAATCGCGTGCATGAATCCCAAACTTCGCGACCAGATTATCGCTGAATGGCGCGGTTATACCGAGCCGAGGCCTGATCGCTCTGTCCCACTCAGTGCCACGCTGGTGGCACTGATGAAGAAACTCGGCTTGGCCGAGAGGTTGTGCCAGGAGGAAATCATGAAGGAATGGTCCGCGTTGGTGGGGGATTTTCTGGCGGCGCATTCCGTGCCGGACCGTATTCGCGACCGGGTACTCATCGTGCGCGTCATCCAGCCGACATTGCTCTACGAACTGGATCGCCACTGGAAGCCTCAGATTCTTGCGAAATTGAAGGAGAAATACGGAGTGAAAGTCATCAAAGACATTCGCTTCCGGGCCGGGTGAGCTGACAGCAGAAAAGAAAAGAAGCGAAGGTTTCCGATTTCTTTGCTGCGTTTGCAGGCTTCTTTTGATGGGATTTTGTCCGCCCATGATCAAAAACGTTATCCTTGACTGGTCCGGCACAGTTGTCGACGACCTGGCGCCCGTGATTCGAGCCACGAACGCCGTCATGAGCGAGCACGGGGGGACGGAATTTACCATTGAGGAATTTCGCCGCGAGTTTTGCCTGCCATTGGACCCGTTTTACAGGAAGCACCTGTCACATGTGCCCTGGGAAATCCTCGATGAAGCTTACCATCGTCATTTTCAGAACTTCAGTCGCGACGTTGCACTATTGCCTGGCGTTGAGGAGTTTTTGAAACAGTGTCGCGCTTTGAAACGGCGCCTGTTTGTGCTGAGCACAATCACGCCATCGCTCTGGGACGAACAGGCGAAACGCTTCGGAATCGGGGATTTTTTTGAGCACGCTTATACGGGCATTCCCGATAAACGCCGTAAAATTGCTGAAGTTCTGAAAATGCACGGTCTTGAACCCGGTGAGACCCTCTTTGCAGGGGACATGGTACACGATATCCAAACGGCAAAATCCGCGGGAATTCTGAGCGTCGCGTTGCTAACCGGTTTCGATACCGCAGAAAAACTGGCCTCTGCCAACCCGGACTTGATCGCAAGGGATCTCGGGGTTCTGAGTCGATTGTTAAAAGCCGACCCCATCGCCGACCATGGGATGGGAAAGCTCGGCGCGATCCGGATTTCCGGTCTACAAATCGACGCGGTTGTCGGTGTGCCAGAAGAGGAACGTGCCAAACCACAGCGACTACTTCTCGACATCACCGTCATCCCGCAAATAGCCTTTGATGAGACTGCAGACGATATCGCCAGAACGGTCGATTATTTTGTATTGAGCGAGCGTATCCGTGCTCACGCAGCTGCGGGTGAATGGCGTCTCATCGAATGGCTGGCTGCTGATCTTCGAGATTTGATCCTTGCGACTCCGCTGGTCGCGGCTGCCACGGTTCGTGTCCGAAAATTTATCCTCCCATATGCGGAAGAAGTGAGCGTGGAAATGTAGATCCCGCTTTTTTCTTCAAAATTTCACCGATCTGAGGCGGTTGGACGCTGCTTCTACGTTTTCAAACACGGCTGTTCATGTTTGCATG
Organism: Chthoniobacterales bacterium; assembly: GCA_036524675.1. GTDB lineage: Bacteria > Verrucomicrobiota > Verrucomicrobiia > Chthoniobacterales > DASVRZ01 > DATDAW01. The sequence continues at coordinate 15,607 of DATDBU010000124.1, read as the reverse complement.
CGCGCGATGAAACTGCCGATACGCGCCGGGTTGTTCGTTGCTTTGCTCCTATGGTTCACATCCGGGGTGTATGGAGCCGCACCGGCTGGGCATGGTGACGTCCAGTTTCCGCGCCCGATCGAGACGTATGCCGATGATACGACACCGGGCATTTGGGGAAAGCTGGCCTACCGCGCACTGGCGGAACCCTTTAACGTCGTGGCCACGGTCATTTTCCTCCTGGCTATCATCCACACGTTTTTGGCGAGCAGATTTACCCAATGGTCGCACGATATCGAACACCAAATGGAGACCATCGCGAAACTTGGAAAGCGCGATTCGGAGGAACACGATCGGCTGCAATTTAGAGCGCAGATGTTTCATTTTTTTGGCGAAGTCGAGGCCGTGTTTGGAATCTGGCTCGTTCCGCTGGCGATTGCGATCGTCGCGTTTTACGGATGGGACACGCTGGTCGGCTACGCGTCGAGGACGAGTTTTGCGGAACCGATTTTCGTGGTGGTTATCATGGCGATTGCGAGTTCGAGGCCCGTATTACGCGTTGCTGAGGCCTGTTTGGCAAAAGTGGCGGGGCTCGGAGGAGGAAGCGTCGCTGCGTGGTGGCTGGCCATCCTCACTATCGGCCCAGTGCTTGGGTCGTTTATCACCGAGCCGGCGGCAATGACGATCTGTGCGTTATTGCTCAGCCAGCGATTTTACGAATTGCAGCCGAGTATGACGCTTCGCTATGCAACACTCGGCCTGCTTTTCGTAAATATTTCGGTTGGCGGCACATTCACCCATTTTGCGGCTCCCCCCGTCGTGATGGTGGCCGGAAAATGGGGATGGGGAATTGCGCACATGTTTGAACATTTTGGCTGGAAGGCGCTCGTCGGTATCCTCATTGCGAATGCGTTGTATTTCGTTTGGTTTCGAAAAGAACTGGTGGGGTTAAAAGCACTAAAGGCGGCGGCTCCGGACGAACGCGATGTGCCGGTGACGGTCACTGTTGTGCATCTGCTCTTCATCGCGTGGGCGGTGCTCGTCGCGCACTACCCGGCAATGGTCGTGATCGGATTTCTCTTTTTCCTGGCATTTGTTGAGGCGACCAAACCACATCAGCGGGCGATTCGTTTCCGGGGGCCGATGCTGGTGGGTTTTTTCCTTGCCGCACTCGTCGTCCATGGCGGCTGCCAGCAATGGTGGATCGCACCGGTCCTTGGGAGCCTGCCCAAGTTGCCTCTGATGATTGGGGCCACACTGTTAACCGCGCTCAATGACAACGCGGCAATTACTTACCTTGCTTCGCTTGTGCCGGGATTCACAGACCCGCTGAAGTTCGCTGTTGTGGCGGGTGCGGTCACGGGTGGAGGTTTGACCGTAATTGCAAATGCACCGAATCCCGCGGGCCAATCGATCCTGCAACATCGCTTTGGAGAGGGTGGCGTTTCGCCATTGAAACTATTTCTCGCCGCTTTGATTCCGACGGCAATTATGGGCGCTGCATTTATGCTGCTGCCATGATGATCTGGCAATTTCGCTTGCGAATCCCGCAGAACGCCATCGCCAAAGTTCCTGTTCGGCGCTAAGTCGGAGGGGTGAGCCGCATCCTTGACCCTAAACGCACGGTCGCCGAACTAAAGGAACTGCGCGTCCTTACCGGCAACGAAAATGGCGCCCAGCGTGTGGCATTCACGCCTGTCTGGTCCAAAGCACGCGCATGGCTGCGGAAGAAACTCGAAGTGTTGCCCGTCGAAATCGATCAGGACGCTGCGGGCAATGTTTGGACGACGCTTCGCGGAGAATCTGCAGCCGCTGTGATTATCGGCGGGCACATCGATTCCGTGCCCAACGGTGGCTGGCTTGATGGTTGCCTTAATGTCCTTGCAGGAGTCGAGATCCTGCGCCGGATCAACGCCCAGTTCGCCGGAAAACCCCCGGTGACTGTCCGGCTCGTTGATTGGGCAGACGAGGAAGGGGCGCGTTTTGGCAAAAGTCTTTTTGGCTCGTCGGCTTTCTCTGGAAATCTCGATCTGGACGAAGCGCGTCGCCTGACGGATCAGGATGGCATCCGATTGCCCGATGCTCTCCGGGAATTCGGAATCGATCTCGAAACGGCCAAAGATGCCCGTATCGAACAGAAAAACGCCGCCGCATACCTCGAACTTCACATTGAACAGGGCCCCGTTCTTCTCGACCAAAATCTGCCGCTCGGGGTTGTCCTCGGCACTTTTGGCGTGGAACGGCACGCCATCACCTTCCGCGGCCAGGCTGCTCACTCCGGAAGCACTCCGATGAACCGGCGCCGTGATGCTTTTCTCGGGGCTGCCAAAATGGCACAGGAGATTTACACGATCGCAGAGCGTAATGGTGGTGTTTGCACCACTGGTTCATGCCTCACTAAACCCGGGATCGTCACCAGTGTCGTTGAGGAATGTCGGATTACGCTCGATCAGCGCCATCTTGACGCTGCTGCGCTTGCGGGCATGCTCGCGGAGGCTAAGGAAGCCAGTTTTCGCTTCGCTGCCGAAGGCAACGTTTTCGTCGACTGGGAGCGTATTTGGCAGATCGCGCCTGTTCACTTCAATGACGACCTGCTCGATTTTTGTGAGCAATCCATTTTGGAAACGTGCGGCCGGAGTCTCCGCCTCCCTTCGGGTCCGCTGCACGACGCCGCCGAAGTGGCGCGCGCCGGTATTCCGACGGTGATGATGTTTGTCCAGAGCCTTGACGGCATCAGCCACAACAAGATCGAAGACACGTTGGAGGAACATCTCGAGCTGGCCGTAACGGCCTTCGACACATTGGCCGAAAAAACGATGATGTGGGCCGCAAATGCGTGACGCAGAACGTCTTGCTACTTGAACGGCTAAACTTTCGTCTGGATGCCAGGCGCGTGCGTTCTTTGCACTGTTTCTGCTGAATGTCTTGACGGATGGGATTTGCGTGCCAATGATTTTTCCAGGTTTTCCCACGCCGCGTATGGCGGAAATGTCGTGCTTTGTAGCTTGTAGTCCGTTGATTACAGGCGTTCTTTTAAGCCCCCCCAGAATAAAATCTCGCGACAGCCGAGAAACGATTAGTTTTTACGTTGACCGCAGAATAATAACGTATGAAAAAAAACCTGAAAGAACTGCTCAACCATATCTTCATTGTTCTTGGCAACAGCTTGCCTCACCATCCGTTCTGCGACCGGAACAGGCGTGTTTTTTACCGGCTCGCGGGGATGAATATTGGAAAAAGGGTCATTATATCGGGGCCGTTTACCTTGGGTGTAGCCTCAACGAATAACGTTATCATTGGCGATGGGACGTATATGAACACCGAAACCCGGTTCGGCTCCGACGACGTCATCGAGATCGGGAAAAGTTGCCATATCGGACCGCGAGTTTGCTTTGAGTCGTCCGGTCACGGTCTTGTGTACCAAGAAGGCAAAGGACGCGGCCATACGAAGAAGCCGATCATCGTTAAAGACAAAGTCTGGATCGGTGCTGGCGCGATGATCTTGCAAGGAGTGACGGTTCACGAGGGTGCCGTGATTGCCGCAGGCGCAGTGGTGAACAAGGATGTCGAGGCCTACACTGTCGCGGGAGGTGTCCCGGCGAAAAAAATCAAGGACATTGTCCCAATGTAATTTTGCTGAGCCTGAAACTCGCAAAATATTCGATCGCCCGCCGCGGATTCGGGTTTGGCTCCTTCTTTCGTCTGCTGGTTTGCGGCTGGACGATTGAGCGGCCGCTCAGTATTGACGGAAATCCGCCCGTAGACATGTGTCCGTCAGCTGCCTGCCTCCACCTTTTCAATCTCCGAAGCAACGTCTGATGCTGCTTTTCAAGGGTCACTCGTCGTCGTATTGACCGAAATCGCTCTGCGTACCCGGTAAGATTGTACTTGAGCATTCGTACGTACGCGTCTACACAACCACGATGCAAGCCACAAAACGTCTTATAGGGTTGGATGCCATTCGTGCAATCGCAATCCTACTCGTCGTGCTTACACATTACCTGGGATTCTATTTTGGAATCACAGGACGCTGGTGTTGGCCACTGGGGGTACTGGGAGTCGAAATGTTTTTTGTTCTGAGCGGTTATTTAATCGGGGGAATTCTTCTTGATGTAATTGCCAAAAATAACGGGCGCTTAACTCCGCCGGTATTACTCAACTTTTGGATGCGCCGTTGGTTTAGGACAATACCAAACTATTTATTGTTCCTGGCAATCTTTATTGTGGGATTTCATCGCTATGATCCCAAAGAGATCGCCACTTACCTCACCTTCACCCAGAACCTGTTTCATCCAGTACCCGGTTTCTTTGATATTTCCTGGAGTCTGGCGGTCGAGGAGTGGTTCTATCTGCTGTTTCCGATTTCGATCTTGCTTTTCAGCGTCACGAATTGGCGCATGCGTTACAAGGTTTTGGCGGCGACAGCTGTTTTATTCATTTGCCCTCTAGTCTTGCGCATTGTCTACGGTCCAGGTCTGGAGTGGGACAGCGGGGTTCGAAAAATCGTGGTCATGCGCTTGGACGCTCTGATGTGGGGTGTGTTGGTCGCGGCCATGAAGAGATATGCGCCGGCGTATTTTCAAAAGCTTCAATCGCCGAAATTCTTCGGCGCAGGATTGGTCCTGCTGATAACGCTGCTGCTGTCGCTTAATATGAAATTTAAGCCAGCCGAAGATTTCATCGCCACTTGGGCGGATGCATTTTGGTTCAGCGGTTTCAGTCTTTCCGTTGCGCTGATGATGCCTTTCTGCGTGGCGATTCGCAGTTTGCCACTGCCTCTCAGTCACGTTGCGATGCGGATCAGCCTCTGGTCTTACTCAATGTACTTGTGCCATGAACCCGTGATGTTCGTCACAAAGAAACTCTTTCATGAGCTTCCGCGGGGTTTTCTGATCGCTATTACTTCAGTTGTAATTCTTGCCGTGTCCGCCCTGCTGTATCACTTCTTTGAGGTGCCCATGCTGCGGTTGCGGGATAAAGGAGATGTATTCCGGAAATTCTTACCGGGTTTCCGCCGTCAAAGTGGAAACAGTCCCGCTTGATGGATGAATAAACGCTACGCGGCCTTCGAAGGCATTGCGTTTGCGTCTTGATGTTTAAAAATCGCGAGGAAAGCGGGGGCCTTTTGGCTTCCGCTTTCTTTCTTTTGGGATGGGATGGCTGGTTGCCAAGGAGATTGCGTCCGGTGCTGCGTTGAATCAGTCTTCCAGGGTGAACATTTTGATCGCGCCGGATAAGTTCAAAGGCTCACTCTCGGCTCGTGAAGCGGCGGAAAGCGTTGCGGCCGGATGGCTCCGGAAGCGTGCCGGCGACGTTTTGACGCTGCTGCCCATTGCGGACGGTGGAGATGGTTTCGCAGATGTGGTTGCGCGTGCAACAAATGCAGAATGGGTTTCGATGACCGCGCACGATCCGCTCGGGCGCAACGTCCCGTGCCAGTATGCGTGGCTCGCCGCCGAACGGTTGGCGATTCTGGAAACTAGCCAAGCGTGCGGGCTGTGGAGATTGACGCCTGAAACATTGAATCCGCTTCGTGCCAATACTTTTGGGGTGGGGCAAATGATCCGTCACGCGATGGAGCGCGGTGCTAAAAAGGTCGTTGCCGGGCTCGGTGGAAGTGCGACGACCGATGGGGGGATTGGCATGGCGGCGGCGCTGGGATTTGGATTTTTGCGTTCCGACGGAAGGGAGTTGGAGGCCATGCCTGAAAATCTCAAGGCACTGGCGCGCATCAATCCTGATAGTGGGGTTAGTCCGCCGGAAATTGTCGCAGCTTGCGATGTTACAAACCCGCTCCTTGGCCGCCAGGGAACCGCCCGGATATTTGCACCGCAAAAGGGCGCAACACCGCCGATGGTACAAGAGCTTGAAAATGGGCTCGAAAGACTTGCCAATGTCGCTACCGCCGATCTCGGAGTCGATTTTCGTGATTGGCCCGGAGCGGGTGCAGCCGGGGGATTGGGGTTTGGTTTGTTGACATTTTGCAAAGCGAAGTTGGCGTCGGGTTTCGATATCGTGGCAGATTTGATCCGGCTGGAGGAACGGATTCGCGAGTCGGATTTGGTTATTACAGGGGAAGGCCGCCTCGATTCGCAGACGCTTTCCGGTAAAGGTCCGGCGGGAGTTGCACGGATCGCGCGCCGATTTGGCAAGCCGGTGATGGCGTTGGCCGGGGCAGCTGATGTGGAGGCGAGAAAAAGTGGACTGTTTACAAGTATTTACACTTTGTTGGAGGACGCGCCCTCGTTGGACGAAGCCATGCGATGTCCGGCTTTGTGGTTGCAAAAGACCGCTGGCCGGGCGGCGGTATCTCTGTAGCCGCAGCAAACTTCACTTTTGCCTAAGGCAAGGCCGTGGCATGTTGGACACCCCAATATGTTGAGAACCCGTGCCCAACTGGAAGAGGAAGAAGAACAACGGCTTGCGCCTTATGCATGGAAGGCGGCGCATTCGATAGCACGCAAGCACGCCGAGGATCCACATCCCTTTCTCACGAATTACCAGCGTGACACGGCCCGAATCATTCATTCAGCGGCGTTCCGTCGACTCGAATACAAAACTCAAGTTTTCCTCAGCGGCACGGGTGATCGCCTGCGGACCCGACTCACGCATACGATGGAGGTGGTATCAATCAGCCGGATGATAGCCCGAGCACTGATGCTGAACGAAGATCTGACTGAGGCCATAGCTCTTGCTCACGATCTGGGCCACGCGCCTTTCGGTTTTCCTGGGGAGGAAATGCTCAATGGCTTGATGGAAGACTTTGGCGGCTTCGAGCACAACGCCCAGAGTCTGCGGATCGTTCAATTGCTCGAACCGGCATTTCCCAATTTTAACGGGCTTAATCTTTCTGCGGAAGTTCTCGACGGATTGCGCAAACACGAAGCTTTTCGTCCGGGTGTGAAATGCGAACACTCTCCATCCTTGGAGGCGCAGATCGTTGGGGTCGCGGATGATATTGCCTGTTTCAGTCATGATCTCGATGACGGTCTCGAAGCAGGCCTGCTTCAGCCGGAGCAGCTGGAAACACTCACATTATGGGCCCAGGCGGCCGTTGACTTTTCACCGGCAACCTCCGAAGCTTGCCATTCTCGTATGGTTAGACGGCTTGTTACGAAGCTCATTGCTGATGTTATCGAGTCCAGCTCTGAATTGATCGATGCGGCTGAACTGAAGAGCGTTGCAGACGTCTCATCGCGAACAAAACCGCTCATCGCGCATAGTACATCCGTCGGCAAAGCTGCGACGCAATTGCGCAAATTTCTTCATCAGAATCTCTACTCCCATCCGAAGGTCGAGGATATGAACCAGAAAGCGTGCGCGATGCTTAAAAATGTCTTTGACGCTTATGTTTCCTGTCCTTCGCTCCTGGAGAAGTCATGCTTTTCGCGTATCAAAAAGGAGGGGCTCCAGCGAACTGTGTGCGACTATTTGTCCGGTATGACGGACCGTTCCCTGATGGAGGAACACAAGCATCTGTTCCTGCAGGAGGGAATGGTTCGCGCCCTGCGGGGAACCCGTGAAGTTTTCACTCGACGCCTTAAGGAATAGCTCCATGGCCGGCGTGTTGATTCCAACAAACATCCAGCTTATTGGCGAGTTGCTTGCCATTGTCTGGAACGATGGCGTCGAGAGTTACCTTCCATTGGAGTTTCTTCGTCGCGCGTGTCCGTGTGCGGTGTGTGGTGGAGAACCCGATGTGATGGGCAACGTTATTCGTCCCAAAGTTACGTATCGTCCAGGCAGCTTTATCCTGCGTTCCTGGCAGATTGTCGGCGGCTATGCCATTCAGCCCGCGTGGGCGGACGGCCATGATACGGGAATCTATACCTATCCGTACCTCCGTCGTTTGGCGGATATCTCCAGTTAGAAGTTTTGCTGGTCAGACCCATTAGTTCTTATATAACTTGTTTTTACAGATGCCCCCCGAACGAAAAGTTTCTTTGGAGACCGGGCGGCTGCCTGCACTTTTTTCTGGTTTATGACACGCAAAGGGTTGAAGCAGCGCTTGAGCGAGCTGATGAGCTATGTCGTTTTTTTTGGTTTTGTTGCAGCCGTTGGTGTGGGTGGCTATTTCGTTTACCGGGATTTTCAAAAGGGGGGTCAAAAAGTCAACGCAGCTGATCCGACGGCGACTCCTGTTGAGGATATCCAACCGGAATTGCGCTCTCCGTTTCCTTCTGTTGTGCTTAAAAAACCGATGGAAGATAGTCTCCCTACCGTGCTTGGCACCCTCAGTTCGGGTTTGATTGAACCCCCGGGAACTTTCCGGCATGCAGCTACCGTAGTGCAAAGCAACGCACTCGAGCCCTCCACGATGCAGCCTGCCTGGCAGATTGCCGCCCGAATTTGTACGGAAATCACCCAGACCTACCAGCAGCGCAATCAAATGGTAAAAAATTTACAAGTGGCAAGACCAACAGCCACACCCGATACGCCGGGACGTTCTGCAGTCGACGTGAGATTCGCGAAGGAAAAAGATGAGTTTTTCAAACGGAGCGCTGAAAGCCGATGGAAGAATACCGCTGCCACCCAACGGAAGCGGATTGAAGGTCTTTACGAACAGCTGATTGCCGCGGAGGAAAAGGCGAAGCAGCATTAGCTTCGCATGGGTCTGGGATGCCCGAGAAAAGCGCCCTTTCTTTGACCTCAGAACCTCGGTTTACTAGTCTCGCTGCGTTATGAAGCAAAGGATAGGACTCATGACTTTCAACTGGGAATGGGAATCGACGATCGGCATTGGCTGGCTGTTATTATGTTTTTTCGTTTTGTCCTCCGGGGTATTCGCCGAACAGCGGGAAATTGCCCTGGTAGACACAGCGGTCTCGAAAAAGATAGATGCTATTTTCTCTAAGTTCGACCGGAGCGAATCGCCGGGATACGCGGTGGGAGTGATCAAAGGCGGCAAGATCGTCTTTGCCCGCGGCTACGGCCGGGCGGATTTGGATCACAACGTTCGGATCACACCGAAAACGGCGTTTCATCTGGCGGGACTTTCCTATCAGTTCACCGGAGCGGCTATCGCGCTGCTGATGCTGGAAGGAAGTCTGACGATGGAAACTCCCGTTGCCGAATTCTTTCCCGAGATCACGAAGTTCGGAACGAATATCCGTCTCAAGCATTTGATTTACTCCACCAGCGGACTTCCCGATTACATGTCGCTGCCGCGCCCGAATGGCGCGCCGTGGTTTTCATTTATGTACTACACAAACGCGGATGCCATTGCTGCAACCTGGCAGGCCGATCGTTTGAAATTCGCGCCCGGAGCTCAAAAGGAGTACTCCGTGATCAACTACATCCTGCTGGCGGAGATTGTGGAACGCGTGAGCGGAATGCCGCTGGCGGATTTTTTACAAAAGAGAGTGTTTACGCCACTCGGCATGGAGGATACATCGCTGAACGACGATTCGACTCTCGTTATACCGAATCGCGCGACTGGCTACGCGAGCCGGACCGACGCTAATGTGCGACAGGCGCTGAAGCTCATGGGCGTCAAGGTTCGCGAAGGAAACGGTTATGTGCGATTGGAACGTATCTCGCCGCATTACGGCGGGACGGGCGTATTCAGCACGATCGAGGATCTGGCGAAGTGGGACGAAAACTATTACTCAAGCCGGCTTGCGGGGCCGTCATTCACGCAGAAGATCTTGCAGGAGACGAAGCTGCAGAACGGAACCGGCACGGAAGGATTCGGTCTGATCTTCGGGCAGTTTGAAGGACGGGAAATGATTTGGTTCTCCGGCGAGAGTCTGGACGCATCAACGTTCATCGGGCATCTGTCGGTGGACCATCTGACTGTGATTGTGCTTTCAAACCTTCTTGGCGGTGATGCCGAAGGAAAGGCCAAGGAGGTTCTGAAGCTTTTCGTGCAGTGAATGGTGCCGAGCGATTACGTGCGGATCTGTCCCGTACCGAAGACTTGGTATTTGTAGGTCGTCAGTTCTTCAAGCGCCATGGGTCCGCGGGCGTGAAGTTTGTCGGTGCTGATGCCGATTTCTGCGCCGAACCCGAATTCACCACCATCGTTGAAGCGGGTGGAGGCATTCCAGAATACGGCTGCGGAATCGACGCGATTTAAAAACTCCGTGGCGGCTCCTTCATCTCCGGTAACGATGGTGTCGCTGTGGTGCGATCCGTATTTTTCGATGTGATCGATCGCCTCGTCGAGGTTCTCAACGACGCGGACTGCCAGGATGAGGTCGAGATATTCCGTCGTCCAATCTTCCTCGGTCGCAGGTTTGATGGCGTCACCCAGGATCGTTTGAGTCGCGGCGTCGCCGCGGAGTTCGACTTTGTGTTCGAGAAGGACCGGGCCCGTTTTTTTGAGGAAATCTTCCGCAATGGACTTGTGGACGAGGATCGTCTCGGCGGCATTGCAGACACCGGGGCGCTGGCACTTGGCATTGATGACAATGCTTTTGGCCATCTCAACGTCGGCAGCTGCATCCACATAAACATGGCAGATGCCGTCGTAATGTTTGATGACGGGCATGCGCGCGTGGGACGTCACGGCTTGGATCAGGCCTTTGCCGCCCCGGGGGACGATGACATCGATAAACTGGTTCATCTGCGCCAGGATACGGACACCGTCCCGGTCGGTTTTCGGGACGAGAAGGATGGAATCTGCAGGCAAACCGGCGGCAGTCAGTCCGCTCTGCAAGGCGGTGGCGATTGCTGTGTTCGAATGGATGGCCTCCGAACCGCCGCGCAGGATTGTTGCGTTGCCGGTTTTCAGGCACAAAATGGCGGCATCACTCGTGACGTTGGGGCGGGACTCGTAGATGATGCCGATCACCCCGATCGGGACGCGGACTTTGCGAATCTTCAGGCCGTTGGGACGGGTCCATTCGCTCAGGATGGCACCGACGGGGTCGTCGAGAGCAACAACGTCGCGGATGCCTTGCTCAATGGAAGCGATGCGTTTGTCGTCGAGACGAAGGCGATCGATCATCGCCGCGGAAAGCTTGTTTCCTTCGGCAGCAGCGATGTCGTCGGCGTTGGCTTCGAGGATCGCAGCCTCGTTGGCGGCAACCGCGTCTGCCATTGCCAAAAGAGCGGCGTTCTTCTGGCTCGTAGACGCCCGCGCGAGTTCGCGGGAAGCGTCTTTTGCGCGTTGTCCGAGGGAGTGAATGATCTGTTCCAGTGTCATGTTGCGATCCGGAGACCCGGGGGAGAAAATGGACCACGAAACGGGCAGACTGGCATCCGGAAAATTTGATTAAAAACTGCCGCGTTCGCGAGCAGCGGGAGCCAGGATTGGGACGAGCGGCCATCTCGCGCAATCCTCTTGTCGGTCTAGGCGTTGATTGCCTATCCTGACCGGGATAGCCGCCAGAACGCAGAGAAGAATTTATGCCGCACGACGTTTCACTAATCGCCACCCTCGCCATCGGGTTCGCCCTGGCGTGTTTGTTGGGATACATCGTCAGCCGGCTTCATTTGCCGCCGCTGGTTGGTTATTTGCTGGCGGGTGTGGCGATTGGGCCGTTTACGCCGGGCTTTGTGGCAGACACAGCGTTGGCCGGGCAGCTCGCCGAAATTGGCGTCATGCTACTTATGTTCGGCGTTGGTCTACATTTTTCGGTGGCTGATTTGATGGCGGTTCGGCGGATCGCCATTCCGGGCGCTGTGGGGCAAATCGTCATCGCGACGGCGATCGGAATCGGCATGACGCTGCTCTGGGGCTGGAGTCTTGGCGCCGGGGTCGTGATGGGGCTGAGTCTTTCGGTGGCCAGTACGGTCGTGTTGCTGAAGGCGTTGGAAGAGCGCAACGCGGTTGCCACCCCGAATGGACGAATCGCGGTGGGCTGGCTGATCGTCGAGGATTTGGCGATGGTCCTGACGCTCGTGTTGCTTCCTGCATTTGCTGAAGTATTGGGCGGCGGACTGGCAGCCGATGGACATGGCGGCCACGGAGCGGGGGAGCATGGTCTTTTGGTGACACTGGGTATCACTTTGGCCAAGGTGGCGGCTTTTGTTGCCATCGCCCTTCTACTTGGCCCGCGCGTGATGCCGTGGCTCCTTCGTCAGGTGGCGCGAACGGGTTCTCGTGAACTCTTTACGTTGGCCGTATTGGCGGCGGCATTGGGTATTGCCTTCGGGTCCGCGCAGCTTTTCGGCGTTTCGTTCGCCCTTGGCGCTTTTTTCGCCGGCATGATTCTGAATGAATCGGATCTCAGCCATAAGGCAGCGGCAAATTCCCTGCCGCTGCAGGATGCGTTTGCGGTGCTCTTTTTCGTTTCGGTTGGGATGCTGTTTGATCCTTCGATCCTCGTCCGTGAACCATGGATGGTCGCTGGTGTCGTTTTGTTGATCCTCGTTGGAAAATCCGTGATCGCGCTCGGCATCGTGCTGCTCATGGGGTATCCGCTGAGCACGGCGCTGATGGTATCGGCGTCGCTGGCGCAGATCGGCGAGTTTTCCTTCATTCTCGCTGGGATCGGCGTCACGTACAAGCTGATGGCTGCGGAGGGCCTTAATTTGATCCTGGCAGGGGCATTGCTCTCGATCACGCTGAACCCGCTCGTTTTCGCGGGAGCGGATCGGCTAACCAAATGGGTGCGCAATTCGCCGGAATTACGGCGTCGCTTCGAGGATGCGCGCAGTGGACAGTTTTCGCAGTTGAAAGGTGAACTGGATGCAGCCCGCCGGCTTGCAGAGGAAAAAGCGGCAGCGCACAAAACGTTTACGCCGGAGGAACTGGTGGATCGGTTTCCTTTGTTCGCCGGTCTGACACCGGAACAACGGGAAGTGTTGGTGCTGCATTTCCAGCCCCAATCCGCCCAGCCAGGGGAGCGAATCATTCGCGCCGGCGACGCGGCCGACGCCGTCTATTTCATTTCGTCGGGTGAGGTCGAGGTATCGGTAGCCGGACGACGCATTAAGCTGGGGGCCGGTGATTTCTTCGGCGAAATGGCATTGATCAGCGGCCAGCCCCGTTCGGCGGACGTAACGGCGTTGGATTACAGTAAATTCGCGACGCTCAGCCAGCGTGATTTCCGCCAATTTCTGCGACGTTACCCCGATATTCGTGAGCAGATTGCCAGCCTTGCCACTCAACGTGGGGAAATGAATCGTCAACTGCTGGATACGGCAGCCGATGAAGATGCGGACGAGGCAGCACCGCGGCCTGTGTGAGCCGGCTTATCTCCGCATCCCGTCCGTTTGGGAAAAACACCGGCTAGCATGCTCCCGAGAGGTTGATATTTGGCCTCGAAACTTCACGGTGTCTCCCGGTAACGTTCATCCAAAAATCGGAGGTCCCCCCATGAAACTCAGAATGCAAAAAATCGGCGGTCAGGCAGAAAATCTTCCGGCGCATGACAACGTCATGAATACCGGAGCGATGGGCGACTGTGTGTCCATTGTCATCTTGTGGAACTTTGTCGGAGGAAATGCACAAAACGTCCGGGGCTATCACGGCTTCGGCGGTCTGGGTGCGATCAATATGAACAGCCTCTTTGCGGGGGTTCCGAACCACAATGCCACTGTGGTGCACTGTATTTTCGGGAGCCTGGCCCAGGTTGGTAGCGATCCGATCAATGCTCCCGCCATCATTAACGCGCGTGTTCCGCTTGCAAACAGCCACTATCACAACCTCTCCAACGCGAATGTGACCCGTGCGGGGGCGGTTTCGCCGGCCTGACGCCCAGGACTCGAAACAAACTATGGTGTCGCTGGCTCATCGGTAAGAATGGCGACAGGCTCAGGCTTAAGAGTTAGGAATTGACGCAGCGGAAGGAACGAACACCGCCTGTGGCGTGCAATTGTGCAGCCGTCAGAGAGGCATCCGGCCTCCTGTTGCTCCATAGTGATCGCAAGTCCCGCGAGGGAACTTGTGAAGCTGGCGTGCGCCTGAACGATTCGGGCTTGGCAGATGTATCGCGCATCCCACGCGGCTCGGTTCTCGCGATCCTGCGCAGCCTGTCGCGATCTTGCGGGAAAGATGTCTCTTACAAAGTGGAGAATCAGCGATTGTGTCTATCGAATCTGTTACGCATCCTTGGCCGGGTATGGCCGATTTTACGATTTTCTGGTATTGGCAAATGGATGCGCCGCTGGCGATCAACAAGGACTTCATCCAACAGGCGTTGAACGCCGCAGTGCAGGAACTCGGCAACCAATTCGATATCGAAGAGGCCGACCGCGTGACGGGCGAAAGTCGGGCTAAGACCGTTTGCTTGACCTTGCGCGCTGCGTCGCCGGTGCGCTCCATAGTGGCGGCGTAGGGCAACTGAAGGGAGCCGTAGAGATAAGCCCTGATCCTTCGGCCGCGAAAACAAAGCGAAAACCCACTGCGGCGCCGAAGTAGCGCGCGGCGTGGACTCCACATCGTAAACGACAGGCGACCCCGAATGCACGTTATCACGCGCAAGCGCCTGAATGACTTCGCCGAAAAGCATCCCGACTCGATCAGCGCGCTGGCGCATTGGTATCGCTTGATGAAGCTCGGGCGCTTTCGCTCGTTCGCTCACCTGCGCGAGACCTTCCCCAGCGCCGACCTCGTGGAAAAGCTCACCGTCTTCAATGTCGGCGGCAACAAGGTGCGCCTCATCGCCGCCCTTCACTACAACCGACAAAAGGTCTACATTCGCGCTGTCCTCACCCACGCCGAATACGACACCGGAGACTGGAAAGAATGACCGACGCCCTTAAAACCACCCTCACCCACTGGCCCGAAGTCTCGCGGTCCGTCTTCGTCGCGCACACCGAAGCCGACTACCAGCGCCTCGTCGCTCTGCTCGATGAGCTGGTGGACGAAGTCGGCAACGACGAGTCGCACCCGCTCGCTTCGCTAATGGAAGTGATCGGCCTGCTCATCGAGAAATACGAGGACGAGCACGTGGCGGAGTTGGAAGAGTCGAGCGTGCTACGCGAGGAGCCGCCGGCAGTGTAGGAAGGCATAAATTTCTTGTCGGTTTGGCGTGATTCAGCCGGAAGATTTCGCTTTGAGTTCTGCCAAACCGGCCAACACCCTTCCGCCGATGTCAGAAAGCGCAATCGAACAAGTCCGGGAAAGTCTGGATGCCATTTATCGCGCGGAATCCGGGCGCATTCGCGCCACACTCATCCGCTTGCTCGGCGATTTCGATCTGGCCGAGGACGCAGTGCACGACGCGTTCGCCGCGGCCCTCCAACGTTGGCCGCAGGACGGCGTGCCGGCCAATCCTCGTGCCTGGCTCGTTTCCACCGGACGCTTCAAGGCCATCGATGCGCTGCGTCGGCGCGCACGATTCGATGACGCGCAGGAAAAGATCGCCTCACAACTCGAACCCGAACCTGGCTACGCAACGCTGGACACAGACGAGAGCGTGGCAGACGACCGGTTGCGGTTGATCTTCACCTGCTGCCATCCTGCGCTGGCGCCGGAGGGCCGCGTGGCATTGACGTTGCGCGAGGTCTGCGGTCTGACGACGGAGGAAATTGCCCGCGCTTTTCTCACCGCTGCGCCCACGCTCGCCCAACGCATCGTGCGGGCCAAGGCCAAGATTCGCGACGCGCGCATTCCCTATCAGGTGCCGCCTGCGGAGGAACTGCCCGACCGTTTGGAGACGGTGCTGCAAGTGGTCTATCTCGTGTTCAACGAGGGCTACTCCGCGTCGTCGGGCGCATCGCTGACGCGGGCCGA
>DATDBU010000123.1:0-3549 GCA_036524675.1 Chthoniobacterales bacterium | reverse complement strand
AAAATTCACGGCCGTCGCGGACTGGAAACTGGCCTTTCACGCCATGGGAACGGCGGTCGATGATTTTGCAGCGCTGCTCTCAGACGCCAGCGTCTATCAATTCCTCGCCCGGCCCGAACGGGACATCGAGGGAATGAAGCTCCTCGGCACCGCGTTACTTTTGAATGGCATTTCGATGTCCATCTGCGGCTCCTCTCGCCCGGCAAGTGGAAGCGAGCACCTGATTTCGCATGCCCTCGACAGAATCAGCAAGCGACCCCGACTTCACGGTCTTCAAGTCGGCGTCGCTACCTACCTCGTCAGCCTCCTCCAGGGCCAGAACTCCGACCGCATCGCCGATCTCTTCAACACAACCGGCTTCTGGCAAAACATCGCGCAGGATCCTTTTGATCGTGACGAATGGCTGGAGGCAAGCCGACTCGCTCCGTCGATCAAATCGGACTTCTACACCGTCTTGTCTTCCCGAGACTGCCTGCCCGAGATCGAGAATGCACTTCACTCGGATCCTTGCCTGCGACAGTGCTTCCGAGATTGACCACCCTTGCTCACTCGATCGCTTTGACAAACCCAGCTCGCCAAGCGGAGGTCAATCGCTGAACAAGTGCCGAGCCCGGTGAGTGGATTGCCCCGGCCCGTTTCAGCGGTCCGGAGTCTCCACAAATCGGGCGCAGAAAATCGCCTTCCTCGGCCATCATCGCTTTGATCTCAGCGGTCGTCCTGTTACTCTTCTTTCGGGTCATGGTTCGATATTCAGTTGGTTGTTTCTTGCTCCCAACTGCTTACCATGACCTCTTCTTTCGCGGAACTTTCAGAACACTACCTCCAAAACTCCAACTTGAGGCTCCCAAGGGCGAAGCTAACGGCACTTTGGTGGTGCTCGAACGGCACAATCCAGAACGCGGCCAACATGGGTTCTTTGAAGGAGGATTTGCAGTTCCCCAACCATGAAGATGGCACCCCGCGCCCTTCGCTGAAATTCTTGCTAGGGAAAGAATCTAAACTCGGCCGAATACTGCACAAATCCCAAAAAATAGGCGCAAAATATGCACCTTTGTCATCTGCTTAAAATCGTTCGCATGAATTCACAGAATTATTAAATAATTACAGACTAATGCTTTACGATTCTGGCGTCAACCTTGGCACCATAAATGCGATGTGATTCCTCATGCCTATAGTCACGCCCACTACGTCGATAGCGGCTTATTGCAAGTGAACGAAGTATGAAGCCTCACATTATCGTCACGCTTGTTTCGGGCGACGGCATTGGACCGGAGATCGCAGCAGCACTCGTCAAAGTGTTTACGGCGGCCGAGGCGCCGCCTAACGATTTCACACGAGTCGTGATCTGTGTTCTACGAAAGCCCGCCAAGGAGTCACTGCGGTCTAGTTTTCGACGCCTGATTCGCAAGGGCGAATCCCAACCGACCAGCAAGGAATCGAATTTCCGATGATCCTGCGACTCTCATACCCCAATCGTGTTGGAATGCTTGCACGGATTACGGCAGCGATTGCGCGCACAAATGGCGATTTCCGTGCAGTCGAAATGGTGGAGTCAGATGGCGCCCAAATGGTGCGGGACTTCACGTTGACGAGCGGAAGCGGCATCCAGCAGCGGCGAATCGTGCAGGCATTGAAACGCCTGGCTGGCGTCACCATCGTCCAAATCTCCGACCGCGTTCTCCAGTTGCATCGTGGCGGGAAGATCGAGGTTCAAAACAAATTCTTGCTCGATAACGGTGAGGTGCTCGCGATGGCTTACACCCCAGGTGTGGCGCGGGCTTGCAATGAGATCGTGGCGCACCCGGAAAGCGTTTACGACTACACAATTAAGGGCAAAACCGTGGCCATTGTCACCGATGGAACCGCCGTGCTTGGACTTGGGGACATCGGTCCGGATGCGGCGATGCCGGTGATGGAAGGCAAAGCGATGCTTTTGAAAGCGCTTGCAGGCCTGGATGCCTACCCGATCTGCCTGCGCACCAAAGACCCGCAGCAAATTATCGATACGGTGTGCAATATCTCGACGGGATTTGCTGCCATCAACATCGAAGACATATCCGCACCGCGCTGTTTTCAAATCGAGGAAGAGTTGCAAAAGCGGCTCGATATCCCGGTTTTTCACGACGACCAGCACGGCGCTGCCATCGTGGTTTTCGCCGGTTTGACCAACGCGCTGAAGCTCAAGCGCCAGAAACTCACTCGGGTTAAAATTGTCATCAACGGTGCGGGCGCGGCTGGCGTGGCGATCACGAAATTCCTGCTTTCAGCGGGAGCGACCAATCTGCTTGTCTGCGACCGGGACGGGATTCTTTCGCGGCGACAATCAGATCAGTTAAATGAAGCTCATCGTTGGGTGGCCCTCCATACGAATCGGCAGGGCGTCACGGGCAAACTCGACCATGCTTTGAAGGATGCTGATGTATTCATCGGCGTTTCCAAGCCGCACGTCGTCAGTCGCAAAATGCTGAAGCACATGGCACCGAAGCCGATTGTATTCGCGCTGGCAAATCCCGTTCCCGAAATCATGCCCGAGGAAGCCGCCGGCGTCGCGTATATCATGGCCACCGGTCGCAGCGATTTTCCAAACCAGATCAATAACGCTCTCGTTTTCCCGGCGATCTTTCGCGGCGCTATCAACGTCCGGGCGCGGTGTATCAACGAAGCGATGAAGTTGGCTGCAGCCACAGCCATTGCCGAGTGCGTCTCACCTGCGGACCTCGCACCGGAATACATCGTGCCGCGGGTCTTTCACCCCGGCGGCGTCAGGAGAGTCGCCGCTGCAGTCGAAAAAGCCGCGATTCAAACTGGCGTCGCCGGGGGCGTCGCCGCACCGGACGGGAATGCTTAAGTCAATTCTTCAAGACGATGGACTCATCATTACCGACCGAAGAGAAGCCATTCTTCTTCGACGCGGTACAACGACAAGCGCATTGACGACAGGATAATGGTGGTCTTCCTGCCGAACTATCGCGTATCGCTCGCTCAACGCATTTTTGGTTGAACCGGTCTGCAAGCACATTGAGGTATTCATCCTCGGATGTGAGCCTCCGCCTCATTCAGGCTCTCAAGGTGACGACGCCGACCCCAGGGTCCATAATGGAAACGGCCAAGAATATAGAAGCCGATTTCTTGTCGGATCGGGCGCGGCACACACCACGAAGCCAATCCCTTTTCCATAAGAGCCTTCCGATAATTGACGCGCACATCCAGTCTCACGCTGACAGGCAATGCGTGGGCCGCGGCTCATCGGGATGGTTTGTCGACCGGTCCCCGGCATTCCGATTTCTGCTCGAGCCGGTCCAGCAAACGTAGCAAGCCATCGAGAATGGTGAGTGGATGCGGCGGACAGCCGGGAATGTAGAGATCAACCGGCACAACCGAAGCCGCGCCGTTTCTTATTTCTGGATTGCCGACGAAGGGACCGCCCGCGATCGCGCAGGCGCCGACGGCGATGACGATTTTTGGCTCCGGCACCGCGTCCCACGCTTTCCTCAAGGCCAGCACCATGTTTCTTGAGATGCAGCCGGTAATAAGCAGGCCGTCCGCGTG
>DATDBU010000122.1:0-2825 GCA_036524675.1 Chthoniobacterales bacterium | reverse complement strand
AGCTGAGACCTATCGCTGGAATCCCTTTGATCTAACAAAAGTCTGGCCGCATGCCGACTACCAGCTCATCGACGTGGGCATCCTGGAATTGAATCGCAATCCCGATCATTATTTCGCGGAGATCGAGCAGGCCGCGTTCAGTCCGTCTAACATCGTCCCGGGCATCAGTTTTTCGCCGGACAAAATGCTTCAGGCCCGCATCTTTTCCTATGCCGACGCGCATCGTTACCGCGTGGGCGCGCATTACGAACTGCTGCCGGTCAACCGTCCGAAATCGCCCGTGCACCACTACCATGCCGACGGCCCGATGCGTTTCGATTCGCCCAAGGGGACGGACGCCTACTACGAGCCGAACAGCTTTGGCGGGCCGGTGCAGGATGCGCGTTTTGCCGAGCCGCCGTTGCAAATCGCTGGCGACGTCGACCGCTACAATCACCGCGACGGCAACGACGATTATACCCAGCCGGGAAACTTATTCCGTCTGATGACCCCCGCACAGCAGGACCGGCTTTTCAAAAACATCGCGGCCGCGATGGAAGGCGTGCCGGGTTCCATCGTGCTGCGCCAGTTGGGCCATTTTCACCAGGCTGACCCGCGTTACGCGGAAGGCGTCGCCAAGGCGCTCGGCATCACAGACCGCTTCACACCGGCGTCCACTGAGCGTCCCGCGCCTTCAGCCGAGCCCGCTGCCGTCTAACGAAAAATTAGAACGAACCGCCATGCAAAACCTTGTTACCGAAACCGAAGAAAAGCGCTACGCAGAATTGCAACTCATGGCACTCGATTGCGCGCGGCATGGGGAAACCGAATCGCTCGCGATGATGCTCAAGCACGGCCTGCCGATCCACCTCGCCGACTGGAAAGGGAACACCCTGCTGATGCTCGCCAGTTACCATGGCCATGTGGACACCACGCGGATGCTGCTGGAACACGGAGCGGACGTGGATCGTCGCAATGATCGCGGGCAAACCCCTCTCGGCGGCGCGGCGTTCAAGGGTTACGGGGAAATCGCCGCGCTGCTGCTCGAACAAGGCGCGGACGTCGATGCCGACAACGGGGGAGGCATGACGCCGCTCATGTTCGCCGCCCTGTTTGGCCGGACTGAAGTCGCTGCCCAATTGCAGGCTCACGGCGCATCGCTGCAACGCCGGAACCGGCTCGGTTTTTCCGCCCGCTTGATAGTCCGTCTCTCCGCGTGGATCACCCACCTGTTTCCGCGTTTGCAATCTCCATCCGGCCGTTTGGCCAGCCAATCCTAGCTCCTATGAAAAACCAATTCCCAACCCTCATCACGCCCAACGCCCTGGCGGGCCTCGCCCTTGCCAGCAAACTCGCTGACGAACTCCGCGCCGAAGCGGACAAAGCCGGAGCCAGAGTCGAACGCCCTGGCGGCATGAACTACCAGCAGCTTCCGACCGTCCCGCTGGAAATCATTAGCGGTATCCTTTTCTACGCAATTGCCGCTGCCAATCAGGGCTGGCCGGGCGGATCTGGCATAGACGCAGCCCTTCGCGCGGAGCTAACACCCGCATAACTCGGGATCATCCGCGGGCGGCAAATGCAAATAAGGAATAGGTAGTTTTATTTGAAGGCAAATAAGCAAATAAAGGGACAGGTAATTTACCTTCGTGATGGCGGGTCTTCGCTGGTAATTTATTTCACCGACGGCGGTCAGGCGCAGGTTTGACGGTGTTCGAAAATACCGAGGCCGTAATTGGGAGAATGCAGACGATGTCCTTACCGTCGTCCGGGGCGTGTTAACGCTTACACGGAGGGCGGCAGAGCCAGCTTCGTGTAATCCTTCCCGCATTCGGCGCACAGCGCTTCCACGACAAGTTCGTGATCCGCTCGCTGCGGCAGGCCTGAAACAGTCGCCGAACCGACAATTCCCGCGCCAGATACTACGATGGGAAACGATCCTCCATGCGCCGCGTAATCCCGATCGGGCAGAGCGTATGTCTCGATCAGGCTGCTCTGTTTTTGCTGAAGCTTGAGCCCGATCGCGTAGGAACTGCGATGGAAACGGGCCACGACATTGCTCTTGCGGCGGGCCCAGTCAAAATTGTCAGGAGATGTCCCTGGAAGCGCATTGTAAAATAGAGGCTGCTCAAAACGGCGGACATCGATGACCACCGAAAAGCTGCGTTCGACGGCGAAGGAACGAAGCCGTAGGCCGATTCGCCAGGCCACTTCCTCATCGAAACCCGGCAGGATCAACTCGCGCTCCTGGGCGGTCACTAAACTCAGGTCGTTATCGGGATTCATGGGGTTGCAATAAGTGGCGGTCTTTTTCCCTATTATTTAAAGAACCCGAATGTAGCAAACCAATGACTCAAGCGCCATTCGGAGCTGACCCCGGGACAGGTAATTTATTTTACGAAAAACCAGCATCGTAACCATCATCATCCCGCCAACTCATTCGGCATTGAAACTGCCAGTGCTTTCCCTGGCCGCCATCTTTTCAAGGTTGCCGATTACGAGTCCGAGCAGGCCGATCAAGTTTTCCCGTTCCTGATCGTTGAGATCAGTCAGCATTTCCTCCTGGCTCCCCTCCAGGATTTTCATGATTTGCGGCCTTTTCTCCTTCGCCAGCGAGGTGAGCTTGATGAGGCTGCTTCCTCGCTTGGCAGCGGAGACATTCACATCTACGTCGCCGTGCGGATGCCAGATCCGCGGAAACGGGCGAAGGCGCGAATCTCGCCATGCTCGACGCAGCGGACGTGGCGTTGGCGCTTTCGAGCAGCGCGGACTGGAAAACCGCGATGCGCGCCTGCGAAGAATCGATCTTTGCACGCATACCGGCAATTTCGAAAGCTGCCTGGGAA
>DATDBU010000121.1:0-12223 GCA_036524675.1 Chthoniobacterales bacterium | reverse complement strand
AGAAAACAGATGGAGCCGTCACCCAGCTTCTCGCCGCCGTCCAGCGCAAGGAAGCAGTCCTGACGGGATATCTCGTCGTCAACACGATTGATGGCGTGCGGGGCATCAGTGAGACATTCGTTGAGAAGCGCTATCCAACGGAGTTCGATCCACCGCAGAACTCCGAAGCGAAGGGCTCTCCCGCTCCAGACGCAAACCCAGTTAATGACGTGCCACTACCTGGCACCTATGAAACCCGGGCCGTCGAAGTCACCCTCGAAGTAGAACCACACGTCAGTAGCGGCGGCGATTCCATCCGCGTCGATGTGGCCCCTCAGCGTGTCGAGTTACTCGGCTTCGATTCCTACAACGCCACCAAGACTGCGAGCGGCAAAATTTTGAAGGTAGATCAGCCCCGATTCTTTGTATCGAAGACCAACGCGACTGTAACGGTCCAGAGCGGCCAGCACACACTTCTTGCTGTTCATCTCCTTCCCAAACCCGAAAACTACATGGAGGTTTTCGTTCTTCGGGCGACTGCCACACCAATCAAATGACTCGCGAAGAAACGGCTTCGGAACAACACTCCCTAAATAGTTAGACGCAAACAAACTGCATTGAGGAGGGCGAGGATTGTCGCGACTCGGAACCGGCAGCAAGACAACGGTGGCCAGGATATGTCGAGCCGGGATATAACAAGCATTTCTGGGGCTTTCTGTGAACGAAGCATTGCCAGCACCTGTGAAACGGGACAACTTCACGGCATGGCGCTATTCGGACTCGTCTTTCTCGTCGTCGCGCTGGTTCTCATCGGCATCGGCATTTCCATCGGTCTCGCTGCGTGCGTTCTCGCAGGTGCGCTCCTCGGTCTGGGCGTTATCTCCTCGTCATTCGTCATCGGGCTTCGCACCGGGCGGCCTGCTGCTGGTATCCGGGCGTTCCTTCTTCAGTGCGGCATTCTCGCCGGGATCCCAGCAGGCGCAGTCTGTGCGTGGCTCGCCGAGGCATTCTTCGTTGCATATGGCGGCGGTTGGCCGGTCCTCGTCTACGGCGCGCTCGGTGGCGCGGTTGCCGGTATCGTCGTAGCCCTGTCGCTCGATTTCGTTTCTCGGCGTCTTCACGCTTGGATCGCGACTCGCTTTCTATCACCCAGTTCCAACGGTCGTCATGCAATTGAGTGAAGCGTCTCCATTGCAACACGGTCAACGGCTCCGCAAATGGTCGGGCTGGTTGACCGCGCACTTTGATAAGGCTGCTGCACACCCGGTCATGGCCTTCGGCAACTTGAACAACCCCATCAGCAAATGCCTCATAAACCTCCTCACCTTTGTTTCGGGTTGCTTGTCTCGTTCCTTTTCACATTGCGGTCTTGCGCGTTCCCTAGCCGTCACTGACCTTGTGAGGTCGCCAGACGTAGCAACTCTCGTGTCCCCCGACACGTAAATCATATCGCCACATCATGAGCACGAGCATCCGAAATCATTTGCCCGGCACGATTGAACAGATCATATCTGACAAGGTCGTCTCAGAAATTGTCATCAACACCGCCGCTGGACCAATCACGTCGATCATCACAACAGGTTCGGTCGAGCGGATGAACCTCAAAAAGGGCGATGCCGTTTTCGCCATCATTAAAGCGACCGAAGTGTCCGTCGAAAAAGAATCATAGTCGCCTTCTTAAATCTCGCACCGCGACGAAGGATGCTGCGATGCCAGCAGGTCTACGAAGCGCAGGACATGGTCGCCAAAGCGTGGGGGACGGTGGCCGACTCCCACCCAACAGCCGTCATGGCTGACTTCGGCCGTCAATCCGGCAGGCAGGAACCGGCTGTGCCTGAGTTTGGACGTTGCCTCTGAGCGGCTTTTTCTTCACACCGCAATCATGGACAACCGATTTTACACGTTCGTTGGCGGTGACACCGGCCAATGGAGCATCATAGCAATCCATGCTGTCATCGGTGAATCGCTGGAGACGGCACCATTTCTTGACATTCAGAACGCCGATCTGCGTGATCTTCCCATGGGTGCACGATGGCTTCTGCGAGGTGTTACCAGCAACCAACGCTATGTTACCCGTTCCGAGCAATCTTCCCTGGTCGCTATTCAAGCGCCGCTCGGACGACCGGAAGCGTCCTGCGCGGCACTGATTCCAATTACGAAGACCGCGGCATGGTGGCTTCTCACTCAGGACGAACGGCGCGAGATATTTGAGGCGCGATCTTCACATATCGCTACGGGGCTCCGCTACTTGCCCGCCATCGCGCGCAGGCTCCACCACAGTCGGGACCTCGGTGAGCCATTCGACTTTCTCACCTGGTTCGATTACGCGCCTTCGGACGCAGCCGCATTCGACGAGCTTGTTGCGGCACTCCGCGCCACCGAAGAATGGAACTATGTGGAACGCGAAGTGGATATCCGACTCACCCGGAATGACAACACTTCACGGCCAGGGTCGCTGGAATCTGTTCATGAACCAATAGTTAGGCGTCAATAGTCATGAAACTCCAAGTTCTAGGTATATGCGTTGCGGCTATTGCGTTTTCGCCGGTTTGTTCGGCAGAAGAAAAGCAGCAGGGGCGTCCTGATTGGGCGCATTTTTTTAGGGAGGCAAGCGCTGAGGGAACGATCGTAGTGGCAGATGAGCGATCCGATGGCGGATCTACAGGAATCTACGACGAACCGCGTGCCCGCAAACGCTACTCGCCCGCCTCGACGTTCAAAATTCCGCATACCCTCTTCGCGCTAGACGCCGGTGTGGTTCGCGATGAGTTTCAGGTCTTTCCGTGGGATGGAACCAAGCGGGGGATCGAAACTTGGAACCACGACCAAAACCTGCGTTCGGCGATGAGAAACTCCGTCGTTGGGTTTATCAGAAGTTCGCCCGGGAGATTGGTGAAGAGCGTGAGGGTCTCTACCTGCGAAAAATTAATTATGGAAACACCGACCCTTCGGGAACTGATCCGTTTTGGGTGGAAGGAAATCTCAGTATTTCAGCGCTAGAGCAAATTACGTTTCTTCGCCATCTCTACCGAAACGAGCTGCCCTTTCGGGTCGAGCACCAGCGTTTGCTCAAGGATATCATGATCGTGGGAGCGGGCCGAGATTGGATTCTGCGAGCCAAGACCGGCTGGAGCGGGGCAGTGGGTTGGTGGGTTGGGTGGATCGAGTGGCCGACTGGCCCGGTCTTTTTCGCTCTGAATATTGACACGCCCAAAAGGTTCGACGACCTCCCCAAGCGGGAGGCGGTGGTGCGAGCAATTCTAAGCTCGATCAAAGCCTTGCCATCGGGCTAGAAACGAATCCGGACGGACCAGACGCCTAACACGGCGTTCCGGCGAACGGAGCGCTGGCGCGCGAGTCTTTCCTCGATCCCACGTCTTGCGTCGCCGGCGGCCCTCGCCGAGCATGAGTCTGTTAAGCGAGTATGCCGCCAGCAATTATCAATTCCCTGCTTCGGATTGACGACGTGACGGGAGTGCCTCAGCCACCATTCGAGCGTCCTAACGACAAGATGGACTTTTTCGTCTTGGAGTTGGGGTTAGACGACGATGTAGGAAATTGGTGCGCTCGCACGACAGAGATTCTCAGCGCAAATGCAGAGTTCCTGGGCCGAATGCGTGGAGCGGGTTCAAATGTGGCTTTGTTCGTCGAGTCCGCGGCATCGGTGCCGGTGCTCAGATTTGAGGCGTCCTTCCTGGGCGTTCTGGCTAAAGCTGGTATATCCTTGGGGTGCCGTCATGAGGACGACTAACAGCGACGAAAGGTATCGATTTGCTTTCGTCGTGGCGTTAGTGCCGGTAGTTTCGAAGAAATTCAAAGATTTTGTTGCTAGCGCGGGGTGATTTTGGTAAACGAAAAGCCTGTGGATGTCGGTGTGGATTTTTGGGGTGGCTGGGATGGCTTGAGCGTGACTCGACGGGACAGTCGTTTCGGTCCTCTCTTTTTCGTTACGGGAAGCGGATGTCGCGGTGCCCGGATTTGCGGCCGTTGCTGCCCCGGCAGGCGTCTTCGATCTGTGGAGCGGCACGTTGCAACCATCGATACGTGCGTTGCAACCTCCGCCGGGCACGTTGCGATCGTCGCCAGGCTTTCTTCGATCGTCGACGGGTGCGTGGGAGCCATCGCCACATACGTGGCAACTATCGCCGCGTGCGTGGCATCCATCGCCGCGTGCGTGGCATCCATCGCCACGTGCGTGGCATCCATCGCCACGTGCGTGGCAATCGTCGCCATGTGCGTGGCAGTGTCTGTTGCACAGCCCGTGGAATTTCGCCAGGCGCCCTGCGACGCTCGCCACGTGCGTGGCAGTCATCGCCACGTGCGTGGCAGTCATCGCCATGTGCGTGGCAGGCGTCGTTATGTGCGTGGCACCCATCGCAGATCATCCGTTTTTCCCTGGCGCCAGCCTGAGCGCCGTCGTCTCGCGTCCATCCAAGCGGCCAGCTTTCCTCCGGCGGATTCCTACACGCCGGCGACCAGATCTCTCCCAAAACACAGTAACCCCAAATAAACCAACCCCCTAAAACTATGGCAAAATCCGATTACATGCCCGGCGATGATGGCGGCAAAGCCGAACTCTTCATCCGTTTCCGCGATAACATCACTCCGAACCTCGCCACCCTCGGCCTGCTCGAAGGCGGCAATCCTGTCCCCGAGATCGTTCAACAGGCCGCCGATGCCACTTATTTCCGCGCCGCGGTGGATTTCCTTGGCACCATCCAGCAGTCCGCCCAAGGTTGGACCGCATGGAAGAACTTCGTGCGCGACGGCGGCCCGGGCGCACCGCCCAATCCTGTTGTGCCCCCGCTCCCTGGCAGTTTTCCTGCCGCCGTGCTGCCGGGCATCGTCTCCCGATTCCGCGCATTGGTAAAAAGCATCAAAGCGCATAGAAACTACACGGAATCCATCGGGCAGACGCTGGGCATCGAGGGCGATGACGGGTCGGATCTCGATTTTGCCTCGCTCAAGCCCGTCCTCAACGTCCGTCTCAATGGTGGCCAGGTCGAGATCCCCTGGAACTGGAACGGATTCTCGGGCAAACTGGACGCTATCGAGATCCATGTCGATCGGGGCGATGGAAAGGGCTTTTCGCTTTTGACTATCGACACCACTGCCGGTTACACCGACACGGCTGCGCTTCCCGCCACGCCCGCCCGTTGGACTTACAAGGCCATCTACCGCGGCGATGATTCCCGCGCCGGCCAATGGAGCGACGAAGCCACTATCAACGTCGGCGGGTGAGTGGAATTAGCCGAAAATAGCTTTTGAGATTAACCACCAAGACACCAAGGGCACAAAGAACACAAATAGTAGAAGTTATAACGTCGATCCGGACTGTGACGTCCTATTTTTCAAGACGTAATTCCCAAGCGTCGATTTGCAACGTGAGTCTTTTCCTTGAAGTTCTTGGTGCTCTTGGTGGTTAATTCCAATTTGCTGTTTGCATTCGCTAAGGGGCGGAATAGAACGGTCAAATCGGTAACCTTCGATGACTTCACTCCCCGGAATCGTAGCGTCCTTCCAACGAGGATCGATATTGGTATCAGTTTCTCATTCATGATCTGGATCGCGCCTTCCGCCAAAGACACTGACAACGCCGCGCTCGAAAAACGCCTTTGGGACGCTGCAGACCAGTTCCGCGCCAACTCCGGCCTCAAATCCCAGGAATACTCTGCGCCCGTCTTCGGCCTTATCTTCCTGCGCTTCGCCGAAGTCCGTTTCGCTGTCCAGCACGCTAGGCTGGAGAAGGGCGTCCACGGGCTGGAAGGCGACATCCTCCAGGGCGGTAACGTCAACAACTACTACGGCCGCCCGCGCGTCGCCATCGGCCACTTCGACTTCGCCATGGTCAATGCTACGGTTGCCTTACCGCGTCGATTCTAATTCCGCCATGCCAAAGCCCCAGCATCCGAAAGCAGCATCGTTTCTGAGGCAAAATCTCTGTGCTAACGTGGCAACCTTTGCGGAATTGGAAAACGCGCATAGCAGCGTTGGGGGATGAGCAGTCACGCGGCGATGCCTTCGAAGTCTTCGCAGAAGCGTACTTGGCAACGCAGCGAAAGCACGATGCCGCGGATGTTTGGCCTCTGGCTTCCGTTCCGACTCAAATCCTTCAGACGCTCGGCCTCGCGACCAAAGATTACGGCGTTGACGGCGTGTTCAAGACGCTGCTCGGGCACTTCAACGCATACCAAGTGAAGTTCCGTACGAACCGGCCTGCGCTGACTTGGCGTGAATTGTCCACGTTCATAGGCTTTGGCCGACAGCCGGCAAATCCGAAGTCGAGTTCTTGATTACCAATTGCGATGTGTTGCCGCCGGTGCTGAACGAGCGACAGGGCTTCTTTTGCATTCGCGGCTCGGACTTGGACCGATTGGAAGCAGATGAGTTTCGCGCCATCGAAGCGTGGCTGGCTGACGCGGCATTCATAGCGTCGAAGAAACTACCGCAGCCGCACCAGACCGAAGCGCTGAACGCACTGCTTCGTCGAACACGGCCAAGTCGAATGCCTCACCGGGCTTTAGCGCTTTGCCGACGACTTGGGTCGACTGATAGGTAGAGAAGACGATTCTCGTACCGACGAAAGCCGCGTCAAGAAAGTCACGCACGCTGGCCGCATCGGTGGAGACTTGGAAATCGAGGTCGGATTGCGCCGTGGCAATTGGATCCAAGCCGTCCTTCACCGTAGAGTCTGAACAGACGCAGAGATACGCAAGGCCGGACAGGCTCGTTTCACGCAGCCATTCATGGAGGATTTGCCGTAGGAGGGCGAGTGACGGAACAAGAACCAGAATCCGGGATGCTTGCCTCCGCTCGGCAACCCAGAGCGCGACGAGCATTTTGCCCGTGCCGCACGCCATGATCGCAGAAACGCGGTCGTGGGTTTCCAGCGCGGGCAGCTCACAAGACCGCTGGCCGCGAAGGACGTAACTACGCTTTCCCTCTGAAGACGCAAATCTGCCCATCCGGAAACGCCTGTTCCTCACCGCCACGCCGCGGCATTACAACCCGCACCAACAGGACCGCGAAGGCGATGCGGAACTCGTCTTTTCGATGGACAGGCCAGAGGTTTACGGCCCCCAGGCGTTCCGCTTCACGTTTGCCGAAGCGGCAAGGCGCGGCATCATTTGCGGCTACAAGGTTATCATCTCCGTCATCACTTCCGAGATGGTGACCAACGAACTTCTCAGGCGTGGCGATGTGCTGGTGAATGGCGACGCTGTGCGCGCCCGTCAAGTTGCCAACCAAATTGCCCTACGAGACGCCATTGAAAAATACGGGGCAAGCAAGGTGTTCACCTTTCACAAAACGGTAGATTCAGCCGCTTCGTTTGTCGCCGACGGCAACGAGGGCGTCCGTACCCACCTGCCGGACTTCCAGACTTTCCATGTCAACGGCACGATGCCGACCGCACGTCGCGAGCACGAAATGCGCGACTTCCGGGCGGCAGCCCGAGCTGTCATGTCGAATGCTCGCTGCCTGACCGAAGGCGTGGACGTTCCCGCTGTTGACATGGTGGCATTCCTTTCACCTAGGCGCAGCCGTGTGGATATTGTGCAAGCCACTGGCCGAGCCATGCGCCTCGCGCCAGGGAAAACCACCGGTTACGTGCTCGTGCCGCTTTACGTGGAACTGGCTGCGGGAGAAACTGTCGAGGCTGCTGTTAATCGCGCGGAGTTCGATGAAGTCTGGGATGTTCTGCACTCTCTCCAGGAGCAGGATGATGTCCTTTCAGAAATGATTCGCTACGTGAGCGAGCAGAAAGGACGCGGTAAAGGATTCGATGACAGCCGATTCGCCGACCGAATTGACTTCGGCGGCCTGCACCTTGGATTGGAAGCCCTTCGAGCCGCTGTGACGACACGCTGTTTCGAGAGTCTTTACTCGTCGTGGGATACATGGTTTGGAAAACTGAAGGCGTTCAAGGAGCGATTCGGTCATTGCAATGTAGAGACGGGCTGGAAAGAAAACCCTGCGCTGGCCACTTGGGTAAGTGCTCAACGAACACGACGGAACAAAGGATTGGTTTGCTTCGAGCGGATTCGGTTGTTGGACAAGCTTGGTTTCGTGTGGGATTTCCAAACCCAAAAGGTTCAAGAAACCTGGATGAAGTGGTATCGCGAGCTGGAAACCTACGCTAGAGAACACGGGAATCCGCATGTCCCTCGAACCCACGAAAACACCAAATTGGCGAATTGGGTTTGGATTCAACGGAGTCGTCTCGACAAGGCCTGCAACAATGAACGGCCGTTGACGCCAGAACAGATTTCGCAGCTAGATAAAATCGGTTTCCGATGGGATCCCCATGAGGAGAAATGGGCTGCGAGGTTAGAGGAGCTGAAGCGTTTTAAAGAGCAGAACGGCCACTGCAAAGTTGATTTAGTGCCGGATGCTGGCGACTTGCTTGGATGGGTTAACCACCAACGCTCGATGCTGGCGCGTGGGAAGACGGAAGCCGAGCGAAAGGCGAAACTGGATGCACTTGGATTCTCTTGGACTAGAGAGATATCCGACCACAAATGGAATGAAATGTATGACCGCCTGAAGAACTATCACACGCAACTCGGGAACGCAGATGTGCCTAACCGTTGGAAAGATGACCTCAAACTTGCTGCTTGGGTGGGACAACAACGACAGCGGAGGAAGAAGGGTCTGATAACAGATGAGCAACTCCATCTGCTCGATGAGCTCGGATTTCACTTGGCAACACCGTGAACGTGGCAGGTGGGATGACCGGCTTGCCGAGGCCATAGCCTTTAAGGCGAAAAACGGCCATTGCGACGTTCCGATAAACTATCCGGAGAATCTGACGCTAGGCCGCTTCGTAAATGCGATGCGAACTCAACGGCATTGCGGGAAGCTTTCTCTCGACCGTATCGAAAAGCTCGATGCCATTGGGTTCGTGTGGACATCCAGGCGCAAGACACTGGTTGACGCGGATGGAATTAGCGCGGAATGGCAAGCACGCTTCGATGAACTTTTCCGCTATAAGGAGACCCATGGGGACTGCGATGTCCCGGTAAAGTGGTGCGAAAATCGGCAGCTTGGCCACTGGGTGAGTCAACAACGGCAAGACCGGAAACGTGGGACGCTTCACCCCGAACGGCAGCGAAGGCTCGACGAAATCGCATTCGACTGGCGTTCTGACAATTACAAAGAGGATTGGGCGACGCGCTTCGAGCAGCTCAAAGCCTACAAGGAGCGATTCGGCCATTGTCATGTGCCGGTGGCGTGGAAGGAGAATCCACAGCTTGGGATGTGGGCAGCAAACCAACGGCAGCATCGGAAGAACGGAAAACTTTCGCCTGAGAGGGAACGATTGCTCAGCGAAATCGGATTTGAATAGATGTGAAGCCGTCGGCCGCAAGCTTGCCGGAGTATCCGTGGAAACGAGTGCGAGAGGCTGGTCAAACCTGAGCAACGGTGCGGAATTCCGTAACGCACAACGCTGCCATCAGGCTTGCTTCAGGACACATTCTTCAGCGATTGTCGCGTCCAGCCGTTGAAATGACTCCCCATGCCGGAACCCGTTGCAACAACGATAATTGGCAAAACGACGCTGACCGTGAGCTGGTGGGTTTTGTTGATCGGTATCAAAACCCTCGTCAAACGGTTCGGCGGTCCCGATGATTCCGCCACCGCGACGCAAGCGGCCAGTTGGTTGAAGGACATCCTCGAACCGCTTGGCGACATCGCGCCGAATGTGGGCGCATCGCAATTGGAGCAAATCTGGAAACAGGGTGGTATCTCCGCCACTCCGGAGCAGAACCATCATCTCCGGCGCGCTTTCGTCGTCGCGATCCGCAATGTCCTTGCGGAAAGAGACCTTCGTCCCGGGTTGCGCGAGGCTTCAGGAACCACGGATGCGGTTTTCGATTTTCTCGTCGAATGGCTCGACGCCACGCTGACAAGGGCCTTCGCTGATTCCGCAATTCTCGACACGCTGTTCCCTTCGATTCCCGGCGATGCCCTCGCGGCGCTGCATTCCCGCGAACTCCTGCCGGCCGGTCCGTCGCTCGCGCCGCTGCTCATCCCATTTTACGACACGGCGCTTGCCCCGCTGGTCGATGGCTTCGCGATCTCAAGTGTCGATCGCGAGAAAGTCCGTCTCGCGACGATCCGGGGATTGACGGCCCATTTTCCGCGCGCTTTCACCGAGGCGTTGAAGCGCGTGGAGGGCGCGATGGAAAGCTACAGTAGGCTGATGTTTGGCGAGATTCATCGCCTTTGCGAAACGCTTCCGGAAATCAATGCTCAACTCGGCGAGCTGGCTTCTCAAGTCGTGCAGCTGCGGGAAGATCTGCCGGGCGTTACCGGCGTCTTCGCGGAAAACCTGCTCGCCCAGCTGAACGGGCGTTCGGACGGTGCGGCGGTTTTGCATGAGGAGATGATAGGTATCGGCGACCTTTTCACCCGTGAGGTTCAGGCGGCTATCAACCAGATCAACCAGAAGACCGAGGACGAGGGCAAAAAGACTCGCGTATACATCGATCATTACCTCAAAGCCCAGATCGATCCCGACCCCGTGCCGCTGCCCACGCGTCCGCCGGATGGCGAACTCGAGTTGCTCCACGCAAAATATCGCGTGATTCCTGTGGTTGGGCGCGAAGGCGATATGGCCGCGGTTCTTGCCTGGCTTGACGATCCCGGCCCATTCGGTCTACGCGTTCTTACCGGACCTGCGGGAGCCGGGAAAACACGATTTGCAATTGAACTTTTTGATCGTCTCACGTCATTCGGCTGCTGGGCAGCGGGCTTTCTCAGACCGGTGAAGCTGAATGAATTTCTACGCAAACATAGCGCCAGCGAACTCGTCTGGGAAGAACCTTCGCTTTGGGTGATCGACTACGCTGCCGCGCAGGTGGAGAATTTGCGTTCTCTGCTGGAAGGCGTGCTGGACACCATCGAGCATCGCGAGAATTGCCCGCCGTTGCGTATTGTCCTCCTCGAGCGTCATGCGGCCATGGACACAGGTTGGTTGGGGAATTTGCGCACCGTTCCTGGGATCGACGGATACATCTCCCCGCCTCATCGGCTGGCTCCGGTTGTCAGCGTCGCGTTGCGGCGGGAAATTTTCACAGCTTTTCTAGCTCGCGCAGCGGAATTCATGGGTGGTGTAGCGCAAGACGTGCCTGCCCCCGGCGCCGATCCCCTGTTCGATGCGCATCTTGCCGACGCCCGCTGGAACGATCCCCTTTTGATCGAACTGGCGGCGCTGGTCGCAAGAGAACGCGGCATTTCCCAGGCGCTGTCGCTTTCCCGGCGTCAGCTCGTCGAGCGTTTCTCCCTGCGTGAACGTGCGCGACTCGATCGCCATCTGCAGCACGTAGGCGGACAAAATCTCGTCTCCACCCACGGTACGGCCGTAGCCCATCTCGTCGCGGCAGTTACTCTCGCCGGGGGGACTCCCGGCCGATCACTCATGGGTGAAGGCGGAACTCGACAATTGCGGATACTCGTGGTCTGGCGGCGCAGCTGCTCTCGTCGAATTGCTGGGGCATTCCTTGGGCCATACCGCCGATGGACGCCTCGCGCCCCTTCAGCCCGATCTCATCGGCGAATTCTTTGTTCTTTGCTATCTCCGGGAGCCAGCCGAGGGCGTCCTCCAGCGTCTTTACGCATTAGCCGGACAGGGTGTCTTTTCTGCGGTCTCGCGCTCCTTCCAGGACTTTGCCGACCCTCGCAAGCCTAGCGAAACGCGCGCCTACGGCTGGCTGCTCGCCATCGCCGAGATCGCGAGCGAAACAGGAAGCTTCCAAATGCTACTTGATTTGGAGGCCTCCATCCCGCATCAGACCTTTACGCTTTGCGAACTCGCGGTGCAGATCGACCAGGCGTTGCTTGAGACGCTGCGTGCAATGCCGGAGGAATTGGCAGTCACCATCGGTCATCGCGCACAAATCGCCAGGATTACAAGCAATTTTGCCAACCGGCTCAGCGAGGTGGGACGGCGGGAAGAGGCGCTGGCGGCTGGCGAGGAAACGGTTGACCTTTACTGTGAGCTAGCCCGTGCACGTCCCGACGCGTTCACGCCCGATCTTGCGACGTCGCTCAACAATCTTTCCAGTTTGCTCAGCGCTGTGGGACGGCGGGAGGAGGCGCTGGCGGCTGGGGAGGAAGCGGTTGACCTTTACCGAGAGCTAGCCCGTGCGCGTCCCGACGCGTTCACGCTCGATCTTGCGAGGGCGCTCAACAATCTTGCCAACTGGCTCAGCGCTGTGGGACGGCGGGAGGAGGCGCTGGC
>DATDBU010000120.1:0-14577 GCA_036524675.1 Chthoniobacterales bacterium | reverse complement strand
CACTTCGCTTTAAACGATCAGGAGGTTAACCGTACTTTCATAAACATCGTGGCGGACGAGCGGACGCTCCGTGAAATTTACCTGCCCCCCTTTGAGGCGGCGGTCAAGCTTGCCAATACGGCGGCAATCATGAGTGCGTTTAACGCGGTAAACGTTAACGAGGAAAACGGTGGCTTTGCCTCCGAAAGCAAGTTCTGATTACACAGGTCTTGAGGCAGGACTGGGGCTTCCTGGGATTCGTCGAATCGGACTTCCTGGGCATTCACGATGGGGTAAAGGCGGTACAGGCCGGCACCGATATTGACATGCCGGGCTTCGCTGCTGGCATACCGGGCGTCACTGATCGCAGGCGGATGGTTGTCGATGCGCGCCAAAACCCGCCGACCGAAGTGCTGCGTCCAGCCCTTGCCAATGGGGACATTAAGGAGGAAGACATCAATAATATGGTCCGGCGGCTCCTGCGCTCGATCATTGCGTATGACTTTATTGATCGGCCCCCGGTAAGCGACGATGCAGCGATCGAGGACGCGGCCAAAAAATCCAAGG
Organism: Chthoniobacterales bacterium; assembly: GCA_036524675.1. Classification (GTDB taxonomy): domain Bacteria; phylum Verrucomicrobiota; class Verrucomicrobiia; order Chthoniobacterales; family DASVRZ01; genus DATDAW01. Next base: position 14,031 of record DATDBU010000120.1, on the reverse strand, counting down.
AGGTGGTGATCAATGTCGCGCGCGAGGGCATCGTCCTCCTTGAGAACAAAAAGAATTTTCTCCCACTAAACAAACACTCGATCAAAAAGGTCGCGGTGATCGGACGCAATGCAAACGGAGAACCGCCAAGTGGTGCGGGTAGCGCCGCTGTGCCAGCTGCGACTCCTCCGAATTTCGTTAGCGAAATCGACGGCATCAAATCCCTGCTGAAGAAAGGTGCCCAAGTTGACTACTTCCCGGAATTGGTTCCGGATTCCAGCACGGCAGAGTGGCAAACCGCAACGGGTTTGGCAGGACTGGTCGGCCAATATTTCAACACTCCCGATCTTTCGGGAACTCCCGTCGCCACTCGCGTGGACCGCTACCTGGATTTTGGACGATTCAACGCGAGCACCGTGCCGGATCCTTCAATTAATCCTTTGAGCTTTTCGGGGATCTGGACCGGAAAAATGACGCCCAAGATTAGCGGCGACCACTTCTTCAAGGTCTCCACGGGGGGCAACGTTCAGCTTCGTGTGAACGGCGTGTTGATCCTGGATAGCTTTTCAACTGTCGGCATGCCTGATACGCCGGCCTCCGCTGGAGCGCCTTTTGTGCCAATATCCGGCAAAATCAAGCTGCAAGCAGGAGTTCCCGCTACGATTGAGCTAAGGGCAAAGAACCTGGGTACGGCTCGTCTATTCAATCTCCCGTTGGTGTCCGTTACGGGATTGAAAGTCAGCTGGGCGTCGTTGCAACCTCCGGCCAACCTCGCTGGCTATGACGCAGTGATGCTTGCTGTTGGAGGCAATGAGGAATATGAGGGAGAGGCCCATGATCGGTCCTTCCGCTTGCCGGAGTTTCAGGACGATCTGATCGTGAATGCCACGAAGCTAAATCAGCGCACAATTGTCGTTTTGCACGGCGGCGGCGGCTTCGACATGCAAGCGTGGGTCAATAAAGTGCCCGCCCTGTTTCATGCCTGGTTTCCCGGGCAGTATGGCGGCCAGGCGCTTGCGGAGATTCTCTTCGGCGAAGTCAATCCGTCCGGAAAGCTGCCAATCACGATGGAAAAGCGCGTTCAGGATAATCCAGCCTTTGCGGCCTTCCCTCTCAACGATCCGGGCGCTCTGGAAATCAAGTATTCGGAAGGCCTTTTCATAGGCTATCGGGGTTACGAGAAAAACCACATCAAGCCTCAGTATCCGTTCGGCTATGGGTTGTCGTACACGAAATTCCGCTACTCGGATATCGAAGTTGACCCCTTGGTTCTGAAGAAGAACATCATGAGGAAAGATGATGACCTTGTTCGAGTCAGCTTCCTTGTCAAAAACATCGGCAATCGAGCCGGAGCAGAGGTCGCGCAGCTCTATGTTGCCCCGGTGAATCCGCCCGTAGTGCGACCGCTCAAGGAATTGAAGGGCTTCCAGAAGGTCTACCTTGAGCCTGGCAAATCCAGGAAGGTAACGATCACCCTCGATCGCCGCTCGCTGGCTTACTATAATGTCGCAACTGGGACATGGGACGTAGCCCGCGGCCTCTACAAGATACTGGTAGGCTCTTCCTCCCAGGACATCGAGTTGCAAAAGCCCTTGGTGAACTTGGTCCCGTCCGCGCTCTCGGTCTTGGACAGCACGCCGGTGCCAGGAGCGAAAGATGCGGCCGGAGACATCTCATTAAGCGACGGGAGCACTCAGCCAGAAGCAACTGCTGCGGAGCCCCAACCCTGACAATCAACGATGGCAGCGGGAGCGTAGGGATTCGTTGCGGCACGATTGACGTAACGTACGTTGAATATTCGGTGATCATCCCGGTTATCGCGAGGGGCTCGCACAAGCCCCTCCGATTTCAGGACAAAGGTTCAGAATGCAATTGAGATGCGCGCTCAGTTTGATCGAGCGCTGGGGAACCCATCCATTCGTCCGTCGATTTCAATTCCCAAGCCGGAGCGTCTCTTACTCCGTCCCCACAACCGGACAACTTTAGCACTTTGTGTCCTCACCCGATAATTGCTCAAAAGCGCAGTTTCATTATGATAACGTGTAAGCGGTTGCGCGCACGCCGCGTGTGCACCGCTGGTCACGTTCCTGATGCCAATTCCTGAGACAACTTCTGCCGAAGGCCTGGAACTCTATGTTGGCGGGAAATGCCTGATCGCCGGTCGTGGCGAAGCATGGCGGGAGATAAAGGCCTCGATTTTCGTTACGCCGTCGACCGGCATGTTGAACGTTCCTTCCGTAAGTGAGCCAGTCCTCTTATGGGTGACGTCGGGCGAAGTAGAGGTTCAGGAGCGAGAAACCGACGGCCCTTGGATCACGAGTCGAGTGAAGAAAGGGTCTTTCTTCCTAACCGCGGCAGGCTCTCCCTACGATTGCCGCTGGAGAACGCTCACACCGGAGCCATTTGAGTTTATGATGGTGCTGCTTGGGCTGCCTCTCCTTCAGCGCGCCATGGAGGACGTGTTCGGAGCCGATGCAATTCACACGCAGCTTCGGGATGTTTCGGGATTCACGGATGCGACCTTGGATTGGCTGTTGGAGCGATTGCGGGGCGAACTGATGCGCCGGAAGGCCAGCCCCCTTTTCGTGCAAGGCATTGCCGAGGCAATCGCTGTCCATCTTGCTCGAAACTACGCCGTAACGATCGACGAATCGCGGTGCGGCAGCCCGTCGCTTCCCGGCTACAAGCTTCGACAAATAACAGACTGGATGGCCGAACACGTCGCCGAAGACCTCAGCCTTGCCCAGCTCGCGGCTCAAGCGGGGTTGAGCAAGTTTCACTTCCACCGCCTGTTCAAGAGCGCCACGGGCGTGTCGCCTTCGCACTACCACATCCATTTGCGGATGGATATCGCGCGACGACTGCTCCGCGAAACGAAGAAGAGCATAGTGGCTGTCGCTCTCGATGTGGGCTACGCCAATCCCAGCCATTTCGCACAGCTCTTCCGCCGGGAGACCGGCCTTTCTCCGAGCGACTACCGCCGGCAGCGCTAGAGCTGGTTATGCTTACGGAGAGGGGCCGGCCCGGCCCCTCGGTTTCCCAAAAAAGCGGTGGTGGGCCGCCACCGCTCCGACGATGCGGCCCACGCGCGGTTTCGAGCAATATCGCAACAGGTCCAGCAAGGGCGGGCGCGCAGCCTCGCCGATGCGCAGTAAGCTCGCTTCAAGGTTATGCGTGAAAATATTACCGGAAAAATTGCCGGGCGAATTGCTCGGCGGACGCGTCCCGCAGCCGGACTCGAAAAACAACCCTATGAAGCCGCCAACGTCGACCTCGACGGGGCGGCGCTTCCATAGGCACTCTCAAAATGGAAAAATTAAGCCTTCTGAATGTGGCCGCAGCGTCACTTTTCCTGATTATGCCCACGCACGCCCAAACAACGAATCCCAAAAATACACCAGCACCGAACACTCTCCCTCCGGCGCTGGAAGCCAGTCTGCAAAGGGTCTCACCCGCCCTGGCGCGATACACGCAAGCGTCTCTGCTGGATGACCTGTGGCAGCGTCCCGACCTGTCGCCCCGCGATCGCTGCATCGTCACCGTGGCCGTCCTGATCGCGCGCAATCAGACACTCGCGATGCCGCACTATTTCAATCTGGCGCTCGATCATGACGTCAAGCCGGGTGAAATTTCCGAAATCATCACGCATCTGGCGTTCTACTCCGGCTGGCCGAATGCCATGTCGGCGGTTGCGGTCGTGAAAGACATCTTCGCGGAGCGCGGCATCGGAGCCGATCAGCTTCCTGCGGCGTCGCCCGACCTTCTGCCGATTGATCAGGCCGCGGAGGACCGCCGCGCAGCCACCGTGCAGGAGAACGCCGGCCCCGTGTCGCCCGGACTTGTGCATTACACCGGGGAGTTACTTTTTCACGATCTTTGGCTGCGCCCGGGCCTCGCGCCGCGGGATCGCAGCTTGGTTATGGTCAGCGCCCTGATCGCCAACGGCCAGGTTGCCCAGATTCCGTTCCACCTCAATCGCGCGATGGATAACGGCCTGACCAAAGCCCAAGCCGCCGAAGTGATCACCCACGTCGCGTTCTATGCCGGCTGGCCCAATGCCTTCTCGGCCGTTCCCGTCGTCAAAGGCGTCTTTGACAGTCGTTCCAGGTAGCATCATGCCCTTGTCCCGCCGCAGCTTTCTTAAAACCACCGGCGCCGCGCTTGCGATCCCGGTGGTGCTGCGCGGCCAAGCCGGCTCCTTCTTAACACCAACACCCAAGATCAAAATGGAAACCAAAAGAAGTGGTTCACAACCCTCCGCCAAAGGACTGGACGACTGGTTTACTGGCACGGTCCGCATCGATTCCCCCCTTCCAGGGCACCGATCCGGCGCGGATTACCGGCGCCACGGTCACCTTTGAGCCTGGCGCCCGCACGGTCTGGCACACGCATCCGCTGGGTCAAACCCTCATTGTGACGGCTGGCTGTGGGCGGGTGCAGAGCTGGGGCGGCCCGATTGAGGAAATCCGGCCCGGCGACATCGTTTGGATTCCTCCGGGTGAAAAGCACTGGCACGGCGCCGCACCCACCACGGCGATGACCCATATCGCCATTGTGGAGCAACTCGATGGCAAGGGCACCGACTGGATGGAAAAGGTGAGCGACGAACAATACGGCAAGTGATCGAGCCGCCAGATCCTGGACTTTGATGAAGAAAAGGAGAAAACCATGCCTCATGTCATCGTAAAACTCTGGCCCGGAAAATCCGAACAACAGAAGATTCGGCTTGCCAAAGAAATCGCCCAAGACGTCATGGGCGTTTTGAACTACGGCGAAAAATCCGTTTCCGTAGCCATCGAAGAAGTTAAACCACAGGATTGGGCCGAGAAGGTCTATGGGCCGGATATCCTGAAACACCCGGAGAAGTTATACAAGAAACCGGGATACACGATGTGAGGAGGAGACACGATGGCCACATGGTTAAAAGACGAACTGCGTAAAATCGCTGAGGCGGATGACCTGCACATCTCACCGTTCCGAGAGGACGGCGTGACGTACGGTACCCCGCCATGGATTTGGTCCGTTGCAGTCGATGATGCCCTCTACGTGCGTGCCTACTACGGACAGAACTCCCGCTGGTACCAGGCCGCAGTGCGGCAGAAAGCGGGGCGGATCATCGCCGCCGGCATGACGAAAGAAGTCATCTTCGAGCCGGTCGAAGGGCCTATCAACGACCGGATCGATGACGCCTACCGGACGAAGTACCGTGGCAGCCCCTACCTCAGCCCGATGATCGGCGCGCGCACCCGATCCGCGACCGTCAGGGTCATACCTCGCGTCTAACGGTGTTAATCACAAATTGGATTGCGTGGGAACGGCAACCATTTGTGCACAGCAGGCGCCGTCTCAACGCAAACACCAAAGCTTCATATTGAGATCAAAGGAATTGGCTCACAACCTCCGTCAAAGGACCGGCCAACGGCTTCCACTCCTCATAAATGGAGTCTTTACTCCCGTGCTTTCGTTCAGGTCGCCCGCGATTTTGCTCAACCTGTTGGGATTTTGCTCAAAAACGCGTTCCGTTAGCGGGGTGATGGATTGCAAGCGGGGTGTGGCCGGCTACGGTCATGGGATAAGCCGTTTTTCTCATGCCGAATCCTGAGACAACATCTGCCGAAGGTTTGGAAGATTATCACCATTATCTGGGCGGAAGACGCCTTGCCGCCGGTCAGGGGGAGGCGTGGCGGGATATCCGAGCTTCGGTTTATGCCGCTCAGCCGAAAGGCTCGGTATTCACCCCGTCGATCAGCGAACCCGTTCTTTCATGGACACGATCTGGCGAAGTCGAGGTTGAAGATCGGGAAGTCAATGGCCCTTGGATAAAGAGCCACATCAAGAAAGGATCGTTTTTTCTGATTTCGGGAGGAGCGCCCTACTATTGCCGTTGGAGGACCGTTTCGCAGGAGCCACACGAGTATATGCTTGTCGTGGTTGCGCTCCCTCTTCTCCAACGCGCCTTGGAGGAAGTTTTCGGCACCGACGCAAATCAGGCCCGATTGCGGGATATATCAGGTTTTGAAGATTCCGCGCTTAGTTCGCTCATGGAGCAGATTTATGACGAACTGATGCGCCGCAAGGCGAGTCCTCTTCGCGTGCAGGGACTCGCTCAACTCATTGCAATTCACCTTGCTGAAACCTATAGCGAAACCGTCAAAGGGCATCGTGATAGTCCCTCGCTGCCCGGTTACAAACTTCGACAGATCACGGATTGGATGGCCGAACATGTCGTCGATGATTTTAACCTGGATCAACTGGCGGGCATGGCGGGCCTGAGCAGGTTTCACTTCAATCGCTTGTTCAAAAAGGCCACGGGATTCTCGCCTTCGCGCTATCATATCAATTTGCGTATGAACGTAGCGCGGCGGCTGCTCCGGGAAACCAAGAAAGGCATTGTGGCCGTGGCTATTGAGGTCGGATATACCAACCCGAGCCATTTCGCGCAGCTCTTCCGACGGGATACCGGCCTTTCGCCGAGCGATTACCGGCGACAGCGCTAAAGCCGGTCAAAGCGCGGTCGAAATAGAGTGGCGGCAATGCAGATGACTTCTATGCGGGGAGCGCAGCTTGACCGCGCCGTCGAGCACTTTCGAGCAAAATTCCGATAGTTTGAGCAAGAAGCGGTGCGACGGAAAAGCGGTGTCCAAGTAATCTCATCGCCATTGAACCAATCGGATGTCCGCGTCCAAACACAGGGGATTTAATGAATATGGAAATTGGAACGCAATATACGACAACCAACGGCGAGGTCGCCAACCGACCGGCAGTGTGGGGCGGTGTCCTTGCGATGTCGCTCGGCGCGTTCGCATTGGTCGCATCCGAGTTCATGCCCGTCAGCCTGCTGACGCCCATCGCGGCTGATCCGCACATAAGCGAGGGGCAGGCTGGACAGGCCATCTCCGTCTCCGGGGCGTTTGCCTTGCTGACGAGTCTCTTCATTTCATCGCTGGCCGGGCGGCTGGACCGCAAGGGATTGCTCCTGTCGCTGACACTCCTGATGATCGTATCAGGAACGGTCGTGGCATTTGCTCATCGGCGTTGCCATTGGAGGCTTCTGGTCGATGTCGGCGGCAACGGCGATGCGTCTTGTGCCGAACCATCACGTTCCACGCGCCCTGGCGATCGTGAACGGAGGAAATGCGCTGGCGACGGCGGTGGCTGCCCCTTGGGAAGTTTCCTCGGGGCCATCATCGGTTGGCGAGGAGCGTTTTTCTGTGTCGTTCCCATCGCGGCTATCGCCCTCGGCTGGAAGTTCCTTAGCCTCCCCTCGATGACGGCCGAGCGAGGGACGAATTCGCTCGCCATCATGTCCGGCGCTACCGTTGGCGGCGTCGTTTTCGACCGGAGCGGTAATCAGGCGACGTTCGAGATGAGCGCGGCTCTGCTCGTTATCGCGACCGGTCTTGCCATCCTGACAGCGCGGGCCGGCTCACCGGCGACCGCCGGCAATGGGGGTCGCGTCAAACCGACCGATGAGTCCAATGCGCTCGAAGCGTAACACGAAACGGCGGGGTTCATCACTTTAGAGCAAAATCCCGATAGATAGAGCAAACGACTGTGCGCCGCTCCCACGTTCTCGATGAAGACTATTCCCCGTTCAAAACACCCGGCAAAACAGGCAGGAGGAGACAGGTTTTATGCGCGATCAACCTTACAAACCAAAATCCGGTCGAAATGTATGGTTTGTCCATGGACCGTCGGAGATTTCTTTTCGCTGGGGTTGGAGTGGGCCTGGGGATAGCCACAGGAAACCTTATGACAACCGCAACATCCATAGCGCAAGCCCCGTTGAACCTTCGGAAGGAAGCGACTTCGGCGTCCTCGTCGAACACCAATCGGAAGGCTCGCATCTTTATCACCGGCTCCGCTGACGGGCTTGGACATGCTGCGGCAAAAACATTGCTCGCTGACGGATACCAAGTCGTCGTCCATGTTCGCTCCCAGGCTCGACTGCCAGCCGTGAAAGACCTCGTGGATCAAGGGGCCGTCGCGACAATCGGGGATCTTTCAGACTTCGCGCAGACTCGGGACCTTGCCAGCCAGGTCAATAAGGTCGGCCAGATGGATGCCGTCATCTATAACGCAGGTGTTTACTCAGGTCCACAGGTGCTTCCAGTAAACATCGTGGCTCCGTATTTACTTACGGCGCTAATACAACGCCCCAAACGGCTGATCTATTTGAGCAGCAGTATGCACACCGGTGGACGAACAACCCTGAGTGGCATGGACTGGACTGGTCGCACTTCCACTGGTTCCTACTCGGACAGCAAGCTTTTCGTGACGAGCCTTTCCGCTGCCGTCGCTCGAATTTGGCCTGACGTTCTCAGCAACTCTGTCGATCCGGGCTGGGTGCCTACCAAAATGGGGGGACCTAATGCGCCGGATGACCTGCGGCTGGGACATTTTACTCAAGAGTGGCTTGCTACTAGCAATGACCCTGAAGCTCTTACTAGCGGAGGGTATTGGCATCATCAACGACGCGTTAAGCCGCATCCCGCTGTCCACGATACAAAGTTCCAAGCTCAGTTGCTCGACGAACTCGCTCGTGCAACAGGCACTCCGCTGGCGTGATTGATAAGCCTGAAGTCATATTTGACCATTGGCAGCAAATGTTGGGAATGCGCATCCTATGCGCTGTGCGTTCGGGTGGAGTTTCATAAAAGTGGCCTCCTCCCAATCATCCTCGGCTCAGGCGGACACTCTCGTCGGACGAATATTGCAACGAATAGTCGAGATACGCCCGGGCGAAGCCCGCGCGCTCTTTTGGTCGTGGCTATACGTCTTTGCTCTCTTTCTTGCTTATTATGTTTTGCGTCCGATTCGGGATGAGCTGGGCGTGACTGGAGGCGTCTCGAACCTGCCATGGCTCTTCACCGGCACGCTTCTGGCCCTGTTGGCGGTCAATCCGCTTTTTGCCTATGTGGTGAGGCGCTGGCCCCGCGAGCGCTTTATCTCCATCACCTACCGGTTTTTTATGCTGAACCTGCTGGTCTTCATGGCGCTGCTCTCTTCCGCAGAGCCTCAGCAACATATCTGGATCAGTCGGGCCTTCTTTATTTGGGTCTCGGTCTTCAACCTTTTTGTCGTTTCGGTTTTCTGGTCTTTCATCGTAGATGTGTTCGACGGCGAACAGGGCAAGCGACTTTTCGGATTTCTCGCCGCCGGTGCCACTTTGGGAGGTATTGCAGGATCGGCTTTGACCTCGGGCTTCGTCGAACGAGTGGGGCAAAACTGGCTGCTCCTCGCTTCGATGCTTCTATTGGAGGTAGCTGTCTTTGCCTCGCGACGTCTGTCCCGCATCAGCGATGCATTTCAGCGACCCGTCAAGGGAGAAGATCCTCACAAGCCTGTAGGCGGTGGCGTCTTCGTGGGAATGACTCACACGTTCCGCTCTCCCTACCTCCTGGGACTCGCATTCTTTATCTTGTTTTATTCAATCACCTCCACCTTCCTGTATTTCCAACAGGCGACTCTCGCGGAAGCGCATTTCCAAAATCGCGCCGAGCGCACCGCTTTCTTCGCAAACATCGACCTTTGGGTGAATATTTTCACCCTGCTGTTTCAACTCTTCCTCACGGGACGCATTATGGGATGGATGGGCGTGACGGCAACACTGTGCGCTCTTCCCCTTTTTAGTGTGGGAGGATTCGCGCTATTGGCGGCTGCACCCACGGTCGCAGTGTTTGTTGTCGTGCAAGTGGCGCGACGGGTGAGCAATTTCGCAATGGCCCGACCAGCGCGTGAGGTGCTCTTCACGTCCATCTCACGGGAGGACCGCTACAAGGCGAAAAACTTCATCGATACCGTAGTGTATCGCAGCGGCGATCAAGTTGGGAGCTGGGCTTATGTCGGCTTGATCGCGCTGGGCTTGAATCTGACCGGAGTTGCCATCGTAGCAGTGCCTCTTTCACTCGCTTGGTTGGCACTCGGTCTTTGGCTGGGACGACGACAGCCCGGCGCGGCGAAAACACATTCCTCAGTAACCTTTCAAAAAACTCAACCGTGCTTCTCACGCATACAAGGAAACAGAACATGACCATTGCTGGAACCCGCACATATTTGTCGCGGCTCCCTTCATCTTGAGGAAGGGGTAGAAAATTCTTAAACTTCGCCGGCACCTAGTGGGACTAGTACTGAACAGAAACATCAACGCCGGCAAGGTGTTCGACCTGACGCTGCCGCTGGAAGAGGTGGCCGAAGGTTACCGCGCGATGGACGAACGCCGCGCGATCAAGGCGGTTCTGCGGCCATGAGCAAGAGATTCTGTGTCAGAAGAAATGCGAGATTGTTGAAATGAAAAGGCCCTATGTCGTCGCTCATGTCCTCAGCTCGATTGACGGGCGAATTCAGATCCACAACTGGCCGCCCCTGAATACCTCCCGCATTTTTGAGAGCACCGCCGAGACGTTCAAGTCTGACGCCTGGATCGTCGGCCGGACAACGATGCAGGAGTTTTCCAGCAAGGAGCCTCACAGGCTTGGGAGGCCTGATCCTTCAATTCCGAAGGAGGATTTCATCGGTTCCCATTCCACAAAGACCTATGCCGTTGCGATCGACCCGTCTGGAAAGTGCCGATGGGATTCCAACATGGTCAGCACCGAGCACGTGATCGAGGTTCTAACCGAGACGGTATCGACGGCTTACTTGAAACACCTTCGTGACCGGCAGGTGTCGTACATCTTCGCCGGCAAGACATCCATCAACTTAAAGGTGGCACTCGCAAAGCTCAGGAAGCTATTTGGGATCACCAAGGTGCGCATCGATGGCGGCGGGGTCGTGTGGGGCTCGTTCCTGAAGGCGTCTCTCATCGACGAGATCAGCCACATCGTCGTCCCTGTCGCTGACGGGTCGATTGGAACACCGACTGTATTCGACGCGGAGCAGGGCCACACCAAGCGCAAAGCCAAAGCGCTCCGGTTGAAGTCAATCAAGCGATTTCCCGGCGGCGTTCTTTGGATGCTATACCGGGTCAAGAAGTGAGTGGCTCAACGTGGGAACACGCAACATGAGCATTTGGTCGAAAGACGAACTGCGGAAGGTTCGCTTTCCCGGAAGGCCGTCGCGCGATGCGGTGCAAGCGCTGCAAAAGCAAAACAACAGGTAATTGTTCCCATGGCTGATGCGGACGTTATCATCATCGGTGCTGGCGCCTCGGGCCTGGCTGCCGCGCGTGAACTACACCGCGCAGGTGCCAGAGTCCTGGTGCTGGAGGCACGAGATCGAATCGGCGGCCGAATTCTCACGCGCCATGTCGAGGGATGCGCCCTGCCAATCGAACTCGGCGCGGAGTTTGTCCATGGCCGGCCGCCGGCGATTTTCCGCATGGTTGAGCAAAGAGGATTACGCGTAATGGAAATGGCGGATCGCCTGCTGTTATCCCGTCAGGGCACGTTGAAGCCGCTGGATGACTTTTTGGAGATTGTGACTCGCATTGACGAGCAGATCGATCCGCAGGCCGACGTGACTTATGAGCAGTTCCTCGGATTGGCAAGGGCGTCTGCCTTTCAAAAGCTGATCGCAAAATCCTACGTCGAGGGTTTGAACGCAGCGCGCGCCGACATCATCAGCGCTTCCGCTATCGCGCTCGCGGATCGCGCAGCCGAGAAAATCGAGGGCGAAAAACTGTTCCGTGTCGTCTCAGGTTACGGAGCGTTCATTGACGAGGTCGCGAAAGATGTGCCGCCAGATTGCATCCGACTCGAACACGTGGTGCGAGCGGTGCGATGGACGAGGCGGAAGGTGGAGCTGTCCTGCTTCTGTGGTGGTGTAGAAAAGCGGCTGCGTTCCGCATTTGCGGTCGTCACTTTGCCGCTTGGACTGTTGCGGTGTGCAACAGATGAGCGAGGCAGAATCGTTTTTGATCCCTCACTTACGATGAAAACAACCTCTCTCGCGCGTCTCGAAGTTGGCCAGGTCGTCAAAGTGATCATGCGCTTCCGCGAGCGTTTTTGGGAAGACGCGCGAATCGTTGGTGACTGCGCGCTTTTTGGTTTCACCCTCTGCTTCGAGGCCCTTTTTCCTACGTGGTGGACGACACCGATGACGACAAACTTCCTCACCGGATGGGCGGGCGGTCCTGCAGCCGAAAAGCTTCACGCTTTTTCGCCCGATGAAGTCCGCATTGCGGCGATCAACTCGCTCTCGACGACTTTTCACATCCCATCGGCGCGGATCGAGGCGCTTTTCGAGGACATATATTTCCATGACTGGAGTAGCGATCCTTTTGCGCGAGGCGCCTACAGCTATCCCGCCATAGGTGGAATCGAAGCAGCGAGGACGCTCGCGGAGCCGATCGAAGAAACCCTTTTCTTCGCCGGCGAAGCGACTGACTTCCGAGGATACAGCGGCACCGTGCACGGCGCGCTCGAGAGCGGCTTCCGCGTCGCGAGAGAGATCATCGCGGTGAATTAAGAACACGCGACCCGAGACGCGGCCGCGTAATTAGAACATCTCTCGGAAAATGACTTCCGAGAGATGCTCTAATTGTCCGTTTTGCGGCAAAAATCAAAAAACCAGAAAGAAGCGCACGCGGAAGAAGGCGGTATGAAATTCCTTCACCAGATGTGAGGTGCTTCCTTTGATTTCAAGAAATCAGTTAAGGAGCATTGCCGGGGATCACGGCAGATCGGGTATTGACCAAGTTACCACAGGGATGGCTCCGCAATACCGAACTGCTTGGCCAAGTGGGCGATCACCACGCGCGGTACCGCAGTCGGCTCCGGAAGGAACGTTCCCAAAAAACGGGCTGTGCATAGCTGAATGGCGTAGCCCAGCCGATTGTGGTCACCCCTCCGAACTGCGATCTCCTGGCGATCTCCATCGTCCAAGTAAAAGTATCGAGATAGCTGAGCCGGAGTAGGGCATCTCCTGTTCGTCTGCTCCGCGACGAGGGCGGTCCAGGCGGAAAACAGGACAACCATATTCGGACGACGTTCGAGCACCTGCATCGAGCTTACCGCAACTTTTCGTTCCATTGCTACTGGGAGCCCATGAGACCTATTGTTTTGGCCCTAGCCGCTCGCGGCGCCGATAACACCACGGCTGAGTGGGACAGACAGTATGAAGATCAGACTGAAACTCGAAGACAGGGTACTTACTGCCACTTTGATCGACAGCAAAACCACGCAGGATTTCATTTCCCTGCTGCCGTATGCTGGACCAACTGACCATTGCTAAAACCCTCGATGAGATGGCAGAAGCCAACCAGGCTCGCCAAGACTGCCGTCACTCTGGGGTCTCCGAAACGCAGTGCCGGGTATAGAGACCATCTTCACTATTGGAGGGTCGGGTGATCTGGTGGAACGTCACCACGTCGGGAGCTGGCAGAGCCTCTGCGCTTTCGGCGTCACACAAGCGCCGGTTGGCCGATTGGCCAACAGCCCGGAGGGCATTCCAGTTTTTCGCGCAGACCCGGCGACAGATTCCGAAGTCTTGGGTGTCGCAGATAACGGTTTCGGTGCGCAGCGCCCGACCCTCTTTGAAGTACTGCTTGATGCGGGAGGACTTGTAATAACAGCACAGCGTCGGATCGACGCCTTCGGTCAGTACCCGAGTCCGGAATGGACCCGCTGCAGAGCGGTTGAGCCGTCGATCAAAGATCAGCATGACTGATCGAGCCGACCCACGTCGAGGTGATCGCGAATGACCCCTTCAAACCACATCCGGCCAGCTTGCGGCCGGTCAAACACATAAGTCTCCGAGATCTCAAACTGGCGGAAGGCCAGCTCGTAGACATAGCCAGCCCTCCAGTCCGCTCGTCTAAACGGGGAGGGCAGCCGACGCAGCCAGCGCCAGAAGAAATTCTTCACCGCCCCAGGTCCGAGCCGCTCGCAGACCTTTTGCAAAGGCGGCTGGATCCTCACAAGAACGGAACCCATTGTCGAGGGCCTCGTAGCCAATTCGAGCTTTCTCGAGTTGCCGTTTAGCCCACTCATGGCCGTTGAGCCAGAGCCAAATCGGATAGGGGGGTATAGGCGTTAGTCTTCCAGAACGCCGCGCCCCAGTCCGAGTCCCAGAGGTAGAAATAGAAGTGATTGACATAGGTCATCTGTCGGC
>DATDBU010000119.1:0-19024 GCA_036524675.1 Chthoniobacterales bacterium | reverse complement strand
AATCCAAAATCGGTTCACTCCGGCCTCCGACCCGAGCACCTCGCCATCTTCGATTGCGCCTTCAAGCCGCACAAAGGGACGCGCAGCCTCCATTACATGGGCCATTTGCGCATGATGGCTGCCGCCCAACCTTTCCTCAGCGGCGCCATTTCCAAAACGGTCAACCTACCCGACTCCGCGACCGTCGATGAAATCACGCAGACCTACATCGAAGGCTGGCGCCTCGGCCTGAAAGCGATCGCCATTTACCGTGACGGCTCCAAACGTTCCGCTCCGCTCAACGTCAAGAAGACCAAGGACATGGGCAACGCCCAGTTGGACGCCGAAGTTTCTTCGAAAGACGAACTGGCCTCCCGCGTCGTCGAACTCGAAACGGAGCTCGACAGTCTGCGCGTGAAGTTGAACCAGCCCAGCCGGAATCGCCTGCCCGACACCCGGGTCTCGCTCACGCACAAATTCGAGATTGCCGGCCACGAAGGCTACATCACCGTCGGCCTCTACGAGAACGGCCAGCCCGGCGAACTCTTCATCCAAATGGCCAAGGAAGGCAGCACCATCGGCGGTTTGATGGACACCGTCGCCACGCTCACCTCTCTCTCGCTTCAATACGGCGTCCCGCTGGAAAGCCTTGTCAAGAAATTCGCCTATCAACGGTACGAACCCAGCGGTTTCACCAAGAACCCGGATATTCGGAACGCCACCAGCATCACCGACTACGTCTTCCGCTGGCTGGGCTGCCAGTTCATTCCCGGATACAAGGAAGCGACGTCCCCGCTCAAAACGCAGCCCGAGCTTCCGATGAAAGAAATCGCTGAGATGGACAAACGGGCCCTCAACCGCCCCGTTTCCGATCTTTCGCGCACCGCGGAAAAAGAGATCATCGACGTCATCACCAAAAAAGTGAACAGCGAAGGCACGCCCGCGAATTACAAGACCGGCCACGTCACGCACGCGGATCGGGTGAAAGAAGCGTTAGGCAACATGTTCATGGACATCACCTGCTCCAACTGCGGCAGCACCAAAGTCATCCGCGCCGGCGCCTGCGGCGTCTGCACCGACTGCGGCACCAGCCAAGGCTGCAGTTAGGTTCCTTCGCCACACAGTCGATGGAACCCACCGAAATAGCAGTCGCTGTCAGCGCATATCTGGGGCTCAAAGACCTCGTCCCTCGGATTCTAGGACCCACGACTGATTATTTGGGCGGCGAACTTCGCTCATATACGGAAAAGGGCGCGTCCAACCTCCGGCGAATTTTCAAGAACGCGGGAGACAAGCTGGGCGACAGGCTGAACGAGCCCGGCCAAGTTTCGCCGAAGGTTCTAAAGAATGTGTTGGAGGAAGGCTATTTTTCGGAGGATGAACTGGCAGCGGAGTATTTCGGCGGCGTTTTGGCTTCCTCGCGGACGTCCAATTCACGCGATGATCGCGGAGCGACATTCATTAAGCTGGTTTCGCGTTTATCGGTCTACCAGCTGCGCATGCACCACGTTTTCTATGCTACGGTCCGGAAGCGTCACAGCGGAACACCGGCGAATATTTTTCAGCAGAGCGAACGTAAGTCCGCTCTAAAGACCTTCGTAAGCTTTGGGGCGTTTGTGCGCGGATTGGATCTCCAAGAAGGCGAAGAAGTGGCGACTCTACTTCCTCACATATTGAACGGATTAATTCGCGAAGGATTGATTGAAGATGATTTTGCGGGGGGAGATGTAGCGCACATCAAAAAGTCGAAAGGTTTGGATGTGCCCGAAGATGGAATGGTGATGTCGCCATCTGCACTTGGCTTGGAGTTGTTTCTGTGGGCTTATGGGAAAGGGAATCTCTCGTTGAGTGCGATGTTCGATCCATCGGTAGAGATGAAAGCGCTTCCAGGTATTCTTTATCCAGCGTGAAAGTGCTAACCATCCGCCAGAACCAACGTGGCTAATCTTTAACGTCTGCCCTTCGGTATCCATCCTGTGAACGACGAACTTTCCAAACAGCTAAACGAACACTTTTCCGAACTTGAAGCATCGCACGCTGCTGCGAACGAGCGAAGCCGCACATACAAAGAGAAAGAGCAGGCTCTGAAGGACGAGTTCCAAAAAATAAAGAAGGAGATCATTCAGCCTGCCATGATCCAGATCCGCGACGCTCTCCTCGCCCGCAACTATCCGGCTGCGATCATCATCGAGGACCAGAGGGTTGGTGCAGAGCCAGATTGGCCCTATATCGCTTTCCACGCCTCGAATGACATCAAGCACGCGAGCGTCGTAGGACACAATCCGATGTTCCGTGCTTCATTCCGCTGGTTCATCGGGCAAGTAGAGTTTTCGGCAACGCGAATGATGGTTAAGGGCGTTCCGCAAAATGCCTTTTCCACCAAGCTCACACTTTCTGATCTTACGCGTCAGACCATTGACGATCTCTTACTCGACAGCATCCGGGGAATGTTTCCAATAATACGGGCCGAACAATAAAGTTGTATTGCCGAGAAGCCGAGTGAACGAGGTCAGGTTGCACCTCATAAAGCTGTGTCATAAGCGGACCTGGGATCTTTCCCTCTCCGTTCCACTTCTTGGTCCCTGCCGACGAGAAACGCGCGTTCAGAAACACTCGCCACTTCTCTTTACAGATAGCAAGCGCGGACGCTTTAAGCCGCGCGAGAGGGCGCAATATTGTCAATTGCACTTTTAGACACAGGAACAAGCTCAATGGTATGCGGATGCTTCAAGAGAGCCAAGTATTCCTGATCATTGGAGATTTTCTCTATCAAGAAATCGACCCAAGCGGCCGTATATCCGTAATTGCGGTTGAGCTTATCATACACACAATATTTCTGAATTGTCTTCGCCGGAGCAGGAGACCCGTCGGGCGGCCTGACTTCAAACTTCTTCCAACATAGAGTATGAACTCTTTGATTGAAACGGGGACTGAGGGTGAATTTAGCTGGATTGAATCCGTTGAGCTTTTTGACTTGGAGGTTCCCTATCCCTAACTGAACTAGTTTTACAACTTCACCTGGTTTATGAAGATCATGACCCAGCACGTTAACGTGTTTGTCTTTAACGAGGGCCGCGATCTTGCTGACTTCTGCCTGCCCTTGGGAATCTAAAGTATCGTAATCGATAAACTGGATCGGTAAGGCGTCGCGACTGTCATGGCTGCCAACCTTGATCAAGAATGCCTTGAAGGCATAACGAGAATCTGCAAAAACACTCGATTCAAGCGAGCTTCGATAGTCACGGATGAATTTCAAAACATTTTTCACATCGCGCGGCAAATCGAGTGTCGATTTGTCGGCGCTACGAGGGAAAATCTGGAGACTCAAGGACAAGCACTCGTTCAAACTGCACTTCGCACCGAATTCGATTTGTATAAGCTGATCAAAGTTAAATAGCAACGACTGACATTCTCCAAAAATAGACGAGTCGATCGTTGGCATCGAACGATGCTCAATTCGATTGCGCAGCGGAATGAAAAATTGAACATTCGATCGAACGGGAGTTGTTCTCTCTTTGAAATACTCTTGCAGGCACGTTTTAAGCTCCCAATACCGAAAATCTCCCTCACGACGGTCGAACGTGTGATTATCTTGCAAACGATAAAAGGGTTTAATTCTTCGCTTGAAGAAGATTGCATGAAATAGCGCCGTCCAAGCAATACACATCATCGTGATATAGCCTCCGGAACGAAATCGAACGGCAGGTTTGTTGTAGAACTCAACTGCGAGTAATGCCGCATCTCTCGCCTTCTCAAGGTGCTCTTTTGCGAGTTGGGCGTATTTCATTTGTCTGCAAGGATGTGCCGATCACAACCATAGCTATGCGGTTTCTTGAAATTCGCAAGCTGGCAGGTTTTTAATCAGCTTAACAAGCATTAAGTAGTGTTTGAAAACCCGATTGGAGCAAGAAATTCTTGGCTAAAGAAGGGAAGGCACTACCGGTTGCGCAACGCCCGGTCCCTGGCGAGATTTGCCGGGAGAATTTGGTCCTTGGCGCATCATTTATGGCTGGTATGCGCGTTTTGCTCGCGAAGGGTTTTGGGGGCGGTTGATGGCAAAGTTCACGCGCAAAGCTCGGGGACGCGTCCGATTGGTGGACGGCACGCATATCCCGTCCATCAAAGCAGGGCCAATCCTTGAGGCGGCGGCGCCGCCCAGGCAATGGGCAAGACCCGCGGAGGCAGAAATACCAAATTGATGGCGCTCAGTGACGGCAAAGGGCGCGCTCTGGCCATGAACTGGTCGAGGTGCTCACGTGATCGAACTGCTGGAAAGAGGCAAGTCGCTTCTGCCGACTGAAGCGTTGAGCCTGTTTTGCCACCCGCCGCCCACTTCCTTGGCCCTTGTTCAATTCACTGCCCTCATCGACTGGAGGCGGTCCTAACAACCTATACGGGTTTTCAAACACGCCTTAACGTTTGGGATCAGCGGCTGGCAGCCCATTGAACAGTCGTTTCTCAATTTCCTCATCTAGATTGAGTACATCCTGACCTGGAAGGAGTGGAAGCCATTGTGTCAGCCGCATCGAATTCTCGTGCGGTTGTGCCATCTGGAGATAATTGGGATGTTCACCTTCCAGAACCTTGTCAAAATACTCAGAGGTTGGTGTTACGGTAAACACCATCTGCCCTCCGTCTGGGATCACGATTCGCCCT
The DNA here is from genome assembly GCA_036524675.1 of Chthoniobacterales bacterium. Classification (GTDB taxonomy): domain Bacteria; phylum Verrucomicrobiota; class Verrucomicrobiia; order Chthoniobacterales; family DASVRZ01; genus DATDAW01. The sequence goes on along the minus strand of DATDBU010000119.1, from coordinate 14,389 downwards.
TCCAAATAATCGTAGAACCCTATTGCGGCATCTCCCGCAACACTGAGGTACGTCCAGTAACGCTGCGTTTCAAAGGTAAAGAACAAGCCGATCGGCTTAAAGTTTTGCCCCCTGATTGTTACCTCAAGGGGCTTCCTAAAGACATACTCAACGGAAAACCTTCCCGCTGCTTGCTTCACCTCCTCCATCCACTTCATCGACTCTTTGCCGACCCAGTTGTGCAGCAACCTACCGAGGTAGGTCAAATCATCGAATCCCCACCCCGCTGGCATGGTGTCTTCCGTAGTGCCGAATGGCCGAATGAGGGCTACGTTGAACTTCGAAAGTCGCGTGCCTTCTGAAAGATATTGCTCCTGAATTTGCACACAAGCTCGCGCATCCCCATGAACGAGAGCCGCGGCTGCCTGAATGCCAACACGCTTACACTTTGCAAGCGCAGGTTCGGTGAAGCCAGAGTTGCTAAATATGACCGTTGCGTCCGCGGCAAGATCTTGACGCTTGGAGTCCAAAGCATCAATTTTCTCGATCCCTATGGGGTCGGCCCAATCCTTGCATTCAATTAGAACGAAATGTTGCTTGCCGTCTTTCATTCCGCGGACCTCGACATCCATGTCCCGTCGCCCATCCGGGCCCTGGATCCACGTCCCAACCTTGACGCGGGCACCTGGATCCAACGCCTGTACCACTTTCCCAACCAGCACCTGGTATTCGTCGCCCGCCTTCGCCATTGGTCAATGCCTCGCCGTGATATCACCATTATGATTCGTAACTGCAACTAGACTGTGCGCCAATCCGAAGATAGTTTTGGTTTTTTTCCGTTGCTTCCATCTTCTGATCAAATTGCTGACAATTCGCGGCGCTCGCCCGCCATCACGTGATAAAAGGCCCCTTGGTATTCAATTCTGATGCTACGCGCCACGCCTCAACTATCTCTGGTTGACATGTGCTGAAATCAACAAATTTTCGTCGAATAGTGTTGCTACCTTACCCCTAAGCCAATCTTTGCTGATTGGGACAAAAAAACTCGAATCAGCGCGCGAAATCGTAAACTCAAACGTGAAAAGCAACCCAGAAAAGAAGCTCAAGTCCAACTCTCAAAGCGGCCATTCTCGCTGAACCAATACACGTGCTTTCGCCTTTCGCAATGCCATGATCCACACTTTTCGTTATGCGGCGTTCATCAGCTATTCGAGCAAGGACTCCGCATTTGCCATACGCCTCCACCGCGCGCTGGAATCTTATCGCATTCCGCGAGCGCTCGGGACGTTTGCCGTACTGGGCGGCGCCGGCAAGTCCAATCGCATCTATCCTGTCTTCCGGGACAGAGATGAACTGTCCGCCGGTGAGCTGGATGGTGCGATCAAGACCGCGCTCGAGGCTTCAAGCGCGCTCATCGTGATTTGCTCTCCAGCATCCGTTCAAAGCACATGGGTCGGCAGGGAAATTGAGTATTTTGCCGGTCTGGGCCAGACGGGCCGGATCTTTTTTATCATCGCCAGCGACGCGCCGGTTGAAGTCGATGGCAAGGATGCTACGGCCCTGTCACTCCGTTCCGGGCTTAGCGAGCATCTGCCGGACGCGGCGCTCAGTGTCCTCGCCGCCGACGCACGCAAGTCAAAGGATGGTTTCCGCCGCGCCATGCTGAAATGCGTGGCCGGCGTGGCCGGTATCCCGCTCGGCAAACTGATCGACCGCGATCTTGCGGCCCGGCGCCGGCGGCGTGCGTTCGCGGCGTCCGTGCTGTTGCTGATTGCCGTCTTAACGGTGATCGTTGTCTTCGGGTTCAAGCAACAGGCGCAGCGATCCTCAAAAACGCTCGCCGAACTGTCGGCTACTGCCGCGCGCGAGGGCGATTACGACAGCGCGACCCGGTTCGCGCTGGCTGGCATGAATGGTTTTGACACGCCGGTCATCGGGTTTGACCCTTCGGCTGCCGAGGCGCAACTTGTCCAAACCGTCGCACAGACACACCTCGTGCCGGGCGACGGTGCCGTGTTCAGGAAAGGCGGCAGGGAAGTGGTCTCCACGGCCGGCGTGGAAATCAACTTTATCGATTTGGAAACCGGATCCATACGACGGGACAAGGGAGGCCATCAGGAGTCCTCAGACACGACGATTCTGCTCTTGACTCCAGATGAAGGGACGCTGGTGACCCGGGGAGATGATTGGGGCTGTGCCTATAATCTCGAGACGCATTCTGTGTTGTCATGGGGGCTCGATTTGACCGGGGCGGCCGGAGTGGGACCTGACGGCAAGCAGTTGTTGGTTGCTGCCAACACTCATATCCGGCAGGAGCGCGCTGGAATTTACAACGTCACGACGAAACAATGGGTGACGATTACTGCCTCCGAAGTGAAAGCATTCTCTCCTGACGGCAGAAAGGCCGCCACCATCCCCGACAGATACAAGATAGAGCTGTTTGATATTTCGACAGGAGGACCACCCAGGATCATCGAGAACGCCACTGACTCGGACCTGGCGTATGTGCTCTTCAGTCCTGACAGCAAGCGCCTCATCGCGGGAGGCCGGGACGGAAGTGGTGAAACCGAATCCGGATCCTATGGCTCGTGGAATGTCGAAACCGGAGAACCAGTATGGCCAAAGAATTCTTACGGAAACTCTTTCATCGGTACGAATCGATGGGGCGGAATACAGTATAGCCCGGATGGATCCATGTTGGCCATTTCAGCCGGTAACAAGATCCTGCTGCTCGATCCCGAAACGGGTGCGACGGTAAAAGCATTGAGCAGCGACTTTGCGGAGGCGAGCCAGGTTGCGTTTAGTCCCGACTCTCGACGGCTCGCTTTCGGCGCCGGCGATCGAACGATCCGCCTATGGGATGTCCAGCGCGCCGCGGAGATCGGGCGGTTTCGGGGACACGAGGGCCCCACAACTCGTTTGACATTCGATCAGACCGGCCACCGGCTCATGACGGTTGCCGAAATAATTGCGAGAAGGCGAAGCCATAATGAAATTCGGGTCTGGAGCGTCGACTTAGCGGTAGGGCTGCGCGGTCGTGATCTCATGGCGCGCGCGTGCAGCGTAACGCTGGCAGACAATTCGACGGGGCAGCACCACAGCGTCTTTACGCCCGAAGAGCTGGCTCGCGCATCGATGCTTGACCCTGCTCTCCACGCGGATGTCTGCAAGCCACCATCCCTATTCCGTATGCTCCTGGTATCGTTGGGATTTTGATTGGCGAGGGGGCACATTGGGGTTAGGCAACGGGATCCAACAATATGCGCGCCAAATCCACAGGCAATTTGGGCTTCTTTTTCCGTCGCTTCCATCTTCTAATCAAATAGCTGACATTCGCGGCGCTCGACATTCCAAGTCTCTCCGCAATCCACACTCGGGACACGGCGGTCCGGCTCCATATCCAGTTCGCAATGGCCACCTTGCGCGCATCGGCTCCGGGAAGTTGCTTTACTTGAACTTCTCCCAATCCGGCCGCGACTAATCCCGTTTTAAAAATTCTTTCCGCCTCGCTTTCGTCATCCTTTCCAACGATCGTTAGCGCGGCCATTCAGACTGTATCTTGATTTTTAGGAAGAATACCAACTACCTTTTTAAGTATTCAATTATTGCTATCAAATCGGCCTGCCCATACGGAACGCCTAAGGCATTGCTAATCCGCTGCAAACATGCATGTTGACCATCGCAAACAGTTAGACAAGACGCCGCTGCCGCTATAACTGCAACATTCAGAATTTGAGGTTTTGCTGTTACCGATTGAATCTGCCTTAATTGCTCGATTACGTGGAGCTCGAAGTCTTTACGATCTAGCATCCTTTCAATAACCTCGATTTCTTCCTCTTTTAGACCCAGGCGATTGCTAGCTTGGGCATAAAGTGAAATAATGTTGTCAGTCACTTCGCCATGGGCGGTGCCGGCGAGGAAAATTATTGGCAGAGTCATAACGGCCAATTCCCGGTCTGCTAATGACACTTGATCGATGCCGCGAAAAGCCGATGCCCGAATTTTGGCTTTCACTCTTGCCCACCTTCCAACGCGGCGCGTCACCCACCGATTGAACCATGCGCCAATTGCGGCGTTGAGCACGGGAATTAGCCTCATCAATGCTTTCTCCGAGAGGTACTTGGCAACTTCCTTCCCAGCGATTCTTCGCACGGTCTCTTGAATTGCACGTCTTCCGCCGCCCCGGAGCAAAGAACGGAACTGCTTCTTTGCCGCCTCTGAGAAGATGAACCTACCATAAGCTCCAACCCTCTCTGTGCCCTTTGTCCCGAGAGCGGCTTTGAAGATCAGCCACACATCGTCCTCGTCATCCTTGTTGAAGGGACATTCGTATATGTACCCGATTTCAAGCAGCAATTGCATTTGCACCTTAGTGGTGAAGGCAACATCCGTTGCCAGTAAAGTCCCTATACTGGCAATCGCCAAAGCACGCTGTCCTGCCTCCGGGGCGGGCGCTGCAAGCACGGCCTCGGCCGCTGTTATTCCGCCTCCGTTTGCTGCACCTTCGATCATAGTCTTCTTGACGGCCCTATCGGTCAGAATCTTTGCGAGTGCATCGTTTGGCATGCCGGGAAATTTATTCCTCACCGAATTCGCTTTTTCCCCGGCCTTTTCTTCATTCAGGGAAGCGCGAACAGATTCAAGAAGCGTTTCCTCAATTTTCCTACGGATCCAATTGTTGTCCTGATTGTCCACGGCCACAGAGCCTAGTAACTCCTACCGAAGACTGCACATCAAAATCGAAGCGGCGAAAGAATCCTTCCGTAAATTGATTCCTCGTGGGGAACATTGGCGTCAGGCAATCACACTGACCCCCAGTTTCAACAACCGCTCTGCAAATTCTGGGTTCCCCAATACCAACCCCGCCGCAGGTGATTCAGCCTCGCGTCCACCTCAGGATCCAGGGGCGGCAGGCCGCTCTGGGTTTGGTCTCTCCCCACATGCCCGTTCATCCAACCGCCTCACGAATTTGCTCCGACCTTCAACGGTGTCCTTCAATCCGAATCCGCCAAACCCGCTTCCGCTGCCAGCCATTTCGTCCGCTTCCTCCCAGGCACTGCGTAGCCGCTGCCCACACTGCTTGTAATCCCAGACAGGGAAGTAGTATTTATCGGATGCCTTCGCCGCGTGGCTGTGAACGAGTTTGCAGCGTTAGAACGCCATCGTGATAGGCAACAGACCAACTGACCTTTGAATCGCTCGTCTTTTGTGGATCGATTGAAAGCGATTGCTTCCAGCTTTGGCCGCTCCGTGCGAGCACATCGACTCGCCAAGTTTTACCAAGCTGGAGGTTTATAGTGCGGACATCGTTTGCAGCCATCTCCACTGTGCTCTCAGGCGCTGGGATAGTCCGCGATGCGCCTTTCCTTCGAGCAGCAAAAGTTGGGGTTATGAGAATGGTGGCCCGGCTGCCACCTCCGGTATGAAAGCTGGGATGGCGGATACCAATGCGCTCTCTTATAGTGTCGTTGTGGTCCCCAATGGAAGGCGCGTTCAGCGTGTAGCGAACAGTATGCTGGTCCCAAGAGTCGAAGGTTCCTGACCAAGGGATTCTTCGCTCGCAATGGGAATCGCCATTCAGCTCGACCTTTGGCTTTTCTAAAATCTGCACAGAATCAGGATCGTACTCACCAGGGTTTGGCACCAGGACGCTAAACATCTCTCACGCAGTCTTCGCGGCGTGAACGGTGGGAACGTGGTGCCCATTGTATGTGTTTGCCTCATCTTTGAAGGGCGTCTGGGGAGTGATCTTCTCAAGAGCTGCCTCATTGTCACGGTGCGCGGAGATCACGAACGTGAAGGGCGTGGGATTCATCACCTTCAGCAGATCTTCCTGATCTTCGTATTTCACTCTTCCAAACCAGCCCTGCTTCAGGGGTAAATGAAACACCAAGGGAATTACGGAATCCTTCTCCAGCCTCATGTCCGGAAGATCGAAACAAAAGCGGTTCCGGGTCATCTTCCGAAGCGGCACGTTCTGTCCTGATATCTTCACCGTTGCCGGACACCCTGCATCCACCAAGGGCAGAAACCCCTGCACAACAATTTCGCGTTGCTTCGCCGGATTGGTCCAACCGGACAACAACCTGATATTTCTCACTGGATGCGAATTTGTCTTCGATCAGGACGGTTTCTCCAGAAAAGGTCTTCGGTGAGACCGGCAGTGTAGTCGGGCGCGTCGGGGTCATGCCGCTGCATGACCCCGAACTGCTCCCGAACTGCTCGAACTGACATTCGCAACGCGACTCTCCATCGCAGGCGCAAGTTGTCTTGCCTCGTCCCGGAGGACGCGGCGCAGCACCTTGCCGGTCGGTAATTTTGGCAGTTCATCACGGAACTTGATGAGGCATGGCACCTTAAAGATGGCGAGGTGTTCCTTGCAGTAGGCTATCAACGCCTCCCCCGTGGCGCTCTCAGCCTCTTTGAGAGCGATGTACGCCATTGGCCGCTCGCCCAAGTACGCGTCGGGCATCGCGACGACTGCCGCCTCGCGCACCGCGGGATGCCTGAAAAGGACTTCTTCGACCTCGCGTGGCCAGACTTTAAATCCGCCCGCATCAATCATATCCTTTTTGCGGTCCACGATGCGGTAGTAGCCATCTTCGTCGATCGTGGCGATATCACCCGTGCGGAGCCAGCCATCGCGTAGGGCCTCAGCAGTCGCCTCCGGCTTCCGCCAGTAGCCAATCGTTATGTTCTCGCCACGACAGATTATCTCGCGCGGTGCGCCCGGCGCTACGTCGCGGTCTTCCTCGTCCACCAACCGCACCTCTACGCCGGGGAGTGGCCGTCCGACCGTGCCGGGCTTGGTAACGGTGACGGCGCAATTAGAGTGCGTCACCGGCGAGGCCTCGGTAAGGCCGTATCCCTCTACGATCTCAACACCGGTCACTGTGCGGAACCGATCCAGCACCTGGGTGGGGAGCGGCGCTGCGCCTGAAAAGGCCACCCGCATGGAGGAAAGATCATATTCACCAAGCGTTGGCGTGTTCACCCAGGCGATGTACATCGGCGGTGCGCCATGGAAGATATTGCAGCGATGCTTTTGTATCTGCTCCAGGACCAGAAGCGGATCAAAACGGCGAACGAGGACGATTGTCGCACCGGCGCGCAGAAAGGCGTTCATTGCGCAGTTCATCGCATAAATGTGGAAAAGAGGCAGTACGAGCAGCAAGACATCGGAGCGCTTAGCGCAGCCACGGTCCGTCCGGTCCAGTTGTTCGCAATTGGAGACGAAGTTCCGGTGCGTCAGCATCGCGCCTTTGGAGGGTCCCGTCGTGCCGGAGGTATAACAAATCGTCGCGATGTCGCCAGGGCTCACTCTAACCGGTGCGCGCTCCGGCGACGAGGCATCCGTGAGCGATTCCCACGACGTCGTTCCCTCGGGTGCCGCATCCCCAACGACAATGACGTGTGAGACCGAAGGCGCCTTTGCCGCCCCGCCAATAGCCTGGGCAGCGAAACCGGCATACAGGATGAACGCCTTCGCCTCGCTATCTTGCAGAACATATGCGATTTCTTCCGCCTTATAGAGCACATTGATTGGCACAACGATTCCGCCACAGCGCAGGACGGCGTAGTACGCGATGACGAACTCGGGGATGTTCGGCACGAGCAGTGCAACCCGGTCCCCAGGCACAATTCCGCACAACGCCAATCCATTCGCGGCTCGCTCGATCCGGATATCGAGGTCCGCATACGAAATCGGCTGGTCCGCGAAGATGAGCGCGGGCTTCGCACCGTCGCGTTGGGCGACATCGCGTACGAGTTCAGTGAGGGTTGCCGCGGCCTTTGGAACATCCAAGGAGTCTTGTGTAACATCGGTGGCCTTCATTGTTTTGCTTTCTGTATTGAGCGAGGGCGGGAATGCTCGCGCAGACTCGTCACGATCATGGAGTGACGACGAATAAAAACCCGTCCTAGAGAGAATCAGCATGGCATTACGAGCACCCGCTAGCAAACGGACTTTGCACGACTTCAGTCGAAGCAAACATGAAGACGTCTCCGAAGTCTGGCGCACGGCAGGCCCACAGTCCTCCTGGCTGCGAAAACCTACGGTAGCGTATTCTACGACAAGTTGACCCCCTCGATAGCTGAGAGGAAATGTAGGTCACATTCTGAATCAGGAAAGCGAACCACTCCTCGAGCGAATCCGACAATTGCAGGAGGCTGGGGTCAGATAGCATGAAAGCGGGGTGCGGCAGGGCGAGGGTGGAAAAAACACAGCCTGGAAAGGAGACCCCGCCATGAACTTACGTTGGAATCGAATTGATAGCGCCCGCCGGCGCCGCCCTTCGGGTCCCGCGTCTGCGGGATCTGTCGCGTTCCACTCGGCTGTATCTGCGCGGCACAAGACGAACGAGGCCGGAAGCTCGCGGAAGCCCGGATCGAGGGCAACTCGGCTTCTGGTTTCTTTCAATATCTCAACAGACTCTGACTCCTGTGTCTTAGCCGTGGATTGTGGAGAGATCCGGAAGCGCCGCAAATATTGTCGGAACATGAATCTACGTAAAGCCCTTTCCTTGACAACGGTGTTCCAAACGTGCCACACAAGAGGTGGCATTCCCCCTCATGAATACAGGTTTACCGAAGCCTTCGGTTGAGGAAAACCCACTCGCACAATCGGACGTCCGAGCGATGATTCACCTCCTTGGCGACGTCGCGGCACTTCCTGGCGGACACGCGGAGAAAAAACAATTTCTGATGGACGGTTTATGCCGGCTGATCCATGCGGATGTATGGACATGGACGCTGGCCTGTCAGTTCGAGCCGAACAAACCGCCGGTCTATGTCGGCTACGCCCATGGGGGGTTCAGTCAAGAACGTTTCGCAAAATACCTGACAGCGGTCGAGGACCCCAGCACGCAGGTCGCGACATTTCCATTCATTACCGAGTTTCAGGCAAAAGGCGCCCATCATACGCGTCACCTCGACGAACTGGCCGAAGGACAATGCCAGCTCTTTATCGAACAATCCCCCCTGTGGCGCGCGGTTGGCTTGAAAACGAGCGTGTTTTCCGCCTACCCACTCGACGACCGCTGTGTGAGCGCCATAGCCATTTTCAGAAATCTCGGCGCCGGCCTTTTCACGCGACGCGAATCACTCATCGCGCACATCATCCTTAGCGAAATTCCTTGGCTGCACGAGCAAGGCTGGCCCGAAGACCGAGGAGTTAAAGTCCCGCACTTATCGCCCCGGAAACGCCTCATCCTGAATTTCCTTCTGGACAATCGCAGTCGGAAGGAAATTGCTGACGATATCGGCATCTCTGTCAATACCGTGGGCGCCTATATTAACGAAATCTATCGGCACTTCCGCGTCCAATCACACGCCGAGCTCATCAAACGATTCTTTAGACCAATTGTGTAGGCGAGATAGAGAGGGCAGCAAACGATGGACCCTAAAGTAGTTCGTCAGGATGCTGAAAATCCCGAGAGGCAGCATTCATCTTATTCGCGCGTCCCCCACTAAAACGTGGGGGTGACACGTTTCCCAATTCGCCTATTCTCTGAAACAGATTTTCGCAAAGATCGCACTTGCGGAAATGGCCTAGTGTCAAATTTCTAAAGACATGAAAACAAGAATTCGCACTCAACCTGCCACCTGTTTTCCCTCTCGCTCCCTTTAAGCAAACTCTACAAGTAGATGCTATCATACTGATAGCCGATACACAAACTAAGCATCAATGGCATATGACCAAATCTGTGGCGGTTGCGTTCATTCTTTCGCATGACAAATCCGGAAAAAAAATTGCGTCTCCATTGCCACAATTTGTACTGACACCTCTCTCCCAAGCTCCTCCGATATCGCAAGATTTATCAGCCCTCAAACCCTAAATCACACAAAAACATGTCAACAAAAAATGAAACAATCGAGCTGACCGATACACCAAAGTTCACTCCGCCAAAAGTTGCTGGAGATGGTGACTTTGGCGGACACGGGCCAAGGGTGAAGGTCACGGCACGACTGACGGTGCGAAACGACAGCGAACTGTGGACCACCGTAACTATGAACGCCAAAGAAACCGAAGAGGACTACACCGAAGTTAATGGAAGCGCTGACTTTATGATGTGGAAGCATAACAAGCCGATTTTGCGGATTTTATCTAATGCATACTCGGAAACCACCTATACCCATACAGGGCATGAGGACGAGGTCATTCCATTAGGCGCGGGTGAACTCGTTCGGCAGTTTCTCTGCGTTGGTGACACGAGGGGCGATGAAGCAGGAACTCGTACGGGAGTTACCGTCTCGTTCAATCCTGTAACCATCGAAATTCCCACGTAATTACCTCAACCATCCCCATATGCCGACAGAACAGTCACAACACTTCGTTGATGTTCTCCGCCAGCGATTTCCAATTCGAGCGGTGAGTAACCGCGTCAGAGTCACCGAAGGACGTTCATTCTGGATGGATGTTGATTTGACGCTCTCCGTGAACGGCCGAATTGACGTTACGTGGGTTGTCGAGAGCAAGATGGCCTTTGCAGGCTTTCACGGGCAGGCTGAGTTTCGTTTTAAGGATGATCGAGGCAACGTCCTGCAGTACCAAGCGACAGGAAGGGAAGCGGCCGGGGCGACTTGGGAGCCATTCCCAAGCTACCGCCGCCTGACGTGGACTAGCTCACTACCATTTGAAGTACTTGTTCTGACTTATTCGATCGAGATCATCTGCACAGAGCGTCCCATTGATGGATTCGCGTTGGCTCAGAAGAATCTCGAATTGGCAACAGCTGTCGTCACGAGCGCCAAGAAACTAATCTCCGAAAAGGGAGGTATCGCCGAAGAAGTCGAACAACTTGCCACAGGGAGCTAACACAGCAGTACTGAAATACGTCAAGCTATCAGGGGGTGGACAGCAAATGCCCGGCGGGAATTTGCTGAAAAAATTTTACCGCCGCCCGCGCCGCGCAACTCGCGACCATCGGCGAAGTGAAATCCGAAAAAACCGACACCGCCGAAGCCCGGCACGCGCTGGAAGACCAGCTCATGAACAACCTGCTAACCCTCGCGATCGCATTCAAGCGCAACCCCGACGCCGGCATGGCCTACTTCGACCAAAGCATCATCCGCCCCGCCAACAGCGCAGACGACGAAGAACCGGTTCTGGCAGGAAGCACCGCGGCATTGGCCCACGCCTAGATAGAACCCGGTGAAGGCTCCTCTGAAGGACGGAAAGTTGAACAGAAGAAAGCAGAGGAAACAGAGAAAGCCCTTTAGGACTTTGCGTTCCGCGTATACCAGCCAGAGATGATTGCGGCGTCGCGCGCAGCATCAGAATTGAATCCCCAGGGGCTTTGATCACGTGATAACGCGGGCAACCGCCCCGAAAAAGTGAGGTATTCTCCCAACTCAGTCCAAATCACGTGTTACGCACGACGCGCCGTCGATAAAACGTCAAGGCGGACATGCCCATGGCAGCGAGAATACAGGTCGAAGGTTCGGGCACTGCGGTAAACTCGAACATGCTAATGCTAAATCCCTGACCAGCGCGAAAACTATCCAGGGCGATCACACTAATAAAATCCACATCGGCAAGATTGACGTTGGTGAACGATGAACTATCCCACACAATGGAGGTATCTCCATTTGCGATCGAGGCATTTACTGTCTGACTCGCACCGGGGGACGCGAGGTTCAGACGGACACTCATGGAAGATAAGCCGGTCAACACAGCGGGAGTGGCGAGATCGATTCGAAACTGAAAACTAGGTCCCAGGACGGCTGGGAAATTCTGGTTTAGTTCACCAAAGATCAAACCATAGTGGAGCCCCGCCTCGTTGAAAAGACTGTCGGGCGAGGTATATCCGGACAACGCGAACTCGACCTGCCCGGGGCTGTAGCTAGCGCTAATCGTCCCAAACGTAAGCGCGCCTAACGTCCGATTCAAATCCGCGGTAAGAACCCGCGACCCACCCAGAGCGTCTGTTGCCCCAATCTGGTGAATCTGCATGTAGTCGGCAGGGGGGCCAGTCGAGACAGCGGCCACGCTGGAGCCGGGTTGTGTAAAACCGTCGATAAGCACCTGTTGACCGTGGACTTCGCCAATGGACAAACCAATGATTATGCTGGAGAGAGTCAGACGTTGATTTGCTTTCATAATGAACTGCGGGGTCGATGGAACGCAATGGGAGAGTGTTTTTGGTATACTGTCAATCCTTACATTCCATTTTTGGAAAGATGGCCCCAAAAAGCGTCAACGCTGGCGCGCGGCCAGCGCCCTTTTCCCGTTCCAAAAAATCCTACTTAGCCAAACCCAAATTGGCTGCATTTACTTCGATAGGACGGACACAAGAATGGCTGATTTTGTAGTTAGTTGCCGGTTGTTTTGCTGCAGAAGGCTCCGCTCGTTCAAGAAGCAATCCGGCATAAACGGCCTCCTTCCCTCCCCTGCGCGCGCGGGCTCTCAAACGTGCCGATGCGCTGGAGATGTTTGGTTTTAAAGATCAGCTGATGGCAGACGCAGGATGGTCGAGCGAGTGGAACGGCGCGCTGTGGAAGAGGAGGGACAACGCTGCGGAGTTCCGTTGCTGCCGGAGGAGGCCGATGCGCGTTTGAGTCACCTTCGCCGGGGGTGGTATTGGGGCAGCCAGGAGTTTCGGGGCTGCCGGAACGGAAGCCCGGTCTAGTATTCAGAATCCAGCCGCCTTTGGCAGCCTCCCGGGGCATAGTGAATGCCTCCTATCAGAACGCGACAATCTATTGAACTCACAACCTTCACGTTGGGCCGCCCTCACTGAAACCTCTCCAGGGCTGGGCAATTGGAGTAAAGGCCGGCGGTGCTGCCGCCCGCTTGCACAACTTCCTCGACAAACGACGCGCAGTTATGGGGAAGCACGCCCCATGTCCACTTGGCCGCCAAAAGCTCCTCAACCTTCAGCATGGCAGCCACCGAATTGCTGATGGTCACTTTGAAGCGCCGCAGCTCCTTTTTCCCATTCTCGCGCAAATATCTATCGTATCCTTTTTGACTCATCATTCGCGGGACCGTGTGCACGCCGGCAACATGAAAATAATCACCGCCTTTCCCGCCTGTGCTCAGAATGAGATGGCCACAGAAGTTTGGTCCGCTGCCGCTGACAACAACCGCGTATGTCTCCTCGAATCCAAACATCTTCGAAGGGCAGAAAAGTAGTGGGTCACCCTCGTACATAGCGCCTCCTCTTAAGACCACTACACCCATCTCGGGCTCGATGTCTATAAGGAAAACATCGCCAATTACGACCATGCTGCCGCCGCGGGGAAAATGCGCATCTACGGCTCATTAGCAACGACCGTGCACGCCATCGAACCAAATCCGTGGCGTTCGCATGACCTGGCCCGGGCCGAAAAACTGCTGACAGAAGGTTTGGCAAGGACCGGGTTGAGCGAGAAGGAATGGTCGGACTTGAAGGGAAGGGATCTGGCCCGAGAGAGCTGGCTTTGGCAGCGCTCCTTTGGAAAAAAACGACGGCGCTTCAAGGCTGGCTGAGCGAACGTTTGTGGATGAAAAGCGCGGCGAATGTCAGTCAGCAGCTGCGAAGGATGGATGAAAAAACGCTGCATAAGCGATTGCCAAAGGGCCTGGCGTAATGCATAAAGGACAGTATCTCTGAGGCTTGTCGCTTTTTACACGCTTTAACCCCTGCCCCTATTGGACCATGAAAGGGAACACAAACGTTGAGATCGAATTTCCTTGGCGGATCGAGGTTCTCCTCACTGGTGCGGCAATGGTGGCCTCAGTGCTCACGGTTTTCGTCGGGTGGACGGTTCTAACGGTTATCGTCAACGACTCCCTTGAAAAAGTATTTGCTGCGATGGAAGGAGCGCCCCAGGACCCTATTTCGCTTGGGATCGCTTGGTTGTTGTTACTCGTTGCATTCAGCCTCTTCGCCGTGCGTTTCTATTTCTCGTTCAGACGAGTCTTGGTGCGTCGGCTTCCAATGCTTTGATTCTCTTTTCAACCGGCAGTATATGGCAGCCGGGTATCATGGCGGCGCAGGATCCGCATCGAGCGTTCGGCAGCGTTTTATCATGTGATGGCACCCAGCAATCGGCGCGAAGCCATCTTCCTGGACGATGAGGATCACGAGTTTTTCTTCGGGACACAAACCCCGGAACCCAATCTGGTCACCGGAATGAAATGGCTCCAGAATACGTGAACGCGCCGCTTCAACGTGCGGCATCGCGCCTGGGGCCGTGTCTTTGGCCACCGATACAAGGCGGTGCCCGTCTACTCAGAGGCAGATTCCCGTTTGGTATTGTAGATTTCGAAAATGGGGTTCCAGACGTCGGTTGCGGCATTGCCGATTTTGGTTGAACAGAAGAAAGCAGAGGAAACAGAGAAAGCCTTTTTAGAACTATGCGTGTCTTTCTTAGCCATATTTCCGAGGAAGCGGCTGAGGCTCGCGCCTTCAAGAAAGGCCTTGAG
>DATDBU010000118.1:0-40132 GCA_036524675.1 Chthoniobacterales bacterium | reverse complement strand
TTCGTAATGGTCGGCGGCCAGGGAGACATGGCAACGATGGCTGTGTACAACCGCCAGCAACTTATCGACTACCTGGACGCAGGAACTGGTTCCGCAGCGTCCATCATCATCCTTCTAATCATCATGGCCTTCGTCGTGATCTATACCCGCTTCAGCAAAACCAGCTTCGAATGAAATCAAAAGACTCCATATTGCTCAAAGGACTGTTCCTTCTTCTGGTCGGAGCCATCCTGGTATTTACGCTCTTTCCTTTTGTTTGGGCGCTCATATCGTCGTTTCGGCCCAGCTCGGAACTGTTCTCTACGCAGTTACTGCCCACACGGTTGACTCTGGACCATTACTTGGCCGTCTTTAAGGACGAGCGTTTCATGCACAGTCTCTTGAACTCCGTCATTGTTGCAGGTAGCACGGTGGTGGTATCCCTGGCCCTTGGCAGCTTGTGCGCCTATGCCCTGGGGCGGCTGCCATTTCGCTTTAAGGGTTTGGTATTGTTTGTTGTGCTGCTGATGACGATGTTCCCACAAATATCCGTCCTGTCGGGACTGTTCGTCATGCTCAAAACATTGGGACTGTTCAATACCCACGGAGGTTTGATCATTACCTATCTCCTTTTCACGATGCCATTTACCATCTGGGTTATGACGCAGTACTTTAGAGGTCTCCCGAACGATCTCGAAGAGAGCGCGTATGTCGATGGGGCGTCGCCACTGCGTGTATTTTGGCAAATTCTGCTCCCACTGACCGTTCCCGGGTTGGTCTCGACCGGCTTGCTGGCGTTCATTGCGGCATGGAACGAATTCCTGTTTGCGCTGACATTTACGGTCACTGATAACATGAAGACCGTGCCAGTAGCCATTTCACAATTCAGCGGCACAAGCTCCTATGAACAACCCTGGGGTTCTATCATGGCAGGCTCGATGGCTGTAACGATTCCGTTAATCATTCTGGTTATCGTATTTCAGTATCGAATCGTAGCAGGTCTCACCGCCGGTGCTGTGAAGGGTTAAGGAGCAATACAACGGAAAACCGATTCAGGGGGAAGCTGTCAATCAGCTTCCCCCAAAGAACTCATCAAACTAGTCAACTCAATTTAGCAATTATCTCGCATGAAAACAGAATGGTGGCGTGGAGCGATCATCTATCAAATTTACCCGAGAAGTTTTTTCGATGCCAACGCGGACGGCATTGGAGACCTCGCAGGCATAACGCAGAAACTCGACTACGTCGCCTCCTTGGGCGTTGATGCCGTTTGGATTTCGCCATTTTTTAAGTCTCCGATGCGGGACTTCGGATACGATGTCTCCGATTACCGCGCTGTGGACCCGATTTTCGGTAACAACGAAGACTTTTATGCGCTGATTCAGGCGGCTCACGAACGGGGATTAAAGGTCGTCGTTGATATGGTCATGGCTCACACCTCGGATCAGCACGCCTGGTTTCAGGAAAGTCGGCAAAGTCTGACAAATCCCAAAGCAGACTGGTATGTGTGGGTTGACCCAAAGCCCGATGGAACACCTCCTAATAACTGGCATGGCGCATTCGGCGGCTCGGCCTGGCAGTGGAACTCGCGCCGGAAGCAATATTATCTGCATCACTTTTTGGCCAGCCAGCCGAACTTGAATTGGTATAATCCGGAGGTGGTCGCGGCCATGTTCGATGACGCCCGCTTTTGGCTGGATGCCGGCGTTGACGGGTTGCGTCTGGATGCAATAACGACCCTGACGCACGACCCCGATCTGCGGGATAATCCTCCACGCCTCAGTGTCGAGCGCCACTCGCAACCGATTAACTGGCAGGAATGGGCGTATAGCCGCGACCTTCCGCGCACGCTGGAGTTGCTGGCCGAACTCCGCTCTCTAGTGGATCAATACGACGACCGGTATCTACTCGGGGAGGTGGGCGATGTCGATCTACCCGTTGTCAGCGCCAAGTATACCCGCAGCGGAAGGCACCTGCACAGCTGCTATAATTTTGAGCTTCTCGAGACACCGCTCCGTGCTGCCGTTCTTAAAGACGTCGTGGAAAGGACGGAAAGAGTTCTTGAAACCGGCTGGACCACATGGTCCATGAGCAACCACGACCGGGTCCGAATTGTAACCCGCTGCGCGCAATCCGCCGATCTTCAAGGCAACAATCGAGCGCTAGCCAAACTGATGCTCGGCATCGTCTTGACCCTTCGGGGAGGGGCCTGTGTTTACCAAGGCGAAGAACTCGGCCTGACTGAGGCAGACATCGCTTTTGAAGACTTGCAGGATCCTTGGGGAATCGAATACTGGCCCGATTTCAAGGGGCGTGACGGTTGTAGAACGCCAATGCCCTGGTCCGCCAAGCAACTGCATGCGGGATTCAGCACAGGCAAGCCTTGGTTGCCTGTGCCCGGCGAGCATTTGCCATTGGCTGTCGATGAATCCGAAAAGGACCCACACGCCGTTTTGCATACGTTCCGGAAGTTGATAGCGTGGCGGAAGGAGCATCCCGCCCTGCTGGTCGGCGATTTTGCTTTCGTACCATCGACGGATCCGGTGCTCGCCTTTGAGCGCGCGTGGAACAACAAACGCATTCTCTGCATTTTCAATGTCTCCAACCACGAGGCAGCTCATTCCATCTCGACCGATTGGCACCCGATTGAAGGCCACGGCTTCGATGCCACCCATGTCGGAGACAAACTCATTCTCCCTCCCTTTGGCGCGTGGTTCGGGGCTAAAAGCACGGTACACCAATGATCACCGAACCGTTTTCTACTCCCCTCATCGCTACACTCTAACTCGCAAACGTAACCATTCTCACATTTGGCATATCGCATGAAAAAAAAGTGGTGGAAAGAAAGCGTTGTCTATCAGATTTATCCGCGCAGCTTTCGTGATAGCAACGGCGACGGCATCGGTGATCTCCGCGGAATTATAGAAAAACTAGATTACCTCAAAGAGCTCGGAATCAACGTCGTCTGGCTGTCGCCCGTTTATAAATCGCCCAACGACGACAACGGCTACGACATAAGTGACTATCAGGATATCATGGACGAGTTCGGCACGTTGGCTGACTGGGACGAACTGATCGCCGGGATGCACCAGCGCGGGATCAAACTTGTCATGGACCTTGTCGTAAATCACACCTCCGACGAGCATCGCTGGTTTACCGAGGCCCGGAAATCCAAAGACAATCCCTACCGCGACTACTACATCTGGCGCCCTGCCAAAGATGGCCGCGAACCCAACAATTGGGAATCATTCTTCAGCGGTTCAGCGTGGCAATACGACGAGGCGACCGACGAATATTACCTCCACATCTTCTCGAGGAAGCAACCGGATCTCAACTGGGAAAACCCCAAGGTCCGGAAAGCGGTTTACGATATGATGCATTGGTGGCTAAAGAGAGGTGTCGACGGCTTCCGCATGGACGTCATCAATTTTATCTCAAAGGTACCGGGATTGCCGGATGCTCCGGTCGTCACCAACGGACCTTATCAATTCGGAGGCCAGTATTTCGTCAACGGACCTCGACTTCTGGAGTTCTTGTATGAAATTAAGCAGCAGGTCCTGTCCAAGTATGACACTATCACGGTCGGAGAGGCGCCCATGGCAACAACCGAACACGCCATTGACATCACTCATGAGGAGACCGGGCATCTCAACATGCTTTTCCAATTCGAGCACGTCGAGCTCGATATGGAACCCGGAAATATGTTAGGCAAGTGGTATCTGAAGCCGTTAAATCTCCTGGACTTGAAACGGGTCATAAGTCGATGGCAAAAGGACTTGGAAGGCAAAGGCTGGAACAGTCTCTACTTATCCAATCACGACCAGCCACGCGCTCTCTCGCGCTTCGGCGACGACGGCCAATACCGCGTCGAATCCGCCAAACTGCTGGCCACCTTCCTCCATACCCTCCAGGGCACACCCTACGTCTATCAGGGCGAAGAGATTGGAATGACCAATGTCAAGTTTGACTCTATCGATGACTATCGGGACATCGAGACGCTTAACATGTACCGGGCTTTCGTGGACGAAAAAGGCGGTTCGCCAGATGCCATCATGCCGGCGATTTACGCCAAGAGTCGCGACAACGCGCGGACTCCCGTGCAATGGGATGCCAGCGACAAGGCGGGTTTTTCCACCGGAACGCCTTGGATCAAGGTCAATCCCAATTACAAGGAGATCAATGTCAAAGAGGCTTTGGCCGATCCCGACTCCATCTTCTATTACTACCAAAGACTCATCCGGCTGCGGAAGGATCACCCCGTTATCGTTTACGGCAAGTATGATCTGATTCTTGACGCCCACGAAGAGGTGTATGCCTTCACACGCACCTTGCGGGACGAGCGCTTGTTGGTCCTGTTGAACTTCACGAAGAACACGCCCGTTTTGGCGCTTCCCACCACGCTCGTCTTTTCCGACAAGAAACTTCTGATCAGCAACTACCAGGTTGATCCAGGCGAAGACATCCGCTTGCTAACCTTAAAACCGTTCGAAGCGCGGGTCTATCAATTGCACTAAGTCGCCCGGTTCACCCAGAAACGCTAACTCTATAGGCCGCTCTGAAGAAATTTCATCATACTTGTTACCATCTATCAATGTCATCGAATATGATCAAAAATAGTTCAAGCGTTCGTTCACCCATACTGGGCGCAACAGCCGTCTGCCAGATAGCAACAGGTACAGACATCCTTAAAGATATGAAAAATACTCCAAGGCCTCAGATTCAAACTTACGACAAGGCATGGTGGAAAGAAGCGGTCATTTATCAAGTCTATCCCCGCTCATTCAATGACACCGACGGAGACGGAATCGGCGACCTGAACGGCATCACAGCAAAACTTGACTACCTCAAGTCACTGGGCGTTGACGTCATCTGGCTAAGCCCGCATTTCGATTCACCAAATGCGGACAACGGTTATGACATCCGCGATTATCGCAAAGTGATGAAGGAATTCGGCACAATGGCCGACTTCGATCGCATGTTGTCGGAAATCAAAAAGCGCGACATGCGCCTGATCATCGACCTGGTCGTTAATCACTCCAGCGATGAACACCGCTGGTTCGTCGAAAGCAGGAAATCAAAGGACAACCCCCATCGTGATTATTACATCTGGCGCGATGGCAAAGACGGCGCCCCGCCTAATAACTACCCTTCATTCTTTGGTGGCTCGGCTTGGAAAAAAGATGACGCCACAGGGCAATATTACCTCCACTACTTTGCAAACAAACAGCCCGACCTCAACTGGGATAATCCAAAAGTACGTTCGGAGGTTTATGACGTCATGCGTTTCTGGCTGGATAAAGGGGTATCTGGTTTCCGGATGGATGTCATTCCATTTATCTCCAAACGGGACGGTCTGCCCGACCTTGCCCCGGATGAACTGGCGCATCCTGAGTTCGTCTACGCAAATGGGCCGCGGGTTCATGACTATCTCCAGGACATGAATCGCCAGGTTCTCTCCCATTACGACGCCATGACAGTGGGTGAGGCATTCGGCGTTGCTTTCGAACAGGCCCCCCTATTCACCGACGCCCGTCGCAAGGAACTGAATATGATCTTTCATTTCGATCTCGTTCGTCTTGATCGCGATGGCTGGCGCAAGAAGGACTGGACGCTGCCGGAAGTGAAGGCAGCCTATGCCAAGATTGATGAAACTGGTGGCGCTCATGGATGGAACACCAGCTTCCTTTCCAATCATGACAACCCTCGCGCTGTATCGCACTTCGGCGACGACACGCCTGAATGGCGGACTATTTCCGCGAAGGCTCTCGCGACAATGATGCTCACACAACGTGCCACCCCTTTCCTTTACCAAGGTGACGAACTGGGCATGACCAACTATCCCTTTCGCGGCGTCGAAGACTATGACGATGTCGAAGTAAAAGGACAGTGGCAGGATTTTGTGGAGACGGGAAAAGTGAAAGCAGAGGAATACCTATCCCATCTGCGTCAGACGAGCCGTGACAATGCACGCACGCCAATGCAATGGAGCGCAGAGCCGAACGGCGGCTTTACCAGTGGTAAGCCCTGGCTTTCGGTCAATCCCAACTATGTCGATATCAATGCCGCTTCGCAGGTTGGCGATCCGGAGTCCGTCTACAACTATCACCGGCGCTTAATTGCTCTGCGCCGTCAGACTCCAGCACTCATCTATGGCGAATATCGGGATATTGATCCCAGTAACGCCAAGGTGTTTGCCTATACGCGTACGCTTGGCGAGAAAAGTTACCTGGTGCTGATCAATTTTACACGGGAAAAGCTCAGCTACGAGCTGCCAAACGGATTGAAAGTTGCGAGCACGGCACTCGACAGTGGCGTCGGACAGCCGATCGAATCCGGAGCCACCAGCGTGTTACTTCATCCCTGGCAAGCAACGATTTGTGAGCTGTAAGCGGTAGTATTTGGCAAAATTTCGCAGGGATCAGCGCGCCTCAATGAGGCCTAAACTGTTAATACAATCATAAAAGTCTATATGAAACACAAATGGTGGAAAGAGAGTATCGTTTACCAGATCTATCCGCGCAGTTTTTGCGACGGAAACGGTGATGGCATCGGCGATCTCCGCGGAATTATTCAGAAACTCGATTACCTCGAGAAACTGGGTATTAACGTCGTCTGGCTGTCGCCCGTTTATAAGTCGCCCAACGACGATAACGGCTACGATATCAGCGACTATCAGGATATCATGGAGGAATTCGGCTCCCTCCCCGATTGGGATGAAATGCTCGCCGAGATGCACCGGCGTGGCATCAAACTCATGATGGATCTCGTCGTCAACCACAGCTCGGACGAACATCCCTGGTTCGTCGAGTCGCGCAAGTCCAAAGACAATCCCTATCGCGACTACTATATTTGGCGCCCCGCCAAAGACGGCAGCGAGCCCAACAATTGGGAATCTCTCTTTGGCGGCTCCGCCTGGCAGTATGATGCCGCCACCGATGAATACTATCTGCACGTCTTCTCCAGGAAACAGCCGGATCTGAACTGGGAAAACCCCAAGGTGCGCCAGGAGGTTTACAAGATGATGCACTGGTGGCTCAAGAAAGGCGTTGATGGCTTCCGCCTGGACGCCATCAACATCATCTCGAAGGTTCCCGGGCTGCCGGATGCGCCAATCACCGCTCCCGCCAGCTCCTATCAATTCCCGGGTCAATGCACGTTCAACGGGCCTCGATTCGTTGAGTTTCTTAAAGAAATGAAAAAAGAAGTGCTCTCCAAATACAACATTTTTACCGTTGGAGAGACGTCACAGGTCACGACCGAGCACGCTATCCATATTACCCACGAGGAAAGCGGCCCATTGAACATGCTGTTCCAGTTCGAACACATGGACGTCGATGTGGATCGCGACAGTCATGCGCCTCGGTGGACCCGGAAGCCGCTGGATCTGCTGGATTTGAAGCAGGTGATGACGCGCTGGCAGAAAGATCTGGAGGGCAAAGGATGGAACAGCCTGTATCTTTCCAACCACGACCAGCCGCGTTCCGTCTCACGCTTTGGCGATGACGGCCGGTACCGAATCGAGTCCGCCAAGATGCTTGCCACGTTCCTGCACATGCTGCAGGGAACACCCTATGTCTATCAGGGCGAAGAGATCGGAATGACCAACGTCAAGTTCGACGCCATCGAAGACTATCGGGATATTGAGACCCTCAATATGTACCGCTCTTTTGTCGAGGAACGAGGCCTTGACCCGCAGGGCGTCATGGCAATGATTCACGACAAAAGCCGCGACAATGCCAGAACCCCCATCCAGTGGGACGGCCGTCCGAACGCGGGTTTCACCAACGGAACGCCGTGGATCAACGTCAACCCCAACTACCGGGAGATCAATGTCGAACAGGCCCTGGCCGATCCCGATTCCATCTTTTACTACTATCAAAAACTCATCCGGCTTCGGAAACAGAACCCCATCATTGTTTACGGCAGGTACGACCTGGTGCTTGACGCGCACGAGGAAGTCTATGCTTTCACCCGTACGTTTCACGATGAACGCTTGCTAGTCTTGTTGAATTTCACGAAGAATTCGCCGGTTTTCGCCCTTCCAACGACGCTTACATTCTCGAGCCATGAACTCCTGATCAGCAATTACGCAGTTGATCCAGCGGAAGATATTCGCCTGCTAACTCTGAGGCCTTTTGAGGCGCGAGTCTACCGACTTCAGCAAGGTTGAGGAGCCTTTTCGAGCCATGAACTGCCGATCAGCAATTACACCGTTGACCCAGCCGAAGACGTCCGCCTATTGACCTTGAAGCCTTTTGAAGCACGCGTTTACCGGCTACGTTAATCGAGTGGCAAACAATAGTCATAAAGCTCAAGCAATGTTCGAACACACCGAGAATCCGACCCGTCCGCAGTATCATTTCAGCCCTCCGGAGAACTGGATGAACGATCCGAATGGGATGGTCTTCTACAAAGACGAGTATCATCTGTTCTACCAATACCATCCCGGCGGTTATCCGGCAGGCGGTCATTACACGGATAGTCTCCTTTGGGGACCCATGCATTGGGGACATGCCGTCAGCCGTGACCTGGTTTATTGGGAGCATCTGCCGGTAGCCCTCTATCCAGACGGCAGTCCGGAGGACAATCCCGTCCGCGGCATGATTTTCTCGGGATGCGCGGTCATAGATTGGAAGAACACCAGCGGCTTTCGCACGGGCGACGAGGATGTGATGGCGGCCATTTTCACGCTGGCTGATACGCCCAACGCCGCGAACCAACGCCAGGGAATCGCCTACAGTAACGATCGGGGCAGGACCTGGACGAAATACGCAGGCAATCCAGTAATCGCAAATCAGGGTGTGCCGGATTTCCGCGATCCGAAAGTCTTCTGGCACGAAGCCACGCAACGCTGGGTCATGGTCATTACCGCCGACAAACAAGTCCAGTTTTACGCCTCCGCGGACCTGAAACATTGGACTTTCACAGGCCACTTCGGCCCGGCGGGCGCGCCCGGTTTTCCGTGGGAATGCCCCGATTTGTTCGAACTACCGCTGGACGGAGATCCCAAGCGCCGCAAATGGGTCCTCACCGTGTGCATTCAAAACGCGGCTCTCCACGGGGGATCGGCCATTCAATATTTTATCGGCCACTTCGATGGCAGCTGCTTCCACAACGACAATCCGTCGGACGAAATACGCTGGCTGGATCACGGCCGCGACAACTACGCCGGCGTTTCCTGGTCTAATCATCCGGATAACGACCAGCAACGGCTCTTTATCGGCTGGATGAGCAATCTCGATTACGCAGCAACGATTCCAGCGCAGACCGTCCGAGGCGCCATGACCCTTCCCCGTGTCCTCACTCTAGAAGGTCTTCCCGACGGCATAGTGCTCGCATCCAAGCCTTTACCGTCACTCACAGCCCTCCGCCGCAAACCAGAACTGTTACATTTGGAGAACGAGGATGTAACTGGCAGCCGGATTCTCCCCGAGGGCGAAAAATTGGAAATCATCGCAGAATTCCGGCTTGATGAAGGCACGACGGCTATGGAATTTGGTTTTAAACTGCGAAAGAACACAGAAAAAGAGACGCTGGCTGGTTATGCCCCAGGCACGCGCACGCTGTTTGTGGATCGCAACCGTTCGGGAAGTTTCGTCTTCAAGAATGACCACGGGCGACACATCGCCTCCATGGCCCCCGCCGACGGGACCGTTCGAATACACATCTTCCTGGATCGGACATCGATCGAGGTTTTTGGCAACGGCGGTCAGAGGGTGATGACGGATCTCATTTTCCCGCCTGTCGATGCGATCGGAGCCGAGCTCTATTCACAGGGGGGCAGCGTCAGACTAAACAGACTAACAATTTACGAGCTAAATGGTATCCACTCGTGAACTCAGTCCTACATAGCCCGCACGCTGCGAACTTTATCCTCCCATCGTGTAAGCAAATGAATGACGATGTTGGTCCCGAATTTGAAGGTTAGCGCGACATTCTCATCCGTAACGCCCCGATAGTAAATGTCCCTCATCCTCCACATTCCCCCATTGATCGCAATATAACGGCCATTCTTGTCCTTGCTGAGGTCGAACTTCCAGTGGGGATCGAGACCAAACTGCCACATATCCCCGTAGTCGTTGGCGGTATAAAGAACGGCAATTTCATCGTTCCACTTCAACGCATAAACCGGCTCCCTGTAAAAGTTGATACCGGAAGGAACGCCGGCGATCCCCGGAAAATAAGGATGGGCATAAATCGGATGATTCTGCGGAAGCGCTTTGAATTGTTCGTCAATATCGGGAATCACGCGCTTCATCTCGCGCCGAAAAGCGATATCGAATCGGGAGCGTTGCCCCGGCAACGAACTATCGCCCCAAATGGCTCCTCCCAAACGGATGTAGCGCTGAAGATTCTCAACTTCCTTGTTCGTCAGCACGAAATCGCGATGGCCGGTAAAAAAGATAAAGGGTGGTTTGACCGTGAAAATCTTGTCGCTGGCAAGATCGAGTGGCTCGGCATCGGGTTTGGCGTCGATCTTGTCCTGTGACACTTTCCGCATCAGGTAGAGGAGGTTCGGCAGACTGCCGCCCAGAATCCTGTCGCTGCCGTCTTTCCACACGGAAGAGTACCAATCGCCCCCGCTGTATTTGGCGAGGTATGCGATGAATTTAAAATTGCGTTCGGTGATAGGGCGGCCGGTGTCAGCGTCGGGCGACCAGTTAGTGAACTCAGCGATGTGAGCAAGCGTTTGTTTGTCGATCTGACCGGGTTCCGGGTTTACAGCAGGCTGAGTCGGCAATGGCGTGGAACGAGTCGGCGACGGTGTAAGAACGCCGGGCATTGTAAGGCTGGTCGCCGGTAACATAGTGGCAATAACACTTACGACCGATGCCTGACTCGCTCCTGCTTTTGCAGGTTGAACCGGAAGCGAGATCCTTGGCAACTGCTCCCGAGGCGGAGGAGGCAGCGCGGAATCTGGCAACACAAGAGGGCCGGATTTAAGGGGCATCAGGTCGGGCTCGTCGTGAAATTGATCAAAAAGAGCCTTGGTGCCAACCGAGATGATCAGGAGCAAATGCAACAGCAATGCCACCATGAAGAACCGTGAATTTGCGATGCGATAGAGAAATTCGCGGATCGCTGCATTCTGCGATAGCGAGATAGACATAGGGGGAATAGTCATTTCGCTCTTACCATCAACGGCGTCGGGTTTCAGCAACTTTTGCGTTATCCGCCCATAAAACGGATGATTCTGCCTTGGGAGAACCGGACAGTCTTCTCTGCCACCCCAGAAAACAAACGCTTCCTCCTAACTCCGCACTACATCGCCCGCACACTGCGGACTTTGTCTTCCCAGCGGGTCAGCAGGTGAATGACAATGTTGGTGCCAAACTTGAATGTTAGCGCGACATTCTCTTCCGTAACACCCCGGTAGTAAATGTCCCTCATCCTCCACATTCCCCCGTTGATCGCAATATAACGGCCGTTCTTGTCCTTGCTAAGGTCGAACTTCCAGCGCGGATCGAGACCAAACTGCCACATATCCCCATAGTCGTTGGCAGTATAAAGAACGGCGATCTCGCCGTTAAACTTCAGGGCGTAAACCGGCTCCCTATAAAAGTTGATACCGGAAGGAACACCGACAATTTCCGGAAAATAAGGGCGGGCATAAATTGGATGATCCTGCGGAAGCGCTTCGAATTGTTTGTCAATATCGGGAATCACGCGCTTCATCTCACGCCGAAAAGCGATATCGAATCGGGAGCGTTGCCCCGGCAACGAACTATCGCCCCAAATGGCTCCTCCCAAACGGATGTAGCGCTGAAGATTCTCAACTTCCTTGTCCGTCAGCACGAAATCGCGATGGCCGGTAAAAAAGATGAAGGGCGGTTTGACCGTGAAAATCTTGTCGCTGGCGAGATCGAGTGGCTCGGCATCGGGTTTGGCGTCGATCTTGTCCTGTGACACTTTCCGCATCAGGTAGAGGAGGTTCGGGAGGCTGCCGCCCAGAATCCTGTCGCTGCCATCTTTCCAGACCGACGAGTACCAATCGCCCCCGCTGTATTTGGCGAGGTATGCGGTAAACTTGAATTTTCGATCTTTGAGGGTACCGCCACCACCGCCAGGTTGCGCCCAGCCACTGGTAAACCCCGCGATGCCAGCAAGCGTTTGCTTGTCGATTTGGCCGGGCTTCATGTTCGTCGAAGCATTGACAGCTGTCTGGACCTGAGTGGGCAATGCTGTGGAACGGGTCGGTGACGGGGTCAGAACGCTGGGCACGCTAAAGCTTGTCGTTGCCGTCGACATGGTAGCGATGGCACTCATGGCTGCCGGCTGACTCGCGGCCGCTTGTGTGGGTTGGACCTGAAACTGAGTCTTGGGCTGCTGCTGTTGAGGCGGAGGAGGAGGCGCAGGATTAGGGTCTGTCGACACAAAAGAGCCGGGGTTCGTGGCGATTATGTCGGGCTCGTCGTGGAATTGATCAAAGAGAGCCTTGGTGCCAACGGAGATAATCAGCAGCAAATGCAACAGCAATGCCACCATGAAGAACCGGGAATTGGCGATACGATAGAGGAATTCGCGGACAGCTGGATTCTGGGAAAGGGAGATGGCCATGGGGGAAAGTCATTGCGCTTTTACCACGAATGGAGGCGGGTTTCAGCAACTTTCGCGTTTTCCGCGGACGAATGAACTCGAACGTGTCTTGGGAAAATCAGCCCTCAAACATCCTACTCGCCGCCTCCGTTGCGTTGACGGTATTCTTCCAGCACGCGGTTTGCCTGGTCATCGTTGCGGGCACTGAAAAATTTCACGATCGCATCTGCAACCCATCTATCCTGCTCAACAGGGAGCATTTTCTCAAAAAGGAGCGCGACTTTATCTCCTCCGATTTCACCGACCATTTGCGCAGCTTCCGGACGGCCGTCGAATTCGGGATCCTGGATAATCTCCATCAGGAACGGGACCGCAGCTGGATCTCCGAGTTTCCCCAATGCCAGAGCAGCCGCTATTTTTGTGGGACGCTCTCCCTGATTGAGCTGATTACGAAGCAATGGAGCTTGCGATGGCCTCGCCAATACAATGATGGCGTCGCGAATTTTAGCCTTGGCGTAGCGGTCGCCATCATTGGCGGCACGAAGCAAATTCGGCAGGGCATCGGATCTCTTTAGCTCGATGAGTGCTTCAGCCGAAGCTGCACGGACTTCCCACGACTTGTCTCGTAAGAGAATGAGGAACAGCGCATAGCTCGACGGATCTGCGAGTCTTGCCAGAGATCGAACAGCTTCCGCGCGAACCTCGGCGTCTTTCTCCTGAGCAAGCGCCTTTAAGAGCTGGATTCCGGACGGGTCTTTGAGCGCGCCCCATACATAAGCAGCGTTCTTGCGGACGGCGGGAATTCTCGATTCGCCAGCTGCCGAAAGTAGATCCATCCGATTGCCCCCTGCTGCCTCAAATTCCCTTTGTGCGACAACCATCTGCGATCTTACTTTTCGGTCCGGACTCGCGAGATAGAGGAGAACCCGTTCGGCGAGGAGTTTGGTATCTCTCGAATTTTTCGCAAGGCTGCCTTCGACAGTTTGGAGAGCTTTGTAGTATTTTCCTTCTTCGATCACCGTTGTAACGCGGCGGTTCAGCGACCGGTAAGATGGCTGATCGCAGCCAGGGAACGCTCCGAAAGCAATTCCAGCAATGGCCACCCATAAACGGGCACGTGTTACTTCCATAAGATAAGGCTGGCGCAGCCTACCGAGGAAGCAAACCCTTGAAAAGCGGATTTAGGACCTGAACCGAAAAGAGCTCACTCCTGCCTAAAGGCGATTCTTTGAGTCTTAGCCTTCCCCGAGATTTCGGCTGGAACCGTCCCAACGAACTTGGCATCCAATCCCGCCCGACGGAAGAGGTCCTTTACCTGCTGCAAGCTGACAGTGGGTTGATCGAGCTCCATGTAAACGACATCGTGATTAGCGTCGACCTTGTATCGCAATCCGGGAAAAACCTGTAGTTGATGCTCCAATTCGAGAATTTTTTCCGTCGCACGAACACCAGCTGCGTAAACCTCGAGCTCAATCATAGGGGGAGAAGGGAGTCTTTTCTGTTATGCGGAAACAGCACCCCGAGTCAATCGAATAGTTGGATGCGCACCATTCACTTACGCATGAAAAGATCTTAACGGCTGGCTCCAAGCAGGAACAAAAACAGGCTCCGGAGAAATCCGGAGCCTGTCTTATTGATTTGATTGTTGAATCGGGTCTTACTCGGCGCCGATTTCCTGCAGGGCTTCGATGGGTTTTTCCTTCTTGCCCAGAGCCCGGCGAAGCTTGGCCAGAGCAATATTCTGAAGCTGGCGGATGCGCTCGCGAGTAACACCGAATTTTTTGCCGACTTCCTCGAGGGTTTTGGGTTTGCCACCATCAAGGCCAAAACGGGAAAAGATGATTTTCTTTTCGCGTTCATCCAGAACGTCCAGCAAATCGCCCACTTCATCGCGGAGGTTCTTATCACGGAGCAATTCAAACGGTGTCTGCGCTTCTTCGTCGCCGACAATTTCGCCGAATTCAGTGGAATCGTCGTCGCTGATGGGTGCATCGAGTGACGCCGGACGGATCGAAACTGTCTTCAGCTGTGAAACCTTGCCGCTCGAAATGCCGATTTCCTCGGCCAATTCGTCGTCGGTAGGTTCGCGACCGAGCTCTTCGCTCATCTGGAGCGAGACACGGCGCATTTTGGAAATTTTATCGACTAGATGGACCGGCAAGCGGATGGTCTTACTTTGGTTGGCCAGAGCGCGTTTGATGGATTGCTTGATCCACCACGCTGCATAGGTGCTCAATTTACCCCCTTTGGCCGGATCAAAGCGTTCCACGGCTTTCATCAAGCCAATATTGCCCTCGGAAATCAGATCAAGGAGCGGAAGGCCGAGATTGGCGTAGTCGTGCGCAATCTTCACCACGAGGCGAAGGTTCGAGCGAATCATCAAGGATCGGGCCTCTTTATCGCCCTTCTTGATTTTCGCAGCCAACTCGATTTCCTGCTCGGGTGTCAAAAGCGGGATTTGCCCGATTTCACGCAGGTATATTTTAATTCCGGAATCTGTATCTTCAGCTGCCATGTTAGTTTGTCGCTCACGAGTCCGAACAACTCGACTTTCTCGTACGTATCCTGTTCAATTTGAATACGCATGAGCCGTGCAATTTGTTGGGTTTAGTTTAAGCGCCCTCCCATTTTGGTAAGAGGGTTAAATATCACGCTCCTAAGACATCGGCCAGAAAAATCTGTTCAAAAATAGTTGCACGAGTCTTTCCCCTATGCGTCTTTCCTTATCCCTCGCAAATCTAAACGTCTGCCGCTGAGGGCCCTCTACATCAAAACACGCCGCATCAAAACACGCCGGAGCCGATCAAGAGCTGCCTGGGTGGCTAAAGCTTTGAACATCTCGCGATCCGTGGGAAAGAAATGTTTGGTCACAGTAACGCCTTCGGCGCTGGCAAGGCCAATGAAGACAGTGCCAACGGGTTTGGCTACCGTGCCGCCCCCCGGGCCCGCAATGCCTGTGGTCGAAAGGCCGTAATCGGCGCCGGAGGTTACCCGCGCGCCGCGCGCCATTGCAGCCGCAACGGGTTCGCTGACGGCGCCTTCCTTGCGAATAAGATCAACATCGACGCCCAGCACGCGTGTTTTGGATCCATTGGAATACGTTATGTGGCCGTCGAGGAAGACGTCCGAGGCGCCAGGGACATTGGTGATACGGCTCGCGAGAAATCCGCCCGTGCAAGACTCTGCAGTTGCAACAGTTTGCTGCCGCTCCGCCAGAAGATGCGCAACTACCTGCTCCAGAACGTCGTTTCCAGTTCCGTAAATGCTTTCTGCAAAGGCATCTTCGATAATTTCAGTTCCACGTTCGACGGCTTCCGCAGGTCCCACGATTCGAACGTCAACAGCACCATAGTGCGCGCAATAACCCAGTTCGAGTCCTGGAATCTTCAGCAGCTGCTCCCCCACCCGTTCCTCGACCATCGATTCACCGATGCCAGAAATACGGAAGACTTTGCAAACCGTTTCACCCGCAAAGGGAAACGCAGCACGCAAAATAGGCACGACTTTCTCCAAAAACATCGGTCGCAATTCCCGGGGCGGTCCGGGCAGAAAAAAGGCATGCGGATGCTGTGACGAACCCGGCAGATACAGTCCTGGAGCCGTCCCCCAATCATTCACAATCGCCTGCACGCCTTCGGGCACGTACGCCTGACGCTTCATTCGCTCGACCAATTTGAAACCGTGTTGCGTGACGCGGTCCTCGATTTTTTTTAGAATTTCCTCATTAAGAACGAGTCGCGCGGCGAGCATATCGGCGAGCAGCTCCCGCGTGATATCGTCAGTCGTCGGACCAAGTCCTCCCGTCACAACGACGATGTCCGGTTTGCGGGCGAAAGACTCCTCGAGACCGCCCCGAATCGCGTCCCCATCCGGCAGAGCGACCTGGCGGTTGACCCGGAAGCCCATTTCGAAAAGTTGCGTCCCAAGAAACGCGAGGTGGGTATTAACAACATTGCCAAGAAGCAGCTCGGTGCCCGTGTTGAGGATTTCTGCGATCATCGACCGCGACTATCGTGCAGGCCTCTCGAGAGCCGCCAGCCAAATCAGAACGCGTTCACGCAACGCCGTTTCCTGGCGGCTTTCGTAGACGTAAAGCAAATTGGCCAGCATCCGGGTCAGAATGCCCTTTGAAGTGGCGGGCGTGACATGTTGCGCCTCAAGCTGGATACCTTGCCGGCCGAGGATTTCTTCACAGTCGTCCACAGACAAGATTTTTCCCCGATGGAAGGGATCAAAAATGACGTCCCCATGTCGTCCAATGAAATGCCCCGGCATATTGACTCCCTCGACGGCCATGCCCGCCCGGGCGCTCACAAACATATACAACGCCGTCAGCGAAATCGGAATGCCGAAGCGGGTTTCGATAACGGTCGGAATCAAACTATTCCGCGGGTTGTAGTAATCATCGACATTTCCCCGAAAGCCGAGCTGCCCGGACATGAACTGGGCCAGTTGTTGAACACGTTCGCGATCGGATACGGCATGAGAAATGTTCATTGCAAGCTGCCGCCCCCAAGTATCGAGCTTCAACTTGAACGGTTCCGGGTCGAACCCCGGAATCAGCGCTTTCGCGAGTAACCAACAGCCAAGCTCCACATCCCCATCCTTGGGAAAACGCTTACAAAAGGCCTGAAACGTATCCATGGATTGCTGCAAAACGATTCCACGGATGACATCGGACACGTGGGCTGTCACTCGTTCATCGTCGGTTCGCAAAAGGTCTTGCAGCTGAGAAAGAGCCTCAGGACCGTTGGACGCCAATTGTTCCTTGACCAAATTCACGGTTTGAGGGTCGTCATCCCGCAACAAGCGAATCAAAGCTTCTCGCTGTGGAAACATCTGGCTTCATTAACGCCGTCGGGCTTCGACAGCAAGTAGGGCTCGGATTACGCCTAGCTCTTTTGTTTTCGGCTGGTCAGCCACAACCCAATGGCGAAAGCAATCAGCACCAATGTCCCAAGCGCCGCACCGAATGGACGATTATTGGCGGTGCCAAATTGCTTTTCGATCACGTCACCGATCATCTGTTGGCTGCCACCGCCCATCAGACCGCTAATAGCAAACATGCCGAGCGAAGGAATAAACACCAGCATGACCCCGGCCAAAATGCCTGACTGTGTCAGCGGGAGAATTACTTGCGAGAACGCGCGAACCGGCCCAGCGCCAAGGTCGTAAGCCGCCTCGACGAGGGCGTTGTCCAGCTTCTCGGCAGCCGTATAGATCGGCAGGATCATGAATGGCAGAAAGTTATAAACAAGCCCGAGCACAACAGCACCAGGTGTGTAGAGCATCTGCAGAGGTTCCGAGATCACTTTCGCCCAGAGCAAAAGGCCGTTGAGAAGGCCTTCCTGCGCAAGGATGGAAATCCACGCGTAAGTCCGGATGAGAAAGCTGGTCCAGAATGGGATCATCACCAGCATCATCAGGAAGTTGCGCACTTTTTCCGGTGACCGGCCGATAAAATAACCGACCGGATACCCCAAGATGAGACAAACAAGCGTGGTAAGCCCCGCAAAAATCACCGAGCGCAGAAAAATCTCCGGGTAAGGAGGCTTCAGCGCGCGGAGATAGTTGTCCCACTGAAATTCATACACGATCCGCCCCAGCCCGTCCCGGCCGCAAAAACCGTAAACGACCAATAAAACCGTCGGGATCAAGACAAACAGCAGCAGCCACAGTAACAGAGGCGAGATCGCCAACCAGTTGACGAGGCCGGGACGTGTCTTGAGGACTGAAGACGCCGTATCGGTTTTCAGCGGTGTTGGGACGGCCATCGGAAAGAAAGCTAGAATGCAGAAAGCAGAAATGGAGGGATCAGCTTCCCTTCAAGTCCGTAATGAGTGCGTCGATATCCGAGGCTTTGGTGCCGATATCGTGAAAAAAATGCATTTTCCTTTGATCTTCCGCCGAAGGGTAGCTCGCCGGATTTGCAAGGTCCTCGGGCTTGAGCAGTTTGCGCGCTTCGAGGTTCGGATTCGTGTAAGGAAAGTCTTCGGAAATCAGGACGCTGATTTCGGGCTGCAGGATGAAATTCATGAATTTTTCCGCATTCTCCTTGTTTTTCGCAGACTTCGGAATGGCAAGTAGATCGACAAAGGCGTCGGCGCCTTCGGTCGGGATGATCCATTTAAATTTCTTGGATTCCCTCTGGAGCAACGCACCTTCGCCGCTCCAAACGATACCCAGGTCCACGTCGCCATTGATCAACGCAGTCTTCGGACTATCGGAATCGTAGACTTTCACCAGAGGCAGCCATTTGGACAGAATTTCGCGGGCTTTCTCGAGGTTTTCGTCCGTAATATCGTTAGGATCGATACCGCGCGTCGTCAGCGCCCAGGCAACGAGCTCACGGCTGTCATCCAGGACAACAATGCGTTTTTTGAACTTGTCCTGAAAGACGTCGTTATAGCTTTTGATGTCGTCTTTGACCTTGTCGGTATTCACGACGATCGCCACATGCCCGGCCATCCATGGGACGGTGTACTTGTTACCTTTGTCACAATCCAATTCCGTGAACTCCGGCGCTATATTTTTGATATTCGGGACGGAGCCTTCAGAAATCGGCGCAAGAAGATCGGCCTTACGCAACGCCTCGACGGTGTAATTGCTAGGCTGGATGAGATCGTAATTCCCGCCGCCAAGAAGCTTCTGAAGCATTTCTTCGTTTGAAGCGTAGTTCTCGACGGAAACTTTGATGCCGGTGGCTTCGGTGAATTTGTCGATCACGGATTGAGGGACGTATTCCGACCAACAATAAAGGTTAAGCTGCTTGGATTGAGCCTGCGCCGAGGGAACAATCGCCACGGCAATCATGGCCAGCATGGCGAGCAGATACCCGCGGAAAAGGATTTGGAAGTATGTGTTTTTCATAGATGGCGTGTTTGTTATTTGGCGGCCTTTTGTTTCAACAGCTCGGACACCAGGACGAGGATGCCCGTGCCGAGAATAAACAGCGTACTCAACGCATTGAGTTGCGGATCGAGGCCCTTTTTAACCATACCATAGACGAGTATCGGCAGGGTCTGAGCCTGTGGCGAATAAGTGAATTTAGTGACGAGATATTCGTCGAGAGACAAGGTGAAGGACATCAGTGCGCCAGAGGCGATCGCCGGGAGCAGATAGGGCACAATCACGCGCACGAACGCGCCCACGGGCGTCGCGCCAAGATCCATTGCCGCTTCCTCGAGCGACGGATCCAGCGAATCGAGCCTGGCCTGAACCGCAACCAGCACAAACGGAAAACAAAACGTCGTGTGTGATATGATCACCGATAGATAGCCGAGCGGAAAATGGGCGGCAATAAACGCGATACGCAGGCTTGTTCCCATCAACACTTCCGGAATGACCATCGGAATGAAGATGAGCAGCCCCAGCAGGCGCGGCATCGGAAACCTGTAACGATAGATCAACCACGCGCCAACAGTTCCCAGGAATGTGGAAAGGGCTGTAACCACTATGGCAATGATGACGCTGTTCCAAAACGCTTCGAGGAGGACCTTGTTGTGAAACAACACGTCAAACCACTTCAACGTAAACCCCTTCCAGCGGATGTTTAATTTGCTGTCATTAAAGGAATAAACAGCCAGCAGGAGGATCGGCAGATAGAGAAAGCCGAATATGATGACACTCCACCCGCCGAAGAGCCATCGGACAAATTCGGGTCCCGAAGGAAACCGCATTTTCCTCTGTGGATTACCTGTGCTGGGCAATGTTGCGGACAAAACAGCGCCATATGTTGGGCTCCGCCCGAAAAAGACAAGACCGAAAAAGTTTTAAGCCTTAAGTTTGTAAGTCTTAAGATTCGCGAAGAGCGCTGGTTCCGTCCTGCGTTACGGTTTTGCTTTCGCCATCTCTCGATTCATTGAGATCGCCTTTGGTCCTAAGTCTTACAAACTTAAGACTCCCAAAATGCTCACGAGAGGACTCGAACCTCCACGGGTTGCCCCATACGATCCTGAGTCGTAAGCGTCTGCCAATTCCGCCACGTGAGCTTTCAGGGATTTTGCGGGACGAGGACTGTATTCGAAATCCTCGCGTTGGAAACTGAAAAGTTAAATGAATCAGCCGAACGGCGATTTCGCATCGCCAGCGAGAGCCGCGCGGAAGCGTCCGCTCTTGTTCTCCGCTCAGCTAATCCGCATCGGCATCAGAACGTAAAGAAACGGCGTCTGAATCTTGATGACACCAGGGCTCATTTCATCGATGAGATCGAGGTAGACTTCGTCGTTGGTCAGATTGCGTAGAGGGGCCATCAAAAATTCCGGATTGAAGGCAATCGCCATTTCTTTGCCTTTGTAAATGACCGGGATGGATTCCCTTGCTTCGCCGACATCCGGAGTCGTGGCGTTGATCTCAATGTTGTTTTTACTGAAGATCAATTTCACCGAATTCGATTTGTCGCTGGCAAGCAACGAAACGCGGCGGACACAATTGAGAAACGTTTCCCGTTCGAGCGTGACCCGCTCGCGGGCTTCCCCCGGGATAACCTGGCGGTAATTCGGGTAGTTGCCTTCGATCAATTTCGAAATCAGCAATGCTCCGTTCAATTCGAAAGCTACCTGGTTCTCGGAAATGGAGACTTTTACGTCACCATCCTCTTTAAGGAGCCGGCTCAGCTCCGTGACAGCTTTCGTTGGAATAATGACGTCGACCTCGCTGCTACGCGGAAACTCCAGTTCAATGTCTACCAACGCCAGACGGCGACCGTCCGTCGCGACCAGCGAAAGTTTGTTGTCTCGGAAGCTATGCAGAACGCCATTGAGAACATACCGCGTTTCGTCGGTCGAAATGGCGTAAGAGGTCTTTTTTAGGCCATCTTTCAACTCTTTCTGCGCAATGTTGAAGACACGCGCGTTCTCAAATTTCGGCAACGGCGGAAATTCCTCCTCAGGCAGGCCCAGGATTTTGAAACTACTTGCCCCGCAACGAATCGAAGCACCATTCCGCGAGTCGATGTCGAAAAGGATATCGCTGGCAGGCAACTCACGCACAATGCTAAAGAGCCGGCGCGCTGGAAGGGTCGTTCCACCAGGACGTTCAACGGTGGCTTCGATCGTTAGACGAACGCTGACGTCGAGATCCGTGGTCGTAAGCGTGAGGCCGTTTTCGCCGGCTTGCAGGAGGACATTGGAGAGGATCGGAAGGGTTGTGCGCGTGCTGACGACGTTCTGGACGATCTGCAATCCTTCGGCGAGTTTGTCCTTGCTGACGCTAAATTTCATGAGGTCGATAATTCAAATAAGTGTGGGGCAGCCGCGTCCGTCCGGACTCGCGGCGCGAGGCGGAAAGTATGCGTGGACGCTCAAAACTGTCCAATCTTTTGCAGACGCCGCTTTGGAAAAAACTTTGGGACGCATTCTCCAGTGGCGGGTTTCGTTCAAATCACCGTTTCAATTGTGAATCGATGAGAGAAACGACCCGCCTCGTCGCTTCTTCAGCAGCAATTTTGCCTTTTACGAGCTTGCACGCATGGAGAACGGTGCCGTGGTCGCGTCCGCCAAAGGCTTCGCCGATCTCGCTCAGCGAAGATTGGGTCAATTCACGGGCCAGATACATGGCGACTTGACGCGGAAATGCGATGTTCGCCGGACGCCGCTTGGAAGTCATGTCAGCCACTCGAATGTCATAATGCTCAGCTACTTTACGCTGGATTTGATCGACCGTAACCGTCTTGCGCGCTTCTTCGTGGAGAATGTCTTTGAGCAAATGTTCAATGGAATCCCGGTTAAGTTCCTTGCCACTGAGCGAAGCAAACGACGCCACTCGCAATAGTGCCCCTTCCAATCGGCGGACGTTGGTCCGAATGCGTTCTGCTAAAAACTCCATGACAGAGCCCTCCAGTTTGACTCCGAGAGCTCCGGCCTTCTTTCTCAAAATGGCGAGCCGGGTTTCAATATCTGGTGCCTGCAGCTCAGCAGTCAGGCCCCATTCGAAGCGGGAAACGAGGCGGTTTTCCAGATTTTGGATTTCACTCGCCGGTCGGTCACTGGAAAGGACGATTTGCTTATGTCCTTCGAAAAGCGTGTTGAACGTATGGAAGAATTCCTCCTGCGTGCGCTCACGGCCCGCAAGAAATTGAATGTCGTCGATGAGCAGCAGGTCAGCTTGCCGATATTTCTTCCGGAACTTGACGAGCGTACTCTGCTGAATGGCATCGATAAATTCATTGGTGAATTTTTCGCTGCTCAAATAGACGACTTTGATGCCCTTCTTATGGCCGAGAACGTATTGGCCGATAGCCTGCATCAGGTGCGTTTTACCGAGACCAACACCGCCGTAGACGAATAACGGGTTGTACGTCCGGGCCAGCGCTTGGGCCACCGCAACCGCAGCAGCGTGCGCAAATTGATTATTCGCGCCGACAACGAACGAATCGAACGTATTCCGAGGATTCATGCCGTTTGCGGCAACCGGACCATCGGGCTCGGTCGGGATCGCCGGAACGGCCAACGCTTTGGAGGTCTTCGATGACGCGGTTTCACGGACCGTTTCCACGGAAGGCGTTCTCGAATCGCTTCCGCCCGACGCCGTTGCGCCGTCACCATGCACAAACTTGATCCGGCGCGGTTGACCCAAAATCGACACTACCGAGGATTGAACCAGCTGCTGGTAATTCGACTCAATCCACAACTGATAAATGTGATTCGGGACGCGCAGAGTGAGTGACTCTTCATCGGTCGCAACCAGTTCGATGTCCGCGAACCATCGCTGGAACGTATCTGGATTGACTTGGGAACGGATCGCTTCAGCGATGGCGTTCCACAGGCTTCTAAATGGGCATTCCATATTCAAATTATTCACACGGCAACTTCACAGATTTGAAAAAAACTTTTGAACGGCGAACGCCAAAAGTATTAGGAATGCCTGGTGGCAAAACCGGCTTGGAATCTGGCGACGAAGAGAAAGCGCGCATGGATGGCGACAGGCGTAACATTTTGGAAATGAAAGCGTTACGCGTGATGGTTACGATTGTCACAACTCGGCGCCAACGTGTGCGCGCCGGTTTTCCCCGGAGGCAAACCATCTCCACCTGAGGTACTTACGATAATATTTGGATTCGCTTTAGACACGTTTTTCACAAGTTATTCACATCCCCTGATCCCCTCGGGCTGACGTCGTGAGACTATTTTCGGCACCCCAACCCGCCAAGAAAAAAGTGCCCGAAACGCGGAAGTTTATTTTCGTGCAGCAGCAGGTTTCTCCTTGACGTTGACCACTTGGCGCAACGCCGGAAAAACGTCCCATACGAGCCCATCTGCGCGCGAAAACGGATGTCGTTCGACTCGTTCTACTTGTGGAATTCAATACTCCACTCGCTCGTCTCGACGCTCGCGAGTCGGGAACAGCAACGCGACAATAACCGTCACGAGACATCCGCACGTGATCCGCCACGGGAATGCCAGGATGAGCTCACGATGCCGCGTGCCCTCCTGCAAGGGTGCGAACGTATCGAGAATCATGAGGTCTACCCCGCTGAGGTACGCCACTACCAAAAAGCCGAGTATCATTCCCACGATATTTCCGAAATCATTTCCACGGTTACGCGTGAACACGCCCACCAAAAAAACCCCCAATAGAGATCCAAAGGTGTAACCCAGAATCCCCAAAACCAGCGGAATGATACGCACGGACGGATGATGCGACACATACCAGGCGGTGGTAACACCCACGGCGATGATTAAAGTCGCAAACAGGATGGTGCTCAGACGCAGTGCCCGGACCCGCCGTTGTTCCGTAATCTCCCCAGTCATCCGCGGAATAACAAAATCGCGGGAAAAACTCGTCGCCAGGGCATTCAGCGCCGTGCTCAGCGAGCCCATCGCCGTCGCTAGAATTCCAGCCGCCACCAGCCCCCGCAGACCTTGAGGCATGACATGCAGAATGAAATAGGGAAATATTTCGCGGCCTTCCTTCGGCAAATTCGGATCTGTGTTCCCCGCGTAATAAATCGAAAGTAAAACCCCGATTAAGATGAAGGATGCGACGATTGGAACATCCACGATCCCCGACATGATCGTCGCAAACGCACTCTGCTGCCGGTTTTTTGCGGTGAGCATCCTCTGGACGGTATCCTGATCGATGCCGTGAGTGGCCATCGTCACAAAGGTGGAACCGATAATGGCTGCCCAGACTGTGTATTCCTCACTAAGAATACCCACGACCCATCCCCAGACGCCGTCTCCTTTCGGTTGTCCCCAATTCCAAAAGACGGGCTCTTGAATATGCGAGACCACCGCATCCCAGCCTCCATGGATTTTGCCGAGCAAAAACCAAACGGAAAATCCGAGCGCGGCCACAAGCACAGTGACCTGAATGAAATCCGTCCAGATAACGGCGCGAATTCCACCGACCGTCGTGTACACTGCCGTCATCAGACTGATCAGCACCAGCGCAACGGTGAAAAGCCAGAACTCATCGGCCGGAGTCGCGTTCATGCCCGAAACCATTTCGTATCCGAGCACGACGATGATCGCCGAAACGTAAAGCCGGGTTCCCATGGCCAGGACGCGGGTGACCAAAAACGTGCAGGAGGCAAAAGTCCGGGTCCTCCGTCCAAATCGCGTCCCCAGAAACTCATAAATCGAGATCACGCCTTGTTTGTAGTAGATCGGGATGAAAACAACGCTGACCAATATGCGGGCCAACACCGTTCCGATGGCGAGTTGCGCATAGGTCCAGTTCCGCTTTTCGAATCCTTCTCCCGGCGCGCCCAGAAACGTGGCCGCGCTGATCTCAGCAGCAATGATCGAAGCAAGCACCGCCCACCAGGCAATTTCCCGATTGCCCAAAGCAAATCCTTCAACGCTGCCGCTCTTGCCTTTTTGCGCGAGGCCGATCGAAATGATGATCGTGAAGTACGCGAAGATAACGAGGAAGTCGGGAAGGAATTCGGCCATGGCTTATTTACGCAGCAACAGCAATCGTTGAATGGCTCGAGTAACCAGTTTCAGGCATATCCCGGCACCTATTACCAGCCCGCAGCCGTACCTGGAAAGGCAAAGTGAATGCAATCCGCGGCGGCACCTGCGGAAAGAGCTCGCCCAAAACATGCCGCAAT
Organism: Chthoniobacterales bacterium; assembly: GCA_036524675.1. Taxonomy (GTDB): domain Bacteria; phylum Verrucomicrobiota; class Verrucomicrobiia; order Chthoniobacterales; family DASVRZ01; genus DATDAW01. Next base: position 14,559 of record DATDBU010000118.1, on the reverse strand, counting down.
CCGCATCCCGAATTCCGCAACCGTTATTGCCAATTGGCAATTTTCCCGAATGCAGGTACCAAGTAGACCATGGCCCGGACCGCGCTCTTTCTGCTGATCTGCTTCGCGACGGTCATCGGCCGACTGCGCGCGGCCGATACCCGAAAGCTCGATGCCGAAGCCGCCCAAATCGTAAACAACATCCGTCTCCTAGAGCCCGGCCTCCCCGATCCCAACCGTTATCCCGCGGCCGTCGCCCCCGGACCACTCTCCATCCAGAGGGCTGTTGAGATCGCCCTCGCCAACAATCTCTCTCTGCTAATGGTACGTGACGGGGTCCGCTCCCTCGCCCTCGATCTGCAGACATCACGCCGGGATTTTCGGCCAAAATTCCGCGCTGGTGCCTCCCTTTTTACGACGCAATCCTCGGTCGTCGTCGGTAACGATCAATTCTCAAGCCAGAACACCAACGCGTCACAAACGGTCGGCGTCACGCAACGTTTCCCATTTGGCGGCGAAATCTCTCTCGACGCCGGCGCCGCCTACAATTCTGGCAGCGACGATTCCGGTTCCTATTCGCCCAGCGGCGCCGTATCGCTCCGGCTTCCCGTTCTCCGCGGATTCGGCATCGATCAAAACGCCGAAAGCATCGTGCAACGCAAACGCAACGTCCTCTACGCCCTACGTTCACTGAAGCTTCAGGAGCAGGACGTCGCGATCGCCACTATCGAGTCATTCTTGGATCTCTTGTCCCAACAACAGCGCATCCGCCTCCTCGCTGCCCGCCTTAAAGGAGCTGAGCTCCTTCACCGCCGCTCAGTCACTTTTTTCGCGGTCGGGCGCGAATCCGAATTTGAAATGGTCCGCGCCGCCCAGGAAGAACTGCGCGCCAAACGTGATCTCGAAGCTGCCGAGGCACAGCTGGAAAACCAAAAAGACAGCTTCAAAATCCTCGTCAATCTTCCCGCCGATTACCCGTTGGAGCCCGCCCCCTACCTACCGCCGGACTTTCCTCTTCCTCCCAATGCCGATGCCGCGATTGTATTGGCCCTCCACCGTCGGGCCGATCTCCGAACCATTGCGGACATCGTCGCTGACAAACAGCGTGGTCTGAAATTTGCCCGCAACGATCTAAAACCCGATCTCGATCTCCGCGCCAGCGCCGCCACGAGCAGTTGGTCGTCTAATAACAGTAGCGCGGTCTCCCAGGATTATTCTGCAGGCATCGTGTTTTCCCTGCCGCTTGAACGCACGCGGGAAAATGTGAATCTCTACGACGCGTTTCAAGATTTGGCTCAGAGCCAGCGCGAAGAGCGTTATGCACGCGAAACCAACGCCGCCGCCATTCGGGGTGCTATTCGCGTCCTGCAAAACATCGATACGTCGCTCATCATTCAAGACCAAATCGTCGACTCCTCCAGGCGCAAGGAGCGCCTTGCAGAAATCCGTCTCGCGTACGGCGAGGCCGCCAATCGCGATCTCATCGATGCCCAGAACGATGTTCTTGGGGATCAAAACTACCGCCTCGACCTCCAGCAGGACCGCTATGTCGGCTTTCTCCGCCTCCAGCGCGCCCTGGGAACCTTCGACATTGCCCAACTTCTACCCGCCACCAGCCAGCCTTGAAATCGCCTCGTTTCTTTCCATTCATCTTGTCCATCACTTCCGTTTTATTCCTCCTCATCTCTTCCGTTTTCTCCGAAACCGCCGAAATTCTAAATCCCAGCCGCGGCACAAACGTCCTCTATATAGTCCCTCCCGGAACATCTGTAGAAAAAGGCAGCGTCGTTGCCGTTCTTGATCCATCGCCTGCCATTGATGAAATCAAACGCCAGGAAACCGCGCTTGCCGATCTCCGCACTGCGCTCGACAAAAAAAAGCAGCAGATCGCGCTCATCGATCCTGCCTCAGCCGCCGATATCATCGTCAAAAAAGAAGCATTGGCGCGCGCAGAGGCCGATTTTCAGGAATACACCGTCGCAGACGCCATCATCGAAGAACAAACTCTGACCCAAACCCTCAACAATGCGACCAGCGCTCTGGCTCAGGAACAAACCCGTTACGAAGCGCGCGACAAAATGTTGGCCGAAGGATTCATCCAAAAATCCGAATGGGAACAACAGGCCGAACGCGTCAAATCATGCAAACTAACCGCGTCAATCGCTCAGGCGCGCCTCGATAAGTTCACCAAATTTGTCAAACCCCGCCGGCTCAGGGATCTACAGGCCGCCATCGACACCCTCAAGACGTCGATCGCCCAGATTCCCATCAATGCCGAAAAATCCAAAGCCGCTCTGTCCGCTGACGTTGACTCTCTGACCAAACAGATCGCCGCCGCAGACAAACTCCTCGTCTCCAACCGTGAAACCCTGAAAACAGGCATTGTCCTCACGGCACCCACCTCTGGAAAATTTACCCCAGGTCCCGCTCCGCTCACCGGTACCCTGACATCGCCCCACCCGTAGCCGTGTGCCCCCAGCCATGCTCAAAAGTATGGCTAAGCCAACAAACAAGGTATTGGGCGAACCCGATTGCCGCGGACACATTCAACCCTATGCAAATCGGTGTTGATAGTTTCGTAGCAACGGCCAGGGACTCTGGCAAAAATGGCGCGACGGACGATTACAACCGCGTCCAGGAATTGCTGGAAGAAATCGAATTAGCTGACCAGATCGGCCTTGATGTTTTTGGGATCGGTGAACATCACCGTCCGGATTATATCTCCTCAGCGCCGGCCGTGTTGCTCGCTGCAGCCGCGGCGCGAACGAAGCGTATTCGTCTGACCAGCGCCGTCAGCGTCTTGAGTTCAGACGATCCCGTGCGTCTCTTTCAGCAATTCGCTACGCTCGATCTCATTGCTCAGGGACGGGCCGAAATCATCGTCGGTCGCGGCTCCTTCATCGAATCGTATCCGCTCTTCGGCTTTGACCTCGATGACTACGATGCGTTGTTTTCCGAAAAACTCGATCTCCTGCTCAAAGTCCGTGATCATGCCCAGGTTCATTGGTCGGGCAAACATCGCGCTCCACTCACTGGTCAAGGTGTCTATCCGCGCCCGGTACAGAATCCGTTGCCGATACATATCGGCGTCGGAGGAACGCCTCAATCCTTTGTCCGTGCTGGTAAACTCGGATTGCCTCTCGTTGTCGCTATTATTGGCGGTCAGCCGTACCGGTTCCGTCCGCTCATCGAACTGTATCGTGAAGCCGGGCGTCAGGCGGGTCATGCGCCCGAACAATTGACGGTCGGCATCCATTCCATCGGGTTCATAGCGGATACAACCGACGGCGCGGTCGAGACATTCTGGCCTGGTTATCGGCAAGTCGTCACCAAGATTGGCCGGGAGCGCGGTTGGCCGCCTGTCACGAGGGCTCAATTTGATGCAGGCTGCAGTCCGGCTGGTGCGTTATTGGTTGGTAATCCTGAAGCCATCGCCGAAAAAATCCTGGATGAACATGAGTCGCTCGGCGGCATTTCCCGCATGACGATTCTGATCGACAATCGCGAACTTTCGCATCGCGACATCATGCGGGCTATTGAACTCCTGGGAACCCGCGTTACACCCATGGTCAAAAAAGAACTTGGATCGCGCGACAAGTCGGGATATGCGGCTGTGCGTTCATAAAGTCGCAACTCCCTCAGGGCTTTTGAACGGTTGTTGCTGATCTTTGCGTGCGAAAAGGCCTCGGATGGTAAGAAACCCCAGGGGAATGAAGCTAGCCAGGCCCGCTTTGGCGATGTCGCCGAATGTCCATCCGCCCGCGATCACGCACATAAACAGCTGCAACCAATAGAGGATGAAAGCGACGCCGTGCAGGGGACCAAGAACCGCCACGACCTGAGGAATTCCCGCCGCATACTTGAGCGGAACGGCGACGGCAACCAACAGAAGCAAAGAGACGCCTTCCACATAACTGACGAGTCTCAACCGACCCACGGGTGACTTGAGTGAGTTTCCAATGCCGTGGTCACGGATCGGCATTCGTCGATGGGATTGTGTCATCATATTCGAACCAAAGGGACAGAAATACTTATCTTCGCAAGATTCTTTTCTGGCACGCGACCTGAACCGACTATTGCCACCCACAAAAATCCGATTTAAGTCTGCAACAGCCCTGCCACCCAAACGAATGGCCGGACTCTTTGGAAAGTTTTAATTCCAAAAAAGGGTTTACAGGAATCCCTCCATGGTTTTGATGGCCCGTAGATTTCCATGAGGACCGGGTCAACTTGGATGGGCAAATAAGGCCGTCCGGAAACGGCGCCCCTGGGATTTTCAGTTGTCTTGCGCGGCGGCCGGTCTTTTGTTCAAAATTCAATTCTCCCCCGATGGCGTCCCCGTTTCCATATTCCATTGATGATCTGTTGCGGTTGGTAGTCGAAAAACAGGCGTCGGATTTGCATTTAAGTGTCGGTTCTCCTCCGGTCTTGCGGGTGAATGGAGACCTTGCACGGCTGGATATGCCGATATTGACGGCGATGGATACCGACAGCTTCGGCCAGGAGTTAACGAACGATTTCCAGTTCAACCAAGTCCGTGAGCACGGGACGGTAGATTTTGCGATTACCCATGATGGCAATCATCGTTTCCGAGTGAGCGTGTTCCGGCAGAAAACCGTGATGGGCCTGGCGATCCGCTTGCTGCCGGACAAACCGTTGTCCCTCGAGGAAATCGGTGTTCCGGCAAGTGTGAAATCGCTTCTCGACCTGCCTCGCGGGTTAGTGCTCGTAACCGGCCCAACGGGCTCCGGCAAAACGACGACGCTCGCGTCGATGCTCGACGTTATCAACCGAACCAGGGCCTGCCATATTTTGACCATCGAAGACCCGATCGAATACGTCCATTCGCATCAAAGAGCGCTCGTCAACCAGCGTGAAATCGGCATTGACGTACCGAATTTCGCCGAGGCGCTTCGCCGGGCGCTCCGGCAGGATCCCGACGTAATTCTGGTGGGCGAAATGCGCGACCTGGAAACCATTGAAGCCGCTATTACTGCGGCGGAAACGGGGCACCTTGTCTTTTCCACCGCCCACACCACAGGTGCAGCCCGGACTGTTGATCGGCTCATCGATGTTTTTCCCCCAGGGCAGCAGGAGCAGACCCGTGTTCAACTTTCCACCAACTTGCGCGCCGTTATTTCCCAACTTTTGCTACCCCGAAAAGACGGTCAGGGGCGCATCGCGGCGTTCGAAGTCATGATAAACACGCCTGCGACCAGCACTTTTATCCGCGAAGGTAAAACGTTTCGGATTACCAATGACATTCAGACCGGAGCGAAATTTGGAATGGTATCGCTCGATGCCAGCCTCGTGCAGCTGTATCTCGATGGCATCATTTCCGAATCGGAAATGCGTGGCAAAGCCCAGGATCCCGATGGTCTCCAACAACTCCTACCTCCACTCAGGGCTGCACACTAAAGAAAAAATGTGGAATCAGCGGTAAATACGAGCCATTCGAGAAATCAGTCAGATTAAGCTCTCGATTTGATGCCTGAAAACTTCTCCCGACCATGAACACCAAACAGATTACGGACATCCTAAAGGACCTCGGCATCATGACCGCAGGCGAGGCGGATGACCTGTCAAACGAAGTTGAGTCCAGCGGTAAACCGATCGAACAATTGATCATTGATTTCGGCTATTTTTCCTCCACTGCCGATTTCCTAAAATTGCTCGCCGAACATATGGGCGTCGAAGTGTACGACTTGGAAAACGTCAAGGTCCCGCAGGAGATTTTGCGACTCATTCCAGCCGGTCTCGCACGACTGCATCAGGCGCTCCCCATCGGAATTCAGGGAAACACACTTTTTGTGGCACTCAGCGATCCCCTCAATGCGGAGACGATCGACGAACTTCGCTTCGCGACGAGCCGGGATGTTCGGCTGGTGATGGCTGATCCGGCGAAAGTGGACGCCCTGATCCAGGAATACTACAGCGGCGCCACGTCGAGCGTGAACGACATTCTTGCCGCGCTTGGCGACGAAAACGCGGAAATGGTGGAAAGCGGCCTCGGCAGCGGTGGTTATGACGCGGCAAATGCGGCGCCCATTATCAAATTCGTCGATCTGATCTTGTATCAGGCTATCCAGGACAAGGCGAGCGACATCCATTTCGAGCCGTTTGAGCACGAATTCAAAATCCGCTACCGCGTCGATGGTGCGCTTTACGAGATGGCGCCACCGCCGCGCCACTTGGCGCTGCCGGTTATTTCCCGTGTCAAAGTCATGGCGAATTTGAATATCGCCGAACGGCGGCTGCCGCAAGATGGGCGCATCCAGAAAACGATTGCCGGGCGGGCGGTCGATTTGCGCGTGTCGACGTTGCCCACACAGTTCGGCGAAAGCGTCGTGCTCCGTGTCCTGGATCGATCCACGGTGAACCTCGATCTGGAGACGCTTGGGATGCCCGACTACATCTACAATTACATTCTCGAGACGATCGAAAAACCGAACGGCATTTTTATCGTTACCGGCCCGACCGGTTCCGGGAAAACGACGACGCTGTATTCGTGTTTGCGGAAGATCAATACCATCGACTCCAAGCTGCTTACGGCTGAGGATCCTGTTGAATACGACATCGAAGGCATCATTCAGGTGCCTATCAATGACTCGATCGGGTTGAACTTTGCACGCATTTTGCGTGCGTTCCTTCGCCAGGACCCGGACCGGATCATGGTCGGAGAGACGCGTGACTTGGAGACCGCGCAGATTTCCATTCAGGCATCGCTTACCGGGCACCTCGTGTTCACGACGCTTCACACGAACGACTCAGCCGGCGCCGTCGCACGTCTCATTGATATGGGCGTCGAGCCATTTCTTATCTCGGCGGCCCTGGAGGGTGTGCTCGCACAGCGCCTCATCCGGAAGATCTGCCCTCAATGCAGGACGCCTTACGAACCGAGCGAAGCCCTCCTGTCACAGCTTGGAGTATCGCCACACGAAATCGGTGACAAAGATTTCTACTACGGAAGGGGATGCGAATACTGCAATCAAACGGGATATAAAGGCCGGAAGGGAATTTACGAATTGCTCAATGTAACGGATCCCATTCGCGAGCTGATCAACCAGCGCGCGCCGTCCATCGTAATACGGCAACGTGCGATTGAGTTGGGGATGGTTACGCTTCGCGAAGATGGCCTGCGAAGCATTTACGACGGTGAGACGACCATCGAAGAGGTGTTAAAATACACGTAGCAATCGTCGTTACTCTCATTCGTAGGCGGGTTTGAAGATGTGGAAGCGCGTTGACCTTACATCGTAAATACAGCCAGAGACTTTTCATTTCTAAGGGCGGTTTTCGGGTCGACAAGGGCGTCTAGCGGATTACTCTCTCCGCCGTGAGGTTCGTTATTCTGCAGGCCTAGTCCGCTGTCTCCCAACCCCCCAGATATGCCCAAGTTTAATTATATCGCGCTCGACGCCCGGGGCCAGGAGTCTACCGGGATTATCGAAGCCTCCAATTCCAACGAAGCAGTCGGTCAGCTGAGACAGGCGGGATATTTTCCGACCAGCGTTTTCGAAGAAGGAACAGCAAAAGTGTCCCGGAGGGCCGCGGTAAAGGCGGTGAAACCGGTTGCGGCCAAGCGGAGCGGCGGAACGCCACTTTTCAAGAAGAGCACCGTCAAGCCCAAGATCCTGATGATCTTTACGCGGCAGCTCGCGACTCTCATCGACGCAGGATTGCCACTGCTCCGTGGGTTGACTGTGCTTGCAAAACAGGAGCGTGATCTTCTGTTAAAATCCACGATCGGTCAACTCGCGGACTCTGTCCAAGGCGGCTCAACCTTCTCCGAAAGCCTCGCGGCGCACCCCAAGATTTTCAACAAGCTCTACGTGAACATGGTTAAGGCCGGCGAGCTTGGCGGTGTGATGGAGCTCGTGCTTATCCGCCTCGCTGAGTTCCAGGAAAAGGCGCAAAAGATTAAAAACAAAGTAGTGGCGGCGATGTTTTATCCCATCATCGTGCTGTGCATCGCCATCGCGATCATGGGTTTTTTGCTCGTGTTCATCGTCCCGAAATTCGAGCAAATTTTTAAAGAAATGCTCGGCGGGAAGCCGCTCCCGAGCCTGACGATCTTCGTCATCAGCGTCAGCAACCTCCTCAAGAATAACATTTTGCTCGTCCTCGCAGCGGCGGCTTTGGCAGTTGTCGGATACAGGCTCTATGCTGCAACACCGTCGGGCAAACTGACGATTGACCGAATTAAATTAAAGATGCCGTTGTTTGGTGATCTGCTCCGCAAGACGGCCATTTCCCGGTTTACCCGTACCCTTGGAACGCTCGTCACGAGCGGTGTCCCTATTCTGCAGGCGCTCAACATTACTCGCGAAACCGCTGGCAACCAAGTGATCGCCGACGCCATTACGAAAGTGCACGATTCGGTGAAAGAAGGTGAATCCATCGTGCATCCGCTCGAGGCTAGCGGCGTGTTCCCGCCGATGGTCATTTCCATGATCGACGTCGGCGAGGAGACTGGGCAATTGCCCGAGATGCTCCTGAAAATTGCCGAAGTTTATGACGACGAAGTGGATAACGCCGTGACCGGGCTGACGTCGCTTTTGGAGCCGATTATGATCGTCTTTCTGGCCGTAGTCGTTGGCACCATCGTCATTGCGCTCTTTCTGCCATTGATCTCCATCATCAACACCATGCAGGCCGGATAGAGCCCTACGCCCTGAAGAAGATGAAAATCCCCCCCAGATATCCCGTCCGGAACAACAATTGTCCCGGAAAAACATCCGGGTTCACCCTCGTGGAATTGCTGACGGTTATCACGATTATCGGCATTCTGGCAGCGCTGGTCCTCGGGACATTTGAATACGCCCAACAGAAAGGAGCCCGCTCCAAAGCTGAGGCTGAAATTAGCGCCCTGGAAGCCGCACTGGAGATGTACAAAGCGGATAAAGGGATGTATCCGAGGGACGCAGACCAAGTCGATGGAAATGGAAATGTGACGGAGGAAAGTCCGACGGACAAACTCAATGCTCAAAATGACTCTAATCCGGGCACCGATCTATATAAAAAAGCCTCTCTTTATCTTTATAAAGAGCTCAGTGGCGACCCGGACACAGACCCTTTGACCCCCCCGACGGCGAAGCAATACTTCGAGTTCAAACCGAGCCAATTACAAATTGTGAACGGACAAGTGCGTTACATAGCCGATCCCTGGGGGGCCTCCTACGGTTATTCGACGGCAAATAATAAAGACGCCACCAAGGGCTACAATCCAACATTCGACCTTTGGTCAACCGGCGACGGACCGGCGAGCCCCAGTGGAACACCCGATCAATCCAAGTGGATCAAAAACTGGTGACAGGTCTCCAAAAGCACACCTCACTAATAATCAACCCCCTTAACAATTCCAGATTCACCCAACCCGTGAGTTTGTGAAATTTTTCACAAATCGCCCTTGTCATTTAGGATAGGCCGAGTTCTTATAGGCGCCTGCCAGCCAGCCGGTCGGTCCTCTCCCCGTTTGTCTTCCCCGGCTGCTAGCGACGCCCCGAATCATGAGAGCATTTGCTTCCGCCAATTTTCTTCGTTCCGGCACCGGTCTTTGGATCGCCTGCCTCCTTCTTTCCATCGTTTGGTGGGTTCCCGCACACGCCGAATCGACACCACACGATGCTCAACAACCGGCCTCTGCTGAACACGCCGTGGAGCCTACCAGCCACGACGACGCCTCACACGAAGTGCACCATGATTCCGGCCTTCCTCTTTCCGCTCCCTACATCTTTCGTATCGGGCCGCTGCCCATCACGAACTCAATGATCCTGTGCTGGACCATTGCTCTCGGAATTATCGTTTCTGCTCAAATCGCCATGCGCAATGTGCGTGCCGTACCACGCGGCGCCCAGAATTTCTGGGAATGGATCGTCGAAAGTCTGCACAATTTTTTGGAATCCATCATCGGCCCTGAATTGGTAAAGAAGACCTTTTGGTTCTTTGCCACTGTTTTCATCTTCATCCTTTTCACGAACTGGTTCAGCCTCATTCCAGGCGTTGGTTCGATAGGGTGGGGAGTTCCAGATGCACACGGGCGTTTGGGGCACCTTACGCGCCCGATTCTCCGCGGCGGCAACGCGGATTTGAACATGACGTTTGCAATGGCGATGGTTTTCTTTGCGTGCTGGACCGTGTGGGCACTGCAAGTAAATGGTCCGGGCGGGTTTTTCCTCCACATTTTCGGGCCCAAAGGCGATACGGCGGGTTTTCTGAAAATGTTGATGATCCTCGTTTTCATCGGCGTCGGCTTATTGGAGGTGATCACCATTATTTTCCGTCCCGTCACGCTCAGCTTTCGTCTTTTTGGTAATATCTTTGCGGGTGAAAACCTGTTGGAATACATGGCATTGACTTCCCCAACCCTGGGTTGGCTGGTCGCTTTGCCGTTTTACTTGCTGGAACTTCTCGTCGGTTTCGTTCAAGCATTCGTTTTCATGTTGCTAACCGCCGTATTCACTTTGCTTATCTGTCAGCACGACGAAGATCACGCCGCCCACGAAGGACACTAAATTTTAGACCCATTTCGGTAGCCAGACCGTAGCCCACTGCGGGGGCCACCGGGAACAACAACCCAAAACGTAGTAAAAACAGGAAAAAAGAAATGTTGACAGAAATGCTCGCACAAGCCTCCGCGGTGACCGGTAACTTCCACGTCGCCGGGGCTGCGTTGGGCTCCGCGTTGGGGATTGGTTTCATCGGCGCAAAAGCCTCTGAAGCCGTTGGCCGCAATCCAGGTGCTTCGACCAAAATCCTCGTTCAGGCGATCCTGAGCATCGCCTTCGCTGAAGGTATCATGTTCTTCGCGATCTTCCTGGTCAAGTAACGCATCCCACGCGGGGCCGGTTTGAAACGCCGGCCCCGCGATTTCCTGCTAAAAGATTTTCTCACTATCGAAAAATGATCGCTTCCCTCATTCTGGCTCAAGAAAACCGTTTTGTGAAGATGGCCCAAGACACGGGCGAGCAATTTGGCGTAACTCTACCGCTTTTCACCGCTCAGGTGATCAGCTTTTCTATCGTCGCTTTTTTCCTGCATCGTTTCGCCTATAAACCGATTCTTACCGTTCTCGACGAACGCAAAAAGCGGATAGCCGATGGCCTGGCCAACGCAGAGAAAATCAAGCAGGAGCTTGCTGCAGCCGAAGGCCGCTATCAGGAAATCCTTAGCAAAGCCAACCAGGAAGCTCAGCGTATCATCGACGAAGCCAGAGAAGCCACGATGTCCATTGCCGAAAAGGGCAAACAGGAGGCCATCGCCGAAGCCCAACACATTATTGCAAAGGGCCGCGAGGCCACAGCACTCGAGCACGCACAAATGTTCTCTTCTCTCAAACGCGAGCTCGGCCGCCTGGTCATTGATACGACGACCAAAGTTACCGGAAAGATTTTGACACCGGAAGATCAGGCGCGTCTTTCCGAAGAGGCGACACGGCAGGCCGTCGCTTAATACCTTTTCTGCCCTTTCAATTACCATGAGACTCACCAGGGAAGCCCGCAAAGTCGCCAAAGGTCTCCTTCGCATTGCCGTCGCCGATGGGCGCGTCGATGGCGAACGCGTTCGTGCTTTGGCTCTCCAGCTCATTGCCGAAAAACCGCATCAGTACATCGGCATTCTAAAGGAATTTCACCGTCTCATTCGCCTCGAACTTGCCAAGCGCCACGTCGTGGTCGAAAGCGCGACCGAACTTTCGCCATCGGAAGTGGAGTCGGTAACAAATGATCTAAAAACAAAGTTTGGTAGCGACCTTACCGCTGAATTCAAATACAACCCTGAACTTCTCGGCGGCCTCCGTATCCGGGTAGGCAGCGACGTTTTTGATGGCACCGTTAAGGGCCGCCTTGAACTCCTCGAACACCGACTGGCAACCGCTTGAACCGACAATAATCCCTCCGCAAAGCCTTCTTCCACAACTCATTACCATCGCAGCAGCATGAGCACCATCCTTCAAGAACTCGAATCCCAGATTGCCGGCCTAACCAGCCAGGTAGCCAAATCCAACGTCGGCGTCGTCCGCGAAGCCGGCGACGGCGTCGCAAAGATTGAGGGTCTCAGCGAGGTGATGCTCAATGAGCTCATCGAGTTCCCGGGCGGCCTTTACGGTCTAGCGCTCAACCTCGAAGAAACCGAAGTCGGTTGCATTTTGCTCGGCGATTTCACCGATGTCCGCGAAGGCACGGAGGTCAAAACCACCGGCCGCCTCCTGTCCGTCCCGGTCGGTAAAGGACTCCTCGGCCGAGTTGTTAACGCTCTCGGCGAACCGGTCGACGGCAAGGGCCCCATCCAATCTTCCGCTTATTATCCGGTCGAAAAGCTGGCTCCCGGCATCATCCGACGTAAATCGGTATCACAACCGGTTCAGACTGGTATCATGGCCGTGGACGCCATGATTCCAATTGGCCGCGGTCAGCGCGAACTCATCATCGGCGATCGCGCCACGGGCAAAACGACAATCGCCATCGACACGATTATCAACCAGGCCCGCATCAACAAAGCCAACGCCGGCAACCCGGACTTTCGTCCCCTTTATTCCATCTACGTAGGCATCGGTCAGAAGAACTCGAATATCGCACGTACCGTGGCTGTTTTGGAAGCCGCCGGAGCCTTGGAATACACCATCATCCTTGATGCGCCCGCGGCGGAAAGCGCAACGAATCAATATATTGCACCATTTGCTGGTGCCGCATTCGGCGAATGGTTCATGGACAACGGCATGGACGCCCTGATCGTCTACGACGACCTCTCGAAGCACGCAGTTGCCTATCGCCAGGTTTCGCTGGTGCTCAAGCGTCCATCTGGACGCGAAGCGTACCCCGGTGATGTTTTTTATCTCCACAGTCGCTTGCTCGAGCGCAGCGCTCGCGTCAGTGAGCAATATGGCAACGGTTCGCTAACCGCACTGCCGATTATTGAAACCCAGGCAGGCGACGTTTCCGCTTATATCCCCACCAACGTGATTTCGATCACCGACGGTCAGATCTATTTGGAAACAGATTTGTTCTACCAGGGCATTCGCCCGGCAATTTCGGTCGGTCTTTCCGTAAGCCGTGTTGGTTCATCGGCCCAAATCAAGGCCATGAAACAAGTTGCCGGAAAAATCAAAGGCGATTTGGCGCAGTTCCGTGAACTGGCTGCGTTCGCGCAATTCGGTTCGGACTTGGATGCGAAAACAAAAGCCACTCTGGATCGTGGTCAGCGTGTGGTGGAACTCTTCAAACAAACTCAATACAACCCTCTCTCCACCGAAGTGCAGGTCGCCGTTCTTTGGACCATGCAAAACGGATACCTCGATGACATCCCGGTGGATAAAGTGAAAGATTTCCAGCTCAAGCTCACCGATTATCTGACGACTCTCAGCGACGCGGCTCTCGCCAAGATTCGCGAGAAGAAAGCGATCGACGACGATGTCAAAGGCACTCTGAAGTCTGCCGTCGAAGAGTTCAAAAAGCGCTACAAATAACCCATTCAAAAGACTGCATCGCGCGCAAGACATCCGGCCTCCGGTTCTTCGCGGTTTTCCTTACTTGAGCCTTTCTGAAAGATGCCAAATACACGCGACATTCGACGCCGTATCAAATCGGTCAAAAACACTGCGCAGATTACGAAAGCAATGCAGATGGTCGCCGCATCGAAAATGCGGAAAGCCCAGCAATTGGCCCTCAACGGACGGCCATACGGCGATTTGCTCAGGAAAATGACCCTGGCAGTGCGCGGGCTTACCGAAGGCGAAACCCATCCCCTTCTCGAAGAGCGGCCCATTAAAAAAGAAATCGTCATCCTGATTTCCACCGACAAGGGTCTTTGCGGCGCGCTAAATACCAATCTCACTCGGTTGGCCGCCAGTTACTACCCTGCCACAACCAGCTTCATTACGCTCGGACGCAAGGGCGCCCAGTGGGTCACTCGTTCCAAACGTCACTTGCTGGCCGATTTCCAGCTTCCCGACTCACCGTCGTTCCTCGAAAGCAAGGCCATATCCAAATTTGTGATCGAGAGATTCCTCACGAAAGAAGTGGACCGAGTAACCGTTCTGTCTACGAAGTTCGTCAATACACTCTCTCAGACGCCGATTGCACTTGTGGCTCTTCCGGTGCAGCCGCTTCCTGATGAAGAAGTTCAGGAGGAATCTCCGAATGCTGACGTTTCAGCTAAGAACATCACGTTTGAGCCGGATCCGTACAGTTTCCTCGATTCCCTGGTGCCGTACTCCGTCCATATGGCCGTTTATGGTGCCGTCCTCGAAGCGCGCGCTTCCGAGCACAGCGCCCGCATGGTCGCCATGAAAAACGCGACCGATAACGCCAAGGACCTCATCAAAGATCTCACCCTGGAATACAACAAAATCCGCCAGGCCAGCATCACTACGGAAATCAACGAGATCGCGACTGCGCAACTCGCACTGGGTTGAACCCCGCCCTAAATCCCTTTCAAAAAACGTATCATGAGCACAGCCACCGCCACCAATACCGGCACAATCGTCCAGGTCATCGGACCCGTCGTGGACGTCGATTTCAGCGAAACCGGAGTCATACCCAAGATTTACGAAGCCCTCGAAATCGAATTCGAAGTCGCAGGCCA
>DATDBU010000117.1:0-43730 GCA_036524675.1 Chthoniobacterales bacterium | reverse complement strand
AAACGCACTCATGATTGCCGCCGTATTGGCAAGCTTGACCGCCGCCTCAAAGGGGGGCAGGTAAATTTCACGGAGCGTCCGCTCGTCCGCCACGATGTTTATGAAAGTACGGTTAACCTCCTGATCGTTTAAAGCGAAGTGCTTGGTAGTCGCCATGACGCGTTGCGACTGTATACCCTCGACCAGGGGTGGTACCAGGGCGGCGCCGAGGAAAGGATCTTCGCCGGTCATGTATTCAAAGCTGCGCCCACCAAAAGCCGTCCGATAGAAGTTCATCCCGGGGGCCAGAATTCGGTGGATGCCACGAGCGCTCCCTTCTCGTCCTTGAGCTACTCCTACCTCATAGGCGAGGTCGGGACTCCAAGTGGAGGTAAGGAGCTGTCCGGCAGGAAAACGAGTGCCGGGCTGAAAGCCCTGACCAACGAAACCGAGCGAGCCATCGACTCCATAGATCAAGGGAAGCCCAAGACGTTGGATTGGTCTGATATTGAAAACTCCTTTTAGATTTACAAACGTGAAATCCACACCGTAGCCGGTGATATAATCGAGTTTCTCATCGAGGGTCATTTGAGAGAGGATCTGCTCAACCCTCGGCTCGTCTGAATTTTGCTGAGCCTGCGCGTGCGTCGCCAAGCCGACGAGCGCCGCGAACGCGATGGCAAGAGCGGAAAGCGCTTTCCACGCGGAAGAATGAATTTTCATAGGGGTTATAACTTCTTTCTTTGAGTTAAATGGGAGGGGGCCACTTTTACGTCCCGTTTGTGCGGCCGTCGCACCCATTCTTGCTCAACCTGTTGCGATCTTGCTTAAAACTGCGGATTAGAACGCAAACCGAAACCCATCGTGAGGCAGCCGACGGCGGGCTCGACTCCATCGAAATTCACCCCGGAAAGTTAGTCGCTCGCGGAAAGGCCCGTTTCCGGCGGAAAAGCTGCGCGAAATGGCTGGGATTGGCGTCGCAATGCGCTCTGTGAAAAGTCCTCCCTACGTTTGTTAGACAATGCGTTCGAAAACTGGCCTGGAGTGGTGGCGACCCAAAGGTAGCGTAAGCACCCTGCTTGCGCCGTCTTGAAAAAGAACAAGCTGGAAGCTTATTCTACCTTGGACTCACAAGCAGGATGCATGCGCTACCTTCAGGGCGGCGTGTGGCGCCCGTTGCCCTGCACGGCGCGCAGCCTCTTCGCTTCGCCTGCAGGGTCTTGGCGGACTTATCGCTGGGCTCGGCTCAAGGAGGCGACAGCGACAGGTTGCTGAACGTCGCTTCACCGAGAGCCGAATCTTTGTGTGAGGTGACCGGCAGGCCGATGAGGAAATCCGTTCCCATGGCAATCGTGACGGGGCCGCCGATCGGCAGCCAAGTGACGCCGTCGCTGGAATAGGAACTCGTGAAAGTGTTTCCCATGCGGACAATGCGCACCCAGCGCGCGGCGGTGCCCCCCGTGACCCTAGCATCCATGCGTCCAACGCGGGTCATCTGGCGGTTTGCTTTTCGACAAGCGGGAAGCCGCACACGGTCATGCCTGCGGGATTGTCAATTTGCATCCCTGCATGTTTCCATCGCGGATGCGCGATCTTCATATCCATCTCGGGGGAGCTGTTCCGTCGTCCGTGCTCTGGGAAATCCTTTGCGACAACGGCCTGCGAACGCAATACGGCGATTTCACCGCCTTTCATGAGTCCCTGACCGCCCGGCCGGCGGCGGTCAAGTCCCTCGACGACTTCCTCGGCCGTTACTTTAAGGTTACTGAGAAAATTCAATCCTCGCCCGCGGCCGCCAGCGTTTCTGCGTATCAGGTCGTAGCCAAAGCCTACCGGCGAGCCCAGGTCGGCGCCATTGAACTGCGTTTCAACCCTCAAAAGCGCATGCGGCGCGGCCTCCACACGATGGACGCCATCATCCTCGCCGTCATGCAGGGTCTGGAACGGGCGTCCCTTCATTATGGCGTCGAGACCGGCATCATTCTGTCGCTCGGTCGCGATCTTTCGCTCGAAGCCAACTGGCAGATCATTGAGGCAGCGATCAAATGGCGGAGCCGCGGTTCTCTCAACGGCGCGAATGGCGTCGTCGGTATCGACATGGCCGGACCCGAATCCCAGTCGCTCGAACTCAACAAACCATGGATGAAAGAGGTTTCCACCATGATGGGAAAAGCCCGCAAGGCCGGTTTGAAAACCACTTATCACGTCGGAGAAAGCGAGGGAACAGGGCCGGAAGGCATCCTGCGCGTCATCGAATCCATTCACCCTGACCGTATTGGCCATGGCATCGAAGTGCGACGCGCGACGGGTAAATTGAGAAAGACCCTCATCAAGCTCCTACGCGACCACGCGATCTGCCTGGAGCTCTGCCCCACGGTGAACCTCGTCACGCGCGTCATACCCGACTTCGCTTGTATCGCGAGTTTCGTTCGCGATCTGGCGAAAAACGACGTCGCCTACAGCATCAACACCGATAACCCCTACCTTGTGCACACCAATCTCCGGCACGAGCACGAGATCATCGGCAACGAGCTGGCAAGCGACGCTGTGCCCCTGCTTAAACTTGCGCGACAACACGCGGCCCGTCATCGTTTTCTCAGCACATGAAATCGAGGCGTGTTACCCTGGCCGATTGCTTGAAACAAAGGGATCATTAGGCGCCATGAACCGCCGGGAATTCCTGAAAGTCATTGCCGTTGCCGCTGCGACCGCGCCGTTCGCGTCGGGCAAACCGTTCCCCGACGCACTTGGTCCCGTGCTGCCGATGCGTCCGCTGGGCAGGAACTTGAGCGTCACCTGCCTCGGGCTGGGCGGTTATCACATCGGCTGGACCACGGAGAAACTGGCCCAAGCCACCATCGAAGCGGCGCTGGAGGAGGGTGTGCGCTTTTTTGACACGGCCGAATCCTACGGCCCGCACGCCAGCGAGGAACGCTACGGACGCTATCTCACGCCGAAATATCGGGACCACATTTTTCTCATGACGAAGTCGACGGCAAAGGACTCCGCTACTGCCCGCCTTCATATCGAGGAGTCTTTGCGACGGCTGGCGACCGATCACGTAGACCTCTGGCAAATCCATGCGCTCCGCGACCCGGAGGATGTGGACCAGCGGCTGGCAGCTGGGGTACTAGACGAAGCGCTCGAAGCCCGCCGCGAGGGCAAGATCACACACATTGGTTTTACGGGACATTCCAGCCCTTACGCTCACCTGCGGCTGTTGGAGCGAACGGGAGGCGAGGCGACGCCGTTTCTCACAAGCCAGTTTCCAGTCAATCCGGTGGATGCCGCGTCGGACCACAGCTTCATCGCCCGCGTTCTGCCCGCTGTCCAAAAGGCCGGCATCTCGGCGATCGCCATGAAAACCCTGGCCGACGGTCGTTTTTTTGGCCGTAAGCAAATGGGCGGCAGAACGGTCTGGGAGTCCACCGACCCAATTGTGCCGGGAGTGCTGTCGGTCGCGGACTGCATTCATTTCTCGCTTTCGTTGCCGGTCTCCGTGCTCGTCACCGGTGCCGAAACCCCGGATTTCCTACGCGAAAAAGCCGCACTGGTTCGTTCATTCCACCAAATGAACGACGCAGACCGGATGGCGTTCGCCAAACGCGTCGCCTCCTATGCGAGCAAGGGCGAAGTGGAATATTACAAGGCGAAAGACCTAAGGGCGTAGCCGCTTCATCGAACATCAGGTAGCGAAGCACCTCGCATGACTTCGTCGCCCGCGCCCTGTGACGGTAGTGCTGATTTTGGCCTTGTTCGTGGGCCGGAATTTTTCTATGAACCGCCACAATACCGAAGACAAATGGAACTGGGAGCTTTCTCTGTTAGCTTCGCTGTAAAAATATCGAGGTGTCGAAGCTCTTTTACGAAAAGCTGGGCTTTACCATTTTCGCAGGAGACCAATCGCAGAACTGGCTGATCATGAAGAATGGTGACCACGCCATCGGGTTGTTTCAGGGCATCTTCGATAAGAACATTCTTACTTTCAACCCAGGCTGGAGTAGCGATGCGCAGCAACTGCGCGAATTCACGGACGTGCGAGAATTGCAGCGCCAGCTCAAAGAGCGTGGCATAACCATAATTTCAGAAGCAGACGAAAGCTCCAGTGGCCCCGCTAGCGTTATGATCGTTGATCCAGATGGAAACACGATTCTGATAGATCAGCACGTATAGGCAATGAGGCAATTGGAGTTTCTGATCAGCGAACAATGCCTAAGTCTTACTTAAAAAAACCGAGGCCGGAAAACCTGAGATAACCGGCTACAACGTTCTCCTGTAGCCGGAGTCTCGTTCTCCTGTGGCCGGGGCCTGCGAGGCTAGCGGGATGAATTCCCTAGTTTGAAAGACTTTCGTCGAAAGCAAATCAACAAAGCCATTCCAACGATGACCATCCCGAAAACCCTCGGCTCAGGAACAGGCTCCGAGTAAATGAAATCGTCCATCGCGACGACATCGACGGTCTCCACGTTTGGATTCTCGAAGTTCGGACCAATCGCGGTGTTACCGCTGGTAATACGCACCCGAGAGATTTGTTCACCCGCGTTGCCTATCGCTCCAAAGAAAGATAGGCTTTGGTCGCTAACGATACCGGGGGGGACGATGCCGCTGAAAATAACGTTGCCGCCACCATCAAAAAACTGAAGCGTCGTGCTGCCATTCAAATCCACGTCGGTGAATACCGCGCCAAAACCGCTAACCGTGGCCGGCACGGCACCGTTCGTGCCTGGAATGAAGAAGAACACGTCGGTGATGTTGCTGAGAACCGGTGAAAAAAGGCGCTGTTGGCTGAACACTCCGAACGTGTCGCTCAGGTTTGGATTACTGAACACGGTATCGAACCCGGTCGGCGGCGCTTGCACGAATCCGAAACCTGGAGTAGTGAAGCGCGCTCCTCGATTGTTCAGGAAGCCGTCGAACGGCGTCAATGAAGGGCTTGTAGCCGACCCGCCCCCATCCCAGTTGATTTCGCGGCGACCGCTGGCAAGGGGGCCCGGTGCATTACCGTTATTGGGGTCCCCCAAGGCACTTCGGAACGCATTGACAGTATCCAGGATTGATCCCGGCGTGGAATCTCCGCCTTCGGAGAAAGTAGTGAGGGCACCGAAGGCGCCACTGGTAATGGTCAAGCTGGCCGTGACTGATAGTAGTGCAAGCCGAGCTAATGAGTAGTCGTGCTTCTTCATGATATATCCTCCTTTTTAGATTGTAACGCCACCTATCTGATCAATGAAAACCGAAAGCAAGCTAAAAATGCTATTTCGGTGTTCTAAAGATAGCGCAGCCAGATTGCTATACTAGCATATGCAATGTTTCGGGACGCCGACCTTCAAAGTTATGAGAACAATCATCACTAGGTTTTTCTCAAACACCCACACACTAATCTCCGTGCCGGTGACCTACTTCGCCACAACGAATGTCCTCCATGCATCCACGTCGTCATTCCGTTCGATCCATCAGAAACGCGGCGCCGTCCGCATCCTGTCAGCTTCGCCGAGGCGCACGTTAAAACGCGACCCGCAGAGCTCCCGCCGGATATGAAGCGCGCCGAGACCAGTCCGAACGACGACCGAGTCTTGAATAAACGCGGGGTCTCGTGCAGGGAGCGCCTTGATAGAAGTCGAGCCGAGGTATTCATCGGTTTTTATCTCCGGAAAATCCCATCGAGGATCGATTCGACATGTAGTTCGCCTTTACGCGAGCTGTCCACGTCCCTCAAGTACAACGTGCATCTTCGTTTTCTGCATGCCCGCCAAGCCTGCGATTTTTCCGGTGGCACGATTGCCGCCAGTTGCGCATCCGGTATAACCTGCCAAGCCAAACGTATTCCAGAATTACCCACATGGCGTTGAGTTCGGTCCGTGCCTCCGCTTTCAGCGCACGCTGGAAAAGCCTCGAGGATACCGCTAAGGAATAAGTCCATGTCCAACCCGACGCTTCCGCCTTTTGACTACGCTCCGCAGCCTTACACCGGCCCAAGCGCCGCAGAGGTCGCCGCGTTGCGCCGAGAATTTCTCAATCCGGGCATTTTCCTTTATTACAAAAACCCCATCATGCTCGTCGAAGGCAAAGGGCAGTACCTGTTCGACGAACACGGACGCCGTTATCTCGACGCGTTTGGAGGCATCGTCACCATCAGCGTCGGGCATTGCCATCCCCACGTCCTCGCGGCCACCAACCGCCAAAACTCGCTTCTCCAGCACAGCACATCCATTTATCTCCACCCCAACATCGCCGAATACGCCGCCGCGCTTGCCGCAAAAATGCCCGGCGATTTGAAGGTCTGCTATTTTACCAATTCCGGTTCTGAAGCCAACGATCTCGCCCTGCTCATGGCGCGCGCTTACACGGGCAATTTCGACATCATCGCTCTCCGGAACGCGTATCACGGCGGAAGCACGTCCACGATGGGGCTTACGTCACATTCAAATTGGAAATTCAACGTCCCACATAGTTTCGGCGTTCAGCACGCACTCGCGCCGGATCGTTACCGTGGCGTTTACGGATACGATGACCCGGAAGCGGGCTCAAAATATGCGGCAGATGTTAAGGAAATGATTCAGTTCGGCTCATCCGGACGCGTTGCAGCCTTCATCGCAGAGTCGATTCAAGGCGTCGGCGGCACAACCGTCTTCCCCGATGGTTATCTCAAAACCGCGTATGAATATGTCCGCGCAGCCGGCGGAATCTGTATTGCCGATGAAGTCCAGACAGGGTTCGGTCGCACCGGAACCCACTTCTGGGGTTTCGAGACGCAGGGCGTCATCCCCGACATTGTCACCATGGCAAAAGGAATCGGAAACGGGGTACCGCTCGCTGCTGTGGTAACCACGCCCGAAATCGCCCGGACGCTTACCCAACGCGTCCATTTCAACACGTTCGGCGGCAACCCCGTCAGCATGGCCCAAGCGAAGGCAGTCCTCGAAGTCATCGATCGGGAAAATCTCCAGGCCAACTCACTTATGGTCGGCAACCACCTCATCCCTGGGCTCCAAAAGCTTGCCGACAAGCACTTGGTCATCGGCGACGTTCGGGGAAAAGGCCTCATGATCGGCGTCGAACTGGTGAAAGACCGCAAGACCAAGGAGCCCGCGAAGGACGAGACCCTGCGCGTCTTCGAGACCGCCAAGGATTTGGGTCTCATCATCGGCAAAGGCGGCTTTTTCGGGAATGTGCTGCGAATCAAACCGCCCATGTGTCTTACCCGGACCGACGCCGACTTCATGCTCGATGTCCTTGACCGATGCTTTGCAACTTTGTGACGGCTACCTGCCAAAGTCCGGAACGGCATTTTGACGCTGGTAGTTGCTTGTGAATTTGCGATAAACTTATTTCGCAAGTTTATGAATCGCTGCGTTTCGCTCGTGCTTATATGGATGATTGCCGTCACTGTAGCTTTCGCTGGCTCTCCAATTGGCTTTTGGACGACCGAGAACAAAGAAGCAAATTTCGAGATTTACGAAAAAGACGGAAAACTCTTCGGGAAGATCATTTACCTCAAAGAGCCAAATTACGAAGGCGGACCCAAAATTGACTATAACAATCCCGATCCCAGTAAGCGCAACGACCCCATCATCGGATTGGTCTTTTTGAAAGATTTCATCCCGGCTGCCGGAACGTCTGGTCTCTGGGAAAAAGGCACCGTTTACGACCCCCACAACGGGAAGACGTATTCGAGCTTTCTTCGACTGAAGGATGACGACACCATCACCGTGCGCGGATTCATCGGCATTTCGCTCATTGGCCGCAGTCAGGTCTGGACACGCGTAAAGCAATAACGGGGACGGCCGGGCAGCAATTCTTCCACTGCCTTTTTAGGCAGATTGCCTCCGCTGTCCGCGCAATCTTGCAGGTCTAAAAAACGCAGAATCGGAATTTTTTTAGAAAAAGGCTTGCCGGCATTCGTTGCGCCCACCTACAAACTTCCGCGATGCGTAATCTCCTCCACGCAACGCTGTTAGCGTTTTTTCTCCTGACGTTCGGCGCTCAAGCTCAGCAGTTTGCCCGTAATGTAGGCATGACGCGCCTCGCCGACGGCTTTGACTACCCTGTAGGTGGCGGCACGGCGGACGACTATTACAAGTCACGTGGTTTTCGTGCCAATGCTCATATGGGAGAAGATTGGAACGGGCGACTGGGCGGTGACAGCGACATCGGAGCTCCCGTCAATGCGGCCGCTCACGGGTTGGTCGTGCTGGCTCGCAACGCAAACATGGGTTGGGGAAATGTCGTCATTGTACGCCACACGTACATAGAAAATGGGCGCGTTCTATTCGTGGACAGCCTGTATGGGCATCTTGACCGGATTCTCGTCCGCGAGGGCCAGCAAGTAAGGCGGCGCCAGTTACTCGGCACCATTGGTACCGGAGGCGGTCGCTATACTGCACATCTCCATTTTGAGCTGCGAAAGAATCTGGCGATTGGCGTGCTGCAATCGTCATTCAAACGAGACTTCGACAACTATTTTGACCCGACAAAGTTCATCGAAAGCCATCGCAGCCTGCAATCAAGCTCTCGAGCGTATCCCATTGCGCTCAACACATTTACAATGGTGCCTGGCAATCCGGCACTAACGCCCCGTTACGCCAATCAGGAAAGATGACCGGGCTGCGGCCAATTGTCGTCGTTCCTGGATGTCATTCCAGCGGCAGGCTCGATCTGCCTGGGGGGACACAGCATAAACGCGACGGTTTCAGAACAAATTTAACTGAGCCTTCCCGACCACTGGATTAATGCCAGCCGTTTCAGATGTTTCAAGGATTTCGCTCGATTCGTTGCTGTCCACCGCGAGCGATGCAACACCCATGGATTCAACCGTCACCGCCGAATTTTCAAACGTGAGCCCTTCTTCTTCCGGCGACGCTTCAGGTTCGGCAACGTCTGCAAAATCCTCGACTCGTTCTCCGGGCACATCATCCGGTTCAACAGAGTCACTATCGGATTTACCTTCCTCAGGGCTCTCTACATCCGCATCGTTTTCCGGATCGGCAATTCGATTCTCGGCGGTGGCGCGGGCCGGGTCTCTCTCTTTTCGGTCCTCCTCTTCCAGCCGGCCGACCGACCGCTCGACTATCTGCGATATCAATGCCTGAATGGTTTGATCGGATTCACCCGCCAATCGCCGGACTTTTTCCAAAACAGTCTCCGGCAAAATAATCTGCACAAATTTCTGGCTGCTTTCTTTGAGCCGAGTACGGCGGCGGCGCTGTGCTTCGCGGAGTTGTTCGAGTCTTTTTTTCTTTCGGACTGCAGTCAAACGTTTGGGCATACGCGGGTATTCGTGATCAATGATTCAGGTTAACGTGGCAAAAGTGGCGCGCCCAAGGGGGAACACGGCCGGCCCGCGTAGCTGCTTTTCGGAGGATGAAAAAAGCTTCGTCGTTCGCACAGAGGTGGCGCGATTGAGAAACGTTTGTCGAAAAGCGTGACCGCATATTCAACAGCAATTTGCCGTTATGGCAAGCCCAGACATTTCCTTACAACTCATTGAGAGTACACCCTTCACTGCCCTACAAACTTTTCTTATATCAAAACTTTCCGTTAATCGACAAAGAAAGAAATGTTTGGTTCTCGGAACCGAAAAAAACCGATTCCTTACCCATCTGGTACCGGACGCTCAACCCCGCACTAAGTGCTTCGGCCAGTGCGACGGTGGACGCAGCAGAAATGCTGTAGGCCTCAGCGGGATCCCCCGTCCAGGAACGCTGGGAAGCGGCACGGAGTTCAATGGCCGCCTTGGAAAAAATCCGGTGCTGCAGGCCGATAAATACCGACTCACGCAAATTCGACAATCCGCTTCCAGCCATACCGCGCCCTACGGACAGGGAGGTGAAAGAATCGACCTGCCACACGACAGAGCCGTCAACGAACACCCTCGAGTTCTCCGTAGAATCGGCCGTGCCGCTCCGTTGATAACCCGGTCCGATCTGCAGCTTAAGCGGAACATCCTCCGTCCCAATGGATCGCTCCGTCGCCATCTGGATCGTCGTTTCTGAGCTTTCTTCGCCAGTAAAGCCGCGGCGCTCCTCGTTCCGGGCAGTCAATCGCAGCGACTGTTTTTCTGAAAGCTTCGTGGTGGCTTGTGCCCTGACGGCCTGGGCGTCCTCGGTCAGCAGCTGATCATTCAGATGGTCTCGTTTTTCGTATGCGACTTCAACTTCAGTGCCGCTGTGCGGTTTCCACGAGAGCGCAGGTCGCTGCAGCATCGTCCAATAAGCAGCCTGCTGCTTCTCCTGACGGATCAGGTCCGTTTCCTGAGTGAGATAACCCGTATCAGCGACGTACTTAATGGAGAAGAAAGGCGAAATCACCTGTTCGATGGCGAACCGGACCTGCTGTTGAAGCGATTTCGTAACGCCATCCGCGACAGGTGTCACCGTGGCGGTCATCGGATCAACGACAACAGTGTAGCCATCGCCGGCAATAACGGGCTGCGCCTTTGGTGGGTCTTTGTAAACCGGAATCGCTTTTTCGACGCGTTGCCCCTGCTCCAACTGAGCTTCCTGCCCGAAAGCCGGGACCGCGCAAAATAGAACACCCAAAACGGGAGAAATTTTCATGGTTCGCCGGGCAACAACGAAACCACAGAGCAGCAAATCTGCAACAAGCTCAGAGCCCATATCGCGTCTTGTGAATCCGGATCATTTCGCGTATCGATTGAATCATGTTCACAGAGGGAAGATCTGACGATTACACACCGCTTACGGTGATCGGCCGATTCCCAATTTACTGGACCGAATTGCTCATCATTTTACATGTGGCGAGCATGGTCATTTGGGCGATTCTTGGCGGCTCTACGGGATGGGTTTACGCGCTGGCGTATGAACCGGGATTGATCATTCACAAACTCCAGCTCTGGCGTCTTGCGTCGTACATTTTTCTGAATCAACCGAGTCTCTGGTTTGCCGTCGGCATGCTGATGCTGTGGTGGTTCGGGCGCGAAGTGGAACGTTTTTACGGCAGCAGAAATTTTCTGATCAGCTACGCGGCTCTGACACTGATCCCGGCCATTGTGGCGCTCATCCCGGTCTTGAACGTGCCGCTAATCGGGCCGACGGACGTACATTTCGGGATTTTTCTAATGTTTGCAGTCACCTATCCTGGGGTGGCATTCTTTTTTGCAATTACCGCAAAGTGGCTGGCATGGATTTATCTGGCGATTTACAGCCTTATTTATCTGGCACAACGCAACGTCGCTGCCTTCGTCCAACTTTGGCTCGCGGCAGGCATCGCCTTCGCGATGACCCGCTTTTGGGGGCGCGGAGATTGGTTGCCGGAGAGCTGGAATATTCGGATGCCCTCATTTCGCCGCAAACCGAAATTTACCGTCGTCAACAAACCATCTGCGAGCGTCTCCTCATCCGCCACTGTCCGCCGGAAATCTTCCCCCACTTCAAGCGGCTCCACGTCTTTGAGCGACGATCCAGTTTCCTCCATTGATCCGATTCTCGACAAGATCGCCAAGCGCGGCATAAACAGCCTGACGCCCCGCGAGCGAGCCGCGCTGGAACGAGCAAGCGGAGCGTTGCAGCGTAAAGAGTCCGGGAAATAACCCATCCGGATTTCTCCGCGACTCATGCCTGAAACCGACACTATCCCCACCCGGCCCGACATCAATAGCTCGTCGTACGTGACGGCAATGTCCCATTTTTATCGGGGCGAACTCAGCCGGATCATGGTGTGGAGGCAGCGCCTGGATGTAACCACCACATGGGCGATCACCTGCACGACAACCCTCATCACGGTGGCGTTTTCCGTTCCGGCGTTGCCGCATATCATCTTCTTTTTCAACATCGCCATCGTATTCATGATGCTTTGGATCGAGGCGCGGCGTTACCGGTTTTACGATGCATTTCGGGCACGGGTTCGAATGCTCGAGGCACATTTCCTCGTGCCGTTACTGCTGCAAAATCAGAGAATGCTGGAGGGCGACTGGCGAAAATTGGTCTGTGAAGACCTGATCCTTCCATCATTCAAAATCAGCGTCGTGGAAGCGGTCGGACGCCGGATGAAACGGAATTACGTGTTTCTTTTCGGCATTATTCTCGTGGCGTGGCTGACGAAAATTTTTATTCACGCCGAACCAAAAGTGAAATCGTTCGGCGACTTTTACAGAGCGCTCGGTGTCGCGCATTTTCCGGCCTGGCTGGTTGCAACGTTGCTCACACTCACCTATGGCGGCATCATTTGGTTTACGGTGTACGTTGCACGGAACACGTCAGGAGAAGTGAATGAATTCGGCGGAAGCCGTCCACTTTGGAGGATATGAATTCCGACTCGGACAAGCCGATTGATCGCCTCCGCAGCATCGTTGCGCGTCTTCGCGCACCCGATGGCTGCCCCTGGGATCGCGAGCAAACGCACTCCAGCCTGATTCCTGGCCTCATCGAAGAAGTTTACGAAGTGATCGATGCCATCCATCGACAACATGACGCCGACCTGCGGGAAGAACTTGGCGATTTGCTCCTCCAAGTCGTCATGCATGCCCAAATGGCGGGAGAGACGGGGCGCTTCACTTTCGACGACGTCAGCACGGACATCAGCGACAAAATGGTTCGGCGTCACCCGCATGTGTTCGGTGAAAATCGCGACGCCAAGGATACGGCCGCCGTCTTAAAGCAATGGGACGAGATCAAACGTACCGAGAAAAACGGAGACGATCCCGTAACCGTGCCTTCCCTGCTCGATGGGGTTCCGCTTTCCTTCCCTGCCCTGCTCCGGGCCAAGAAACTTCAGGCCAAAGCTGCCAAAATCGGCTTTGACTGGCCGGAAGCCACTTCCGTTCTGGAAAAAGTTGTTGAAGAAACATCGGAAGTCCGCGCTGCATTAACCGCAGGTGAAGCGGCCAAAATCGAAGAGGAAATCGGCGACCTCCTTTTTACGGTCGTTAATCTCGCTCGAAAGTGCGATCTTGATCCTGAACTCACCTTGCAACGCGCTTCCGACAAATTTTCAGCGCGCTTTCGCGCCATGGAACGCACTGGCAAAGACCTGAAAAGTCTGACGCCGGACCAATTGGAAACGCTCTGGGCAAATACGAAAATCGGCTAAACACAATTTTGGATAGCGCGAGAGTCTCGATCATACTGAATTTTTTGTCGGATATTGCCCTTGGTGCGGCGCGGAGCGTGAACGTCCTTTCTCCGGGTTGATGCTTTACTGGTTTCTGCGATCTCTCGTGCAGGTTGTTCTTATCCAGACCATTCGCATCCGCCACGCGGATCGCGAACTGGCAGAAGTGCCTGGTGGTTTTGTACTCGCTTGCAGCCATGTCAGCCATCTCGATCCCGTCCTCATAAGTGCGATACTGCGGCGGAAAGTGGACTGGGTCGCCCGCATCGAATTTTTTCGCAATCCGGTGATGGCGCTACTGATGCGGTTCGTCGATGCGATCCCCATCAATCGTCAGGGTGTTCCGATCAGTGCCATCAAGAGCTCCATCCGGCGCATCCGGGAAGGCAAAATTATCGGCATTTTCCCCGAAGGCGAGGTCATGCAAGACGGGGTGTCCGTCCTGCGTGGCGGACCACTCAAATACGGATTCGCGTTGGTCGCCCAGCGAACCAACTGCCCCGTCATTCCCTGCATCTCGCTCGGCACTGAAAAACTGTCCACGGTGGATCCATGGCTACCCATGTTGCGCGGACGCGTGTGGATCCAATTTGGAAAACCTGTTTACCTGACTCCGGACCTGCCGCGGCGCGAACAACGCAAGCGTCTGGCCAGCGATCTGACCGACGCTCTGCAATCACTCTATCGGGACGCGCTCACGAGGTTCGACCTTCCCGAGTCCATACTGCCATGAATGGTCGCTCGAAATCGTCGGAACCGGATCCTGCCGGTAGCCCGGCAGCCATCCCATTCAACGACTCGCTTGACGTCGCATCATCGAACGACTAACGAAGCCCTTTTCGAAATTCGATGCCTTCGTCCAATGTTCCCCAGCTTGGTTCCCTCGAAGCCCAACTTCTTGCACTCATTCAGGAACGCCTGCTCGAAACACCGCCCGACTTCGACGTGGACACTAACCTCTACGACTCAGGGCTCGACTCGATGGCCATCATGCAACTTCTGTTACTCCTGGAAGAAAATTTCGGAGTCGTGCTCATCGACGCAGATCTGACACGTAAGAACTTCAGTGACATCCGCCATCTCGCCCGGCTCGTGCAGGCCCGGATGCCCGCAAGCTAACTGTCGGTCATGAAGCAGGGTTCGACGGCAGGTCAATTCACTCTGAGCGGACGCAACGGTCACCTGATCCTGGGCGAACGTCGAAAGATGTCCGCCCACTTGACGGATGACCTTACCGGAAGGCACGAGAATGTTGGGTAGCAAATTGACTCCAGACGTTTTCGTAGCGGGAGGCGGCGCAGCGGGAATTGCCGCGGCAGTCGCAGCAGCCCGGTCCGGCGCGCAAACCCTTCTTGTTGAGCGCCATGGATCACTCGGCGGAATGGCGACTGCCTCTCTCGTCCACTCGATTTGCGGCCTGTACCGCATCGAGGCAGACGCCCCCGTCTGGGCAAACACGGGTTTCCCAAAGGAATTCGCCACACGATTGATCGATGCGAACGGAGCGTGGGGTCCGGAGCGAATGGGCCGTGTCGACGTGCTGCTCACATCGCCGGCGGCAATCGCTCGGCTCGCAGATGTTCTGATTGCAGAAACGCCAAATCTTACAGTGCGTCTCCACACCGAAATCACCCGCGCCACGGACAACCTCGAATTCTTCGAACTCAACTGCCGCGGTTACCGCGATGTTGTCGCTCCGAAAACCATCGTCGATGCCACCGGTGATGGGGCTCTTGCCGAGCTCGCTAGTTTGCCTTTTGAAATGGAGTCGCCTCTCCTGCTGCAAAGGCCGGCGTTTATTTTTGCCCTCGGAGGAATCGATGACGCCGTAACGGCCGGCGACAGGCGCCTAAAGATCGCACGACGGATCACGGAAGGCGTTCGCAACAAGCAGCTTTCCCACGGCGCACTGGGCGCGAGTTTTCGCGGGTCGTTTGTGAGTATCGATCTTTCAGCGACAACTGAATACGATCCCACGGCCCCCGACTGCCTGACCACTTTGGAAATTGAAGGGCGCGCGTTGGCGGATGATCTCACCCGTTTTCTTCGAACACAGGTCGCAGGCTTTGAACATGCGCATATCGCGGCGTTTCCGACACGGGTTGGCATTCGTGAAAGCCGCAGAATTGTTGGCCAATACCGGCTCGAAACCGCTGATATCGAGAATGGCGCTTCCTTTCCCGATGCCGTCGCTATCGCAACATGGCCTATCGAACTCCGCGAAACAGCAACAGGGCCGCGCCTGCGTTATCCACACGATCATCGTCCCTGCGACATCCCGCTCCGGTCTCTTCGGGCTCGGGACAGCGATTGCTTTTTCATGGCTGGACGCTGCATTGCATGCAGCCATGAAGCGCAGGCATCCATCCGTGTCATCGGCACCTGCCTTGCCACCGGTGAGGCCGCCGGGATCGCCGCCGCACTCGTTGCGAGAGACGGCGTCTGCGATGCCGAACAAATTAGATCTCGTTTGTCAGACGAGGCACGGACACGGAGAGGATGAAGATCCATTGATTCTATGATTTCTCCGTGTTCTCCGCGGCTCCGTGTGACATCCGAGTGGTGCTACCCGACGCCCAGGACCTTCTCCCATGAACATCGTTGAACACATTTTCCGCAATGCCGATCGCAATGCCGTCGCGCTCATCGGCGAAGGCCAGCATGTCACATACGGTCAACTTGCAGAAAGGGTCGACGCGGCAGCCATTTCCATCGCCAGAATTCCCGCCATGCGCGTCGGACTCGATTGCCCGAACGGCATCGCTCATGTCGTTCTCGCGCTGGCAATTGTCCGCGCCGGAAAATGCCTCGTTCCCCTCGCCACCGAACTCGTTGCCCGCGAACGAGATGAATTGATCCGCCAGACACATCTCGGCGCTATCGTTGCTGCCGACGGCTCGATCCGCACGGTAACGCAGGATGCATCACCGGAATTTGACGAAGAGAAACTCGCGGCGATGAACCCGGCGTTTATCCGTTTTAGTTCGGGGACTACCGGCAAAAGCAAAGGCATCGTCCTTTCGCATGAGCGACTGCTGGAACGCATTGCCGCCGCCAATCGAGGGCTCGGCGTAACGTCCTCCGACAAAATCGTCTGGATTCTGCCCATGGCGCATCATTTCGCAGTCTCGATCATGCTTTACCTCGTGAACGGCGCTACGACCATTATCGAGAACTCGCATCTTGCCGAAGATGTTCTAACCGCAGGACGCGCTCATGGGGGCACCATCCTCTACGGGGCGCCGTTTCATCACGGCCTTCTCGCCGCAGATAGCTCCGGTCGCAACTGGCCGACATTGCGCCTTGCCGTCTCGACCGCAGCGCCGCTGCCACTCGCAATCGCTCGGGCCTTTGACGAGCGTTACAGTCTGCCCCTATCTCAGGGACTCGGCGTTATCGAATGCGGACTCGCCATCCTCAATCTTCGCGCCAATCGTCAGAAGCCCACGGCAATCGGACGTCCGTTGCCCGATTTCGAAGCGGACATCCGCGAAGACCAACTTTTTCTCCGGGGCCCTGGAATGCTAGACGCCTATCTCAATCCGTGGCGTCCGCGCGAGGAGATTTTGGAAGAGGGCTGGTTCCGCACGGGCGACATGGCCAGGCAGGATGCGGACGGCGACCTTTTCCTCGAAGGACGCGCCCATTCCGTGATCAACGTCGCAGGCATGAAGTGTTTCCCCGAAGAAGTCGAGGCCGTGTTGTGCACCTATCCCGGGGTGCGCGCGGCACGCGTCACGGCACGAGCCCATCCCAAAACAGGCGCCGTTCCATCCGCAGAAATCGTCCCGGAAGATCCCGCGACTCCTCCCAAAATCGCTGCCGTTGCCGCGTTGTGTCGCTCCGCTCTGGCGCGTTACAAAATTCCCGTCGATTTCAAATTCGTCGTTAGCATCCCCACCACCGCCAGCGGCAAAATCAAACGCGACACTCCGCCATGACTAACGTCGACCCAATAACCGCAAAGAACCAAGGAACACATAGGAAAGAGTTATGATTTGAAGCTGTCTTTCGGATGCTGCGTTCAACCAGCATGTGCTCGTCTTTGCAGCCGACCCGTGGCGTTTTTACAAGGAGGGGCGCCTTTCAAGCGCCCGCTTTCAGGCGGTTGAAAACCGCATCTCCTTGGTTCTCCGGTCGAAACCGTCGTGGTCATGGCAGCAGGCACGGCACTATCTTTCGGCTATGGCGACGGTAGATTTTGAAATCGGCGTCGGTCGCCAGCACCAGCGCGTCCGGCAAAATCTCGGTCAACCGCACCACGCAAGCATCGGCCACGCTCATTGGGAGGTCGCTGTATTTGTCCTGCAAATCGAGGATGGCGTTCGTCTCCGCCGCGAGCACGCTCAGCAGACGCAAAGCTCCCCGGCGAGCGCCAGTCCGCAGCGTCGTCCGGCCAGCTGAACCCAGCAGATGATCCACCTCGGCGAACACGGCCTCACAGACCGCCCAGGGCGGCGGATTCGCCCGCGCAGTGGCGACGGCCCAATCGTGGTGCCGGTCGAGTGGGTTCCACAGCGCAACGAGGAAACCGGCATCAACGACGAGGTTTTTCACGGCCAAACCCGGTTGCCTTGAGGTAATGCTTTTTGCGAACACTCAGTTCGGGCGGGCCGCCCGTATCTGTGCCCACGAGATCGGCGATCAAGTCGAAGCCCGCGCTGGGGGCATTCCGGCTCTCAGAAGCCGCAGCCAGCCGCGCCCGCGCCACCTCGGATTTCGTAGTGTTCAAACGGCGCGCCTCGGCTTCGATCTCGGCCGCCAGTTCGTCGGGGATGCGCAGAACCAGGGTTTGCATGGCCGGAGCATATTACGCTCCTGTCGGAGGGTCAATACAAAGCCGGTTCAGGCGGCCGTTTCGAGCCCTTCTCTGGCGGTGTCGCCCGGCTCTGTCGCGTCTTTGCGCCTGCCGTCGGCCAACGGCTTCATTGAGCCTCCGCTCTATGAGAAAGAAACTGGCCCGCCGGCTTTCTTCTATCACGCCGGCGGGAAAGCAGAGCCTTTCTTCTATCTATACCGTTGCCGGCACTGGCGCCGGAGCCGGCTGGCCATTTCCCGATCCCGGCCCCTTCTGCATCCGGGCATTTTTCCAAGCCGCAACCAGTCCCCTGCCCGCTTCCGAACCGCCAAATTGCAGAATCAACTTGTCCAGATCCTTGAACTTCTCTTCCACGATACTGAACGCCGGTCGGAACCCATTCGTGAGCGCCTTGCGCACGGAAATCGCCACACCGGGTGCATTCACCATTTTGTCGTACTCATTCCGCTCCTTCACCAGCGCCGTCACCGTCGCGGGCGTGATCCCGTATTTCGCCGCATCTGCCGCCGCCGGACCATTGGCCAACGTCTCCGCCGCATCCACTACCAGCTTCGATTTCGCTAGCAATTGCAGATCGCGCAGCCTTAACCAGTCGCTCGCCGTGAGATCGAACCCTGCTGCCTGCGTTTCATCCTGCCGATCCCGAAAATAAATCGCCAGCGCCTGACCGAGCACATGCGCCGCGCGCTCCAACTCCGCCTTCTCGCGTTCCTTCTGTTCCGCCGATCCCGTGATCCCGGCCTCCTGATCCTTTTGCACCTCCTGCAGCGTCTCGACCGCCGTCGCGGCGTCGGTCACTTTTTCCGTGAAAACTATTGGCGGCTGATTTTGCCACACCGGCAGATGCTCCTCTAGATGCAAAGTCGCGAGTGCCGTAGTGAAACTGCCCAGCCGATTAACGAATTCATTATTCATACCGATATCCTGAGTTACAAACGTTCCTGTGAGGGGTTAACTAACGCTGTGGAGCGTTGCATTTTGATTCAACAAAGCCAAGCCTTAACTGACCTCTTCCGCGAAAAATTTCCGACCTAACCGCGGATAACACAGAATTCCGCAGATAAAAACGGTGATTCAAATAACCGCAAAGAGCGCAAGGAACACAGAGGAAAGCGTTATGATTTGCAGCTGTCTTTCGGATGCTCCGTTCAACCAGCATGTGCTTATCTTGGAGCCAGCCTGTGGAACGTGGCGTTTTTTACAAGGAGGGGTGCTTTTCAAGCGCCCGTTTTCAGGCGGTTGAAAACCGCCTCTCCTTGGCTCTGCACGTCACCCTTCAGCTTTGTGCCCCTTGTGTTCTTTGTGGTTAATTCATTCCTGTTTTCAGGATTATTGCTCGTTACAGTTCCTGGGCCATAAATCTGCGTCTATCTACGTCCTCTGCGGTTTAAGTTAGTGCTTCCTGAGCGCCCCATCCCGGCCATTCCCCTGAACACGCGCCTGTTGATCGCCCCAAGGCGGCTGTTGAACGTTCCGAAGCGCCCGTTGAAAACTCCGAAGTGGCCTTTGAACACTCCGAAGCGGTCATTTAACGTCACCTTGTTAGCATTGTATGTTCCGGAGAGGCCATCGAACCTTCCGAACTGACCGTTGAACATTCCGTAGTGGTTATTAAACGTTCCGCAGCCGTCGTTGATCATCCCCGAATCTTGTTCATCGCTGCCGAGTGGCCATTGGATGCTCCGAAGTCTCGATTTATCGCTTCTTCGTGTTCATTGAACGAATCCGCGCGGCCGTTCACCCGTTCGAAGCCGCATTGATTTCTCCCTCGCTGGCGTTTGGCGCGCCAGAGACACCGTCTTGAGGGCCGGCGACGCTGAAAACGTCGATCACCTGCCCGTCGGTTGCGATAGCTTTGGACGCCAACCTGTCCCACATCCCTTCAGGAGGAAGTTACTTGCTCCATGCGTCTGCCAGAGCTTCAGCCTGCTTGAGGACGAGCGCGGTCGCTTCCTCCTGCCCCTCGGGCGGGTACTTATACTTCCGTGAGAGGCGCTTGATCATCAGCCGCATGCTGGCGCGGACGCTGTCGCGCACCTGCCAATCCACGGTCGTGCTGGAACGGAGCTTCTCAGTCAGCTCGACGGCGAGCTTCTTCAGCATCTCGTCGCCCATTTTCTGAAGCACGACGATCCCCAGCGGCAGTCCGTTGACAAACGCCACGAGATCCGGCCGCCGCGGCTTTCGTCCCGGTGACGGTGAATTGATTCACCACGAGGAAAATCGTTCTTCGCCGGATTCTGGAAATCGATGAGCTGCGCGTGATCAAATACCCTCTCGGCTCCGACCTCCTTCTCCCCCTTGGGAGAGGGCCGGGGTGAGGATAGCCGCCTCGCGGCTATACTCGACCTTCACCCCATCCATCAGCAGCCGGTGAAACGCGCGGTTGTTTCGCGGCAGACTCGTCTCCGTCGGCGTCGTGACGACATGCACCACTTCCTCCACCGCCGCAGGTGGCAGCTGCGGATTGAGCCGCTGGACCGCCGCCGCATGCCGCGCTTTCAAAACGACCGCCCGAAAATCCGCCCGCTCCGACGTCGCTCCCTCGGACGCAAGATCAGCGCCGTTGGCGCAGCTCCATCCCGTGTCTTGAAACCACTGGATGGCCAGCTGTTCGAGACGATCTTCGGTGATCACGCCCCACATGTCTGGCTAGCCAAAAAGAGCAGCATCACGGGCGCTTGACGAAATGCGTAGCCGCAAGCATGGTGATTGCACCTCATCTGCCAGGTTGCAGAAAGAGTTGGGCCTCCGCATTGCGGGGGCCTCTTTTTTCCAGGTTCCGATTCCAATTCGCCTTTCATACTTCTTTTGGAGTTTGGCGCGCATATCCGGATAGTCGAGGTGATGCGCAGTGAGTAGTCGGCGACTTCCGTTGTTCATTCGCTTCAGGATCACGACAAAATCGTGGTTCTTGAGCCAGACGTAAGTCTTGGTTGTTCCATCTTCGTCCACGTCCCAATCGAGAATCAACGCATCCGGGCAGTGCTCCAGCATCGGCCGAATCCAACTCAATCGCGCGCTCCGGTTCGTGTCGGGCAGCCGGTTCGGCTTCTTCCCTTTGTCCGTTAGGTGCCAGAAAATCGCCTCCTTCCCGTCATCCATCTCATTGAAAAACCAGACGTGATGGCCCCGGTAGCGCGGTTGCGACGCCACGAAGTCGCGCCGGAAGACGGCATATAGCTCCTCATACGTGTTCTCGCTCCACGGGTTCACGGGCAGCATGTCCGGCAGCCAGTCGATCCCGTTCATTGCGGGGTGCTCTGCGGGGTGAATGTGTAGAAGTTGAACTTGGTTTCCCAAGGCGGCGTGTTCCCGACCAAATCCGTGCCGTAGCGCCTGGCCACATGCTGCATCACCTCGTGCTTCGCCCCGGCGGCCTTCATCACCAGCGGACGATGCCGGTAGGCCAGCGCGCCAATCAACAGGTCGGTCAGTTGCAGCAGCGGCACATCGTGAGACTCCACCGTCTGGAGGCGGGAGACGAGCAGCCCATTCCAGTCGAGATTCGCACTCTTCAAGACCTCTCCTAGCTCCTTCACCTTCGTCGCACTCCTCGTGTCCTTCTTGTCGAGATAGATGTGGTAGCGGTTCGGACGCCGAAGCAGCGGCTTCAGCATGTAGAAATACATCTTGTAGTAGAACGAGTCGTGGCTGCCCTGATTGAAATACTCGTGGTTCAGCGCCGCCTTGTTCTCCACGATCCACGCCCGGAACTTCAGCTTTGGATTGTCGAAGAAATAGTCCACCAGCTCCTTGTAGAAAGCGATGCGTGGCCGGTT
This sequence comes from Chthoniobacterales bacterium, assembly GCA_036524675.1. Taxonomy (GTDB): domain Bacteria; phylum Verrucomicrobiota; class Verrucomicrobiia; order Chthoniobacterales; family DASVRZ01; genus DATDAW01. Next base: position 22,082 of record DATDBU010000117.1, on the reverse strand, counting down.
CACCTTCACCCACTTCAGCTCCCACGCCGCCCGGTGCTTCCGCATAATGTCCAGAATCTCCTGATGCGTCTGCTTCACCGCATTATCGGGACAGGAAATCGCGCCGAGGAGCATGACTGGCTCGCCGTCGCGCTCCAGATGGCAGCTTTCATCGCAATAGATGTTAATGAGTTCGCGCTGAATGTTCATAGGCTCTTGATCGGGGGGCCGCCACGTTCAACTCCCCGCTCAGCAGCTTCGGCAGCAGCGTGTCGCGCAGGGTGGCGAGGGTGCCGGATTCGATTCGATTGGCGTCAGCCTGCTCGAGTAGCGGGGCGCATACCCGATGAAAGGCGTCCAAGATTTCCGGCTCATTGGAAATCGGAAGCATCAATCCTCCGATTACTTCGGGCCGCACGGCAGGATAAGCTCCCCCGTCCGCCAAGTGGCCGAGGCGTTCGAACACTTCGGGCTGAGTAACCGCCATGTGAATGAACGACCAAGGCGCTTTTGTGGGCGTCAAGACGGCGAATCCAGTAGAGGCCACCCGATGCTCCGGTGGGTTCAGCGCAAGAAAGTAGCTGCCGCGGTCGGGACGGACCGTCGATAGAACGCTATCGCCGTGACGAAGTCTGCGCCGCGCTCGGCTTGGCTCTTCTCCTCGGACGTAAGTCGAGATGTTTGAAATGTTGCCGCGATTCACTTCGGAGATTTCGACGTACTCCAAATTCTCTAAGTCGTCATTTTTGCTGGGTGTCCCGTCCAGCGTCCCGAGGATTTGCGCAATGGCTTTTTGTTCGGGAAGGGGTGGCCAAATGATTGGCATCGGATGAACATGATTTCGGTTCAGCGTTGGATTCGCAGAGCCAACATCCATTTGCGCAAGTTTCGGAGCGACTGACTTGAAGAAGTAATAGACGAACCGTGGATGATTTCCGTGGAAGTCTTTACCCAAAGGCTCGTGTCGTGTGGCCAGTAGTCTTCACCGACGAAGGAGACGCTTCCTACAACGCCTTTTCTCCCAAGCACTACGCCTGGGCCTTTCACTGCTGCTGTGTCATGATAACTCGAAATTCCGCCAGACGAGATAACTGGAACTTTGCCATCTCGTTGTTCCGCCCTGGTGATGTCAATTCCACGCTGAAGCGTCGCTTGCTCACCGATCGTGGTCTCGAACCAGCCCGACATCATTTGGTTTTCCCGCTAAGAGGGACGGAAAAGGTTCCTTTTTTCGGCGGTCCGCCAAAGATCGCATTGCAACCGTCGCGATGATACCACTCACACAATGCTTGCTTTGGCTCTGTGTGGCGCACTGGAAACGTCAATACAGCGGCATGGCAATATCGCGGCATTTTGGTCCACTCACCAGTCAAATCTAGAGCGCGCCTGCTCGCCTCGGCCTTCTCCTTCTTTGAGTGCGATGTCTTCTTGATCTCAACGATTAGAAGGTTTCGCGGGGAGTTCCTCCGGTGAACGATGATGTCGGGAATGATCTTCTTCCGGTCGGAAGGGCGCATTTTTGGAAAATGTCGATCCCGATTGTATTCACAGTCCACATGCCAGCCTTCCACCTGGTTCTCAATGTAAATTGCTAGGCGATGCGCCAGAGTGCGCTCGTTAACACTTACGTGCAATAACTCCATATCTTGCATCAAGAACTCCGCGAGGGCGTCAGACACGATGCGGCGCATCGTCTCTGGATTTAGGTATTCAGGGCCCATATGTCAACCCCCTCAGATTTGCTTTGATGGCCTCCTCAAGTTTCGCGGATTCGGCGAACTGAGCGTTTAGCTCCGCGACGAGGCGCGGCATTTTTTCCTCGAAAAGTTCGCCGTTGTCCGCGGCTTCCTCGGCGCCGACGTAGCGGCCGGGGGTGAGCACGTAGCCGTGGGCGGCGATTTCGACGGCGGTGGCGGATTTGCAGAAGCCGGGGACGTCTGTGTAAACGTTCGAACCCACAACCTTTGGCTTTGACGGCCGGCCACCGCGCCATGCGTGGTAAGTGCCGACGATTTTCTCGAGGTCGGCAGTCAGCTCGCGGTGGACTCGATCGATGAGCGTGCTCATTTTTCGCGCGTCGATGAAAAGCGTCTGCTTGCGCCGGTCGCGGAGGGGCGGCGCGCTCGGCGGGCGCGCCCTACCGGATTTGTCCCGGGCGAGGAACCAGAGGCAGACGGGAATCGGCGTGCTGTAGAAGAGCTGGCCGGGGACGGCGATTGTCTCGCTCGCCCTTCGCTCAGCCTGCGGCTGGCTGTCTCCGCTTTGCTCCGGTTCCGCGGCGTCCATGTTGTTGCGGAGTTTATCGGCAGCAAACCAGAGTTTGGCTTCGAAACCGAGTTGGGCCGAGGAACTGGACGAATCGTTTGAAGAGACCGTAACTGGGCATGAAGGGGACTGAAGGGAGTGACCGCCGTTTTTCCTGTCGAAAAGGTTCAGGAAAAGCGAGGGATTTTTTTACTTCGGCCACGGTGAGACGCGCCGAGTTTCGCTTCTTTTCCCTGCCTTCAGTCGAACGCGACGAGTGTGAACTCTCTCAATGTTTCGGCATCGGAGATACGCTTGGCCTGTTCCAACTCTAGCACGCCAGCCTTGATGCTATTCATCTGGACCACAGGAATACCTTCCGAATCAAAAATCTCGGATTTGAAGGCGAATCCACCCTGTAGCCGAGCTTCGCAACCAAGCTTTTTAGTAATCCAATGCTCCGGCATATCGCCGAGCCATTCGGGACGCCGCTGGGTTTGTATTTGGGATACGGCGGCAGGTTCATGGCTTTTGATGCGCGATGCCGAGTTCGGTGGCCGCAGTCGCGAGGGGCTTGTCAAGGGTCCAGAGCGCTTGAGCGGAAAGGCGCGCTGCTACCAGCAGTTGCACGTCGCTCCAGCCGAGGCCGCGGCCGTAAAGCGACTGCGACTCGATGAAGGCCAGGCACTCCTCGGTCGAGCCGGCCACCGCGCGCGGCAGCCGACGGAGACTGACCAGCGTTTGCTCGCGCTTCGCGAGATTGCCGGTGGCCAGCTCTCCCAGCACCACGGGATGAATGGAAATCGCCCCCTGGGCCAACGCGGCCGCGAAATCCGGCAGACCGCGTCGGAAATGTTGAACCCACACTGAGGTGTCCGCGAGAATCATCGGCGCCGGCGTGCGGTTTCCGCCCGACGGCGCGGCGGCACGGTCAAGCTGGGCATCGTCCCGCCCAGGGCGGCGAGGCGCCGGGCGGCTTCGCGCTCGATGAGCGCCTCCAGCCCCATGCGAACCAGCGTGGTTTTCTCGGTCTGCCCGGTGTATTCACCAGCCTGAGCGAGGAGTGCATCATCGATGTTCAACGTCGTTCTCATGCATACAGTGATGCTCGATCGAGATGGCCAGGTCAAGGCATCGCCTCACGCCGTGACCTCCTTGAGCAGGGCGAGGATTTCGCCTTCGAGCTGTTTGATGTCGCTCTCGATGGCTTCGAGCGGACGCGGCACGTGCGGGAGGACTTCGCGCTCAAAATATTCCTGAATGTTGCCGAGGCTCTTTTTCATCGGCACCCAGAAGTTGCGGCCATCAATAAGCTGGATTTTCCCTTTGCGGGCCGATGCCGGACTGGCGGACTTTCGGTCGGTGAGGATCCAGAGATAGGTGGAGATGCCGGTATTGTAGAAGAGCTGTTCGGGCAGGGCGACGATGGCCTCCAGCCAGTCGGAAGGTGAACCCGGTCGATGAGCGTGCCCATTTTTCGCGCGCCGACAAAAAACGGTTGCTTGCGCCGGTCGCGGAGGGGCGGCGCGCTCGGCGAGCGCGCCCTACCAGAGGCAGACGGGAATCTGCGTGCTGCAGAGCTGACCGACGTCGGCTTCGATGAGGGCTTTCCGTATTTTCCCTTCGCCGGACTGGTTGGAGGATCCCGCCAGAGCGGGACCGCCGCTACAGTTGGGGGAGTGCCTTGCCGTATCTCTGCATTTGATCGCCGGATAATGCAGGAAAAGCGGCGCGCACGGATTTTCCCACGGCGCTTTCTAAAACGATGCGGGCCGCGGTTTGCAAGTCGATCCAGCGTTGCCACTCGAGCGGTGGGGCCGCGACGACTTGGCGGAGGAGGCTGCGCCATTCCAGTTGGGCGCGTTCGATGTCGCCGGGGCGCAGCTCTTCCGTTAGAAATCGGTTGCGGTTGCCGCCATAAAGCGCCAATTCCCGCATGATCTCTCCGGCGCCGTTGCCAAAGCCCACCGGCACGCCCATTTCCAGGTAGCCCGGGAAATCCATGCGTCGATAGGCTTGCTGGCAGACAAATCCGAGGCGTCCGCCGTACGGCGAATCATCACCCGCAAAACGGTGCCCGGCACGAATGTCCGCCAAATCGTAGACAACATCCTCGATCGGATAGTCGTCCCGCTCCAACGCTGCAGCAATTGCAAGACCTTCGCCGTGATTGAAGAAACTGAAGACGCGTCCGCGCAGCGTCGGTTTGCCGTCAGGCTCCACCAAGCCCAGGCTCCTCCATGCCATCGCGGGGGTCATATCCGGTTTTCGGGCTTCACAATCCGGTCGATGGGGGCAATCGCGACAAACTTCCGGCAACTCACGACGCGTCGGCGGAAGAATCAGATACGCGCCAAGCCGATCGCGAAATGCTTCCGTTGGTTCGTCGGCATACGAAATCCGGGCGACCACATGTTGGAGGCGGATGGTGAGTTCCACCAATTTTCCTGTTTTGATCCTAGCCTCCAGGATCGGGCGAACCTTTTCGAAAAATTCCTCTTCGGAAAACTGTCGCGTCTCGCGAAAACCAGCTTCACGCAACTGTTTGCGAACCGGTTGAGTCGGACGAATAACCCCGTCCCGAACCGTGGCGGCAATCCATTCGCGTCCGTAGATTTTTCGTCCGCGCAAGGACGGCAGCTTGCACAAATTTCCAGTGCCAATCCCAGTCAAAGTCGCTGCCAGACTGAGTGCCGGGCGCCAGCGATCGTTTTCAAAAATCAATGCATCGCCAAGGGTCGCATGTTCGGCCTGTTTCGGTTGCAACTCCCATTCGCCCCGGCTGTTGAACATTTCCACGTCGAAGCGCCTCACCAGGCGAGCTCGTTCCGTATCCGCCATGAGTCCACAGGGAAACGTCGCTTTCTTTTGGAGCGCGTCCTCGTATCCCACCGCGATACGCTGTGCGCTAAAAAGGCGACCGGTAACCTCAACGGCGGCAGCGCACGGATCTTCGTCTCGTTCGACAGCCGCCTGCATCACAGCAATGAACGATGGCCAGTCCAGTGGCGCGGCACGGCGCAGACGCTGTGGATGCGAATCAAACAGCCGTGGTAAATCCGTCGTCGTGAGCACGTATCCCACCTCGTCCAGTCCCCGGCGCCCGGCCCTGCCAAACATCTGAAGCAATTCGTCGGGGCGAAGTTCAACATGGCGGAATCCCGACTGATACGATGTTCCGGCGACAAGGACGCTGCGCATGGAAAAATTGATGCCTGCAGCCAGTCCCATCGTTGCGACGACGACCCGCAAATGGCCGCGTTTTGCCAATGGCTCGATCAAGCCGGCACGCAATGCATAGCTCAACCCGCTATGATGCCACGCCACGCGACCGGACAACGCGCGCGCCAGTTTCTCGCCTGCCAGCGCCATTTGCTCAGGCGAAAGCGTCAAAGGATCCCAAGACGGCAGATTCGAAGCCAGAGCCGCGGCCATTTCCTCGGCCGCCTTGCGTCTGGGGGCGAAAATCAGCAATGGTCCGAGTCCAGCAGCAAGCGCGCGGGCAACGAGCTTGGGCCAAAACCCGGCAATGGATGGCGAAATAGGCGCCCTTAAATCCTGAGCAAGCACTTCCTCCAACGGCACGGGCCGCTCTGCATGCTGGATAAGCACGGCACGACGGCCGAGACGCTTCAGCCAATCAGTGACGACCTGCGGGTTTTCCACACTGCCGCTCAGGAGCAGAAGCTGCGTTCCTGGCGGAGCGAGTGCGATGCAAAGCTCGTAATTCACTCCGCGCCGTTCATCCGAAAGGAGCTGGTATTCATCGATGACCAGCAGTCGCGGTCCCGTTTTTCGTAGAAAAGCACCCTTTTGCGTCTCCAGCGTCGCTACGATGACTTTCGCGTTCAAATTCTCCGCGATATCGCCGGTCGAAATACCCACGTCCCAGCCACGCGCCCGCCATTCGGCCAGCTTGTCATTGGCCAGGGCGCGGGTCGGGACCGTAAAAACGGCCTGCCCCCGCAACGAGGGCACAAGCATTTCGAAAATAAACGTCTTCCCCGCCCCCGTCGGTGCGTGCACCACCACATCCAGGCCGTCGCGCAGCAGGCGAACCGCGTCCTGCTGCCACAAATCGGGAATGGCCATTGCGATATCGAGTCCGGACATAGAGGTCGTCCAAAATGCTGCACTGGAATTCCAGGACCTGACAAATGATAACCGATAACCGATAAGTCTTCCGCCATGCCCACACTGCTTCACCTTTCACGCGAACTGGCCGCCCTCGCACAGGCAGGCCTCGCCTATGCGGCTGACCACTACAACACGGATCGCTACGCACGCATTCACGCCATCGCGAGTGAAATACTTCAAATTACCAAGCCGCTTCCCGACTTCCAATGGCCGCTCGAAAGCGGCTATCCCACCCCGAAAGTGGACGTCCGCGGCCTCGTTTATCGCGATGGCGAAGTCCTGCTGGTGAAAGAGACGGCCTCCGGCAAATGGACAGCCCCGGGCGGTTTCGCCGAGGTCAATGTGAGTCCCGCCGAAAACGTGGAAAAAGAAGTGCGCGAAGAGAGTGGCTACCTTGTAAAAGCCCGGCAGCTGACATCCGTTGTGGACAAGGAACGTGCCGGCTATCCGACCGACACGCTTTCCATCTACAAGCTCTATTTCCTTTGCGACTTGGTCGGCGGTTCGCCGGCATCCAGCGGCGAAACCAGCGAGGTCGCCTTCTTTCCGGTGGAAGCTCTTCCCGAGCTCGATCTCCACCGGGTTTCATCCGACGAAATCGTGCGCGGCCATCGCATTTACAAGGGCCACGATCATCCCCTTCCGCATTTTAACTGACCAGCCTGACCCAGGCGTCCGCAATGAGACCGTGACCGGCAGCGCTGGGATGAACGCCGTCCGGCAACCAGAAGGGTGCCGAACGCCGAGCAGACGCCTGCGCAAACAGGCCGTCCAGCGGCAGATAATGCGCTCCAAACTCCACCGCCAAATCACGCACCACATGAATGCGGGGATCCAGATCCTCGCGCCATTCCCGCCGATCCTCGGGCACCGGCAGTAGAAACGGTTCCAAAATGACTACTTTCGCCGCCAGCTCTTTCGCCAGTTTTTCCAGAATCCGGCGATAGGAAGCGCCAAACTCCTCGGGCGACGAAATCAATTTCGCTGAATCGTAGCGACGCCACGTGTCATTAATGCCGATCAATATCGACACGACTGTCGGTTTCAAATCGAGCACATCCTGCTGCAGCCGGGATTCCAGATCATAAACGCGATCCCCGGAAATGCCTCGATTGGTCGTCCGCAAATTCAACCGCGGGAAATCCGCCTGCAACCGCGCATGGGCAAGTCGCACGTAGCCATTCCCAAGCCCATCATCCGCGTCCGGCACCGCGGTCCGGTTCCGTCCGCAATCCGTAATACTGTCGCCATAAAACAAAATGTGATCGTTGGGTTTAAGTAGCATAAGGGTTGGTTATCTGTTGGAAGCAATCACGACTGACGGCGGCTGACAGGGTATACATCTCTTCCCGCTGCAGTCATCCGGACCGGTCTCGAGGCAGTAATCAGTGAAGGCGTGAAATGACTTCACGACTGCAACGAACGTTTGACCGCCAGAATCACATCTTCCACGTCCTCATCGGAAAGATTCGCCGCCAAAGGCAGGCTGACCGTCTGCCGGCCGATACGCATGGCTTCCGGGTAATCCTCGGGACTGGTTCGCAGCCGTTCTCGATAAAACGGGTGCTCGGGGATGCTCAGATAATGGACGCCGACTCCGATATGATGCGCCGTCATCCGATCCAGAAACGCATCCCGGGAGACACCGGTGACTTTTTCGTCGATGAGAACCGTATACAGGTGAAGCGCGTGACGGGTCTCCGGCTCATCCGCAATAGGCAAGCCCAAGGGTAAATCGCGGAAAGCCTCCTGATACTTTTGCCAGATTTGCTGGCGGCGGAGCCAGCCCCGCTCGATCCGCGCCAACTGGTGCAACCCCAGCGATGCGGCGAAATCTGTCATGTTGTATTTAAAACCGGCATTGACCACCTGGTAATGCTTGTAGCCCTCGTCGCCGTAACGTTTCCAGGCGTCGCGGCTCATGCCGTGCAAAGACAGCACTTTCAGCCGGTCACCATCAACGGCGTTTGCGGCAAGGATCATACCGCCTTCCACGGTGGTCATGTTCTTGGTCACATAGAAACTGAAGCAGCCGAAGTCACCAAAGGTTCCCGCGGGGCGTCCGCGATACTGCGTCTCAATGGCATGTGCGCAGTCCTCGACGATCTTCAGGCCGTGCTGCCTGGATAACGCACACAGCGAATCCATGTCACAGGGGCGACCGGCAAAGTGGACCGGAATCAACGCCCTTGTTCTCGGGGTAATCTTCCGTTCCACATCATCGGGATCGATATTCATGGTGCCGGGATCCACATCCGCGAGCACCGGAGTGGCCCCTGCGTGGATGATCGAGTTGACCGTGGAACAAAAAGTCAGCGCGGTCGTAATCACCTCGTCACCTGGGTGAAGACCCGCTACCAGCATGCTCAGATGCAGGGCGGCCGTGCAGGAATTCACCGCAACGCCAATTCGCTCGCCGCCCTTGTAACGCACAAATTCCTCCTGCAGCCGAGTCACTTTCGGCCCGGTGCCAATCCACCCGCTGCGAAGACTGGCTACGACCTCTTCGATCTCATCTTCCTCGATGGAAGGGGCCCCAAATACCAAAAAACGTTCCCGTGCGCGCACGGGGGAAAATCCGGATTTCACCGCCTCTTTTGTCCTCCACCCAAGAGCTTGCTTCCAGACATTGCGTAAGTAGTTCGTTGAACTACGCCGCTGCGTGACGGTTTATAACGGTGATTCGGGAGGAGCTTGCTTTCATGGGAGTCTGGTGGGGTGAGAGGTTTAAAAATAACCTGGGCCCTTTTTGTAGAAAAATTCGGCTTTAGTCGAACCAAAATCTGCGTGAGCGTACAAAAAGTGAGCGGGCACGGGGCGAATTCTCACAACGACGACGGGCTCAGTCCAATCGCGAGGATCGAGCACGCAAGCACAGTTTGTAGACCGAGCTTCGATGCCGCTTCAACCAGCTCGTCGCTTTCCGCCCCCGGATTCAGCCACACTTCCTTCGGTTTCCGTGCAGCCACAGCAGGCAATACCTCCAGGCCCACTTTCGGCGGCACGTACAGGCTGACGTAGTCGATCGGCCCGGGCACCTCGGCGATCGTCCGGAAGGTTTGCAATCCTTCGATCGGCTCCTCGCGGGGGTTTACCGGATAAACCGTCCACCCCTTCTGCAGATACGCTCGCACGGCTTTATTCCCGAATTTTCTCCGGTCCGATGAAGCTCCGATGATGGCAACACTTGGCATGGGCGCAGAATTAAAAATAATCGCCTCGATTGCAAACCAGCTGGCACAACGAGCAGCGATGTCCCAGCGTCTGCCCGGACATCGCACTCTTATTTTACTTCGGCGAACAGCACTGAATACGGCGGTTTCGAGCGGACGACCAAGGAGATGCGGTTCCAACCGCCTGCAAACGGGCGCCTGAAAAGCGCCCCTCCTTGCAAAAACCGCCGCAACGAAGACTTACAAACCGACAAACTTAAAACTCCTACGCCGACACCGCCGCGCGCGCTTCCTCCGCAAGCGCCGTGCTCAGGTACCGTTCGCCTGTGCTACAACCAATCGTGACGATAAGTTTGCCTCGATTTTCAGGACGTTTGGCGACTTGAAGTGCCGCAAAAACATTGGCACCGGTGCTGATCCCGACGAGCAGGCCTTCTTCTTTGGCCAGGCGACGCGCCGTCTGAATGGCATCGTCGTTGGTCACCGTGATCACGTCATCGACAATATCCAGGTGGAGGTTAACAGGAACGAATCCGGCGCCGGTTCCCTGAATCTTGTGCGGGCCTGGCTTGAGCGGCTCGCCATTGCGCGTCTGCGTGATCACCGGGGAATCCGCCGGCTCGACAGCAATGGATTGGAAGGAAGGTTTGCGGCTCTTGATGACTTCGCTGACGCCCGTGATCGTTCCTCCCGTCCCCACGGCGGAAACCAGGATATCTGCATTCCCATCCGTATCCCGCCAGATTTCCTCGGCCGTTGTCTTGCGATGAATTGCCGGATTTGCAGGGTTGTTGAATTGCTGCGGGACCCACGCGTCGGGCGTCGCAGCGCGGAGTTCCTCGGCCTTCGCAATGGCACCTTTCATGCCCTGGGCGGCTGGAGTTAACACCAGTTGCGCTCCCAGCAGGGCCAGCAGCGTCCGGCGCTCAAGGCTCATGCTCTCGGGCATGGTCAAAATCAGCTTGTAACCTTTTGCGGCCGCAACAAACGCCAGCGCGATCCCTGTGTTGCCGCTCGTGGGTTCGATAATGACCGTATCGGGTGTTAGTTCGCCGCTCTTCTCTGCGGCTTCGATCATTGCAAGACCGATACGATCTTTTACGCTGCCCAGCGGATTGAAAAACTCCGCCTTGAGCGCAATCGTGGCATCAACATCTGCAGCAACACGGTTGAGCTTGATGAGCGGAGTGTTACCGATGGCTTCGAGGATATTTGGATAGTAGAGACTCATTTGAGGTGATTGTTGTCGTTGTAGCTAGCACGCCTAATTCGCTATGTAAATCTGATCAAACAATGCGCCGTCGCTGAAATGCTCGGCCTGCGCTTTCTTCCAATCGCCAAACGTTTCGTCAACCGAAACCAACGGCAATTCCGGAAACTCTGACTTATGCTTGGCCAGAACTGCCGGATCGCGAGGACGAAAGTAGTTTTTGGCAGCCAGTTCCTGGCCTTCGGGCGAAAAGAGATATTTCAAATAGTCTTCTGCTGCGGCACGTGTCCCGGCTTTGTCGACATTCTTGTCCACAACCGCAACTGGCGCATCGGCAACAATGCTGAGCGACGGAACGACGCTATCGAGCTTGCTTACACCGACTGTAGGATCGGCTTTGATCGCAAACACTTCGCTTTCAAACGTAAGCAGCACATCGCCGATACCGTTCTGTGCGAACGTAGTCGTCGCTGCCCGTCCCCCTGTGTCCAGCACCGGGACGTTTTTGAATAATTTCGCAACAAAATCCTTCGCCGCAGCCTGGTCTCCATTGTTTTTCTTCAGCGCGTACGCCCACGCAGCCAGGTAGCTGTAGCGTCCATTCCCCGAGGTCTTGGGATTTGGCACGATCACCTGCACACCAGGCTTAACCAGGTCGTCCCAATCCTTGATCCCCTTGGGATTGCCAGCGCGAACCAGGAACAGAATAACCGACGAATAAGGCGAGCTCCCGTAGGGCAACCTGCTCTTCCAATCTTGATTCACCAGACCCCTGTCAACCAGCAGATCGATATCCGTGTCTTGATTGAACGTCACAACGTCTGCCGGAAGACCATCCACGACGGCTCGAGCCTGTTTGCTCGAACCTGCGTGTGATTGCTCGATGGCGATGTCTTTGCCAGACTTGGACTTCCACTGCGCGGCGAAAAGCGGGTTGTATTCCTTGTAGAATGCCCGGGACACGTCATAGGAGACGTTAAGAATTTTCGTTTGCGCTTGGGAGAGACCCGCAAGCGCAAACGCGAAAGTTACAACCAGCAATATGCGTTTCATTCGGGAGCACTACTAACTACTAAACACCGACTTCTATCGGAACGCGCACGCTGTTGCCCCACTCCGTCCAGGAGCCGTCGTAGTTCCTGACTTTCGGGAAACCGAGCAAATAGCTAAGCACAAACCACGTGTGGCTGGAGCGTTCTCCAATTCGGCAATAAACAATCGTATCGTCGTCAGGTTTCAGCCCGAGTTCGCCTTGGTAAATACCACGAAGGTCCGCAGCGGATTTGAACGTTCCGTCGTCGTTGACTGCCCGTTTCCACGGAACGCTTTTCGCCCCAGGAATGTGACCGCCGCGAAGAACGCCTTCCTGCGGATACTCCGGCAAATGGGTTATTTCACCTTTGAATTCGCCGGGCGAACGAACGTCAATCAATGGACGCCGTTCATTGCTCTGTTTGAGCGCATCGTCTTTGAAAGCACGGATATGCGTCGGGTCCGGCACCTTCGGCGTTGGATAACTCACCCCGGGATAGACGGGCACCTGACGCGTCGTTTCGCGTTTCTCAGCAATCCACTTGTCACGCCCGCCGTTAAGAATTTTTACCTTGTCGTGACCAAAAAGCCGGAACGCCCATAGAGCATAAGCGGCCCACCAGTTGGATTTATCGCCGTAGAAAATGACGGTGTGTTCCGGAGTGATTCCTTTTTTGCTGAGCAACTTGCCGAATGCCTCCGGCGAAATGTAATCGCGCTGGACGGGATCCTGAAGATCGCGTCGCCAATCGATATGAATGGCGCCAGGAATGTGACCGGTATCGTAGAGAAGAATGTCTTCGTTGCTCTCCACAATGCGGATGCCCGGATCATAGAGGTGGCTTTCCAGCCAGGAAGTTTCAACGAGGACGTCGGGATTTGCGTAAACGGGTGCGGAAGTACTCATGGTCGATTTTGTAATTAGAGATCCTGCGCATGGCTGATCACGCGCCGGTAGTTTTGAAGAATTTCCCGGGTGAAAATGTCGATGGCTTCGATCTGGTCGTCGAGAGACGTGGTTAGCGGGATGTTCAGTTCCAACTCGAACGGCGCCGGCTTTGCGCCTTCGGGTGGCCCAAACCTGCCGGAAGCGGAATCGCGATCCCGGACGACAATGGGTTCGGAGCGAAGATTGACGAGGTGACTGATTTCCTGCAGAGACGGCGCGACGACTTCATCTCCCAGGAACTTGCTGTGCACGGTCGCAAACCCTTCATCCCAAGGCGTCACTCGAAGGCTGATGAGGCTTTGGAAATACAGTTTGCGCATTTCACTCTCCAGGAACCATACCTCGGGCAAGGTCGAGTTTTTCCAGAAAGCGCGGTCCAAATCGGGTGCGAATTCTACCGGGCCGGCGCTTCGAGGATTGACCACCGGATAAAAGAACAGGGCGTAATCCTTGCTCGCTTGCGGACGAGCTTCGAAGTCCGCAACCAGTTTCGCCAGTGCGATGGATAAATTCAGTCCCAGCGTATCAAAGCCGGCAAAAATAGCCGCCCGGATCGGCACGCCTCCGCCGCGCTCGCCGAGGAACATGAATTTGGGGACATGAAAGGGGCACCCATCCACCTCGAAGCGGAGTCCATCGCTCACGATGAGACTGCTCGATTTGCGGGCGGATTCAAACAGTGGACGTAGGAAGCGGTTCACTGTTTTGGCGATCCAGGATTCCTCTACGAAATCCCGGCGTATTGCGGGTTGTGTTTGGGTTGCCATGGAATGGTTCATTGGGGTGTTGCTCGAGAGTCTGCCGGGTGCGCTCCTTCTGGTTCGCACCCGGCAACTGACCCCCGTGGAAATGTGTTGGCTACAGGCCGTAGATCTGATCGAAGACGCCGCCGTCGTTGAAATGCGTTTTCTGCGCTTCACGCCAGCCGCCGAATTCTTTGATAGTTACCAGGTCCAGTTTCGGAAATTTATCCGAATATTTCGCGGCAATCGCCGCGGAGCTGGGGCGGTAGAAGTTGTGGGCAATAATCTCCTGCGCTTCGTCGGAGTAGAGATATTTCAAATACTCGCGCGCGATTTCGAACGTGCCTTTCTTGCTGGCATTCTTCGTGACAACGGCGACGGGCGGCTCTGCGAGAATGCTGAAGGATGGCGTTACAATTTCGAATTTTTCCGGGCCGAACTCCTTCAGTGCCAGATAAGCTTCGTTCTCCCAAGCCAGGAGGACGTCTCCAATCCCGCGCTGAACGAATGTAGTCGTCGAACCTCTGGCGCCGGTGTCTAGAACCGGCACATTCTTGAAGAGCGCTTTGATAAAGTCTTTTATGCCTGAATCGTCCTTCTTGAGTTTGTCTTTCGCGTAGGCCCAAGCCGCCAGGTAATTCCAACGGGCGCCACCGGAGGTTTTTGGATTCGGAGTAATAACCTGAACGCCCGGCTTGATGAGGTCATCCCAATCCTTGATTCCCTTCGGATTGCCCTTTCTTACTAGGAAAACAATCGTGGAGGTATAGGGCGAGCTGTTGTTGGGAAATGCCTCCTCCCATTTTGGGTCGACCAGGCCTTTGTCAGCGACAGCATCGATGTCATAGGCCAAAGCGAGTGTGACAACATCTGCCGGCAAGCCATCGATAACGGCACGAGCCTGTTTGCCAGAACCGCCATGGGATTGCTCGATGGCGACGTCTTTGCCTGCTTCCTTTTTGTAGTGGCTGGCAAAAAGTTTGTTGTACTCGGCGTAGAGTTCCCGCGTAGGATCGTAGGAGACGTTAAGGAGTTTAATCTGGCCGAATGCTCCCGTTGTGAGCAAAGCGCTGGCGGCTAGAATGTTGAATACGAATTTTTTCATTGGGTAATTTTGTTTTCCTGCAGTTGAGTCGTTAGCGGTTGCCTGGTCCCTTGGGGGTGCGCCGTCCTCGGGGACGGCGCTCCTGGCCCCCATCCCTGCATGCTAGAATTTCCAGTTGAGATCGACTTGATAGATGTTCGCCGTGTTGAGGTCGGCAAGATTCTCACCGCCCGTGGCGTGGCCGCCGCGAAGGTTTTCCTCAAGGTTGTCCGCAATCTGCGCTGTAAGTGCGATCTGGAAAAAGTCTGTCACCCAATACGTCGCGCCGATCCTCCATCCTTTGACGTTAAGACGGCTGAGGGCGAAGTCGGAATCGTTCAGGTTAGGATCGATGGAGCTGATACCCACCTGGCGATAGTTCGCAAAGAGAGTCCAGGCGCCCTTGCCTTTGCCCTGGCCGATTTCGAGGCCGAGCAGCCAGGCGATGTCGTCCTTGTCGTCGTGCCCAAGCGGAATGTAGTTGACCGGGTTTCCAGTAACGGGATCCACTTGCAAGCCGGTTTCTGGATCAAGAACGGTAAATCCGAGTTGATAGATCTTCTCGTAACGGTCCTCGCCATCAATGTTCCATGCGAACTCCCAGTAAACCTTTGCGTTGAGTGGTCCAAGCGGGAATTTGAAGTCCCCTGGAACATTGATGACCGAGAGGTAACGGGTTTCCCCGGAAACACCGGTTGCATCCGCAAATGGTTGCGTATTGGCATTCGCGACCTCCGATCCCAGATCCGCTGCGTTGTAAAAGATGTACGCAGGGGCGACGGTGATTGATGTCTTTTTGCTGAATTTGTAAGTCGCGATCAATTGCTGCTGAAAGACGAAGGCATCGTTCGAGGCATCGCTATCCGGGGGAGGATTGTAATTGGGGAAGTTTCCGCCAAACGCTTCGTTGTTATCGTTGAAATAGAATTGCCCGGCGACCAGGGTCAGCTCAAATCCACTTCCATTTCCAGCCGGCGCAGGAGGTGCCACCGTTTTCCCATCCTTGGCGAGTCCTGAAGACGTTGGGGCTTCTTTTTCCTCAGAGCCGAAAAGTTTGTGGAAAGCAACGGATTCCGTGAGTCCGAAGGGCTGGATATCGGCATCCCAATAGAGCTCGTTGCTGTAAAAGGGATTTTTTTGTTTACCCGCTACCGCCGTTCCCCAGTCGTCGAAGTTGTAGCCAAGAAAGGCGCGGCTGATGAAAATATCTGAATCGGCGAAACCGCCGTTGACGGTTTGCATACCGGAGTCGGCAGCCGACGCAGTTTCGAGCCCGAAACCACCAAAGAAGTGGTCCGTGAATTTGAAATCTGCGTAAAGACGCAGCCGGTAGCGAATGCGGGAGCGCTGCGTTACGTGATTTTGGTTGGGGATCTGTTGCTGGCTGTCGTCGTATTGCCAGCGCAGGCGGGCGTCGCCATAAAGCTTGAGCTCCTTAATGGAATCGCTAAGGCGCAATTTGCCCGCTGGGGAAGAGGATTGGAAGTCTTTGATAAGTTCCGCGCGGACCTCCTCGCCTTCTTGATCGGTGAGAACACCTTTTTCGACGAGTTTATCGATCAGCGGGCCGCTGTCCTGAGCTGCTACGGGCAGCGCGGCAGCGCCGACAAGGATTGCGGCAGCAGCAGTTTTTAGAAAATGGTTACGCATCAGTTACGAAAGGTTTTAAAACTTGGGTTAAGGGCTTGCGGGTTAAGGATATTTTCTGCCCCAGCAACGGTTTTGATCGCTGCGTGGGCTCCCTCCGGTGATCCGGTCGCGTAGTAAGTCTGGGTGGGTATGTCGTTGGGGCCTCGGGGTTGTCCCGTCGGTCGTGGTAATACCTACCGAATCAGTAGGACATGACAAGGGATTTTTTGGAATTTTTTGCGGCGGCAAATTCCAATTGCGCGCTGTGAGAAAGAGCGTTACTGATTTTGCCCTGCTTTCCCAGCGATGGTGGCCGTAGCTCAACGGTAGAGCTCCAGATTGTGGTTCTGGCTGTTGCGGGTTCGAATCCCGTCGGTCACCCCATCCTTTTCATTCCTGCTCCTGCTCTTTAACTTTAACTTACTCCGGGAGCCTTCAGCCCATTCCGCAGAGCAAGTCAAAATTAAAGAGTAAGCTTAATGAGGATCTGCATGTGGTGCCTTTCCCTTGGCGTCGTTGCGTCTTGGTGGTGACTTTCAGCCGCGTCGTAACTGCATTAGTCCCCAATTTTGACGATCATCGTGAGATCGATCTGCTGGCCTTTGGCCACATTCCAGCCTTGGTGCCGGAAAATTTTCCAATTCGGATCCAACTCTTTCCCAGGGAAGGCGGAACTGAATTCGCTCGTTGGAAGAATGTAGAAACGAGGGCCGTCTTTTTTCATGTACTTCGCGGCTTTGCGAGGATCGACCTTTCTATAAAAGCCGTGAACATACTCACGAAAATACCAGACCAGACTCGGCTCCTGAAATTCATAAGAGGCGAACTCCATTTCCGGTCTGAGCACGTCCCGGCTCAACCGCGCCAGATGCAGCGCCGGAAATTGGCTGCGCACAAGCGGGAAAACGGCGAACGCGAGGACGAGGATGACTGCAGCCATTCCGATTGCCATCTTGCGGAACCGCGCTGCCTCGCCAACCGGCCATTGGTGGGCGATCACGAGTGCGAGCATCGGGAAAGCGGGAAGCGTGTAATGCGGAAGCTTTGTCTTGATCAAAGTAAACAGGCAGAAAACGAGGGCGACGTTCCAAAGCAAAAATCCCGTATCAGGTTTTCTCCAAAGATCGCGCCAGCTGCGAATGAGAGCCGGAAGGCGAACGGACCACGGCGCGAATGACAGAAAAATCGTCACGAAATACAGGGGCAAGGTTGCGATATAGCCCAAAAGGCCCTTTGAACCGTGGCCTTCCATGCTGGCGAGTGAACGCCCGACGACATGTTTGCCGATGCCAACTTTGAGGAATTCGCCGTGGGTTCGGCCAAGGGCTGGAATACCCCACGATGCGGTAACAGCCAATGTAACGGCGATCCCAACTACGAACCACGGCCACGATTTTTTGCCTTCAGCCAACGAGATATAAACGGCCACCGGCACGATGACGAGCCACGCAATGGGACCTTTTGCCAGGAAACCCATGCCGAGCGACAGGAAAAAAATCCACCACCAAAAGCTCAGGGGCACCCGTTTTGCAGCGTCACGTGTCATTTCCCAACCTGCCCAGGCGGCAAGCGCCACGAAAAAAACCATCAGCATATCCGCGACGGCAGCCTTCGCGTGCATGATTACCTGTAGGGACAGAGAAAAGATAATAGCCGCCCGCCAGCCTGTCCCGGAATCGAACATGCGCCATCCCCACGCCAGCAGAATGACCGCAATTCCCGCCGCAGCGAACGCAGATGGGAGCCTCGCGGCGAATTCATTTTCTCCAAAGACGCGGTAAGCCGCAGTCTGGAGCCAGTACGTGAGCGGCGGTTTGTCGAACCGGTATTCGTTGTTGAAATACGGAACGACAAAATCCTGGCGTTCAAGCATTTCCCGCGACGCCTCCGCAAAACGCGGCTCGTCACGGTCAATGAGCGGCAGTGACCAGCTTCCCGCGATGTGGAACAGGAGAGCGACGAGAAAGAGACAGAAAAACTGGATGCGCGCGGGACAGGGCGCGGACGCGGTGGAGGACATTCGGTTGGATTCGAGGCGAATTCTGATTAAGAAGCAGGGATGATCGCTACTGGGGAAAACGCCAGCACGCAAACGGATTCAAGGCAGGGACGTCCCGCATGGCGGCCAGGGGCGCTCATCTTTCTCGTTTTAGGCTTGCTGACGCTCCTCACATTTCAGCTGGATACTCCGGTAGAACATTGGATTCACGAACACCGCACAAAAGTTTACAAAGATTGGGCCGGTCATATCTCGGACTATGGTGATTGGCCCTGGCTGATGGCGGCGGGGGCAGCCGTAGGCGGAATTTGCTGGTGGCGCGCCAAACGGGAACTGACTCGGATCATTCTGCTAATGATGCTCGCCTCGACTATTGCGGGCGCCGCGGCCAACACCTTGCGCCTGACGACAGGACGGACTCGCCCCAACGTAAAACACGTCGAACAAGGCTTTTACGGATTGCGTCACGACGGCCGATGGCTCATCGGGAGCAACAAGTTCAATTCCTTTCCAAGCGGGCATACCGCGACAGCATTCGGCTTCCTGGCGGTCCCATTTTTTTTGGCATTCGGCGGAAGCAAAAGGAAAGAAACCCTTCCTCCTCCCGACAAAAACAACGAGGTCGCAAGGGGGCTCTATATTAAAGTAGTTGCGTGCCTCTTGTTGGCCGGCGGCGTGGTGATGGCGTTGGCTCGCATGACCATCGACGCGCACCATTTATCCGACGTGTGTATTGGTGCATGGTTCGGGCTTTTGGGGGCGTGGATCCTCGTCAAACTCGACCCGGCGCGAAAATTGCTCCCGACGCCGGGCACGCATGAAATTGTTCACCCGCGGAGATTTTGACGGACTTTTTGCACTTGGTCTCAACAACCTGATCGATCTTCTCCTCCTGACGTCTCTTTGTCACGGGGTCCTGGGTTTCTCCAACGACATCATTTACGGTCGGATTCTGCCTGGAATGGCCGTCGGCGTCATCCTGGGCAATGCCTTTTACGCCTGGCAAGCGATCCGATTGGGAAAAAAGGAGAATCGGACAGACGTCTGTGCGCTGCCGTTCGGCGTGAATCTCCTGCCGATTTTCGTCTACGTTTTTTACGTGATGGCGCCCGCGCAAAACGTTGCGCTCGCGTCCGGACTGGACAAGGAAGCCGCCCAAACCGTGGCCTGGCAGGCTGGCCTCGTCGCAGGAATGGGCTCTGGCTTGATAGAACTCCTCGGGGCGTTCGTCGTGGGAAAATTGCTGAAAATAACTCCCCGTGCCGCGTTGCTTTCAGCGTTGGCGGGGATCGGGCTGATGTTTATCGGAGCCGGATATTTGTTTCGGGCCTACACGTATCCGCTCATCGGTTTCACGACTTTGGCGCTGACCCTGTGCATCTACTATGGAGGATTGCGGTTGCCCGGACGACTACCCGGAGGTTTGGTCGTGTTGATTCTTGGGACGGCGATTTCGTGGTTGCTGTATCAATTGGGGCAGCCGAGCCCGATCAAAGGTTTTGTTTTCAATGCAGACGCCTTGGGATTTCATGTTCCCTTGCCGCGTATCGCAGATAATTTTGCGGCGCTGCATCTCGGCCTCACCTATTTGCCGATGATCTTGCCGATGGGCTTCATCAATCTCGTGGGATCGATGCAAAGCCTTGAATCGGCGGCGGCGGCCGGTGACCGGTACGAGCCGAAATCATCGCTGGCTGTGAACGGCATTGGAACCATTGCCGCAGCTCTGTGCGGATCCCCTTTTCCGACAACGCTTTACATTGGGCACCCCGGCTGGAAATCGATCGGCGCGCGCGCTGGGTACTCGACCTTGAACGCCATTGCGATCGCACTGCTTTGTTTTACCGGCGCGCTGAGTCTCGTCGGAGCCATCGTGCCGATCGAAGCGGGGATGACGATTCTCATCTGGATCGGCATTACCATGGGCGCGCAAGCCTTTCAGGCCACGGAAAAAAGACACGCGCCTGCGGTCGTGCTCGGTCTGATGCCGGCGCTTGGGGCGTTTTCGGCGATGATCGTCAAACAATCGCTAACGGGTGCGGGCTTTGGCGGAAACGAGCTGGGACCGTTTTCGACGGAGTTGTTTCGAAACATCGAAAACAAACAGGGCTTGTTCCTGGACGGAGTTTTTGCCCTGGAACAAGGCTATCTTTACACGTCCATGGTTCTCTCGGCCTGTCTGGCATGCCTCATCGACCGCAAATTTAAAACCGCAGCCGCCTGGCTCTTGGTAGGCGCCGCGTTATCGCTCACAGGTTTTGCGCATTCGTATATCATTCAACCCGGCGACGTCACGGGTGCGCTGCACCCCGGCTGGAAATGGGTGACAGGCTACCTCGTAATGGCCGCCGTCGTGTTCGCCGCAAGCTTCGGCAGAAAGGAAGAACCAGGCGGGGAAAGTTTCGGGTAAAGCCCGGATTGGAATTAACCACCAAGGCACCAAGAACACCAAGCCAAGGAAAGTCCTACGCTACCAATTGAGGCTGGAAATTACGTCTTGGAAACCCGGCGCTGGAGCAAGTGCTTTTCTTTGTTTTCTTTGTGCCTTGGTGTCTTGGTGGTTAAATTCTCAAAGCCATTTTCGAGTTAACTCCCCTCACCCGCCGACGTTCTCGTTTCAACGTTCGCCCGAAGCCGCTTGACATTGGCCACTGCCCATGGCGATCCTCTCCGTAGCTTTAGGCAGTCCCCCTCTCTAACTGCAACCCCTTCAGCCTCTGTCATGACGAACATTTCCTTGATTGTCGAAATGCTGCCGTCATGCCGGCAATCTTGAAATCCGTATGATTCACGAACATCTCAAGCCATTTCCAAGCGGCTTTCTGTGGGGATCCGCTTCGGCAGCATATCAAGTGGAAGGGGGGTGGGATGCCGACGGCAAAGGTCTCAGCGTTTGGGATCTGTTTACCAAGATACCAGGCAAGACTTACAAGGGCAGCAACGGAGATATCGCCGTCGACCACTATCATCGCTACAACGAGGATGTCGCGCTGATGGCGGAGATGGGTCTGAAAGCCTATCGCTTTTCGGTAAGCTGGCCCCGTATTTACCCAGCCGGGAAAGGTCAGGTCAACGAGGCTGGGCTGCTCTTCTATGATCGCCTCATTGACGCGCTTCTTGAGCACGGCATCGAACCCGTTCTGACGCTCTATCACTGGGATGTCCCTCAAGCCTTGATGGCAGAATACGGAGCCTGGGAGTCGCGGGAGATCATCAAAGACTTTGATTCCTATTGCACCACGCTCTACAAGCGATTCGGCGACCGGGTAAAATATTGGGTCTCCCTGAACGAGCAGAATTTTAACTCCAAGCATAGCTTCCTCACGGCCATGCATCCGCCGGGCGTAAAGGACCGCAAACGCTTCTACGAAGCAAATCACATCGCGTTCCTCGCCAACGCCAAGGTGATCGGGTCCTTCCGAAAGTACGTGCCGCGCGGCAAGATAGGGCCCAGTTTCGCTTATTCTCCCGCGTATCCGGCTTCAAGTCATCCAAACGATATATTAGCTTTCGAGAATGCCGAGGAATTCACGAACCATTGGTGGATGGATGTCTATTGCTGGGCAAAGTATCCGCAGGCCGCTTTCGAGTATCTGAAGACGCAGGGACTAACTCCTACTATCGAAGACGGAGACTTCGATCTGCTCCAGGAGGGAATACCGGACTTTATGGGTGTTAACTATTATCACACGTTAACCTACGAATCGAACCCCCTCGACGGGGTCTCAGAAGGCACGTTCAACGTAACGGGCCAGAAGGGCACCACGGAATCGGTGGGAGTCCCGGGATTGTACAGGACGGCACGAAATCCGAACTTGGAGACCACGAACTGGGATTGGGCAATTGACCCCATCGGAATGCGCGTCGGACTCCGGCGCATCGCCAACCGGTATCACCTTCCGG